>CBDBPB010000005.1:0-46898 GCA_965208615.1 Spirochaetota bacterium
GTCAGGAGGATATGTTAAATCCGGATATTATGATTCTTGCAAAAGGTATTACTGGGGGATATTTACCTCTTGCGGCTACAATTACCACTGATGAGATTTATAATGCTTTTTTTAGGCGAATATAGTGAGTTCAAGGCTTTTTTTCATGGTCAACATATACAGGTAATCCTATTGCTATGTTCTGCCGCTTTGGCTTCGTTAGACCTCTTTGATAAGGACAATACTTTGGCTAATATGAGAAAAAAATTAGCTTGCTCATAAACTATTAAAACCATTTAATAACCTTGATCACGTGGGTGATATTAGACAAAAAGGATTTATGGTTGGAATAGAAATTGTATTAGATAAAAAAACTAAAACTCATTATCCTATAGAAAAGAGAATTGGACATAGAATATCTATGAAAGCTAGAGAATATAAAGTTATAGTTCGCAATTTAGGGGATGTTATTATTTTCAATGCCTCCACTATCTGTAACCATGGATGAGATAGGCCATCTTACTAAAGCAATCTATCATTCAATTATTGACATTACCTAAGGACTATTTTGAAAGGCATATTTATAACTGGTACTGATACCGGAGTAGGTAAAACTGTTATAACCTGTGGATTAGGTCTTAGTCTAAAGGCTTTGGGTATTAATATTGCTGTTATGAAGCCCATTGAGACTGGTTGTTTACCTATTCCTTGTGATGCTAATTTGTATAAGGATATTCTTGGTTTGGAAGTCCCGTTAGAGAATATATGTCCTATTAGGCTTAGAGAGCCTCTTGCACCTTTGATTGCCGCAGAAAGACAGTCAGTAAACATAAACATAGACTTTATTAAAAATAAGTTTGTTTCACTGAGGGATTAACTGTGATTATATTCTGGTTGAGGGTGCTGGTGGAATTATGGTGCCTATAAAAGATAACTTTTTTATGGCAGATTTGGCTTTAGAGCTTGGTTTAGCCATTGTTATTGTTGTGGATAATAAGTTGGGAGCAATTAATCACACTCTACTTACCCTTGAATATGCTTATAACAAAGGCTTAAAGGTATTAGCAGTTTTGCTCAATTCTGTTAACACGTCAAATGTTATAAGCAGTAATATGTCTGTACTAAAGAGAATTGTATTAGATATTCCCATATTTGAGATAAAGTTTTTATCGGGTAGTTACGGCAAGTGGAACTACTATAATGAATTTAACAAAATAAGCAACTTTTTAATTGACAAAAATAATAAATAATAAATATAGCGGGATAAAAACTATGGCAAAGGAAAATTATCCTTAGAGGAGAAGTTCAGGGAGTGTTTTGCAGGGACTATTGTAGTAAAAATGCTAAGATACTCAAATTAAGGGGTGCTGTTAGCAATCTGCCCGATGGAACCGTAGAAGTCATTTTAGATACGGATAATGAACAAAAAATTAATAGCTTTATTAACTCTATTAAAAATAATAGCTTTAATATCAAGTTCTACGGACATATAACTAATATAAAAATCAACAGTTATACTGGAAAGGTTTACGGCGATTATCAATTTTAACAATAAATCTTTTTTAAAGGTATTTTATTGCAAAATAGTTTGACAATATTTAACTAAATCTTATATTTATAATTAAAATCTTATAGTTAAAGGTAGGTGATTAACAAATATGACAAAAATCGAAGTGGGAGATAATGAACCTATTGAAGTTGCTATCCGCCGCTTTAGAAAAAAGTGTGAAAGAGATGGCATAAACAGAGAAATGAAAAAACGTTCTTTCTATGAAAAACCAAGCCTTAAGAAAAAACGAAGAAAAGAAGCAATGCTTAGAAAAATCCAAAAACGTATACGAAAACAACAAGCTAAGGGATATTATTAATCTATTAATATAGAATTAATAACTTTAAAGTTAGGGACTTCAATATCCAAATCTTAATTTTAGGCATATATTTAATCAACTCCACCATTATATTCCTGATAGATTAGTTGTCCGCAAGCTCTACAATGAATGGCATCTTTTTCGTGATATTTTAGTCCACAACTTTTGCATATAACTTCTTTTTTGTTAAAGGTATATACAAACTTTCTTATTAGAGTGGCTATTTGCCAAGGTAAAAATATAACACCACTTAAAATCATCAAAATAGTGATAAGCTTACCCCCGGTAGTAATTGGAGTAATGTCTCCAAAACCAACCGTAGTAAGTGTAACAATGGTAAAATAAATCGCATCAAAAAAATTATTTATATTAGAACCAGTAGCTCCATACTCCTCATAAAAGATTAGACCAGACCCAACAAAAATAATAGATAGTATAGTAAATATAATCCTAACAATAACTAAATTGTCTTCTCTAATAGAACCAAAAAAGAGATGTTCATCTTTCAAAAACCTAAGTAAACGTAAAATCCTAAATACCCTAAATATCCTTATAAATTGTAAGTTCGCAAAAGTAAAAATAAATGGAATAATGCTAACTAAATCAATAATAGAGTAAATATTAAAAAAATGCTTAAGCTTATTGCCTGCTACCCAAAACCTAATAATATATTCAATAACAAATATTCCCCCAATTATTAACTCAATATAGTGAATAGTGTCGGCAATATACTTTGGTATAGAGAAAGTACATAAAATATAACTAATACATAGTATTAAAATTAAAAAGACAATCACTAAATCAATAATCTTACCAGTTTTAGTGTTTAAAGTATTAATATGACAGTAGAGTCTTTCTTTTAAAGTGGTAGTAGAAGCCATTTTCTTTCCTAGATCTAATTATATAGAAAGAAATACCTCATCTAATAGTGTTTCAATAATATCATCAGTTAGCTTTTTAATCTCATAGCCCGGAAAAGTATCATATCCATCCTGTAAATAACCCCATACTAACTTATCTTTATTTTCGCTATCATTAACCAAAAAGAAATAGGGTTCCTTAGAAAACTTAATACGCTTTTCAATAACAGAGTTAAAAGTATATACCTTTTGATATGCCCTAAAATAAACCTTTCCAACTACACCAATAAAATGAATGCCTTCAGGGATTATTTTAAGCTCATTATCATTATCCGATAAAATTAAGGAGTCAATTTTTACCTTGTCAGAAATAAACGAACTCTTATTACCAAACTTAGGAATCATAACCTTATGATATTTTGACTGTATCATAGTACCATAAACATAGTTTTGTAATCTAGTGTATAAATCTTTAAGGCTTTGGCTATACAAATTAAAATGTTCATCGGGTGAGAAATAAGCATAGTCAGACTTTCTATTTTTATCCTTTAGATTACGATATTTTCTTGCCCAGTTCATAAGCTAAATATCCGTATTACTAAATATTTTTTCCTCTAACTCTTTTTTACGAGCAAGATAAACATTCATAGTACGCTCAAGAGTACTATAAGAGTCATTAAATAACTTTAAAACCTCTTCTTTATCTTTACCAACGGCCTTTTTAAGAGTACCCTGAATATCATCCTTATGCTGATTTATACTTAAAAAGCTATCCCTAATAAGATTAGCATAGTCCTGTATCTCTAAAAAACCGAATACAGCCTTCTTAATCCTTTTATCCCTAATCCATATCTTAGCCTTAGTACTAAACCAAAGCACTGTAACAAGTGAACCAATAATTCCCCCTATTAGTCCACCAATAAAAGTAAGGAATAAATAAATAATAGACCCGTCACCTGAGTCCATAATCTCTACCTCGATTAAATAGTTATATTAGCCTGTTTAATGAACGCCTCAACACAGTTTTTTAGAAGAATAATATTAGTTAATCCGCCCACTCCACCAGGTACAGGGGTTATCTTTGATGCCTTATCTTTTACGTTGTCAAAGTCAACATCACCAACCAGTTTATCATTAACATAGTTAGTACCCACATCAATAACAATAGCCCCATTTTTTATCCAGTCCTTTTTTACAAACTTAGCCCTACCAATGGCTACAATAACCATATCAGCAGAATAAAGCTCTTTTTCAAGGTTATTCGTCTTAGAATGACATAAGGTAACTGTAGAGTCCCTATGGGACAGCATAATACTAAGTGGACGTCCAACTATATTACTACGCCCTAATATACATACCTTCATACCCGCAAGATTAATCTTATAATCGTCGATTATGGTTACCACAGCCTGAGGAGTACAGGGTATATGAGTCTCTTTATTGAGTAATAGATTACCAAGATTCTTTGGAGTTATACCCTCTATATCCTTTTCAGGATTAATTAACTCAACAATATCCTTTAATCCAGCTGGTAAAGGCTGATTTATTAATATTCCACTAACATCTTCATCTTCATTAAGCTTTTTAATTAACTCAACCGCCCACTTATACTCTATAGTTGAGTATTCATGTAACTCATAATCAATTCCAACATTATCACATGCCTTTTTAATACTCTTATTATACCACTCACTGGCGGGATCATTACCAATAAAAATGGTAACAAGCTTTGGACGCTTATCAGACTTATCAACAATAGTGGTTACCATATTCTTAATACGCTCTCTAAGGCGTTTTGCAATGATTTTACCTTCTAATAATTCCATTATAAACCCTATATATATTGATTAATTATTTTAAATCCGTCATCATAAATAGTCTTAGCCTTATCCAAAATACTTTTCATTTTGCTATCCAGCTCTTTAACCGTGTCAGAGTCTTTCAAAGGCTTTAAGTTTATCTTAACATTGATAATAGACGACTCAATCGTACTAAGACCCAATAATAAAGCAATTGCACTATCGCTTATTAAGTTTTTATTGCCTATTTCTGCGATCCTAACTGCAAGATTCATAATATTAAGTCCGTCATCGACCATAGAAAACGAAAACCTTGCAGACCTTTTTAACGCTGTTTGTAAAGGAACCTCTCTTTCATCCTTTGACAGCTTATAACAGTCCATTATACTTTGGAATATGGATATATCCTCATCTATCTTAGCCATAAAAGAGGTTTTAATCTTATCACCCTGCTTTATAATATCCTTTACATCCTGCTGGACAGACTCATACTTCTTTTTACCCAAAGTAAGGTTAGCTACCATAAGTACAAGACTAATACTTTGTAGTCCATTTACTGCCGCAACACTCCCACCACCAGGGGATGACTTATCCGACGCTAAATCATTAAAAAACTCTTTAAATGGTTTATCTATATACATGTTTACCTCTGTCTGCGAAAAAATAACTCTTTTATTGTAAATTGTCAAAACTTTGCTTTTAAAAAAAATTATATTTTATTATAAGATTATTACCTTTGAGTATAGAAATCAAATATAATAAAACCTATTCTTAACAACCTATTTAACCATAAAACAACTAGGATAAAACCATGAGACATATACTAGGACACAGACTGTGGGACTTATACTCCCACGTATACGACCTTATAACCAGTTCATACTTAAAAACTGCCATAAAAGAGTATGTAAAAGAAGTGTTATCAACAAGCTCAGAGGATAAACCATTAAACAACCTTCTAATAATTGGTATCGGTACTGGTGAATGCCTAAAATATATAGATAAGCCTATAAAAATAACTGCAATAGATTATAGTCCATCCATGCTTAAGAAGGCGTCTAGGAAGATAAAAGCTCATCACAATGTTAGTTTAGTCCGTATGGATGCACAAAAGCTTAAACTTGATGATGAGTCCTTTGAAATAGTGTTGATGCCATTAATATTAGCAGTAGTTAAAGAATCACATATATGCCTTAAAGAAGCAGTGAGAGTACTAAAGCCAAAAGGTAGATTAATTATATTTGATAAGTTTATTAATCGTAATGAAGAGCCCAATATCGTAAAGAAAATATTAAATATCATTCTTAATCTCTTTGCCACAAAGATTAACCTAAACCTCTATAAGCTAATAGAAGGACTTAATCTTAGGGTAATCGAGGAAAGACAAATACTATTCTTTGGTTGGCTAAAGATATTTGTGTTAGAGAAGGTTAAATAAGGAGCTTATATTGACATCCGCATTGGTACTACTATCAGGAGGACAAGACTCAGCCACCTGTTTGTTTTGGTCATTAAAAAAGTTTGACAAAGTGGAAGCCGTAACCTTTGATTATGGTCAACGCCATTCCATTGAGCTTAAGGCATCAAAATCTATTGCTAATATAGCAGGTGTAAAACAAACAATATTTCCCATAAATACGTTCAACGCCATTGGAGGTACATCTTTAACCAGTGATCTACCTATAAACAATAAATCCAAAAACGGCCTGCCCAATACCTTCGTACCCGGTCGTAATATAATCCTATTGACCTATGGAGCCGCGTATGGTTATCAAAATAATATATATAATATAGTTGGCGGCATGTGTCAGACGGATTATAGTGGATATCCAGATTGTCGTTATGATACTATAAAGTCTATTGAGAAAAGTATATGTCTTGCTATGGATCATGATTTTAGCATTCATACTCCGTTGATGTTTTTATCCAAAAAAGAAATATGGAAAATGGCATACGACTTAGGGTATTTTGATACCGTTAAAAATATTAGTCATAGTTGTTATAGCGGTGTTGAAAATGGATGTGGTATATGTAATGCTTGTATAATACGTAATAAAGGGCTTATTGACTTTGAACTTATGATGAAAAATAAATGACATCAAAATTGTTTTATAGTATAATGAAGAGTCCTATAGGGGATATTCTAATAGCCTCAAAAAATAAGGATAGTATATCGTTAGTATCACTAAATAATAATAGCCTTATAGAAAACTATTATCTTAAAAAAGGCTATAGCCTTAAGTATGCGGATAGCCATCAGTATTTGTCTAGGGCAATAACCGAGATTAACGCCTATTTTAAAGGTACGCTAAAAACGTTTACTATAAAGGCTGATCCAATTAATGGTACTATCTTCCAAAAAGCAGTATGGAAAGAACTAAATAACATCCCCTATGGACAAACTCGTAGTTATAGTGATATTGCAAGATCTATTGGTCATTATAGAGCATATCGTGCTGTTGGACAAGCTCTAAATAAGAACCCCATTCCTATTATAATGCCCTGTCATAGGGTAGTAGGTAAACATGGCAATCTAACAGGCTTTGCAAGCGGACTAAATAATAAAAAATGGCTAATTAACCATGAAAAATCATATTGCTAACAATACCTCATAACCAAGCCTATCAACTAATAATTGGTATATTAATATGCCCTATAATGTCAATCTCAAACTTACTAAGTCTATCTATATTATAGACTTCTCCATCAAGGGCAAAGCCTGAGTTAGTCTCTAATGTCAGCTTTTTAACTGTCTTAGGATAAATATCTAAATTGTCTACCATTTTGCCGCGAGCTAAATAAGGAAAATAACGAATAAGTTTTTTTCTATCAAAAGAATAAGCAATAAAGTTAAACTCATTATTTTCCTTAGCCTGTTCAATAAACGGTCTAAACCCAAAAACCAATCTATTTAAGGTACCAAACATAATCCCCAAAAACATAATTTTATTAATCTCTTTATCGTCAAGAACTACCCTACATCCAACAGGTTCAAATAATCTAGAATATGTATGACTAGTTAAAATAGACCCTAAAATACCCTGTATAGTAACCTTTAAAGCATTAGTAAAACAGGCTCCATCCTCATAATAACGCTTTAATATTTTATAAATCACTCCATTGGCAAAATAAAAGCCGTATAAACAATCAGCTGAGTTAATAAGCACCCTAATAATAGACTTCTTGAAAAATGGCATGTTAGCGCTATAAATACTCCTAATAGACCTAATAACCTTTATAGGAGGCTTACCTAATCCAACATCTTTAACTAACATATTCATAGTCCCCCCTTTTAGAGGGACAACAAAAAGAAAGTTAATTTTTAAACGTATAATCTCAGAAATAACTTTTTGCTGTGTTCCATCTCCTCCGTAAATAAACAATACACTAACATTATTTTTCTTAAAGTTCATTAGTGCAGGACAAATATCCTTAATACTTTTGGTCTCTATTATGAGTCCATCATCTTTTAGTATAGCCTCAAACTCTTTTCTATTGTATGTACCAGATTTAACCTTACCTCCGTTTTGATTAACTATCATACCAAATGTTTTATTTTGTATTAACGTCATCAACAATACCTATAATTATTGTATTAACAGGTGTATTATTAGTCCCCATAATCTGACGGGATGAGTTACCCTCTTGTAAAACTAAAACCTTATCCCCAATACCAGCCTGTACCTTATCTATGGCAACTATAGGATTATTTATTTTTTTATTATCCGGCGATAATGGCATAACCATTAATATCTTTTCTCCAACATAGCTATCATGTTTAACGGTGGATACAACATTAGCAATAACTTTAGCTATAATCATTTACTTATTTATATTATCAACTATTGCGGTTATGGTTGCATCAGACGGATTAAACGGATCAGGAAGAACTATACTTGCCTCTCTACTTACTTCGTATAATACTATATCCCCTTCACCA
Organism: Spirochaetota bacterium; assembly: GCA_965208615.1. Taxonomy (GTDB): domain Bacteria; phylum Spirochaetota; class UBA6919; order UBA6919; family CBDBPB01; genus CBDBPB01. Next base: position 8,447 of record CBDBPB010000005.1, read on the forward strand.
GCCTGTACACTATCACATGCCACTAATACTTGACCAATAGGGCTTTTATTTTCGTTAATAGGCTGTATTAATAAAAACTTAATCCCGATAAAGCATTTTAGCTTTGCAGTGGCTACAAGTCTACCTATTACCTTAGCTAATAACATATTACCTCTTTAGTTTGTATGCAAATGAAAATATAGTAGCTTTTATTGTATTAGTCAAAATATTAATTATATTTAGGGGATAATCGTTTTAACAGATAAAATAGGGTATTAACATGAAAATATCACTAGAACAAGTTGATAACATAGCTAACCTTGCAAGAATATACTTAACTGATAACGAAAAGACTCAGTTTGCAAAAGAGCTTAGTAATATTTTAACCTACGTTGATAAAATTAACGAGTTGGACACATCCGATATAGAGCCTACAGCACACATCTTGGATATAAAAAACGTATTTCGTGAAGACATAGTCAAAAACAGCATGCCAGTGAAGGACATTATTGATCTTGCACCTAAGAGTCATGATAATTTTATAGTTGTGCCAAAAGTCATATAATGCTTAGCAAGCAAAGCTTTTTAAAAACAAGTATAATAATATCCTTAGCTGTCCTAGCCTCAAAGGTATTGGGATTAGTAAGACAGCAATACTCAATATATTTATTTGGCGGAGGTTGGGAGTTTGATTCATTTATAGCCGCCTTTAGAATACCTAATGCCCTAAGGGAGCTATTAGCAGAAGGTGCACTCTCAGCGGCATTTATACCTTTGTTTTCTGCTATTTTATTAAGGCGGGGTAAGGCTGAGGCTTTTAGTTTTGCAAATAAGGTTATAAGTCTAGCTATTATAATAACGGTTTTCATTGCCTTCATTGGATATATTAGCTCGGATATATTTATTAGTTATTATCATAATAATCCTGAGCATATTAACTCTAGCGTTATGGCATCTGAGTTGCTTAGTGTTATAATGTTTTACTTACCGTTTATTAGTTTATCAGCTCTTGCAATGGGAATGCTAAACTCCATGGATAAGTTTACTATTCCAGCTTTGGGACCGTTCTTTTCTAACATAGCATTTTTAGTGATTTTATATTTCTCTCATAAAATATTTGGTATTCAGGCATTAGCATACTCTATAATCGTTGGTGGACTCGCATATTTAGTCATACAGATACCATTATTAGTTAGGTCTGGATTTAGGTTTAGGTTTACCATCAATTTTAAGGATGAGCATATAAAAGAGTTCTTAGCCTTGTTTATACCTTTTGCTATGGCTATGGGGATACCTAAGCTTAATAATATACTATCCAACATTTTCTCTGGTGAGATTACTGGTGCTAATACTGCATTGGCTCAGGGGTTTTTTGTTATACAGCTACCATTATCGGTATTTATATCGGGTATATCCACTGTTAGCCTGCCTAATTTGGCAAAATATTTCGACTCTGGTAAAAGGGATAGTTTTAAGAGTCTAATTGCTATAGGCCTAAGGATGGTCTTACTTATTACTGTTCCATCAGCTTTTGGCATTATGATCCTCGATTACGAGATAAGCAGGCTAATTTTTAGTGATATTCTTTTATTGTTTTCCGAAGATAGCGGTAAAATTAATGATACTCTTATAAGAAATATAGGAATTGCACAATTTTATTTTGCTCCCGCTATAATATCTATGGGTGCCTCAGTTATATTTTTGAGGGCGTTCCAGTCTATGAAAGATATGAAAACTATGATTTATACAGGTTTATCATCGGTTATTCTTAATTTTATTTTGATGATGGTTTTGGTTAAGTTTTGGTCATTTAGGGGTATTGCCTTTTCTATTATGCTATCTTCATTTTTTAATTTTGCTTTATTGGTTATAGTATTCGTTATTAAGGTTGGGGATATTAACTTTAAGACCAGTATATTTAATTTTATTAGGATATTGCTTAAGGCATTTAGTGGTTCAGTTATTATGTTATTGGTGATTTACTTTCTTAGACTGATAATTGAGGATATTGCCATAACTTCGATTTATTATGTGGACAATATAATTAAGACTATTATACTTATAGTATTTGGTGGTATAAGTTATGTGTTATCCTTGCTACTTTTTAGGGAGGAAGAGGTTTTAAGTATTTTTAATCATTTGGTTAAGAGGCTTAGGAGGACTTAGTATTAGCTTTTAGGGATTAAATGTTTATGGATAAGCTTAAGTATATCCATGCTTAACTCATACTTATCCTTACGTGGGAGGTTTATTATTTGTCCATCGGCGAATAATAATGTTACCTCATTTTCTTTTGAGTTAAAGCCTATCTCATTGTTGGATACGTCATTGGCTATAATTAGATCGAGGTTTTTATTTACTAGTTTATGTTTTGCATTATTGATTAGGTTATTAGTCTCCGCTGAAAAGCCTATGAATGTTTGTTTCTTATTTTTATTAAGGCTTTTTAGGATGTCATCATTTTGTATTAGCTTTAGGATAAGAGATCCACTCTTTTTTTTAATCTTGTTAGTGCTAACGGATTCAACACGAAAATCACTAACTGCCGATGCCATGATTAATATGTCAAAGCTATCGATTTTTTGCCTTAATACATTTAACATACTATTAGCACTATCAACGTGGAATAGATTTATATTATCGGGTAATGGTACGCTAACATTAGCGTATACAAGACTAACATCAGCACCAAGATTATGAGCCGCTTGTGCAAGAGCAATACCCATCCTGCCACTGGACTTATTACTAATAAATCTAACCGGATCAATATATTCTATTGTCCCGCCAGCAGTAATCAGGACTTTCTTACCCAAAAGAGGTTTATCATTGTCATTTAGAATATGATTAATTATACCTTCTATGTTTTTTAGTCTACCTATTCCGTTGTATCCACAGGCTAAAAGGCCTTCTTCGGGTTCTATTATTTCATAACCCCTCTTTTTTAGGATAGATATATTATCTTGCAAAGCAGGATTATTATACATATTAGCGTTCATAGCAGGAGCCATAATCTTACGACAGGTACAAGCAGATATCATAGTACTAAGAAGGTCATCAGCAATACCATTTGCTATCTTGCCGATAATGTTAAAGCTAGCAGGGGCTATTAAAAATACATCTGCACTATGGGGTATATCAATATGGCTTAGGGGATCGTCAAAAGTATTGGTTAATACAGGGTTTTCTGATATAGTCCTAAAGGTTAGGGGATTTATAAACTTAGTAGCGTTGTGAGTCATAACAACATGGACTATATATCCCTTTTTTTTAAGCAGGCTAACAAGATCTAATATTTTATAACAGGCAATCCCTCCACTAACACCTATAATAATAGTCTTACTCTTCAACAAATATCTTTTCTCCTAACCAATTATACTTATCGGTTTTACTAATATTACCATTATCGTCATAGTAGTCCACCTTGGATAGGTTGTTAGCTTTATAATACTCGATTTTATCAACTTTACCATTTAGTTTGAAGTACCAGCTAATATCTTTAGTTTTAGTAGGTACAAAGCTTTTTTTCAGTTGCCTATACATCCGCTTGACTAAAGTACGATATCTTATACTTTTCTTAGTTTTGGGTATATTAACTAAATAGTTCACCTCATCTTTAGAGATAAGACCTTTTAGAATTAAAACTTTATTTTTATAGTTAAATTTCTGTTTTAGAAAAGGTGTAAAATATATTCCTCTGGGAATATTAACTGATCTTTTAATACCATTTTTCTTAAGCTTAATAATTTTATTTCTCAGCAACAGTACTTTATTTTTATTAATTGAAAACTGATTCTTTTGTATTAGACTACCATTTTGATTGTAGTAATAAATAAAATATTGAACTTTATTACTTTTATCAAAACTATAAAATGAAAACTCTAATTGACCAGTAATACTAAATATATTAACCCATTTATGAGTTTTAGTCCATTTTCTATTTTTGCCGTTATAATATTCACCTTGACCTTTATAATATATTTCTCTATCGAGTTTTCCTTTGTAGAAAACCCTTAACTTATACTGTGATATTTTACCTTTATTATAAAAGAGCTTAACTAAGAGTCTACCGTATTTATCGTAATATGATGTTTGGTATAAGGCATTATCATTATATTGGCTAACTTTTTTATAATATCGTCTATTAGCTATTGTTCTATTTGGAGTATTTATCTGGAGGTTTATAGCAAAAAAATAATTAAAAGTAATACTCTTATTACTACCAGATAAGTGAACCTTTTTACTATAATAGGGCTTATTCTGTTTATAGTTATAAGTCTTAGTAGTTTGTAGAATATTGTCTGAATTATAGTATTCTACTTTTAAAATGCGATTATTACGGCTTAAAAAAACTTTATAATAGCTTGTATCACTAACCCCTTTAAAGCATTTATCATAAGGAGGTATATTTTTATTAAAAATCTTATGGGGATCAAATGTTTTGCAATATAATATCTTAGTGGGTTTAGCAATTGCATAGCTTAATTGAACAATAAAAATAATACTAACATATAAAAATATTTTATTCATAGTCTGATCCATTTTAAAAGTATTTAAAAGTGAGAGAGTTAATATATTACTTAGCTTTCTCTTGCTTTAACTATTTTATCAGTTATCTCGCTATACATATCATATAGCCAATCCATATCGTATTTTTGATGTAGTTCTTTTACACTTTGTCTTAATAGCTTAAGCTCTTCTTTATATTTGTCTTCCCTCAAAACCTGAGGTAAACTATTATCAGTTTTATTACTTTGATCTATAATCTCAGAAAGATCATTAACAACAGTACAATTAGCTAATATACGTCGGGATAAATCCACAGAAATATTTCTTAAGAAGTCTGGATGAGTTTCAGCAAACTTTTTTAAATTAGACTTGCTAACAACGGTTAAAACTGTATGCTCAATAGACTGTAGTGTAGCAGTTCTTGTTTCTCCTAATAATAGTGCCATTTCACCAATTACACTTCCTGAGTCCTCTATAATTGCAATAGGATTACCTTTAATAAAAACTTTTAGTCGTCCACTCCTAAGTATATATAACTCCTCACCTTTCTCACCCTCCTTACACACAATAGATCCCGGTGGAAACTCTTTACTAAATTCGTCTAATTGCTTACTTTTAATATGAAAGGTTGTTTTTTTGTCAAAAGATAAAAAAGCAATACCTTTTGCATAGGTTAATGAGGCCTTTGCAATATTATATAGAGGTTCTAACCATGGAAAACGTTTTTGTTCGTAATGATTAATTAGCTTATTTGTTGCCCATGCATAAATTTTACAATATTCTCGAGAAAGTCGTTCTTTTTCTCCAACTTCTTTATTTTTAACAGTAAGAATTTTATTTATATTCATAAGAATTTCTGCAGTGGTTTTAGCAAGAGAAAAGCCTATATTATAGTTGGCAGACAAGCTATGAATCTTTTTACTAGGAATTCTAACATATTCAGAGTTAGGAGGAATCTTTACACTAAAAATTCTAAAATAATTATGTTTATCTACTTCGGTTAGGAATATCTCTGATATTCCAAAAATAATGTTATTACCACTAATTTCAAAAGAATCATGTCTATTAAGCTCAATAATAACCTTACCTTTTTTTAGCATATAGGCATAATCAACCTCTCCTTGTTTTAAGTAGATATATACATTTTGGGTATCTGACATATCAACATCCCCATTAATTAACTATTAAAATATAGTAGTCTATATTTTTATATACACCAGTATAAATAAAATCGAGATCGCTTTATTATTTTGCCCAAAGAACAAAGTAGAACAATAGTTTTTATAAGCTAATCCTTATTATTTAATATATAGCAATATATTAATATTTTTTAATAAAAAAAATAAAAAGCCTTTTAATATAAAATAATATATTATAAAACAGTTATCAATATTTACATTAGGTGTTAATATATCAATATAATAACACCAATAACTTTATTCAGAATCATTTAACTATAAAAATACACTATTTTTGATAACTTAACAAAAATTAATAAAAAAAATTAACTTATTATACAAAAAGTAGTTTAATATTTTATAATATTGTTTATTAGATTTTTATAAAAAGATTGCTTTTTATTTTGTTATTTAGCATTTTTATATTTTTTAAAACAACAAAGAAAATACTTTATTTAAAGTATTTTAACTCTCTAACAATTCCTAAACGATACGATTAAGAAATAAATATTCATTTTTTTTAAGGAAAATCTTTATGATAAAAATTATTATTGGCTTGGTAGTAAGTATTGCTTTTCTGTATTTTACATTTAAAGATATTGAGCTTAATAAGCTTGCTACTGAGTTTATTAATATAGACCTATTCTTTGTTTTACCAGCAATAGTATTAACCTTTATTGGTATGTATTTAAGATCAGTTAGATGGCAGATTATGCTGTCCCCCTTAAAAAAGACATTACAAAAAGACCTACTACCTATGACTTTGGTAGGTTTCATGGCAATAATCACCTTCCCTATAAGAAGTGGAGAAATCGTTAGACCATATTTATTAAGCAAAAAATATAATATATCCCTTACCTCCTCTATGACAGTCATTTTTTTAGAAAGGATTTTAGATTTTACTGGTTTATCAATAGTTATGTTATTAGTTCTTATAACGGTTAAACTTCCGCCTACTATTCCCTTATGGATAGTTAGCTTTATATACAGCTTACTAATAGCCTTTTCAATATTAATTGCAATTCTTTTTTTTATATACTTTAAAAAAGAGAGGTTCCTAAAAATAATATCACCAATATTAAAACCGCTACCTAAAAAAGTTACTTCTAAAATACTACAGCTCATTGAGTTATTCATAGAAGGACTTCATATTATAGCCAGCCTAAAAAGATTTTTACTTAGTATTGCTCTATCTCTTTTAATATGGAGCTTCGCCGGACTAATACCCTATGCAACTATATATTTTCATAAGCTTAGCTTGTCCTACCCCTTAGGCGCATCTTTTGTAATACTATTTTTTACTATGGCTGGAATAAGTATTCCATCAGCCCCTGGTTTTCTTGGTAACTTTCAACTACCCTGTATAGAGGCTCTTAAGCTTTTCGAGTCAGGTATAAGTTTAGAGACTGCAGCAGCCTTTTCTATTAGCTACTATACCTTTGCTATACTGTCAACCATTATAATGGGAGTAATTTCTCTACGTTTTGTTAACTTTTCTATAAAAGAAATGCTAAACAAAATAAAAACTACTTTTAAAAAAGAATAGGCTTTCAAAAGTAATATATAGCTAATTTTTCACAACATTATAGATATAATTAGTTTTAGTAATTATATTTTATTATAGTTAGAATAAATTTGTTGCATTGTTGTTACGATAATTTTATAAATATTAATATAGGTTATTTTAATGCTAAAGCTAAACGTAAATAACTTAAGAGACGGAATATCATTTTCTGATAATCTGCTTTTAGAGAATGGTCAACTACTATTAACAAAAGGTGCTGCCTTAAGTAAAAAAGATATAGTTAACTGGATAAACAAAGGTATTACAACTGTTTTTACTCAAGGAAAAGTAATTAATAAAACTTTTAATAAAAATAAGCTATCAGAGAAAGCTGACTCCTTGCTAAAGAACAAAACAACGGATAAAACTAAAGAAAGGCTTGATAATATCAATCTAAAAATAAACTCCTTAGAAAATATAGAAAAAATAATTGATAGTATATCTTTTGTATTTAATAAGCTTATGAAAAACCCTAAGGATATATCTTCGTTTAAAGAAAAGCTTATTTCTGCTTCAGAAACACTAGTTATAGAGCTTAAAAAGCATCCAGATCACTATATCGATATTATAACTTTTTTGACTACAGATAACCATCTTGTATCCCACAGTGTTAGGGTAGCAATAATAGGGACATTCATTGGCTTGAAAATGGGTTGTACCCATAAACGACTCTTAGTAATATCCATAGCTGGATACCTCCACGATATAGGGAGGTTATCGTACCCCATAATTAATGAAATGGAATCGGTAAAGGTCTCTGATGAACAAATAAAAATAGAATTTACTCATCCTGTTTATGGCTATAAAATAGCTAAAAAAATATTAAAACTTCAAGAAGAGGTATGCCAAGCAATAATAAATCACCATGAACAACCTGATGGAAAAGGATTTCCAAGGTGCATCTCCGAAACAGAACTATTTATTACTGATAAAATAATATATTTAGCCAACGTCTTTGCAAACTTGATTGAAAAAAATGGATTGGAAGGATATTATATCCCTCTACAACAATTGGAGTACTTATTAGCCAACTTCCATGAGAAGTTTGATCACAATATAGCAAAAAAACTAATAACTATAAAAGAACTATCGTCTTACTTATTATTACAAAGCCCCCCAACGCTGAAAGAGCCTATGACTAATACCTAATATATCCAATACCTTGCCAATATGAAAGTCTATAATATCATCAATAGTTTTTGGACTATAATAAAAAGCAGTACTAACAGGTACTATATTAACACCTGTTCTAGAGAGCTTTAACATATTCTCAAGGTGGATAGAGTTAAGAGGAGTCTCCCTTGGACATATAATAAGTTGTTTTCTCTCTTTTAGCATTACGTCACTAGCCCTCTCAAGAAGGTTAGACGATATACCACTGGCAATACGACCAATACTCCCCATACTACAGGGTAAAATAACTGTTCCATCCAAGCCAAAAGAACCACTGGACGGTGGAGCAAATAAATCATCTATGTCAAAAAAGGATATGTTAAGTTCTTTTGCCATAGATAATATGTCAATCTTAGTCTCAAACGAACATACCTTTATACCAGTCTTAGTGGCAGTTATAAATAACTCTACTTTATTGCACTGGCTTAGGTGCTTAATTAATCTTAACCCATATACAGAACCTGAAGCCCCAGTAATTCCAATCAGTAAACGCAATATATTTTACCATAATTGTATAAATAGGCCGTTTGGCCTATTTATAGTTCTACTTTGACATACTAGACTTTATCTTATCAACAACAGATGGATCCTCTAATGTGGATGTATCTTGAGTTATCTCCTCACCCTTAGCAAGAGAACGGAGTAATCGTCTCATAATCTTACCACTTCTTGTTTTTGGTAGTCCAGGTACAAATGTTAGATTATCCGGCTTGGCAATAGGCCCAATTTCTTTTCTGACAACGTTATTAATATCTTTTATAAGATCTTGTCCAGCTTTTTTATCGTCTTTTAGTACAACATAAGCAAAGATGGCCTCACCCTTTATCTCATCAGGCCTACCAACTACGGCAACCTCAGCCACAAGAGGATGATGACCAATGGCAGATTCAATCTCAGCAGTACCAATCCTATGGCCACTTACGTTTAATACATCATCAACACGGCCAGTTATCCAAATATAGCCGTCGTCATCATGTATAGAGCCGTCACCAGTAAAATATACAGGCTTTCCATGCTTTTTAGCTCTTGAAAAATAGTTCTCTACAAACCTATCAGGATCACCCCATATAGTTCTAATCATACTAGGCCAAGGTTTAACCACACATAATAAACCTTTTTCATTAGGAACCATCTCATTACCGTCTTCGTCAATTATCTCAGGGAATATACCCGGTAAAGGTAATGTAGCAGAGCCTGGCTTAGTAGGAGTTACCCCAGGTAGTGGACTTATCATATGTCCACCAGTCTCAGTCTGCCACCATGTATCCACGATTGGAGCATTGGCACCACCAACCTCATTATAATACCATAACCAAGCATCTGGATTAATAGGCTCACCCACAGTACCAAGTATTCGAATAGAACTAAGGTCATACTTATTAGGTTCATTAGCTCCCACCTTGTGTAAGAGTCTAATTGCCGTTGGAGCAGTATAAAACTGGTTTACTTTATAATCCTGAACCATTTTCCACCACCTTCCAGGATCAGGATAAACAGGTACCCCCTCATACATTATAGTTGTACCTCCAGCCGCCAGTGGGCCATATACTATATATGTATGACCTGTAACCCAGCCTACATCAGCGGTACACCAAAAAATATCCTCTTCTTTAAGATCAAAGACCCACTCCATAGTTAGTTGAGCCCATAAAATATATCCCGCCTGACTATGCTGAACACCTTTAGGCTTTCCAGTACTCCCAGAGGTGTATAACAAAAAAAGAGGATCTTCACTATCCATAACCTCAGGCTCACACTCATCAGACTGCTTATCGATAAGTTCATTATATATATAATCCCTGCCCTCAACATAATTAACTTTCTCATTATTTCTAAGAACCACGAGTACCTTTTCTATAGAGTCACAACCATCTCTTAATGCCTCATCAGCTACAGGCTTTAATAAATAGGGATTACCTCTTCTATAAGCCCCATCAGCAGTGATAACAAGCTTAGCCTGAGCATCAATAACCCTATCTCTTAGGGACTCTGCAGAAAAGCCGCCAAATACCACAGAATGGATAGCACCAATTCTAGCGCATGCCAACATTAAAATAGCCACCTCAGGGATCATAGGCATATATATAACAATCCTATCACCTTTTTTTATGTTGCAAACGCTTTTTAGCAGGTTGGATGCCTTGTTAACCTCTTTATATAACTCTCTATAAGTAAATACCTTTTTATCCCCAGGCTCACCCTCCCATATAATGGCAGGCTTATCAGCCCTTTTATCCAAGTGCCTATCCAAACACTGAGCCGTTACATTTATTTTTCCACCCACAAACCACTTATAAAATGGAGCATTATTTTCGTCCAATACCTTGTCATAAGGCTTTATCCAGTCAAGCTTGTCTTTTGCAAAACCATCCCAAAAGCCCTCAAAGTCATCCTTTGCATGTTTACAAAGCTTGTTATACTCATCCATATTCTTTATGTTAGCATTTGCAGATAACTCCACTGGAGGATTAAATACCTTTGGCAGTTCATCAGTATTACTCATAGAATATCTCCTATTTATTTAAAGTTATTATTTGTATATTAAAATATATTTCAAACAGTATAGTATTAGTCATATTTTATAGTTGAAAGAGCTATAACAACTTACTGTATGTAAGAAACTTATAAAAGTTAAGTATAATAGCATAAAAAATCAAGCTTTCTTTTTAAAAATTATAAAAATAGTAACCGATAATAAATATTACTTGAACAGCCGTAATAACTATCACAATATATTTTTTTAACGATTATTTGTCTTGAATACAAGTTTGGTGGGCAAAAGTAGAAAAGTTATTTATTATTTTATAAAAAGTTATGGCATAGATAATGTGATAACATAAGACAAAAGATTATCTTATGTTAAGAGCTATGGGACAACTTATTAAAGTAAATAAATTGTCCCAATGTTTAGTCTTTATTAATTACTGACGTATTTATCAGTACCCCAAGTTTTTATATATGCTGCTTTTAAGTTGTTCAATTTTTTTATTAGTTCATTCTTTTTTTTCCTACACCACCAAGCCATAGCACCACCACTAGGACAATTAAGATAACCTACCTGCATACTGAGGTTTCCTAGCCTTTTGAGTAGTGCGATTTGTTTTTGAGGCATGATTTTATTAAGACTACCGTCTTTATTGAAGGTAAACGGATTTATTGAGATTTTATTGAAGGTAAACGGATCTTTTACGATTTCCTTTTTAGGTTTAGGTGGTTTAATACTCTTTTTTGTTCTTCTATTACTTTGCCAATGAGAGCAGCCCTCGCCAGGGTCTTCACCTGGTAATTCTCCGCAGTATGCATGAAGCATCCCTTCCATAGGTCTTATTCGGCAATAGTCTGGGTCACCAGGTTTAGGAGTAGGAGTAGGAGTAGGAGGAGTAGGAGTAGTAGGAGTAGGAGTAGTAGAGGTAGTAGAAGGCAGGTTATGTCTGTATACATAAAATTGAGGTAACCTTGTAGCATATGCTATTCCTCCATCAGCCCTTCCATCAGTAATTGACCTGAAAAAGAAATTTCTGAGTAGTGGTAACTCACTACTATTTGGGAGACGAGTTGCTCGTATATTCATATGTAGAGGTAAATATCGCGTTGAATTGGTGTCAGTATTATAAACAGAGCCTACTGCTTCAAGCTCGTAAGGGTGTGGTTGTACAGATGTTATCTCGCCTTCCCTAGACGGAGTCATTATAAACTGGCTTCTATCGAAAGGAGGATAAGGACTTCTACCATCTTGACTCTCTACATGTTGTAGTCCAAGAACATGCCCTATTTCATGGGCAATTACTCCTACTATATCTTCTATAGAAAAACTACGAATACGATCTCTAATGATAATTATAGTTGCGCCTTCTATTGGACTTAGACCAACATTAGGATTAGTAGAGATAGGGTTCTGAATAGTAACACCTAGCCTATTAGGAAAATGCCCACTACGAACTATAGTAGCAAGGTTTGGTGTCATCCCGCGTCCATTATAATTACTATCTACTAATAGAATAGCAAATCGTGGAATAAAAGTACGGCCAGTAAACGGTCTATGATTGAAACGCCTGGCATCGGGCATACCAATATTCCATAAACCAATAGCTGCATTTACATACGTTGCAAATGTATCTAGCTCAGTATCCTCAACTTGTTGACCTTGAGGAATAGGAGTAGTATTTCTAGGTCTTCTGCTTTTTATAAAGGGTATTGTTTTAAGACTTTCTATTCTTACTAGTTCTTGTAAGCTACTTTTTCTTGGTATGCAAGTTATCAGTATATTCTTTTTCCCTGTTGTTCTTAGTTTTTTAAGAGCTATTTCTACAGCTACTCTTTCTACTGGGTCACGTATAACTTTAGAGTTCATTATATTAATTAGTTGCTTTGCTACCTTTTTATTTGCTTGTGGCTTTGCCAAATACTCAGGTTCATGTATTTTTCTTTCTGGACTAGTCCATGATGCAGCATCACCCCCATCGCGCAGATAGCTATAATAATCTGTTCGGCTAGCTACCATGAAGCGGTATCCGTTATACACATAATACTCAAACTTATCCTTACCAACTCCATGTCTGATATCCCTTTTGTTCATAGTAAGGTTATTAACTTTGATAGCAGAATTAATAACCTTAGAAGCGCTATCTTCTTCAGAACAAGTGATCTGTGTGATTGTTAAAAGCACACAGATAAGTATTAATGTAATCTTTCTTTTCATTGTAATTTCTCCTTATAATATTAAGTTGTTTTTTTTTATCTCTTGCATAAAAGCAAAGAAATAAAGTCTAAGTAAAAGCTATAGAATATGTACTTCTATTATAGAATCATTATTGTATAATTAATAATAGCTGATTCGCTTAAAAAGTAAAGCATTTTTTATTTTACTGTTAGTTATGAAAGATTTTATCAGAATAAAAAGGAGTTTAATAATTTCACATCACAACGCTTTTGTCTAGCAACACCCATCGATAATACCTAATTTAGGATAAATCGAACTCAATATTAAAACATATTTAACTATATCAAGTTATTTTAACAAAAAAATGCTTGTGAAATTATAAAGATTTCACTACCTTTTTATCAAAACCTTTATAACAAACAATAACCACCTGGAGATTAACTATGATAAACCATAAAGTTAGAGCTTACCTATCAAAAGAAAACCTGAAAAAACAAGATCAACTTGCATGGAAAATAGCTGAGATTGCCTCTGATAACGCAAAAGTCGATGATGATGTAATAACAATGATCATAAATAGAATAATAGATAACGCATCAGTGGCTATAGGGGCAATAAATAGAGAGCCTGTATCCAATGCACGATCTCAGGCATTATGTCATCCAAGATCCAATGGTGCAACAGTATTTGGTATGTCCAATAACCAAACCTTTGATCCTGCATGGGCTTGCTGGGCAAACGGTACTGCTGTTAGAGAACTCGATATGCATGATACCTTTCTAGCGGCTGACTACTCTCATCCAGCGGATAATATACCCGCTACCCTTGCTGTAGCCCAAACTCTAAACAAAAACGGCACAGACCTAATAAAAGGTATTAACACAGGATATGAAGTACAGATTAACCTTGTAAAGGCTATTTGCTTACACAAGCATAAAATAGATCACATTGCTCATCTTGGACCCTCTGTTGCGGCCGCATTGGGTACTCTATTAAACCTTGATACTGATATTATATATCAGTCTATACAACAGGCCCTACACGTTTGTGTTAGTACAAGGCAATCTAGGAAAGGTGAAATATCCAGCTGGAAGGCGTATGCACCAGCTCACGGAGGTAAATTAGCTATAGAGGCTGTGGATAGGTGTATGAGAGGTGAAAAAGCTCCATCACCAATATATGAGGGAGAAGATAGTGTTATTGCTTGGTGCTTAGACGGAATGGATGGACGTTATACTGTCCCACTACCAAAACCAGGCGAGTCAAAACGGAGTATATTAGAGTCTTATACTAAAGAACACTCTGCCGAATATCAATCTCAGGCACTTATAGACCTTGCCTTTGATATGAGAAAAAAGATTAGCAACTTTGATGATATAGAATCAATAGTCATCCACACAAGCCACCATACTCACTATGTAATAGGCACTGGTGCAGGTGATCCACAAAAGATGGACCCTAAAGCAAGCCGTGAGACCCTTGATCATAGTATTATGTATATATTTGCTGTTGCCCTACAGGATGGCCAGTGGCACCATGTTAATAGTTATACCCCAGAAAGGGCTAATAGACCAGATACTGTTAGACTATGGCATAAAATATCCACTATAGAAAAACCTAAATGGACAAAGGTATATCATGACGCAGACCCCTCTAAAAAGGCATTTGGCGGTGAGGTTCATATAAGGTTCAAAAACGGTGAAGTGCTTGTAGATCAGCTTGCAAGGGCTAATGCACACCCCGCTGGTAAAATACCCTTTGTTAGGGAGAACTATATAAAGAAGTTCAACACTATGACTGAAGGTATTATCAGCGACTCTGAGCAAAATAGATTTTTAGACCTCGTACAAAAGTTACCTAATCTATCCAAGGATGAGATTAAAAAGCTTAATGTACAAGTACCAATAGATAAGCTAATACGAAGCTCTAAAGATAGCAGAGGGATATTCTAATGTTATTTACAAATACATCCCCCAATAAAAAAAGAGAAGTCCTTAGAGCAAGGTTGAACAGTAATAAACTGCTCAGATTTCCTGGTTCTTTTTCTCCCCTTGTATCGCTGGTTATTGAGGAGTTAGCATTTGACGGTATTTATATATCGGGTGCAGTATTGTCAAATGATCTTGGCCTACCTGATATTGGCCTGACTACCCTAACCGAAGTTACAAATAGAGGAAAGGCAATATCCAGGGTTAGTAGTTTGCCGTCCATTATAGATATTGATACAGGCTTTGGCGAGACTATGAATACCGCAAGAACCATATTAGAAATGGAAGAGGCTGGTATAAGCGGATGCCATATAGAGGATCAGGTTAACCCTAAGAGGTGTGGTCATCTTGATAATAAGGTTCTTGTTGATGTTCAGAGCATGGTTAAGAAGGTTAAATCTGCTTATAACGCTAAAACTGATAAGAACTTTCTACTTATTGCACGTACTGATGCTCGTGGTGTTGAAGGGCTTGACAAGGCAATAAATAGGGCTAAGGCTTATGTTGATGCAGGGGCAGACATGATCTTCCCAGAGGCTCTTAAGGATGAGTCTGAGTTTGAGCGGTTTCGTAAGGAGATTAAAGTTCCCCTTCTTGCTAATATGACCGAGTTTGGGAAGTCTGTCCTTCTAGACTATGATCAGCTTAGTGATCTTGGGTATAATATTGTTATCTACCCTGTTACTACTTTAAGGCTGGCTATGAAGGCTGTTGAAGACGGGCTTAGAGTAATTAAAGACAAAGGCTCACAAGAGAGTATAGTTAATAACATGCAGAATAGAAAACGCTTATATGAAGTGCTACAATACGAAAGATACAACGAATTCGATAAGGATGTATATAACTTTAGCCTTAAATAAGTTGCCTAATTCGATTACACGCTAAAACATCTATTTGCGCTATATGATCCTGCGGATAGCATTTAAAATGCTAAAACTATTTATAAAATCAAATTGACAAAATTTGTCAAAATCAAAAAAGTATTTATAAGCTATCTTTTTACTAAATAATGAATCCGCTATAAAAAAACTACAATATTATAAAATCGTAATAATTTTGTAACATTTTTTAATATCTATGTTTTATAATTACGTATTATCAAGTTTAATTATCTTAAGGAGATAAAAATGAAAACTTTATTTAAAGGGCTAATTTTGTTTACTCTTGCATTAGCTTTTCTAAGCTGTAGCAGCAAGAGTATAGAGAGAAAAACCAACAACTCAAAAACGTCTAAAGGCGAAAAAACTAAGATTACCGTAGTCGGCTCTGATACAATAGTTAAGGTGGGGGGGGTTTGGGCTGAGAAGTATATGAAAAAGAACTCTAATTTTAGGATACAGGTAACCGGTGGGGGGAGTGGTGTTGGTATAGCCGCTTTAATTAACGGTAGGGCTGATTTAGCTAATGCAAGCCGCTCTATGAAAGATAAAGAAAAAAAGACTTTTGAAGATAGAGGTGAGAAGGTTATAGAGAATATTGTTGCAAAAGACGGTCTAACTGTATATCTTCATAAGGATAACCCTATTGATGTTCTTTCTTTTGAGCAGTTAGATAAAATATACATCGGAAAGATTACCAACTGGCAAGAAGTCGGCGGTAATGATGAGGAAATTATATTATACGGACGTGAAAATAGCTCTGGTACTTATTCTTACTTTAAAAAATACGTACTTTTAAAGAAAGACTTCGCACAAAAAACACAAGTACTACAGGGGACTGCCGCCATTGTTAACGCTATTAGAAAAGATAAAAGAGGTATTGGCTATGGGGGAAAGGGTTATTCAGAGGGGATAAAGTCTGCAAAGATCAAAAGGACTAATGCCGAAAAAAAAGCTTATAGTCCTACTCTTGAAAACGTTAAGGCTAATAAATATCCATTAGCCCGTCCTTTATTTATATACACAACTGATAAGATATTAAGGTCTAAGCCGTATATTCAGAAGTATTTGGATTGGATAAGCTCTACTGAAGGACAAAAGATTGTTGACTCCGAAGGGTATTTCCCGATAAAGTAGTTGTATATTAAGATCCAGGGTTA
The DNA here is from genome assembly GCA_965208615.1 of Spirochaetota bacterium. Lineage (GTDB taxonomy): Bacteria > Spirochaetota > UBA6919 > UBA6919 > CBDBPB01 > CBDBPB01. The sequence continues at coordinate 25,533 of CBDBPB010000005.1, forward strand.
TGAATTATAATATGTTAAAAGGTAAAAACAATATTTGACTCTTTTTTATATCTAGTTATTATTATAGTGTTAAACAGTGTTTTATAGGGTTTTAAGATTAGTTTTTATGGTATTTTATTATGGTAAAAAAAGATAACGTAAGTCAAGGTTTTATAAATAAGATTAGGCTATGTTTTTCGTCATTATACGCTAACAATGTCTTTATTGATAAGGTTTTTGAAGTGGTGGTTATGATAGTTGCTATGACAGCGGTTATTACCATAGTGCTGATTTTTATCTTTGTGGGAAGTGAAGCTTTACCAATATTCTATAGCGAAGAAGTGTGGAAAGATGCCAGCCTTTATAAGTTATTTGTTCCTCAGGTATTTGAGGGTTATCATGAGCCTAGCTTTATATGGCAGCCTAATTCTGATTATCCAAAATATAGTATATTACCCCTTATTATTGGAAGTATTAAAGTTACTATTGTGGCAGTACTAATAGGTGCACCTCTTGCTATTATAGCGGCTATATATACATCCCAGTTTGCCGGAAAGGCAGTAAGAGAGTTTATTAAGCCTAGTATTGAGCTTTTAGCTGGTATACCATCTGTGGTATTGGGCTTTTTTTGTTTTATGGTTATGGCAACCTTATTCCAAAATATATTTGGTCTTAATTTTCGTCTTAATGGCTTTACAGCCGGCATAGCCCTTAGTTTTGCCATTATACCTATAATATACACCATCACTGAGGATGCTTTAAACTCTGTTCCAAAGAGTTATATTGCGGCATCATTAGCTCTTGGGGCTAACAAAATACAAACTACGTTAAGGGTAATAATACCATCAGTTCTACCGGGTATATTTGCGGCTGTGGTATTGGGCTTTGGTAGGGCAATTGGGGAGACCATGATAGTATTATTGGCCAGTGGGAACGCCTCTATTTTATCGGCTGATTTATTTGACTCCCTTAGGACTATGTCTGCCACTATTGCCGCCGAAATGGGTGAGGTTGTTCAGGGAAAAACTCACTGGAATGTATTATTCTTTTTGGGTACTTTACTTTTTATCTTTACTTTTATTTTAAACTATATTGGTGATATGGTTATTAACAGGGCTAAAAAAAGGTTATCAGGTTCGAGGTAGGTATAAATGATAAACTCGCTAAAAAGGAGTGTTAAAGAACATTTAAATCCTTTTGTATTTATAAGTTTTACTGCTACTATAATGATTTTAGCTGTTCTCCTATGGGTATTAATTAATGTTGGTATTAATGGGACTAAGTTATTTATAGGTGAGGTGCCCAATAAAGTTGATAGATTAACTTTTAGGGACGGGGTGATAAAAAGGTTAAAATATATTCCTTTAGCTATCAATGCTGATGATTTTAATAGTATACTATATAGGCTAACAGACAATGATATTGATTTTATTAAGCAAGCTTATGATTTAGTGGATGGTGTTTATATATTGGATAAACGTTTTATGTGGGATGAGAAGGCTAGGGATAATGTTAAAGATGTTCTAAGACTCGCTGAATACAAAAAAGAGAGTAGTGAACTTAAGTTTATTCTGTCTTTATATAGTTATGACCCTAATAGAGAGAGATATACTCTTAAAAAAAGCGTTACTGATAAGCAAAAGAATAAAGCAAAAGATATATTTCATATAATAGAGTTTAGGTATACTAATGTTATAAGGTTTTTGACTGACGCTCCTGAAGATGGTGTTACCCATGGGGGTATATTCCCTGCTATTATTGGTACGGTTTTATTGGTATTTATAATGACTGTTGCGGTTATACCTATTGGTGTTATAACTGCTATTTATTTAAACGAATATGCTGGTAATAATAGGCTTACTAGGCTTATAAGATTAGCGGTTAACAATTTAGCAGGGGTACCAGCTATTGTATTTGGTTTATTTGGTTTAGGATTCTTTATACAGTTTGTTGGAAAGGGTATAGATAACGTTTTTTACGGCGGAGAACTTAATTTTGCTCAGCCTGCAATATTATGGGCATCTTTAACTTTAGCATTATTAACTTTACCGGTTGTTATTGTATCCACTGAAGAATCCATTAGAGCCATACCAAGCGATTTAAGAGAAGCCAGTTATGCCTTAGGTGCAACAAAGTTTCAGACTATAACCAGGGTTATTATACCCAATGCACTTTCTGGTATACTGACTGGGGGTATATTAGCTGTTAGTCGTGGTGCTGGAGAGGTTGCACCTATTTTATTCACCGGAGCTGTATATTTACTACCCGATATACCAACTAAATTGACTGATCAGTTTATGGAGCTTGGTTATCACATTTTTATTATGACTAGTCAGTCACCCAATGTTGAGGCTACAAAGCCAATTTTATTTGCTACTGTATTAGTTCTTTTAGTTCTCACGTTTTTACTAAACTTTTTAGCTATTATTGTTAGACTAAGGCTAAGGAAAAGGTTTAGATCATTTTCTAATTAGGCATGGATATTAAATGAAAGAAAAAATTAAAATAGAAAACCTTGATTTTTATTATGACAAAAACTCAGACGTTAAAACTCTTATTGATATTAGTATGTTGATAAAAGAAAAAAGGGTTACTGCTCTTATTGGTCCATCTGGATGCGGTAAAACAACGTTTTTAAAGACCATTAATCGCATGAGTGATCTAGTTGACAACTCAAAGGTTGATGGCAAGGTATACATTGACGGCAAGGATATTTTTTCTGATGATATTAACGTTGTGGAGTTAAGGGGTAGGGTTGGTATGGTTTTTCAGAAGTCCAATCCTTTTCCAAAGTCTATATTTGACAATATTGCCTATGGACCAAGGATATTTGGTGAAAAAAACAAAACTAAGCTATCAGAAATTGTAGAGACTACTTTAAAAAAGGTAGCTTTGTGGGATGATATAAAAGATAGACTTAATCAATCCGCTTTAGGCTTATCAGGAGGACAACAGCAAAGATTGTGCATAGCAAGAGCATTAGCTGTTGAGCCTGAGATTTTACTTATGGATGAACCAGCTAGTGCATTGGATCCTATTGCTACTACTAAGATTGAGGAATTAATATTCCAGCTCAAGGATAGTTATACTATTGTAATTGTTACCCATAATATGCAGCAGGCGGCTAGGGTATCTGACTATACTGCTTTTTTTTATATGGGTGAACTGATTGAGTATGATACTACAGAGAAGATATTTACTAATCCGTCTGTAAACAAAACTGCGGATTATGTTACTGGACGCTTTGGATAGAATATTTATTATAACTGCTATAGACAAGTATATACAAAACATTGACAAAATGTAACGTTATATATATCTTTAGAAGAGTAGCAAAGAATGCAAGGTAAAATATAAAAATAATAGAAAACTATAAGGCTACAATTTCAATTGACAAAAATACTAGAAACTTAATGATAGACTTTATAAAAAGTCTAAAAAAAGAAAGCTTTTCACAAAGGTTATTAGTAAAATTATATTTAAAAGTAAAAGAGAACAAAGTTGATAAGCGAAGAATTAAAACAAGAAATTAAAAAAGAAGTTGCCAATCAAATACACGAAGTCGAAATTACTGACATTAAAGTCGAGAAGCTTAAAAATGAAATATTAGGCGTAGAAAATAGACTTAACAATAAAATATTAGGCGTAGAAAATAAAATATTAAGCGTAGAAAATAGACTCGACAATAGAATTAGTAAGCTCGAAGGTATGATGAAAGTTATTATAACAATAACATCAGCAATAGCAATAGGAATTATAATGCTAATGCTTAAAGACATTTTTAAATAATTATGTATAAATTAAACGTTCTAATAAGTTAGCTAAAAAGCCTTCTAAGATGTCTGTCCAATAAAAAGCGGCTGGCGACCTTTATAATAATTCTTTATTTAAATGTTAGAATAATTAACTGTTAGGAGACTTATATGAAAATTGTTATGGATGAGGAACTTAATAAATTAAAAAAGACTCTATTGGAGATGGGAAATCATGTAGAAGAAGCAATTAGTGGAGCAATAAAGGCATTAAAAGAGAGGGATACTGTTTTAGCAAAGCAAATTATTAAAAATGATGTTACTATAAACAGGTTTGAAGTTAAGATTGAAAAGATTTGTTTAAAGATATTCGCTCTAAAACAGCCTATGGCTTTTGATTTACGTTTTGTTGCCTCTGGCTTGGAGATTAATAATGATATTGAACGTATTGGTGATCTTGCTGTTAAGATTGCTGAGTCTGTTATAGAGATTAATGGTGAAGAGGATTTACCAGACTTTAGTAATTTATTTAAGATGGCTGAACTAGTACAATTAATGCTAAAACACTCCTTGGAGGCCTTTATGGAAAAGAATACCGTGGTGGCGAAAGAGGTTATATTAAAAGATAAAGAAACTGATAATTATCACTCTAGTATTATAGAACAGGTTAGTTCATACGTCCATGAGGACTCAGAGCGATTTGAAAATGGTCTTTCTATAATAAACATTAGTAAATGCTTAGAGAGAATTGGAGATCATTGTAAAAATATATGTGAGGATACCATATACTTAGTTGACGGTGAGATTGTTAAACATAAGCTCAGCTAGAGTAAAACTATGACAATTAATAGACAGCTTAGGATATTCTATCCATTTATTCTTGGGCTATTCTTTATTATTTCTGCAGTTATTCTTCATTTTGTAGTTAAGGGCTATCTGATTAATCAAAAAATAGATGAGCTAAACAAAGAAACCAGCTTTTTAAGTTATAATATACTGCCTAGTCCTAATAATAATTATGCAAATAAAGATTTAGTCTTTAAAAACTATGAGAAGTCCACCGGCTATCAGGCTCTTATTATCGACTATGAAGGGGGTATATTATATTATTCGAATAACTTTCCATCTTTACCAAAGCCTTTGACTACAGCAAAACTAAATAAATGGGGTAGAGACTTTATTTATGAGGCAGAGATAAAAAAGGCTAAGAATGATAAAATTGCTTATAGTATTCGTTATAACGCTATTAATCATAATAAATATTTTCTTTTTGTTAAGAGGGTTGATAAATATTATTTATGTGTAGCTTCTCCATATGCTGGTGTGAATAGTATATTAGGGGAGTTCGATATTTTTATTATTATTTTTTGTTGTTCTGCCCTTGTTTTACTTTTTTATATTAACCTACACTTTGCTAGCTTAGTACTAAAGCCTATAAACGAAATAATAATACACTCCAAAAACTATATCAAGGATTTAAATTATAGGATACCGTATATAGAAAAGCCAGAAGAGATTAATAAACTACAAACTGCTCTTAATAAAGTAGCAAAACTAGTACAAAAAAACGTAATGGACCTATCCAACCGTAAAGACCTCGTAGAAACCGTTATTAAAAACATATCAGAAGGAGTTTTGATTTTGGATAGATCTTTGAGAGTGGTTTTGTGTAATAGTGGAATATATAATTTATTGGATGTTAATCTTAAGGTATATCGTTATAATGTAGAAAAGAAGTTTTATTATGAGCTAATACGTAATAACGCAATCAATGACATGATTGAAAGAGCTTATAATAAGGCTATTAAAATTAAGGAAAATATTAAGCTGTCTAGCATGAATGATAAGGTTATTGAGGTTAATTGTATATCTTTACCTAGTAAGTCTGGCATGGTCGTTCTGATAAACGATGTAACTGAACAATATAAACTAATTAAGATAAAAAGATCTTTTGTGGAAAATATATCCCACGAGTTCAAAACACCTTTGTCTATTATTAGGGGATATATAGAAACTCTACTCAAATTTAAGGACTCCAACTTTGATGATAGAGAAAAGTTTTTATTAAAGATACTCCATAATACAGCTAGGCTTACTAGTCTGGTAAACGATTTGATTACCATTAATAAGCTGGATGAGGGTAAGGATTATTTTCGTAAAGAGAAAGTTAATTTGTATGAGGTGGTTGAGAGCTCTCTTGATGCCCTTAGTGTAAAAGCAGAACGAAAGAATATTAGGCTTATAAACACTATTACAGAAGAAAAAATGGAGGTAATAGGTAATGTTGAATTACTAGAGGCTGTTTTCTTCAACTTGATCGATAACGGTATAGTGTATACAGAGAATGGGGGTATTGTTGAGGTCTCCCTTAAGCATAATAAAGAGGTATATAAAATTTATGTTACAGATTCTGGTATTGGCGTACCAAGAAAGCATATTGATAGAATATTTGAGCGCTTTTACCGTGTGGATGAAGGGAGATCAAGAATATTAGGGGGTACAGGATTAGGCCTTAGTATTGTTAAAAATGCCTTAGTTTATCATGATGGATCAGTTAAGTGTGAGGCTAGTCCTAAGGGTAAGGGAACTCAGTTTATAGTATCACTCCCTATACCTGATTAGTTATGTTAAAAGTTTTTATTGTTGATGATGAGTTAGAACTCCTTGATATATTATCTATTAATCTTAGGTCTGAGGGGTATTATGTTGTTGAGTTTAGCTCTGGTAACGCCGTTATTAATCATTTGCTTAACTCTAACAGCATACCAGACCTCATTATACTGGATATTATGATGAACGGCATTAATGGCTTTGACGTTTGTAGGAAAATACGTTCTGATGAAAGATATAAAAACATTCCCATTATTTATTTATCTGCTAAGTCTGAAGTGCATAGCCGTATAAGGGCTTTAGAACTTGGAGGTGATGATTATATTACCAAACCATTTAGTATTAAGGAGTTATTACTAAGGGTGAAAGCCGTTATTAACAGAACATCTTCAAAACCTAATGATAACAACATTAAGAATGTTTTTACTTATAAGGGTCTAACTTTGCTTAAGGATTCTTTTACTAGCACTCTAAACGGCCATAATCTAAAATTAACTAAAACTGAGTTTAAGATATTACTTCTTTTTTTTGAGAATCCAAAACGCTTTTTCTCAAGAGATGAAATCATAAACCGACTATGGGCCAATGATAGCCTTGTTGTAGATAGAACTGTTGATGTTCACATACAAAGGCTAAGAAAGAAACTAGAAGATTGTAAAACTTTTATATTAACCTATCCAGGTGTTGGATACGGTTACTCATCAGACTAGATATTAATAAAACTACTTTCTATGTCCATATACTGTCGGATTTGTTTAGCAGAATAGTTTATAAGGCGTTTTGTACTGGTAATAACGTGTAGATTTGTATTGCAGTAGTCTTTGGCTATATTAATACAGTATTTTTCAAAGTCTTTATTTGGGAATATATTATTAATAAGTCCAAGACTTAAAGCTTCTTTTGCACTAATCTCTCTATTTTGTGTGAGTATCTCCATAGCCTTACCCCTAGATATATACTGAGGTAAAAAATATGCAAGGGCTCCAGTGGGATGTATACCCATTTTTATATTAATCATAAAATAGTTCATATTTTCACTAACAAATCTAAAGTCACAGGCTAAGCTAAAACCAAAAAATGGAGTTATTATAGTACCCCTAAGACCTATCATAACAAGCTTAGTACAGTTCATCACTTTTAGGATTGCCCTATTTAATATATTGATCCCTCTAGCACGTTTTTTCCTCATTTCACTACTATTTATTTCTTTTTCGTATTCTTCATAGTTGTTTGACTTAGTCTTATTTAAAAACCTGGTAAATAAAGTATCACCAAAGCTTTGCTGTTCGTTTATAATGAGTATACCACTAATACTAGGATCATTCTCTGCCACATCAAACATCAATAATATCTTTTCACTTTTTTCCAAGTTAGAGAATCCCTCAAAAGCACTGGCTTTAATTGTAACAATAACTAATGGCTTATCTACAACACACCTAAAAGCATCATTCTCATGACAAATATCCAATGTATTAAGCTGTTCTTTCATGACTCACCCCATTTTAAGGTAATTATACTAAATAATACGCTTAGGAGTATAACTTTATTTATTTTTTTCTTGGTTGTCTTTGTTGAGTATATACCTCAGGTACCTCACTAAGCTTATCAAAGTTAAATCTTTCATCTTCCATAGTGCTTTTAAAGTTATCCATCTGCATTAGCTCGCAGTCAAATATTATACCCATTGGAGTCTTTTTCTCACCTTCTAACTTTTTATAATCGAGTATCTTATTCTCCCTAAAAAAGGATATAGCCCTTTCCATGTTATCCAAATACTTTTCTGGTAACGGAAACTTCACAACAGCATACTCCTTTATGGTATTCATTAATATAGGGGATAGCTTCGAAAAAAACACATTTAACTTAGCAAACTTATCATTACACCTATACCAAAAAGAATAATCATTTTCTAACTTTGTTATGTTGTTAATAAACTCGTCCAATCCAACATTATTAGGACTAATATCAGCCTCTTTGGATAAAGTTGTAATAATAGATTCCCACTGTGATTTATCCGATATTTTAATCACATCCAAATACCTCAAAGGCACAGGCAAACTCTCTTTATCCATCATAGAATGGCATACAACATTAACCTTAGACCTATAATATGAAGTTCCAGCAGTAAAACTAATAAAAGGACTCTCAAAAGAACCAATACTAGACAAAATTAAAACCATATTAGCACCATCCAAAGTATTGGATAGCTTTTTAATATTATTTATATTATCCGATGTTGGAATAACATCAATATTTGTTAAGTTGTTTTCTAATAAGACTTTTATGGCATTAGCAAAGTCTTTTTCTTTTTCAATATGTGCAATAACTATCTTTATTTTATTCAAAAATTACTCCTTAGTTTAGCATACAGTTAGCAATATGCAAAGTTTTTATGTTTTTTTGGTCTTTTAATGTTAGTTCTATCTGTTATAAAAGGCTTCTTTATAGCTAACAGTTTTATATTTATACCTTTTATAATCTTTTTTAGCTTTCCTTATAGAAATAGGCATAATAATCTCTATACCGTTATCCAAACACAACTTCTTAGAAAAAGAGCCGTCTTTGTTTTTGTATAAGAAAATATCATAGCTAGTAGCCTCTTTTGAATCATAAAGTCTATACTCATAAACAATCAAAAGAGCCTTTTCTTTTTTGTTCAACCAAACCCCTTATATATAACATTTGATTAGCATAAAATGTCCCCGTATTAATAAAAAAGTCTAAGATAATTATATAGACAAAATTATAATATCTCTAACCCTTGACTCCATTCATAAATTTTAATATAATTTTTATTGTAATCAAATACATTTCTTAAATAAAATTATCCTTTTAGATAATCCTAAAGATAAAATAGTGAGTAAGCAAAATATAATTATGAAATTCTGGAACAATAATATAAAAAATCTATTACCCTATACACCAGGGGAACAACCTAAAAATAATGCACAGTTAATTAAGCTAAATACTAATGAAAATCCTTATCCCCCCTCCCCTATGGTAATGGATAAATTAGCTAAAATAAAAGATGTTAGTCTTGCTTTATATCCAGAGTCAGACTGGAATACCTTAAGAACTCTATTATCAAAACACTATTCAGTGCCAAAAGAGAATATATTCTGCGGTAACGGATCAGATGAGATATTAAGTTTAATTTGTAGATGTTTTTTTTCATCAGAGTCTAAAGTAGTAATTCCATATCCCAATTACAGCCTTTATGAGACACTTTGTCAGAGCAATGGTATAGTCTATGAGTATGTTCAAAGTAATGACGATTTTGTAATAGACCTCAAAGGCCTATTAGATATTAATTCTGATGGTATGTTTTTCTCTAATCCTAATGCACCCACAGGTATATATTATAGTGTAGAACAGATATATGACTTTTGCCTAAACTATAAAGGACTATTTATCCTTGATGAAGCCTATATAGACTTCGGTGGAGAGTCAGGAATAGAACTTATATCCAAACTGGATAACATAATTATTATAAGGACCTTTTCAAAGTCGTTCTCATTGGCTGGATTAAGACTTGGATACGCTTTTGGGAGTAAGTCATTAATAGCAGGCCTAATGAAAGCAAAAGACTCATACAATATAAATTATATAAGCCAATTACTGGGATGTGAGGCAGTAAAAGATTATGATTATATGCTGTCTAACAAAAATAGTATAATCTTCAAAAGAGAACGCCTTAATAATAGTCTAAAGGACCTTGGATTTAAAGTTATACCATCAAAAGCTAACTTTATTTTTGTTAGCCATCCAAATTATCCTGCTAAAGAGCTATACCTTAAACTAAAGAATAATGGTATTCTGGTAAGACATTTTGACTTACCGCGAATAAATAACTATATAAGAATAACCATAGGACAAAAAGGACAGCTGGATACCCTTATAGCTAATCTAAAAACAATACTACCTTAAATACTATTCTATCTTTTCGGTTATAAGAGCATTAACAGGACATTCATCCACTATCTCTAAAGCCCTTTGAGCAAGTTTATCTTCTAATATTGCTCCATCACCACCAAGCTCTTTTTTAATAGCAACAGTTCCATCACTTTGCTCCTCATATACCTCTGGCAGGTCTCTATAACAAGCTCCTGATCCTATACATAAGTCTAAATCGACATTAACTCTAACTTTCATAATATACCCCCAAAACTATAAGCTATTTTTATAATATAATAAATCACCTTGTCGATATGTAGCACATACTATAATAAGTGTAAGTTCTTTTGTTTAAAGTCGTTAAACCTATCTTCTTTTATAGCCTGTCTTATGTCATCCATTAGAGTTTTTAAAAAGTATAGATTGTGATAAGTTGTAAGCCTTAGTCCTAATACCTCATTGGACTTCATAAGATGACGTAAATATGCTCTTGAATAGTGTTTACACACATAACAACTACAAAACTCATCTATAGGCTTAGAATCAAGCCGGTTAGACATATTCCTTAATAGTAAATGTCCCTCTTTGGTGAAAACAGTGGCATTCCGTGCAACCCTCGTAGGATAAACAGAATCAAACATATCAATTCCCATTTCTACACCCCTTATAATATCACCTGGCTTACCTACTCCCATTAAGTATCTGGGTTTATCAACGGGCAAATAGTCAGTGGATAAGTCAATAACCTCATTAGTAATATTCTTATCCTCTCCTACACTAACACCACCAATAGCGTATCCATCAAAGTTCATATCTACCAAATGATTAATACTCTGTTTTCTTATATCCAAAAAGAAGTTGCCCTGAGTGATAGCAAAAAGAATGGTTTGCTTATCCTTCATGTTAATATCAAAATAGGCTTTGGATTCCTTAGCCCATTTAATAGTACGCTTATTAGCTTCTACAGCAGTATTCCTACTTATTTTAGGCGGAGTACAAACATCAATAGGCATTACAACCTCAGAACCAATAATGTTTTGTATCTCTAAAACCTTTTTTGGAGTAAATAAATGACTTGAACCATCCAAATGAGATCTAAAATTAACCCCGTCATCAGATACCTTAGCCAATGAGGATAAACTAAACACTTGAAATCCCCCACTATCGGTTAGGATATTCCTATCCCACAGGTTTAAGCTGTGTATACCGCCAAAATGGCTTATTACCTCTAATCCAGGTCTCAAATAGAGGTGATAAGTATTGTTTAGTATTATTTGAAAACCAATGTCTTTAACCTCTTTATGAGATAATGTTTTAATCATCCCAAGAGTACCAACAGGCATAAATACAGGAGTTTTTACTATACCTCGCCTTAGCTTAATTTCTCCAGAACGCTCTTTATTATATGATCCATGATTATCAATTTGAAAAAACATATCTACCTGTTAAATATAATATTTAGCTTATACTGTTTAAAAAACAGTATAATAATCGAGGGCCTATTAACGAATTACATCGTCTTTAATATAATTTTCATTCTTTTGTTAGAGAATCACTAATTTTAGGATATTTAAATGATGGTAGTTCCTTGAGATAAATAGTCAAATAAAAGCTGGGTTCAAAATAGAATGGTCCACTCCTAAACTGCTTTACACTAAGGTTTAATTCAAATTCCATCATCCAGTCATGAAGATCATGTCTTATCTTAAAAGACATACTATCCAAATTAAAAAATGAACGTTCTCGCTTACTTTTATCAAAAAAGTTAAAGGAGTCAATTAAGTCTATAAAGAAGTTCCTAGACTCCTTACCATACTTTTTAGACATAGATGATGAATATCTATAAAGTTGTCTATTAGAAGATATAGCCTTATAAATAAAATTCCAATTTTTAGTAATGCTAAAATCAATTTTAAAAGAAGAAGATAAAGAATTACCACGCTCGTTCTTAAAGTCATTAAACCAAGCAACCGTATAGGATAAAGAATTTAAATAAATAGGTCCAAACAAATGATACTTATCTACAAGATTCACGCTAACACTAAAATTATTAGTAAGTGATTTTTCTTCGCGTCTAGAATAACTATAGCTATTACTAACAGATAAAAAACTAAATGGAGTAGAAGTAACTGAAAAACTAAGATTTCCTTTTTGTTGCTTTAAAACTTCGCTTTTAGCTGTAGTACCGTTATTAATTCTCTCTTGATCTGAAGCAGAAATATATAAACTATCACTAAAAGAAACAGAAAATTCGGTTTTCAAGAATGTCATATTAGCTGAAGCACTATAACTTTCACTTCTACCAGATTCATTTATAAACTTTCCATTTTCTTTTTTGATTTTGTCAAACCTGCCAGACTTTCTATATGTAGAACTTAATCCAAAAGTAAGGTTAAGATATTCATATTCCTCAAAAAAGTTAAAATTAAGACTTCCACTAACATTAACATCCCATCGTCCATAAGTTAACGCATTATCACTAGTCTTTTGAAGTGCATCAGCATTCTTTGTTTTTTTTAGATTATAGCCTACTGATCCATCTAGGGCTATGTCAAAAGTCATAAATCTGTATGTCAACGTAAAAGGTGTCCTAAGATTAAATACTGAACTACCATTATAAGTATCAGACTGAATATCATTATTACTTAAAGCAGTGTTATAAGTCTTTTTTTCTGAAAGAGAAAAACTAAGACTATAAATCATAGGTAGATTGATTCGTAATTTGTTTAACCTTTTAACTACCGGTGGAAGATATTTATCAAGTTCTTGTTTAGTATATTGAGATTCCTTTTTTTCTTCAGCAGGTGAATATTTACCATTAGTCTCATATTCTTTTAGATATTCTTTTTCTTTTTGTTTTTCCTTTTCTTCTCTTTTTTTCTTTTCAGACTCTAACTCAGGCTTATCACTACCAACAAGCTGAATAGTATTAGAATATTTTGAGTCAATCTTTGGAAAAGTAAAAAGATGTTTATAATTTTTATAAGAACTCGCTTTATAAGGGTTTTTAGGTGGATCGTTTAAATTAGTATTATCCCGTTGTAACCTATAATTAAAGTCCCCTGAGGTGGTAATATACAGCCTCTTATAGCTGTTAACTAATTTGAAGTTAAGTTGTTGTCCAGAGGCACTAGAAAAGCTACTGGTTGCACCTTCATACCTTCTATCAGATTTATCTGTTCCGGTTAGATCCCACAGGGTAAAATCAAACTTACGACTCGACTCAAACTGTGACTGAAAAAATGGTTCAGCCTGACTCTTAAATACCATTGATAAATTACTATTAAAACCTTTGGGAGAACTAAATAAATTTAAATTACCCTCTAATTTAACCCGCCATCTAAAATTATTTGTTTCTTCTGGTTTTCCATCTCCGTCTTGATCAAAGAAGTTAGTAAAAAGCTCTTCACCACCAATATATTTGATTGACCTATCAAGAGCAATGGCAGAGTCAAAAAGAAATCTATGTCCTCCTTTGCTATAAGTAAACTCATATCCTAAATATACGCCAAGTTTTTGATAGTAATCAGCTTTTACCTTCATAGAATAATTACTACTTCTAGGCTTATACTCAAATGTATTGTGAAGAAACCAGCTAATCCCTTTTTCATAGCCAAATGCAGTTTTAATACCAGTACTCTCCTTTGTATGGAAAAAAATAGGAGTATAAAAAAGAGTGACTCCACCAACTTTATATTCCACATTAGTGGCCCATATTCTATCCCCGTCATAGTGCCATGCTCTAGAAAAGTTTATAGAGTAATGTGGATGCACTATATTACAAGAACTCATATATCCGTCCTCAATGATATATTTTGAATTTGCAACTTGTTTAGTTTTCTTACCTTTTACTACAAATGGACGGTTATATACCTTAGCATTAACCAATAAGCCCCTTTTTATTTGAGGAAAATAGTAGATTTTATCGGCAACTATTCTATTATTTTTATTATCCTTGATAAGAAGACTACCAGCAGCTACAACCTCAATAGGATTATCACCTTCATCGATTTTTATAGAAATGGCATCTGCAGTTATAGTTTTATTTCGGAATACCAGTTTAACATTAGCAAATAGTAATATTCTTCTAAAACCTTTTTTATCCTTTTTGTCAGAGGCAAAAATACTCGAGGCATTATAAAGAAGAACATTACTAGTATTTATATTAGCTTTTTTACCTATTTTTGCATACCTTTTTGTGGAATAGACCAGTCTAACCGGCATATCAGTCTTTTTAGTTTTTTGTTTTTTAGCTTCATCCTTCTTATCTTTTTTTCTATAGGGTGTAAGATCCGTATATTTTATATCTTTAGATATAATTGGTATATTATCAATTATTGTATTAATGAGTTTTGATTTATCGTCAGACTTATTAGGAAGACCATAATCCTGTAGGAATGCTTTTAAAAAAGTAAGATCAAAGAACTCCAGGCTTTTTTTAAGGCGCTGTTTATTTGCTTTATTAGCCTTAACCTTTTTTAGTATTTGTTCTTTTTTGTTTTTTATATCGGATACCGTTTGTGAATAGCTAAGTTGGTTAAAGTTAGTTATTAACAATATTAAAAGTAAGTATTTATTAAATTGGTTTAGCCTTTTGTTAAAATGCATATATTCTGTTTTTTATATCCTAAGTTTTAATATAAAAAATTATTATAAATTTAATTTACTTTAAAAAAAACTAACTACTAAAATTAAAAGTAATAAAATTAAAAAGTTTATAAAGCAATAAAGAAATATTTTATAATCTGTTACGATAAATTGACAAAACTCTTATAACAAAGTATATTTAATAAACTTTATGAAAACAGTTATAACCTTATTCATATTAACTTTTATATTATCATGTGCATTAGGCGATAGCAATAGTCATGCAACCTTAAATAAAGGATTTTACTATAATCGCCTTATAATAAAAGCACCCCGTTATAAGGTTAGAACTGGGTTTAATCTTTTTTATGTTACTATTGATCCTAGTAAATATAAAGTTAACTTATTATTAGCTAAGGATTATAATAAACCATTCCTAAATATAAAAGAATATTTAAACCTATCAAATGCCATAATGGCTATAAATGCCAGTTTTTTTGATAAAAGCTATCACCCACTGGGTTTACAGGTTAAAAATAATAAGCTGATAAGCAAGGTACGCAAGCAATTTGATGGAGTGTTTTACATAAGAAAAAATATAGCTAAAATGGTTCACTCAAGTAAGTTTAGATATGATAAGAAAATAAGCTTTGCTATTCAAAGTCGTCCACAGCTAGTTGACAAGGCTAAACCAGTAGCTAACTTAAAAAGACAAATAGCACGACGATCTTTTATTGGTATAAAAAATAATAATCTCATTGTCATAGGGATAACTGAGAATACCAGTGCTTATGCAGATGATTTAGCTATGATCCTCGCTTTAAAAGAGTCTTACGGCGGTTTAGGCTGTAAGTATGCTCTAAACCTCGATGGTGGTACCTCCTCTCAGCTTTATATAAATTATAAAAACTTTAAAAAACAGATTAATGGTAGCTTTGGTATTCCCAATGCAATTGGTATATTTAAACGATAATAACCTTAGTTAACCCTAATCCGTAATTTCTTTTGTCTAATAAAGTCATAAATAAGAAGACCATAAAAAGGTATATATTCCGCCATAATAACATAAATACTCTCTTCCCATATACCCAGCCTATAATAATCCATTCTGATGATGTATGACAGCACAACTAAACCACTAAACAATATCCACCCTCTTGATGGACTAATAACAAGAAATGGAATTATCAAAATGACATACCACGGATGTAATACAGGACTAAATAATAATACGCATCCCAAAACAAAAAACGAACTCTTTATGAATAACCTATCATCCATAAAAACATCCTTCCACTTCTTTAAATAAAGAATTAAAAATACTATTCCCAATATAAGCTTTGGTATTTCTCTATTTCCAAAAACTCCTTTTAATGCCTTATAAAAAAAGCTATTATACTCCCAATACTTGCTGAAGTGAAGTAATCCAGTAAATAAATTAGGATCATAATAAAAACCATAAAAGCCTATAATAATCACGAAAAATAATCCCATATACCTAAAAGGTACTTTTTTATAATAAAACGGTAGTAATACCAAACCTATAAACTTTGTTATAGTCAAAAATGCAAGACTGATTATAGATAGCTTTTTACTATAACTAGTGTATAAATATAGCGTTAGGGTGATTAGTAAAACCATTAATGAATCGCTATGTCCGCTATGATAAAACTCTAATATAACAAGAGGATTCCAACTATAAATTATAAATAATGCCTTATTAAGCTTGAGCCTAGAAAGCCAACTAATTATCAAAATAGACGTTAGTATATCGAATATCATAAAGACTATCTTAAAGGCTAAAATGGAAGAGTGTATAGAGTATATTAAATAGAATACGGCCTGCAAAAAAGGCGGGTAAATAGTAGGTATCTCTGGATGATTAATAGAATTAAAATGTATGTCTTTTAGATGAGGATACTTATTTATAATTTCTTTTGGAGAAAAACTATATGGATTATATCCCTCATACTGAACCTTACCATCCCATCTATACCTAAATATGTCATCTGATAGGTCTGGTATATAGTCGGCAAAAAGGAATGGGAGCCTAATTAATAGTGCAATAATGAAAAGTACTAATAAATATTTATTGTCTACTTTTTTCTTTGTTAGTGAGTATATACCCAAACAGTAGAATAGGAATCCCGCTAAAAAGAAAGTTAAAAATAGTGGTAATATTAGCTGATAATGGCATATATAAAGGTCTGTTTATTATAAACATAAACAAACTTATTAAGCATCCGCATAATATAACCATATCTCAACTAACATCGTAAATAAAGATTAATAAACTATATTTTTAAATCGTCTAGTTCTATATCTTGTTATTTTTGGTACCTTTGAATTATAGTTAATAATTATCTGACTAACATTATTAGCCCTATCTAAAGGATTACCATGAATACCATCAGACTTATTTTTCGCTTTATATATTGAGGATAACTTAGTTAACATCCTTTTTAGTCCTTTTGGATCATATCCAGCCTTAACTAATATATGAATAGCTTCTATATCAGCCTCTTTTTCTTTTTTGGCATCAAAACCCCTTTTAGTACTCCTGGTACAACACTATCAACTATACCACTAAAAACACCAGTTAAACTACTAAGTTTTTCATCTTGCCGATAACCCTGTATTTACACACCGAATTCAACTAGTTCTGCAACAGCCTTTGTTCTTTCCGATTCACTTATTGACTCCAAAGAATGCTTTTTTACAATGTGTACAACTTCATGGGCAATAACACCAGCCAACTCATCCTCATCAGAGGCCATATTAATTAATCCTGTAGTTATAAATATATATCCACTTGGTACAGCAAAAGCATTAATAGAGTTAGACCTAATTATGGAAAACCTATATCCTTGATAAGTCTCAGGACGATCAGAGGCCATTGCAATAGTATGACCTATTCTTGAAATATATTTTTCTAATGCTGATCTTCCATTTCCGTATAGACGCCTTTTTTGTAATACATGTGCACTTACAGTACGACCTATATAATACTCTTCTCTTGGCGTAAATTGTTTATTATAGGCCTTATATATTGCTGATAGTTTTTTCTATTGCTTCATACCCTATTAGTATTTTATCTCCATAGGGCAATGCTCTAATGAGTTCCTTACAGTTTGTAAAGCCGGTTATTAATAAAATAAAAATTAAAAGATAATAAAATTTTTTATTTATTCTTTTATTATTCATAGTTTTTCTCCAAAATGCTATTTAGGTTTTTGATAATATGGACCATATTCACCCAGTTCTCCAAGTTTACGCCATCGTCTATACGTCCTTTCTATATTTGGAGTTACTCTTCTATCCAGCTTTCTAACCAAATCATATCTTAGTCCTCTATTTTGTTTTTTATACTTTTCCTCAACCTGCTTATTAAAGCCTTTTGTACCAACAGATACCTCTTCTTCCTCGCTAAAGCCCTTTACACCAGCCGCCAGTTCTTCTTCTTCACTAAAACCCTTTGTACCAACGGCTAATTCTTCTTCTTCGCTAAAACCTTTTGCTCTAGCTTTAGCCTCTCGTTTATTAATAGCCTCTGCCTGACGCTCAAAACCAGCTTTATCAATTAGAGCCAGCTTATGAACATAACCTAACTTTCCCCCTTTAGATTTAAGCTCTACCCATTGGCCATAAACCTTTTCTACATTAACAGATGAACCAAAACGAATTCGTGTTATTTGATCTGAAAAGCTAGAAGCCTTAGAATATACCCTTGCTTTTATATGCGTTACAAGTAGTTTTTTTTCTTCTCCATAAAGTAGAGTAGAAAATATTAAAAATTAATAAGGTTGATTTAAGAACTAATTTTTTCATTTGATAACACCATCTTAATTTATTTTTTGTATTATATAATATATAAACTCCATTGTTTATGATATAATTTAAATAAAAAAATAGTTATTAGATATAACTAAACTTTGACTTCTTAAATAATATAAAATATTAAATGAAAATTTATAGTTACCGTAGGGGGTTTTGTAATGAAACAATATATAACAGATAATATTAGAAATATATCAATAATAGGGCATGGGGGTACTGGTAAAACCACTTTAACTGAAAATATGCTCTATTTTACAGGAGCTATTAATAAGCTCGGAGCTGTAGAAAGTGGTAATACCTCTTCTGACTTTGAAGACGAAGAAGTTAAACGAAAAATATCTATTTTATACATCTCTTACGTTCACAGAGTTTCAGAATACCAAAATAAATATATTTGACACTCCAGGTACCCCTGACTTCGTAGGAGAAGTAAGAGCCTCTCTTAGGGTATCAGAGGGGGCATTGGTAGTAGTAGATAGTGTTGATGGTATACAAATAGGAACAAGAAAAATATGGGACTATGCAGATGAATACAGAGTACCAAGAATTATCTTCGTAAACAAAATGGATAAAGAACCTTGCTAACTTTGAAAACATAGTACAAAAAGATGCAAAACGATATTAATACACCTATTGTCCCTATTGAAATACCAATTGGACAAGGGGATAGCTTTAGTGGTGTTCATAGATATTCTATTAATGAAGGCTCTGTATCCAAAAAAAGATAAACAAGGCGTTGATATAAAGGATATACCCAGTGAATACATGGATAAGGCTAAAGAGTATAAAGAAAAGCTAAAAGAAGCAATTGCAGAAATAGATGATGATCTTGTTGAAAAATATCTAAATGGTGAACAGTTCACAGACGAAGAAATTGCAAGAGGTGTAAGAAAGTGTACTCAACAGTTTAAAATTGTACCATTAGTTTGTGGTTCTGCTAATAAAGGAATAGGAGTTATTACTCTATTAAAAATGGTTATAAAGTTTTTACCTTCTCCACTATTTGTTGGTGAGACTCTTGGATTTAATCCCAATGACGAAAATGAACTCATTGCAAGAAATCCAGATGTCAATGATCCGTTTACTGCATTTGTTTATAAAACTCGTCTTGATCAATATGCTGGTAAGTTTAGCTATTTTAGAGTACGCTCAGGTAAGGCTATACCAGATATGGAATTAATAAACGCATCTTCGGAAAATAAGATAAAGTTATCTCATATATACTCTATTATGGGTAGTAAACAAGTTCAGATAAATGAGCTAATTGCCGGAGATATTGGAGTAGTAACCAAACTCGATGATGTTAATACTGGTGATACTCTTCATGACCCTAAAGATCCTATTAAACTACCTCCTCTTAAACTGCCAAAAACAATTTATTATTATCCGTTAAATCAGAGAATAAAGGAGATGAAGATAAAATAATGTCCTCATTACATAAAGTTGCTCAAGAAGATCCCACATTTGAAATAAAAATAAACTCCGAAACCAAAGAAACTATTATATCCGGCATGGGGGAAATACAACTCGACGTTATAATTAGCCATATCCAAGATAAAAATAATTTAAAGATTCTAACCAACCCTCCTAAAATAGCATACAGAGAAACTATAGGTAAAGCTGGCAAGGCTCAATATCGACATAAAAAGCAAACTGGCGGACATGGACAATTTGGAGAGGTGTTTATCAATGTTGAACCCCTTGAACGTGGATTAGGATTTGAGTTTGTGGATAAAATTGTAGGGGGTACCATACCAAAAGGATATATACCAGGTGTTGAAAAGGGACTTAAAGAAGCTAAGGAAGAGGGTGTATTGGCTAAATATCCTATAACTGATGTTAAAGTTACTCTTTATGATGGTAGTTTTCATCCTGTTGACTCATCAGAGCTATCATTTAAATTAGCCGCATTGCATGCTATGAAAAAAAGCCGTTAATAATTGTAATCCCATTTTGCTAGAACCTATTATGGATGTGACTATATACACTGATCAGGAGCTAACTGGTGATGTGTTAGGCGATATTCAAGGTAGACGTGGGCGTATACTAGGCATGGATGAGGGTGATAAAAGCACTACTCAGGTTATTAAAGCACAAGCCCCACTTAGCGAGATGATTAAGTATTCCATTGAGCTTAGGTCATTAACCAGTGGTAGAGCTACTTTCGAAATGAGCTTTTCTCACTATGAACATTTGACAGATAAACTTGCAGAAAAGGTCATTCAGCAAAATAAAGAAAAAGTAACCGTTTAAAAATAAAAATAAATATGCGGAGGTCGGACTTGAACCGACATGAAGTTACCTTCACTGGATTTTGAGTCCAGCGTGTCTACCAATTTCACCACTCCGGCAATAATATTGCTTTAAGTATAATGTTTTTTTACTATGAGTGTCAAGTAATTTTAAATATAGGCAAAAATAATTAATCTATACATATTTTTGAGCTAAGATAGGCTACTTATAATTAGGGAGGCAAACATGTTTGATGATCTAGAGATTATTTCTTTAAAGTTGTTAAAAGTTTTATATTATTATCATAAGCAAGATAACACTAAAGGTATGTGCCATAACACCTTGGCAAATAGAATAGACTTTTCCGACAAAAAACAAGGACTTAAGCTCATAAATAAAGCCCCTAGAACAACTAAAAGAACTCAAACTAATAAAACTGGATAATGAAAATTATATGATTAGTGACAACGGTATT
>CBDBPB010000006.1:0-170000 GCA_965208615.1 Spirochaetota bacterium
CTCAGACTTGTTATTCTTTTCACTGTCAGTATTATCAGCTAAAACATCATAACCAGCCTTTTTAATACTATTCACAATAGATGGTCTATCTATAAGCTCAGGTATAAACTCTATTTTAGCAGTCTCAGTAGCAAAGTTAACCTCAGCCGATAATATACCATTTATGTCATTTAAAACATTTTCAACAGCACTAACACAGGCTGAACAACTCATACCTTTTATAGCTAAATTAATGTGCATAAAACTACCTTCTAATACCCTATAAAGCTATTACCAAACAACCTTACAACCAGTATCACGAACCGCCTTGTCTAACTTATCTGTTATGCTATCCAATGCAGTACCCACCAACTTAGCTTCTTTATCCGCTAAAGAAACTGTTACCTCCTCTATCTCAGTTATTCTCTTTATACTGGTTTCAATTCTATTAACACAGTGATTACAACTCATACCTTCAATCTTTATTGTTTTTTCCATAACAACCTCATAAAATAATTAAGCAAACCTAGAGATAATATCCATTAACTCATTAACCTTAGCATTAACCTCACCATCAGAACCACTCCTAACAGCACCAGTAACACAAGTCAGTATATGTTTTTTTAATATGTTCTCCTCAACCTTCATAAGTGCACTCTTTATAGACCTAATTTGTACTAAAATATCTATACAATAACGATCATCCATGATCATTTTTTGAATACCCTTTACTTGTCCTTCTATCTTTCTAAGGCGTACTAGTTGATCTCCATATTTACAATCGGACTCATGACAGTTATCCATTAAAATCACTCATTTTTATATACCCCTTTATAATATATAGAAAAATAAGCAATAGTCAACCCCCCTATCCCATAACCTAATAGATTATATAACTATTTATATAATAGGTAATAACTTATTTATAAACGGCATACCCCACAATATAAATAAAAAAGCCATACCTAAAAGGCATGGCTTTATATAAAGCTAAATATTTGATTGTTAAAACATCATAATGCTAAAATAAATCATTATACTTATGTGCTTATCTGTAATACTTGCTATCAGGGTGGCTAGGCCCACCTATTGTGCCTCCTCCTGGATTTCGACTATCAGGGTGGCTAGGCCCACCTATTGTGCCTCCTCCTGGATTTCGACTATCAGGGTGACTAGGCCCACCTATTGTGCCTCCTCCTGGATTTCGACTATCAGGGTGACTGCCGTCATTTTCTCCTACATCCCTTTTTTTCTTTTGAAAAACACACAGGCGAAAGTCTCTAGCCATACAGTAAACTTCTGCTATTCTTTGACGTGCAGCATCAACTAAGCCATGTGTACAATTTTCCTTTTCCCTCTCTTCCTTTTCCCTCTCTTCCTTTTCTTTTTTCTTTCTCTTTTCCTCTTCTCTCTCTTGATTAGTTATCCTCTCATATACATGAAATCTAGGTCTAACATTAGCACGGGCTAGTACTTGCACCCCACTCCTATTAGGAAAACTAACGAAAAATTGGTCTAAAAATGGCATATCAGTCGTCGGAATATTAGCAGTTGGAAGATTAATATCAATAGCAGGGGCATCAACAAAACGCCCCAGTCTATCTCTATGATGCAAGTCTCTAGGGGGGGTGCTGGGGCGGCTATCAACAGTACGATAGATCATGCGAACCATGCTAAGCTCGTAAATGTTAGGCCTTATAGCCAGCCTACTACTCCTATCTTGATACATAATAAATGATCGAGGACTAAGTGCTCCGGGCAAGGTAAAGTTGTTTGTTATATCCTCTAGACCAAAAACATGTCCAATTTCATGCATAATAGTTAGTAACATATTTTCAGGGCCTATCCTATCATAATGAAATTCACTTATTGCTATAAGCCCACTTATTATTCTTCCATCCCTATCATGATTAAATAGGGCAAGAGCAACCGTACCTGGATTGTTCTTAAAATAATTAATACACATTTGAGACTCACTTGCTGAAAGTCCTCTTTCTTCTGCACAATTAGTGCTAACCAGTGTAATAAAAAATGAGGGACTATGATGACCACTTGTAAGCCTTATTCTAAGTTTAGCACGGCCAACTCTAGGTTGCTCACCAGGTAAGTTATTGTCAGGAGGGACATAAAAGGCCCACGCATCAAGTGCTCGCTCTGTAAGATTTGCTATTTCATCTAAGTCTCCATCTATTTTAGTCTGCTCATCATCTTTATCAACACCACCTGCTGCACCTCCATCATCAGCACGTCTAGGTCTGCTTGTTGGAGAACTAATAGATTCTATTAATTTATCTAAGCCGTCTTCAGTTGGTATGCATTTTATATGAACACGACTTCTTCTAGGGTTTAGACTCATTCTTATTTTAGCTATTTCGACAGCCGCTCTTTCTACTGGATCATTAAACTTATGTCCTTTTAGTACATCCTTTAGGGATTCTCCAACCTTTCCAGTAACAGGAGTACTAGTATCTACACTGTCACAGCCACTCTTCATATCACCCCCATAATTCCTCCCATCATAAAAATAGTCAACCTTCATATACCTATAACCATTATAAATATAACGATAGTCCTCACAGCAACCACTAGTTATAAATAATAACATAATTACTGGTATTAATGGTATTGATGAAATTAATACCATTATAAATAGAAATAAACCTCTTTTACTTTTTTTCAATACCTTCATCATATCTTACTCTTCATATTAATTTATTTTATATGAATAAAACGCTATTAACTTTAACAGCAAAGATGCTTTAATATTTCTAAAAAGCAAAGTATAATTTTTCTTTATTGTATTATTTTTATACAACTACTTTGTTTTAGATAAATATATATGTAGTTCTTAGCTAAGGTAAATCTTCTAACACATAAAATACCTTAGTATAGTAGGCTATAATAACTAGTTAGTTTTGATAGTTTGACTAGATGTTTTATAATATAAGCCCTTGATAAACATCAAAATAGATAAGCTAATTAACAGTATATAACTTATTAGGCTGTTATATATACTAAAGCCGTCTATACCATTCAATAAAGGTAAACAGTATATATACAAAGAAAATATCAAAAGACTTATGTTCCTGAACACAGCCGACAAAACTATAAGCAAAATACCAATATCACTAAAACCGTTAGGATAGACCAATATGTAAATAAATATAGCATTGTGAACTTTATTAAGAACATTAACCTTGCTTATGCTTATCCAAACCAATATGGATAAAATAAAAGGTAACAGTAAAATAACCTTATCATTAACTAAATAGCCATAACTAAACTCTATATCCCTAAAAAAACTGAAAACCCTCTGTAACCATCCTGAATACAATATACTCGAAAGAAAATAATCTGCATGACCAGGTATAAACAATAAACCTATAAATATACCAATCGCTATTAATAAATATCCCTTTAGCCCCCTAACTAAAGCAAATATCATTAAAAATGATAGACCATGAACAGCCATGGATAATCCAAACAATATGGACGATAATAACCTCTTATTATAAATTAAAAATATAAATACCAATAGTATAAGTGCTATCCATATAATAAATGGATCAAAATTATTATATAAACTATCTATTACAAAAGGATTCCACATGTACAATGTTATAGTGTTAGCCGATAAGCTATATTTATCCAGTATAAGCTTAATGGAATAAACTATGATAAACTCTAAAAATAAAGCTAGTACATAAAATGTGGGGGAGTAAAAGTCTTTTAATAAAAAACCTGTCCAATCGCTTTTAGCTAATGAAAATACGTTGCCATATATAAAAAATACTAAAACTACTACCCTGAATAAATAACCGTATATAATAATCCACCTAATAGATAAGCCTTCTATAACGGAGGGCCTTATAAAAAATAAAACTACTAAAATAAAATATATAAACGTAAGTACAAGTCTTTTTACTATGTCATAGTCAACTAAATATAGTATAATAGAGCTTATCCCTATAACATGGACTATAAAATAAAGATATATATTGGATTTATTAGGCGATAGAAAAGATATTAATCTTAAAAGTGTATCCTTCAATTAGCTGTCCGTCTCATGAATATACTTTGTTACTTTTGATAACAAGACAATAGAATATATTAAATTATTGTATATTAATCAATATAAAATATAACCGATAAATAAACTTAAGGTATAAAATGTATATCCACCCAACCGCTATTATTGAAGCAGATACTAATATTCACCCCTCTGTAAGTATAGATGCCTACTCAATAATAAGAAAGGGTAGTATAATAGGCAGAAATACTAAAATCGATAGCAACGTAGAGATAATAAATACTAAAATAGGCGAGAATAATCACATATTTAAAGGGGCATATATAGGAGCTATTCCGCAAGATAGAACATATAAAAATAATAAGAGCATAAGAACAAATATAGGCAATAACAACATAATAAGGGAATATGTAACCATCCACCATAGTACGTCGGATAAACCAACTACAATAGGATCTAACAATTATCTAATGGCGTATAGTCATATTGCTCATGACTGCACTATAAATAACCATATCACTTTGGCTAACTACGCTGGAGTTGCTGGATGGGTTATAATCGAGGATCATGCGTTTATATCAGGCCATACCCTAATACACCAGTTTGTCAGAATAGGTGAACACTCAATGATAGGGGGATTATGCCGTATAAGCCAAGACGTTATACCATACGCCTTAGTAGCTCAAGAAAATGCTAAACTCTATGGCATAAACACTGTAGGACTAAAACGTGTAGGATGGTCAAGTGAGAAAATATTACAACTAAAAAAACTATATAAACTAATCCTTAATAAAAAACTATCCATAAAAACAAAAGTGAACAACGTACTAAAAATACTAAAGTCGGATAACAAAGATGAAATATGCCTTATAGAGAAAGAAGCAAGTAAACTAATCAACTTTATACACAATACAAAACGGGGAGTTATATCCAAATAACCCTATTTAGTAATTATATTAACATTCGTATTTAAGGCCTCAAATAAAACGTTTTTATCCACACTAACTCCATAACTGCCTTCTATAGTAAGCATATCACCTATGGATTTAGGTAAAGAATAGCGTGGTTCATTGCTAAGGGACTTTTTATCCAAAAGACTAGCATTATAAATATCATAGTTTTTAATACTGCTTGGTAAATCGATAGGTAAGTTATAACTATCAAGTAAATTAACTATTCTGTTAACAGAACTATTATCCAAATAGCCAAGCTTATTAGATATAATAGCCTCATAAACCATTCCAATAGCCACACACTCGCCGTGGAGCATATTATAATCCATAACTTTTTCTATTGCATGACCTATTGTATGACCATAATTAAGTATCTGTCTTAAATTACTTTCTTTTTCATCCTTTTCAACCACATCCTTTTTAATAGAGCAGTTCATCTCTATAAGAACCTCCAAAATGGACATATCTCTATTAAGTATATTATTTCTTTTGTCCTCTAAAAAAGTAAATAAATCATAACTCTTAATAACAGCATGCTTTATAACCTCTGCCATACCGGATATGTATTCCTTATCAGACAAAGTATTAAGTACCATAGGGTCAATCAATACGATTTTAGGTTGGAAAAATGTACCAATAAGATTTTTACCATAACTAACGTCAATAGCAGTCTTACCCCCAATACTACTATCCACTTGAGCCACAATAGTAGTTGGTATTTGGATATAAGGTATTCCGCGATTAAAAGTAGATGCAGTAAAACCTGCTAAATCACCAACAACACCACCACCTAAAGCAATAATAAGACTATCCCGACTAAATCTATTCTCAAACATAAAACGTTCAATATCCATTTTGGTGTTAATGTTCTTATGTCTTTCTCCATAAGGGAATGAATGTATATAAAGACTTTTAGCATATTTTTTTAAACTATTAAATAAGCTGTTCCCATATAACTTTCTAACATTAGAATCGGTTATAATCAATATCTTATTGTCCAAATAGTCGGATATGTATGAGGAAATACTATTCAAAAGACCAGTTTGTATATATATAGAATATGAATTGTCTATGTATTTAATTAGCGATAAATTAACGTTTTTCATGACAAAGATTATCTCCTTCTCTTATCAAAAAAATGCCTTCATCAGATTGTATATAATGAGGTAAATCTCCGTTTTTGCTGTCATATAACAAATAATCTTTTCCTATTTTTTGTACTTGCTGACTAATATCCTTATCATACTGTAGTAATTCTAATACATTTTGATCACCAGTAAGTACAGTAATTTGCTTAACAAAAACCTTCTTAAGCTTTTGTGTCCACGAGTTTATATTATATATTATGCTATCGGGTACTCCTCTAACACTGTTATCCTTCAAGCAGTTAATAAACTCCTCATGACTAAAACCTAAATACACCCCCCTTTGTATAGTATCTTTTTTAATACTATATTCCCACACAACTCCATCATTTTTCCTACACGCAAAAAGCTCCACTAAAAAGCTATGATACTCACTAAGCCTATCAGGATATACTAATAAACTATAATCGCTATTAACAACAATACCACCGCATTCTGGAACTTTACTTTTATCTATATCCTGATCATTATTAATAAGTCTTTCTCCTAAAAAGCTCAAACTATAATCATTTTGATTACGTTTTAATAACCCAATTTGGAATAGAAAATCAAGAGAACTTATAATATTCTCATGGTTTAAGTTTTGATCTTTTAATATGTTATAAGAAAAGTATCCCAAATTAACTTTATCTATAAAGTATTGCTGAGCTATATCCCAATGATTAAAGCTATTTTTGCTTAACCTAGCAATAAGATCAAAAGCCCTCTTTACTTTTGGATATACACTAACTATATACATAAGCTTTTCATTAATAGACTTCTTTAAAAACTCTATAAAAGATGGATCAGTGAGATATTGTCCCTCTGATATGTATATAAATCCAGCATCTTCTAAAAAAGTAAGTAAAGAGTTTTGCAATTCACTATCTCGTAAGAAAAGCTTATTAAGGAAATTGGAATCATATTTTCTTATTTGATTTTTGTTTGTAACGTATATCCCATTAGTTCTAATTTGGAAGTATGAGTGATACAAGCTTGATAAAAAAAATAACTTTTTGTAATTATTTATAGTTTTCTTAACTCCCAAGTTATTTAAATGGTCTAAACTAGTTCTATTCATGATTACAACATAATAGAACTTTTTATTAAACAATAAACCCTTATTACATACCTTTTCAGAGAGGTATTTTGATAGTTCATTATCCAATCCTAAATCTGGCAAAGAGTTAATACGAAATTGACCCAAGTTTGCAGTAAAAAGTTTATTCCAGTTTTCTGATAAAGCGTTTGAGGGGTTAGTAGAATTATTAATATTACTAATAGAAAAGCTTTTTGCTAACTCTGGAATAGTTACAATGTTAACAAGCTTAATAGCCCTTAGTATCTCTGGATATATTGAATATGAATAAGGTACAATCTTAATCTTAGAAATGCTTTTTCTTATAAAGATTAAATATTTTTTTTGTAAGCTATTTGATATTGTGTTAATATCGTTTTCCCATGAGAACTTCTTTTGAAAAAGCTCCATGGATGTTGTTGTACCGTTGTTTTGTAAAAGTAAATAAAAAAACTCTGCCTCTTTATAGCTAAGGCCTTCTAGTAAGGATATAATAGATAGATTGTCTATTTTCTTTGATATTTGCTTAAATAAATCCTTACTATTATCCAGACTCCAAAACTCACAACAGCTAGATAAGTCATTAGTCCTTTCTAACTCCTTAAACAATATGGAACTAGTCAAATTATTATCACCATTTATATAAATATTCATCTTTAATTTTAATAGCAAGTTGTTTTTAACTTTTCACAACTAACATTAAAATAAACTTTTAGCCAACATATTAATAAAAAGTACAAAAGAATAGATAGTATACTTTCAAATAAAGATAATACGGGGCAACTAAATAGACAACTATTATTTAAAAACAATATACACAAAATATAAATAGTATAACTACATAAAAATATGTTCGATACCGTCTTTTTGAACTTCTCTTAAAAACTTAGCCTTCCACCTCTTACCCAAGAACTCTTTTGCTAAATGAACTGCTAAATGCTCTCCTTTAACAGATAAGCCATTACTAATCTTAGATAACCCCTGAACACAGCTAGGACAAGATGTAATAATATTGGCCTTTTTGTTGTTCTTTAAAGAAAAACTATTTATTATATCCTTTTCTTTTCTATCCCTAAGGGCGTTTGATATATGTGGGCTAGACAACGCAAGGGTACCAGCTTCACCACAGCAAGTTTCAGTTAAATTAACTTTTGACTCGAGTATATCATCAAAAACCTTGTTTATGGCCATATCCTTAACCGGAGTATGACAGGGAGTATGGTATATATAATCACAGTTAAGGTTTTTTTTATAAAGCCTCTCAATAGCGATAAACTCACTAATATCCCTTAACTTAGAGCCTTCAAATATATTATATAGGTTGTGATCACTAATTCTCTCATGGCATGTACCGCAGGATAGAATAATATCTTTAATCTTCATATATCCAATAAGGTCAGCCATTCTATGGAAGATTACTCGATTTTCATAGCTTATAGTCTCAGCCATATTGGTTTTACCGTTAGCCAAAGCAGGATAACCACAACATAAATACTCAGGCGAAATTACTACCTGAATACCAGAGTAATAAAGCAATGCAATAACCGCTATACTAATGTCAGGGAACATACGCTCAGAACCGCAACCAGCAAAATATAATACGCTTTTCTTTATGGGCATAGACTGGTTGTGGAATGCAAAAAATGTGTTAACTCCCTTAAGATTAAGCCTATCCCTAATGGATAGTCCACTAGTTTTAGGAAAGCGTCCTTTTAAAAAGCCGGCAATCGTTGGAATAGCCTTATCCAACACCTTATAAAAAGGCTTTGTGATATAATGAGCCATTCTTTGAGCTTTAAAACCCAAACTGAGAAAGCCTAATCTTAATATTTTATTTATATAATAATTATGTCTGCTAAGGTAAAACAAGGTCAACCACGTAATCAGGTGAAAACGACGTTTTTTTCTATCTATTAGGAGTTTCCTAATGGATAGGGTAATATTACCAAAATCGATGTTAACAGGACAAGGCACTTCACACTTATGACAAAGAGTACAGTGGTCGGATATATCTCTAAGCATCTTAAAATGCCTAAAGCTAAGGTGATTGGACGTTTGAGCATCATACAAAACTGCCTCAGATATTAAGGCTACCCCCAATATCTTATTACGAGGATTGTAAAACATAGTTTTAGCCGGATAATTAGTATTGCATACGGTTTTACACTTACAACACCTAAGACAATTAGCTATAGACATATTTAGGAGTTCAAGGTCGGTTGCCTTAAGGATAAAGGCCTCTAGTTCGAGTAAGTTAAAAGACGGCGTATAAATAGTATTAATAGGAAAGTCTGAAATTAGCTTACCGGGATTAAATAAATCATGAGGATCACTCTCTTTTTTATATTTGTTATATTCATTAATATTATGGCTATCAAGAAAC
The DNA here is from genome assembly GCA_965208615.1 of Spirochaetota bacterium. GTDB lineage: Bacteria > Spirochaetota > UBA6919 > UBA6919 > CBDBPB01 > CBDBPB01. Next base: position 9,548 of record CBDBPB010000006.1, read on the forward strand.
CTAAGCTTTGTAAGACCAATTCCGTGTTCACCTGATATAACGCCATTAAGATCAGTCGCTTTTTTCATAATTATGGTAACGGTATCATCGGCGTCCTGCATCATCATATAATCACTAGAGTGAACAGGTATGTTAACATGTATATTTCCGTCTCCAGCGTGCATGTGGGTTGCAATTACAAGTCTTTTAGCTATTACCTCTTCTAAAACCTTTATAAGTCCATTTAGGATATCATCATGCCCCTGAAAAGACTTTCTAAAATAATCAATTACAAGCTCCCTGACAGATATAAGCACTTTACCGTCTCTGATAAGCTCAAATAGACTAAGTCCGTTATCACCCAGGCTGTCAAGATCAGCAATATAATCGGAAAACGTTTTACTAATATCCCTAATGTAATTTATATAATTAATTATCCTGTTGGAGGTAAACTCATTATGCTTATCAGATATACTATTTAGATAGTTATTTATTTTATCAATAGCCTTAATGTTATTAGCTAACTCCTTTTGTATATTGAGTTTTTCAATAAAGTCAGCAAACTCAGGTAAGCTGTCTAACGGTATAACTATATCCTCATTAAGCTTAAAGGCATTGGTATGTTTTGCTATAGCACCAAGATTCTTTCTATCAGCCCAAAAGCTCTCTCTATCACGCTCAGTGGATGCTGTAAACCCTTGTGCATTATAGCTTATTAACGATGATATAATATTATCACAGGCTGATATAACATAATCCTCATTGTTACCCTCAATGTCAATAAGCAAAACAGCCTTTATTTTATCTATTCGGTCAGACTTATTTTTATAGTTAATAGCGTCAATATACTTATTATCAAAGTGTTCTAGTGCAGTTAAGAAAGCATTATCATTATTTTTAAAAAGCTCTATTATGTATATAATAGCCTTTGATGCGTTTAACATATTCTTACCAAAGAACTCTAGGCAAATAGTTCGCTTAAAGCTAAAAGGCTCATACAAAACAAACTTGGCAGACGTAATTATACCATCTCCACCTTCTTTTTGTATACCAGGTACCCCCATTAAAGCTTTATTAGTAACATCTTTACCCAGTCCATTTTTACGAATGTCTTTGCCCATCATAATAATAGAGTTAATTAGTTTATTTTTCTTCTTCCTAGCCCTATATATGCCTTTAGCTTTATCACATAGATAAACATCAAAAATAACGTTATCATTTGTCATTATCTTTCTATGTGGATGATCTCTTCTTTTAACCTCTAGAATATTACCATTACTATTAAATATTTTAAATGAATAAATGTTATCTATAGCCGTACCCCACATTACAGCCTTTTTACCACCAGAGTTCTCAGCTATATTACCTCCAATGGTTGATGCCCAAGCAGATGTTGGATCAGTAGCAAATATAAGTCCCCTTTTTTTGGAGTAGTTCATAGCATCATTAGTTACCACGCCGGAACCAAGCTCTATTATGTTAATATCTTTGTTATTTTCGGATAGCTTAGTTATTCCAACAATCTTGTTTAGCTTTTCTGTATTTATGATCATGGTATTCTTAAAAACAGGTACTGCACCACCGGTTAAACCAGTACCTGCACCCCTTGGGATTATTTTTAAGTCAAGTTTTTTAGCCGCTTTTATTAGTTTAGCAATCTCACTCTCACTATCAGGGTAGACTATAACAAAAGGATACTCAATTCTCCAATCACTGGCGTCAGTACTGTGGGATACCTTATCAAAAGCAGAAAAGCTAATATTAGTTTTATTAGTAATGCTGGCTAAAACAGGGAGTAGCTTTTTTCGCATTTTTTTTTCATATTCAAATTGCCTAAAGAAAGCAGTTTTAAACTTTTTAGTTTTCGTCAAAAGAGCTTTTACAAGGCTACTAGTATTATCATCTGGATTTATTCCTTTTTCAATAATATCCAGCCTCATATTGTGTATTTTTTCTAATTTTAAACGTTTTTTATTGTTCTCCAAAAGGTTATTGAATATATATGGATTCCTGTCTATGATAAAAAAGTCGCCATAGATCTCCAAAAGTAGTTTTGCACTTCTACCAGTAATCCTCTTATCTCTAAGTCTATTAAGGATATCCCATGTATCCTTATCAAAGTATTTTAATATTATCTCTTTATCAGAAAATGAGGTATAATTATATGGTATTTCACGAAATCTAAAGTCTTTTTTCATATATACTCCGACCTAATACCTATAGGTTAGTTTTATAAAATTACTGCTTAGCTATATACTAAAAATATACGTATAACGTCAATACAAAATAAAAGTAATTATGCCTATATCATATTACCGTATAAATAATCCCTAAAACATTGCCGTAAGAGCATTTGCTGTAGACATCTATATTCTATAATACTTTATGGTTACTATAAACAGTGGTTATGATATTTGTTAATAATAAATAATAAGTTATAATATTTTATTATTTTAAAAATTAACATTTTATATTGACTGCCCGATAATAACAAAAATTATATATATACTTTAATACTTTTTTTTTATATTTAAAGTTTTAGGTTGTTTTTTTAAATAAGTATATTTATAATAAATAAAGATAAAGTAATTTCAACTTTAGCTTTAATAAAGTTAATATCCTCTTACTTTGAATATAACTTGTATATAACAGCTAAAAAGAAAATTAATACTGCTTAAATCATGAAATAGAGTTTGCAAAATATAAACTAATATAATCTAAAACTGGACTTACTAAAGTGATATATATTTTATTGGTATCTGGACTAGCTTTTTTATTAATAACGTTATACTCACTATTAGTTAGTGCAAAAGCTAAACTAGCTCATAAACAAGCTAAAAACCTTGAGGATAGCGGTAAACTAAATGAGGCAGTAGAGGGATATGAAAAAGCCTTGCAAATACAAACTGACGGAGAACTTCTATGGAAATTAGCAAGTCTCCATGAGAAGATGGGCAGAAAAGAACTAGCTGTAAAGAGGTTTAGGGAAATAATAAATAGGAAGAAATATCCTCCGTTTGCTGGAGAGTTTGAGGTTAACCTAAGAATTGGGGTACTTTTGTTTAATCTAAAAAGGGATGAAAATGCTTTTGAGGTATTTATAAAGCTATATAAGACAAATAAAAATGAACAATTAATTATAGAATATCTCACATTAATTGCCTTTGGACAAAGAAGGTGTGATATTGCTTCTATATTCCTAAATCAGCTAAGTTCAAACTCTAATACTGACTCAAAAGCTGATTCAAAAGTATTTTTCTTATCTGCTATAGCGGCATACGAAAAAGGTAACTACTTAAAAGCTAATGAAATGGTAAACAAAGCCATACTTAAAACTGAAGAAGACGACTGGAAGCTAATATTAATAGATGGAATTACTAATTATCTTTTATCAAAGTGGGATAAAGCTATAAAGTCTCTTGAGAAAATATTAGACAATGATCTAGAGCCTAATGTTATGGAGGCTGTATACCAAGTTATTGCTAGATGTAATATGAAAATTAAAAGCACTGAAGAAAGTATTCTCTTTATAGAAAGGGCTTATTTAGTGCTTAAAGAGCTGTATCCTGAATATAATTGTGAATCTATTTTAGAAGATATCTTTTTTATTAACATTAAGCAGAAAAATATTGAAAAAGCACTTAATTATATAAATGATCTTCTGGCTAAAGATGCTAATGCAAAAAAGTGGCTAACTATTAAGTCTATATTGGATAACATAGTTGAACAAAAAAGGTTTGTTGATAATATTGATAAGGGTAGTAATAGTATAGCTAGTCAGACAAGTGTTATAAACCCTACTGACGTTATAGAAGAGTTTTTTGTTGATGAAAATATAAAAGATTTAGGTCACATTCCACCCTTAAGTGATTTTTTAGAAATATGGCAAAGAAAGGATATTTTAGGAGATATCGTTTGGGATATAGCTAATCTTAATAGGGATAATAAGTTTGATATAAATAGATTTTTTGATGGTACTTTTTTTGAGCCATCTTTAAAGGGCAAGCATTCTTCTACAGATAGTAAGCCATTTTGTTCTCAGTTTTTTAGTTTTAAAAAAAAGGAGTTTTTAGAGAGTTCGAGGCAAATTCTAAAAAAGCTAAACTTTAATTTAATAGATGAGAAGTATAGCAGTAAGGATGTATTCCTTGCTCAAGGTGATGGTATTGATTATACGGCTTTTCTTAAGGGGAGTGAAAAGGAAAAGTTTGTAATTCAGATAAGAAGATGGCATTCAGATTCTATAGGCGAGTTAGTTATTAAGGATTCTTGCTAGTAAGCTTGATAATAAGAATGCTAAACAGGGTATCTTTATTACTACTGGTGAGCTATCCCAGGATGCCATTAATTTTGTAGAAAATAGCGGGAATATTAATATAATACAAAAAAACCAGTTAGAGCTTTTATTAGGTGATATGATCTCTATTAACTAACAGTGAATCTTGATGTGAATAATATAAACCTTCCATCATTTAAGGTTTTAGTAATATTTATTATTTCTATTTTATTGTCTAAGTACTTACCTAGTTCGTTCATATACTTAGAACTTACCGCAAGCATTATAACTTTATTATTATTTTTGTTAGCCTATTCGAAGGACTATAATTATGCTAATAAGGTTATTTTTATTAGTCTTATATTTCTTTTTTTATTCTACTCTCATGCTAGAATAGCTAATAAGCATATCAGCACTCCTACTAACGATAATAGTGAGTTAGTTGCTTTTGCAGGAAAAGTTATATCATATCCATATTGTAGAGTTAGTATAACAGAGGATAGTAGAGCTAAGTTTAGGCAGGAATATTTATTAGGGGTTAATGAGGTTATTATACGTGGTGATAAGTTTAAGAAGGTCAACTGGACTGTACTAGTTAAGAGTCAGAATCGGATAAAAGCTTTAAAATTAGGCGATTATATTATTATTCATAGTAAAGCTTTTTTTGTAGGTACAGTTAAGGAGTTTAAGTTTGATAGGCGAAAGCTTATTCCATGTTGGCAGTATCATTTTGCTAATAATAGGAGTTATAATAGTTTTGACAATAGGTTTGGGGGATTTGAACATTTTGACTACGGGGAGTATTTACGAAATATAGGAGTGGATTATCTTTCTTATCCTTTTAAGGGGTCTGAGATAAGGCTAATTCCTAAGCCTGAACTAAGTTGGATAGAGAATATAGCAGTTAGGGTTCATTATTTTACTTCTAGTCTTTTTAATTTTATAGAGGAGCCAAATAGATCTCTTTTAAAGGGGATTATTTTGGGTGAGCGTAAGGGGATAGCTGACTATATAGAAAATGATTTTAGGCAGGCTGGTATAAGTCATATTCTATCTGTATCGGGTTTGCATACGGGATTTATTGCCTTAACCCTAATGCTTTTTTTTAATCTTATTTTTTTTAGACTTCCTAGGCTAACCTCTAGGATGCTTATAGCTATTTTGACTAGTATTAGTTTAATTATTTATGTTGTAGTAGTGGGTTATAGGCCATCAGTTCTTAGGGCTGTTATAATGTTTATTTGCGGTGCTATTACGGTGATTTTTGATAGGGATAAAAACTATTTAAATCCACTTTTTATATCGGCCGTAATAGTTTTGTGGATTAATCCCAATTGGCTTTTTACAACAGGATTTCAGTTATCATACCTTGCTACTCTTGGTATAATTCTATATTTCAGAAAGATAAGGGATTGGATAGTAGATAAGATAGGGCTTAAAATAGTTACTGAGCTTAAGTGGATATTTAATAGTAACAAGGCACTTGCTTTTTTGATAAAGTGGTTAGTTAATATGTTTGTACTAACAGTTTCTGCACAATTTTTAATCATTCCTATTTTGGTATATCGATTTGGTGGATATTCTATTATTTCTGTTATTTCTAATATATTTGTTATTTTTATTGTTCAATTAGCGGTTGCTTTCGGACTTTTATTATTATTTATGTCTTTTTCGGATATATTATTGAATTTCTTGTCTAATGTTGTGGAGTATATTCTTTTTATACTTTTAAATATGTCTGAGTTTTTTGCAACTATTTCTTTTTCTTATGTTGAGTTAGACATAAACTTTGCTATAGTGTTATTGTATTATCCTAGTATTTTTATTTTTATATATTACAGAGGGATAAAAAGTTGGATATTACTTGTTAAAAAGCGTTTTACTAAACTATTATAAAGGCTTTTTTTTAATAAAAAACATTGATAACTTATTTCTAAATTATTAAATTAAAACAATTTTATTATTAGGTTTTAGGTGTTATAGGATAGGTTAAGCCAGGGGTTATTTATTATATTGGTGATTGGGCTAATATAGTGTTAAAGGGGTTATTAGTTATATTGTCTATTTTAGTGAATATAGTTTTAATTATTTATATTGTATATTTTAGTCATTCTTGTCATCTGGAGGCTAAGGATGACTTACCTAATATTACTTATAATTGGCCATTTAGAGCTGATGATATTAACAATCTTAGGAGTATTATAGATAATGGTTCTGTTGTTGTTGTTGATAAAAATAACAATGTCTTATTGGGATATTATAATAATTATAAGTTCATACCTGCGTCTATAATAAAGATAGCCACGTCTGCATCTGCGTTTTATTATTTAAAGGCTGATTATAGGTTTAGAACAGATATAAGTTTAGATAATAATAATAATCTTTATATAAGGGGGCTTGGTGATCCATTATTGACGTCTTATGAGTTAAGGTTAATGGTAAAGTTTTTGGTTGATAGGGGTTTAACTAAAGTTAACTCTATTTATTTAGACGGCAGTTTTTTTGATGACATTCGTATATCTGGTATAGAGGATACTAAAAATGCTTATGATGCTATTAATACTGCATTAGCCGCTAATTATAACACTATATCCTATAAGCTTAGACGTGTTAACTCAAAGCCTATTAGGGTAGTTAGGCGTATTAGGGGGCGTAAGCGTATTAGGTATATAAGGCCAATTACTTATAAGTTTGTACAGGGTGAAAAGGAGACTCCCATATTTTCGTTTGCATTGGGTTTATTGAACAGTGCAAAGGATGATATACTGGGTTATAAGTTATTAAATAAGAATAAGATATCCATAAGGGATAAGTCTAGTTCTTTTTTATATTTTGGTTATTTATTTAGTTATTTGTTATCAGAGGCTAATGTTGAGGTAAATGGTGGAGTAGGTATTAGACGGGTTCCTAGGGGGCTTGATATTTACTATAGACATTATTCATCAAGGTCCCTGACTGACATTATAAAGGTTTTATTAAAGTACTCCAATAATTTTATAGCAAATCAGCTTACTGTGGTTATGGGCTATAAAAAGTTTGCTTATTTACCAGCGGGTTTAGGTCATGGTATTAGGGCAGTTAATGATTTTCTTATTAATGAGGTTGGTTTAGGTGGTATTAGGATGACAGAGGGTTCTGGAGTATCTTATGCAAATAGGGTTAGTGCTGATGATATGGTTAAACTTCTTGGTTATATGAGGCAGTATAAGGGGTTATTTTCTAAGTACGTTGATAATGTTTACGCTAAAACTGGTGGACTTAAGACTGTTAGTTCATTAGCGGGATATATTAATTCGGATAGGTTTGGTGAGCTTAGATTTGTTATTATTTTAAACCAGAGTACTAATGGTCGTAATGCAGTATTAAAGGTTATTTTAGATGCTCTTGGTATTGAGAATAGTTTAGGTTAGTTATGTCTAAAAGGCCGATAGTGATTTTCGTATTGTTAATTGTATTTGTATTTGGGTTAGTATTATTTTTAGCTTTATACAGGCCTTCTTATACGGATAAGCCATTTGTTATTTTAATATCTAGGGAGCCTGATAGCCTACATCATTTTTCTAGTAAGATGGGAGTGGGTTTATTAGTTGAGAAGGCATTATTTCGTGGCCTTGTAGAGAGGGGTAATAATTTTAGGGTATACCCTGAGCTTGTTAGAGAGGTTCCAACTCTTAGTAATGGTCTTGTTAAAATAAGGTCTGACGGTAAGATGGAGGTAAGGTGGCGTTTTAAGAGGGGGTTAAGGTGGTCTGACGGTCATCCTCTTGGACCTAAGGATGTTATATTTACTTATAACTTGTTAAAGCATAAGGATGTGCCTATACTTGCCCTTGAGAAGGCTGATGCAAAGTTTATTGAGTCTATGGCTGTTATTGATGATGGATATACCTTATTGGTTGTGTGGAAAAAGCCATATTATAATTATTTAACTGCTCATTCCATTTTACCAAAGCATCTACTTTATGAGTCTTTTAAGAATAACCCTAAAGGATTTGATAGTTTGGCATATTACAAGCATCCTGTTGGGAATGGTCCATATAGGTTTAAGGAGTGGGTTTCTGGCAGTTATATACTTTTGGAGGCTAATGAGTACTATCCTATAAAGCCCAAGCTAAAGCGTATAGCGTTTAAGGTTGTGAGGGATGTTAATTCTATTTTAGTTAACTTACTGTCTGGTACGGGTGATGCTTGTACTAATCTATCCCCTGAGCAGTATTTCTTTCTTAAGAATAGATATTCTGATAAAATAGGCGTATACAAGACTGAGGGCATGGGCTGGCTTCACATTGATATAAATCTTAATAATGATATACTTAGTGATAGAAAAGTAAGGCGTGCTATTTTGCATGGGATAGACAGAGAAGCAATATCAAGGGCTATATCCTATGGTACTTATGAGTTATCTCACAGTTGGCTACCAAGACGTCATTATGGATATACTAATCCAAAGACCAAATATTTATATAATCCTACTAGGGCAAAAGAGCTTTTAAAAGAGGCTGGTTGGATAAGAAAGGCGGATGGCTTTTTGTATAAGGGTAATAAGGTATTATCATTTAGTTTAATGACTGACACTAGGGATAAAAACAGAGTACGTATGGCAGTCTTTATGAAAGAGGACTTGCGGAGGCTTGGTATAAAGGTTTTAGTTAGGGCATATCCAACTAGTATTATATTCACAAAGTTTTTGCCCAAGAGGGATTATGACATGGCATTATATGCTTGGTTTATGATACCTAGGATAGATGGTTTTAGTTATTGGCATAGTGTACAAATACCTAATAGGACTAACAATTGGAGGGGATATAACTTTACTGGTTTTGCTAATCATAATATTGACAATATATATAAGGAGCTTAGTACTACGGTTAATATAAATAAGCGTTTAGAGTTATTTGCCATTCACCAAAGAATATGGATTAATGAGCTACCAGCATATCCTATTTTTGTATTGCAGTCATTTTCGGCTAGTAGAAAGGGTTTAACAAACTGGAGGCCTACTGGTTCTGCAATACCTGTAACTTGGAATGTTGAACATTGGGATATCAACAATTAGTATTTGTTTAATATTTTTATAGTTGTAAAAAATAGTTAAACTATTTTAAGGAGGTTTTTATGCTATTAAGATTGATCATATTAGTTTTGTTTATATCTTTTGTATTTAGCGGCTCTATATTCTCTGCTGATAAAAAAGCTAAGAAGGTACCTTTATTTGATTTATCCGTTGCTATTGGGACAACTGAGTTTAGTAATTTTAAGAGTCCTATTCATAGCCACCATAGTATGCTCCACCTTACTAGCTCGGCTTTACACCTTTATACTTTTGGATTAAAGTCTTTTTTTGACGTTACAGGGGGGAGTAACTATGCTGGATTACGGGCATTAGAATGGTTTATGGGTTTATATGGGACAATATTTTTATCTACTTTGACTCATGAGGCTGCTCACTATCGTTATGATAGGGCTTTTGGTGCTGATGATCTAAAGTTAAAAGTAAATGCTTTAGGTTTTGGTACATGGGAAGGTGAAAAAAATGCTATCTATCCTGATATGGATACAGATATTCGTTCTACAACAGTAGGTTTACACCAACAAGCAGGTTTAGCACGTTTAGCTTTTGAAAGGGTTGTACTAAAGGGCTCTCTGGACTATACTAATAGTTTTATAATAGGCTATAATCAGATGATGCCGTTTATTTATGCGATTTTTGATAGCTTTGATTATGAGGGGGATACTTTTAGTTATAGAACTAAGATGCAGGCTAAGGGTTTAGGTATTAGTCATGCACAGGTTATGGCTGTTACTACTTTAGTTGCTGCTCTTAACACATATACTTGGCAGATGTTTATTTTAGCATATAAGTTTATTGCTGATGGTGATAGAGCTGTTCCTGTTTGGAACTTATATGGTATAGTTGCTCCACCATTACCTATGTATTATTTAACAAATTATGGTGATTTATTAGAGTTTACCATTCCATTTTTAAAGCCTTTTCCTATTTTTGTTGAGATAGGTTTTGGTTTAGCTAAGTTTATGTTTAGGCTTGGAGTAAAACCCCATATACCTATTACTGATATTTTTACACTAATACCCATTTTACGGTTTAATTATATGGAGCTTATAAAGAAGGTAGGTTATGAGGTTGGTGTTAGTTTATCTTTTGAGTTTTATGAGAATCTAAAGCTTTTTGGTACTTTAAGTTACAGTGAGTTTGACCCTCTTGTTGAGGTACAGCTTGGTAATTTCATACATGACTCAAAGGTTTTTTATGCTATTTTTGGTATTAGTTATTCATTTTAGTATTAGAGTTCTAATTTTTATATACGAGCTAAAAAAGTTATAATGAGAATCCAAAAACTGACGATACGATAGTTGAAATTCTATATTTCTTAAGAACTCTATAATAAGTTATTTAGTTTGGATTGGCTTATGTTAGGAGTTTCTGGATTTGGATATAATTAACTTGTTATATATAAAGCTATTATGACATATTACAAGCGGATAATTATGATTTTAGCCTTGCCTCTTAGTTTACTGCTTATTTGGTTTTTCTTACAAAAGATGGCATACTTTAGGGTTAAGCGGATACTTATAAACGGTAAAGCTATATCAAATACTAAAAGGCATAAAATTCTTGGCGATGATTTTAATAAGGATATCTATGAGTTGTCTTTAACTAGTATTAAAAAGAGATTACAACATATATATTCGGTAGAAAAAGTTAAGATTTTAAAAAAATATCCCAATACCTTAAAGATAAAGCTTTTGGATAGTAATATAACTGCATTTATTAAATATAGCGATTATAAAAAAAAACTCTTATACTTGCTCTAGACAATAATGGATATGTTATTAAGTTTTATTCTCGTATAAAGTATAATTTAAAAAGCTATCCAGTTATAAATGTGAAAGTTTATAATAAGGAATATCATTATAATAGTTCAAGGGTTGGAGTGCTTTTATTTTCTAATAAAAAAATAAAAGAAATTCTATATTCTATTAATTTTTTAAAAAAAATAGACTTTCTATTTTTTAAGCGTTTAGCTATGATAAACTTATTCCCTAATTCTAATAAGAATTATTTTACTCTTAGGGGTTTAGATACAGTGTTTTTGTTTGGAGAGGTTTTGTCTATGGAAAAGTTAATTAAGGCTATTATATTAACACAAAGTTTGGGGACTAAGCCTATGTTTAATAGAATAGATCTACGTTTTAGTGATATTATTGTTAGTTATTAGTTAGTATTTGTATAAATGGATATTACTAAAAATATTGTTACTCTAAGTGAGTGAGTCTGGGAGGGGAACGCATGGAACAAGATATTATTGCTGGGTTAGATATAGGCACAACTAAAGTATGTGTTGTTATTGCCCAAAGAACTAATGATGGTTTAATCGTATTGGGAGCTGGAATAGCTCCTTCATACGGTTTACGTAAAGGTATTGTGGTTAATATTGACAGTACTGGTGATGCTATTATACAAGCGGTTGAAGAAGCTGAGTTAATGTCTGGAACAGAGATATTAAGGGTATTTACTGCTATTACTGGTCAGCATGTTAAGGGGCAGAATAGTAGGGGCATTGTAGCTGTATCTACTCCTAACAGAGAGATTAGTGAGAGAGAGGTTAATAGGGTAATTGAGGCCGCTCAAACAATACACATTCCTAATGACAAAGAGATAATCCATATAATACCATGGGAGTTTATTGTAGATGGACAGGATGGTGTAAAAGATCCTGTTGGTATGTCTGGTGTACGTTTAGAGGTTGATACTCATTTAGTTTATGGTGCTGTTAACTCCATTCAGAATATTACTAAGAGTGTTAATAGTGCTAAGTTAGAGGTACATGATTTTGTATTAAACGCTCTCGCTTCTGCAGAGGCCGTTTTGAGTGATGACGAAAAAGAACTTGGTACTCTTCTTATTGACATTGGTGGAGAGACTAGTGATGTTATTCTTTTTGTTAATGGAGGTATTCGTTATAGTGCTGTTTTTCCTATTGGGTCTAAGCATGTTACTAAGGATATATCCATTGGTCTTAGGGTACCTGATAACATGGCCGAAAGGATAAAAATAAATTATCAAGGTTGTCTAACTCAATCGGATATAGAAATACCTGCTATAGCTGGCAGGGCTAATAGGTCTATTCCTAATAATATGTTGAGTGAGATCATAGAACCAAGAATGGAAGAAATATTTGATATTATATATAGAGATGTTGTTAAAGAGAAGGTATTAGATTTAGCTGCTGGGGGATTAGTTTTAACTGGAGGAGGCTCTTTAATAAATGGAGTATTAGATATAGCTGATAGGGTATTTAATTTACCCGTTCGTTTAGGTTATCCTGATCATATAGGTGGTTTAAATGATAAGATTAACTCACCTATTTATGCTACTGCGGTGGGCTTGACTGTATATGGTTTACGTGAAGAGAATGCTATGTATTATGAGGCTCAACCAAAGAAAAATATATTTTATAGAATGAAACATTCTATTAGTGATTTTGCCAAAGAATTTTTTGCTTAATAGCCATACTGATGGAGGGACTTTTATGGGTATTGAAATTTTTAATGAAGAGATAAGTCCAACTGTAATTAAGGTGATTGGAATAGGTGGAGGTGGGTGTAATGCTGTGAATCGGATGATTAACTCTAACATTCAAAATGTGGAGTTTATTGTTGTTAATACTGATGCTCAAGTTCTTAGTTTATCTAAGGCTATACATAAGGTACAAATAGGTTCTAAGCTTACTAGAGGGCTTGGTGCTGGAGCTAACCCTGACATTGGTGAAAAGGCCGCCCTTGAAGATCGCGATAAGATTGTTGAATTGCTTAAGGGCGCTGATATGATTTTTGTTACTACTGGTATGGGTGGTGGTACTGGCACTGGTGCTGCACCTGTTGTTGTTGAGGCCGCTAAAGAGGTGGGAGCCCTTACTGTAGCTGTTGTTACTAAGCCCTTTAGGTTTGAGGGGAAACAACGATTAGACAAGGCAGAAAAAGGAATTGAACATCTTGTTGGTGTTGTTGATACCCTTATTACTATTCCCAATCAGAATTTATTATCTTTTGTTGATAAAAAAACCTCATTTAAGGATGCATTTTTATTAGCTGATGACGTTTTAAGACAAGGAGTTCAGGGTATATCTGATATTATTACTATTCCTGGTCTTGTTAACGTTGATTTTGCTGATGTTAAGGCAATTATGAATAATGCTGGAAATGCTATTATGGGAATCGGTATTGGTAAAGGTGAGAATAAGGCCTTAGAGGCCGCTGGTATTGCTATTGCTAATCCTTTATTGGATGGGGTTAGTATGGAAGGAGCTACTGGTGTTTTAGTTAATCTTACGGGTGGGAATGACTTAACATTGCATGAGTATGAGGAAATATCTACTCTTATCACAAATAATTGCGATAAGGATGCAAATATAATTATTGGTACTGCAATAGATAATTCTCTAAATGACGAAGTTCGTGTAACTGTAATTGCAACAGGGTTTAAATATAAAGAGCCTAATCAAAAAGCTAAAAGAGAATTATACCATGAAAACAAGGAATTAAGAACCGAGACTAAGATTAGTAAGGAAAATACTATTACTATTGCTAGTGAATTAGAGTTTCCAAAAAAGAAAAAGAAAACTATACCAAAAAGCTCTCCGTTATATGATGAGACAGACCTTGACATTCCAGCTTTTTTAAGAAAACGTGTTGATTAGCTATTTGAGTAAAAGCTATAGCTTATTGAATAAGTTGAACATAACAAATAATGAGCCGTTTTATATACTTAATAACAATTTTTAAAAAGGACTTGCTTTTTAAAAAGAATTAATGTATTTTTAAAAAAATAAAAGCTGTGGTAGATAAACCACCACAGCTCCTACCATTAATAGGGAGAAATTTATCTTTATGCGGTTTACTTAAAGTAAATATAAAAACACATGTATCCTAAATTTATTCCAAATGACTAACAAAAAAATTATCAGTTTTAGTAATATTATACTTTTTATATTGTTCTCCACTTTTCTTATTAGTAGCTGTAAAAAGCATAATACTAATTTAGATAGGGCAGATAAGCTTTTTAAAAAAAAGGAATATGTTTTAGCTATTTCTTTTTATCATAGGGCTATGGATAAGCTTGATGATCCTGATATTATAGATAAAGTAAGACAGCGACTCGAGGAATGTTATTTTCACTCTGCACAGGTTACTATAAAAATAATAATTATAGAGAAGCTGTTAAATATTATTATTTATTATCCAGTCAATTTCCCAGTTCTCCTTATGCTGTAAAAGCGAGAAAAGACATTATTGATAGTAATTATAAGTTTGCAATAGAGCTTTTGGAACAAAAAGAATATCATAAAAGTTATAAGCAGTTGGATAAGATAGTTAAAGGCTATTCTCTTTCTTCTTCTATGAAGGAATTAGTAGGGGATTATATGTCTGAGAACTTATATAATATTGGATTGGCTTATTATAAAGCTGAGGAGTATTATTTAGCTACTGAGGTTTTTGACTTTTTGATTAAGCATTTTTCTAAGTCTAAAAAATATAAGGATGCAAGGTTTTATTTAGAAGAAAGTTATTTTAGGGATGGAAAAAGGCAGTCTGAAAGGCAGGCTTATTCTAATGCTATAAAGGTGTTTAAAGTATTATTAACTAGATTCCCTAATGGGAAGTATACCCTTGAGGCAAGGTCTGAGCTTAATAAGATAAATATTAAGGGTATTAGTACAAAAGAAAATACTTTAAACTCGTTAGAAAGCCTTATAGATAAAGGGAATAGTATAAATAATCCTTATTCTAATGAAGATGTTTACTCCCTTTTTAAGATGCTTAATAAAGAGAAGGCTAAAAACCCTGAGTATTTGCAGAGAAAAGTTTTTCCATTATACTACAAAAAATATGTTAACCTTGAAAATATCAGTATTTTAAAATATGAGAGATTATCTAAAAAAGGTTTTTTGACTCCAAAGGCAAGAAAGCTTATTGATGGTTTTTTAGATAGAAAGGCTAAGGATAAAGAATATAAAAACTTTGAATATGCTATATATAGTAATACGCCAAATGGCAAGTTAATAGTAGTAATGAGTTCTAATAGCTTTTTTAAGATAGATTTTAGTAAAGGGATTAGGATAGTTAGTATAAGGGGTAGGATTTTTAAGTTTGAGTTAAAGAATAATGAAATTATAATTTACATTTTTTTATCGACTCTCAAACAAGATTAGGCAGTGAAAAGCAAATAGTTGTACCTTTTCCTATAGTACTTTCTTTTATCCATATTTTACTTTTATGAGCGGTTATATACCTTTTACATAGCCATAATCCTATACCATCTCCTCTGGTATGGTGTATTTTACTTTGTTCTGACCAAAACTCTTTAAACACATTATTAAAATCTTCTTTATTTATACCCCGTCCGTTGTCTGTAAATGAGAATATAGTATATTGATCTTTTGTTTTTGTAGTTACTAATAATTTTGGTATATGGTTTTCGTTGTGTAATATAGAGTTATCTATTATCTCATAGAAGACTTTGGATATTTTTTGGTAGTCGATGTTTAATATTATTTTTTCTTTATTATCATTGATTTTAATGGCAACATTTTTAGATTTGGCAAGGAATTTTATATCACTAATCAGTTGGGATAGTAATACTGGAGAGTTAGCTAGCCTTACCTCAAAAGAGTTATATATTTCTGCATAGTTTATACTCATTTTAACGAGTTCATCAACGGCGTTAGTGATATTGGGTATGGTGTTGTCGAGGTCTTGGATCATTAATTTAGTCTCTTTTTTATTTACGATATAGTTGTCTTTATTTAGTTGTTTTGCTGTAATAGATTTTTTATATGCTTCTATAGTTTCTTTTAGGATTTCTAAAAAGCCTTTTACAACATTAATTGGGTTTATAATATTGTGGTATATGGTTTCGAGTCTTTTATTCCTAACCATAAGTTTTTCTTGCAGATAAAGTTTTCTTCTAATTCTTAGTAGTAATTCTTCTTCCAAAAATGGTTTGGTAATGTAGTCTTCTGCACCTAATGAGAGTCCTTTTATTTTATTTTTCATTTGTGTTTTTGCTGTCAGAAAGATGAATGGAGTATCTATTTTAAGTTCATTAAGTTTTTCTGCTAGTTTATATCCATCTAGTTTTGGCATCATTATATCTAATATGGCTAAATCAAAGGAGTTACCTTTAAGTAGTTCCAGGGCTATTTCTCCATTTTCTGCCTTAACAACTTTATAGTCTTCTGATAATAGGTCGTATAGGCCCATTAGGATGTATTCATCATCATCAGCGATTAATATTTTAGGTTTTCCTGGCATTAACTACTCCATGTTAGAATATGTATAAAAGTTATTGACTTAAGTGGAAGAGTTTTTAGAACAACGTATTACATTTTAAATTTTACTATTCCAACAGCTTAACTAAGCCACTTTGACTTAACAGGGAGTTTTACAATAAAAGTAGATCCTTCATTTTGTTTACTAACAGCATTAATACTACCTCCATGTCGTTCAGTTATTTTTTTTACCATATGTAGTCCGATACCAGTACCTGGAGCTTTTGAGTTTTCTTTTTCTTTAGTAAAGCGAGAGAATATTTTTTTTAAGTTTTCTTTGGCAACACCACATCCTGTATCTTTGACACTAATGGTAATATATTTATTTTCTTTTTTTCCATTGAGTTCTATTCCCCCTTTGTCAGTAAATTTATACGCATTACTAATTAGGTTGCTTGTAATTTTGTATAAATGTTCTTCATCGGTTGTTATAGAAAGGTTTTTTGGGATAACATTAATATTAAAGTATAGTCCTTTTGTTTTACACATTTCATCAAATGTACTTTTGATTTGCTCGAAAATATCTTTTAGCATAACTTTTGATAAATGGCATGAAAACATCCCAGCCTCTATTTTAGAGAAGTCCAAAAGTTCATTAACCAGGTGTAGTAATTTATCTCCAGAAATATTAATTCTATCTAGTCGCTCATAAATATCGTTATCAGACAGTCTATTAATGTTTTTTTTAAGAAATCGTGTAGTAATTAATAGAGCAGTTAATGGAGTTCTTAATTCATGATTAACGTTAGTGGTAAATTCATCTTTCATTTTTGATAGTTCTTGTTCTTTATATACTAGATTTTTTAATTGTTCGTTAGCTTTTTGTAGTTCTATGGTTCTATCCTCTACTATGTTTTCCAATTGTTCTTTATGTTTTTTTAACTCTTCTTCAGCCTCTCTACGTTTTGTAATATCTTCTTTTGCGGCTATAAAGTGTGTAATTTCGCCATCATCGTTTCTGATTGCAGATATTGAAGCTAGTTCCCAATATAGTTCACCATTTTTCTTTTTATTTCTAAACTCTCCGATCCACTCTCTACCAGAGTTAATAGTATCCCATAGTTTTTTATATTCTTCAGGGGGAGTCAATCCTGATTTTAGTATACTGGGATTTTTTCCTATAGCTTCTTCCATAGTGTATCCGGTGGTATGTACAAACTTTGGATTTACATATTCAATATTACCCTTTGCATCAGTAATTACTATGGTATTTGCACTATATTCAACTGATTTGGATAACTTTCTTACTAGTTCTTCTGATTTTCTTCTTTCGGTAATATCCCTTATCATTCCAACAGCATGCCATTTATCCTTGATCATAACTGCAGATACAGATAGTTCAACTGGGAATTCAGTACCATCTTTTTTTAATGCGTTTAACTCGAGAATATTTCCTATTACAGGTCCTTTACCGTTTTTGTAGAAGTTTTTAAGTCCTTCTAAATAGGCATTTCTATATTTAGCTGGAGCAATAGTATTATGTATAGGCTTATTCATAACTTCATCAGCGGAGTAGCCAAATATCTTTTCTGCCGCAGGATTCCAATAATATATATTTCCATTATGATTCATCATAATAATGGCATCTTGTGCAGTAGTACTTATACTTCTAAACTTTTCTTCACTTTCTTTTAGGTCCTGCTTTGACTTTGCTTTTTCAGTGATATCCCTTATTATAATTGTGAACATTTGCTTATTAGATTCCACAAACTCGCCAAAGGATAGTTCTAAGGGTACTCTATTACCATTTTTATGTATGCCAATCATTTCTATTGGTTGCCAAATAATTTCTCTATCCCAGCTTATTAACCGCTCTATAGAGGATCTTTCTATACTAGACATATATTCGGGGATTAAAAGGGCTAATGATTTACCAAGGACCTCAAATATATTATAGCCAAAATACTGTTCTACATGGCGGTTAGAAAAGACAATTTTACCATGTTCATCAATGGTGATTATGCACTCTCTTGCGGTATCTACGACACTTCGATATCGTTCTCTACTTTTTCTAAGGGACTCTTCGGCTCTTTTGAAGTTTGTTATATCTTCGTGTATTACTATTCCCCCTACTACTTTTTTGCCGTGTATTAGTGGAACACCTTTAATATTAAAGAATCCAGTTTTTTCGACCATAGTAAATGGGAAGTAAACATCTTTTAAATCAAAAGCTTTTCCTTCTAATAAGCCCTTATAATACTTTGATACTCCTGCATTTATAATGGATGGCAATAGTGTTATATTTTTATTTATATAGTCTTTTCTAGTTTTATCCCCAAGTCCTGCTTTGTTAATGTGGTATGGATTTATATCAATTATAAGCCCTTCTTTATCAATAAGGATTATAGATACCGGAGCTTTATCAAATATAGTTTTATAATGTATTTCAGATTTTACAAGACTTTTTACTTTATTTTCCGATTCTCTTATATGATCCTGTGCAATCTTGTATAGTGTTATATCCTCGAGGGCAGTTATGTATATAGTTTTATTGTTGTATAAGGTTTTTCTCATTTTCATATTGACTTCAATTGGCACTAGGTCATTGTTATAGAGGTCTACGGTTACGAGTTCTTCTGTGATTAAGGGTATGTTTAGTGATTTACCTATTATATCTTTTGGACTATTTATAAAGTTTTTAGCTGATGGGTTAGCCAGTATTACTTTGCCGTATTTATTTAGTACTATGGTGCAGTGGCAGTTATTTTCGAATATGGTTTTATATATATTTTGCTTACTATCTGGCAATATGGCAATAGTTGAGGATATAGTCCATTTTTTTATATGAAAGCTAATTAGTATAAAAAAGCTAATTTCTAATAGTAATACTATTAGTTCTCTGTTATCGCTGTTTAAATGGATAATTGTTTTGCTTATATTAGAGTATTCCTCATTAGCTATAAATAGTATACTGACTAGGTTTTTTAATATTAAAAAAGCTGTAATGTATATGGGGATAAGGATAACAGACTTATTTAGGTTAAATCTTTTTTTCACTAACTATGCTCTCCCATAGTTTTTAGTGGGTATATCTTTTGTATATAGGAACCCCCAAAGAGTGATATTTATTATTATAATATTTTATGGTTTATTAGCTTATGGTTTGGGGGGTATTACTTTATTTGGTTATAGTTTTAAAATACTTGACAAACTTATTAAGAGTATTATATTTATAGTTTGTTTTTGCTTGTGATAGCTATTTTATAGTGGGTTTAGTTTTATGATCGAGTTAATTGAAAAAGCACAAGTTTTAATAGAGGCACTACCATTTATACGTAGGTTTTACGGTGAGACCTTTGTGATAAAGTACGGTGGGAGCGCCATGGTGGATATAGAGTTACAGAACAAGGTTATTCAAGACATTGTTCTTATGAAGTATGTAGGTATAAATCCTATTATAGTTCATGGTGGGGGAAAGCATATATCCGAGCTTATGGAGAGGCTGGGTAAGGAGATTGTTTTTTTAGACGGACTTAGGGTTACTGATAAAGATACTATAAGTATAACTGAGATGGTATTAACTGGTGCTGTGAATAAGGAAATTGTATCTTTAATCAACTTACACGGTGGTAAGGCTGTTGGGATATCTGGTAAGGATGGAATGCTTATTCAGGCTAAAAAGATAGACAGTAAAAAAGATTATGGTTTTGTTGGTCAGATTGATAAGATAAACCCTAGAATATTAAAAGTTTTGGATAAGGAAGGTTTTATACCTGTTGTATCCCCTGTTGGCTTTTGTAATGATGGACATACTTATAATATTAATGCGGATATTGTTGCTGGTGAGCTTGCTGGAGCGTTAAAGGCTAATAAGCTAATAATGTTGACTGATATTAAAGGTGTATGCAGGGATAAGAATGATGAAAATACTATTATATCTACTATTAGGGTTAGTGACTTACCTCTTTTAAAGAGGGATGGTACAGTTACTGAGGGTATGTTACCAAAGATGGACTCTTGTTTAAAGGCTCTTGAAATGGGTGTTAATAAAATACACATTATAGATGGTAGAATTCCTCACTCTATTTTGTTAGAGCTTTTTACAGAAGGGGGTATTGGTACTCAGATAGTGCCTTAGTATATTTATTGAATGCTCATGATATAATAAAGTTAGACAAAGATTATGTTTTAGGTAATTATGCAAGGTATCCTATTGTTTTGGATAGGGCTTTAGGGGTTTATGTTTATGATGTTGACGGCAAGGAATATTTAGATTTTTTAAGTGGTATTAGTGTTTGTAATTTTGGTCATTGTAACCCTGTTATTAATACTGCTGTAAAGGATCAACTGGATAAGTTAATACATTGTTCTAATTTGTATTATACTGCTAATCAGGCTATACTCGCAAAGCAGTTATCTGCTATTTCATTTGCTGGTAAGACGTTTTTTTTGTAATAGTGGCACTGAGGCCAATGAGGCGGCCATTAAGCTTATGCGTTATCGCGGGTAATACTATTAGACGGGGAAAGAATATTATACTTAGTTTATTGGGTTCTTTTCATGGTAGAACGTCTGGTTCTATGGCCTTAACTGGTCAGGATAAGCATAGAGAGGGTTTTGAGCCTATTTTAGGTGGAGTTGACTATGTTAGACCGAACAACATAGAGGATTTAAATAGTCATTTTAGTGATGATGTTTGTGGTATAATAATTGAGCCTATTTTGGGTGAGAGTGGGGTATATCCTCTTGATGAGGGTTTTGTATTGGAGGTTAGGCGTTTATGTGATAAACATGATGCACTTTTGATTTTTGATGAGATACAAACTGGTTTAGGTCGTACGGGTCGATATTTTGCTTATGAGCATTACCTTAAGCCTGATGGATATACATTAGCTAAATCTCTGGCTAATGGTTTACCAATTGGAGTACTTCATATAGCTGATGAGTTTAAGGATTTTTTACCTAAGGCTAAGCATGGTTCGACTTTTGGAGCTAATCCTCTTGTTACAAGGGCTGCTATAGAGGTTATTAACATATTGACTAGTGGGTTATTGGATAGTATAAATCGTAGTAGTGAGTTATTATTTGGTGTATTAGGTGAGTTAATGGTTAATTATCCAGTTATTAAAGGACTTCGTGGTAAAGGGCTTATGATTGCTATGGAGCTAAGTGTTAGTAGCAAAGGGATTTTGGATAGTTGTCATAATAATGGTCTTTTATGTAATAGTATAGGGGATAACATTTTAAGATTATTACCTCCATTAATTATTGGGGATAAAGAAATTGACTTATTTAAAAAGAAGATGACTTTAGTACTATCTGGATTTTAAGGTTTGATTAGGGGTAAACTTTATGCACTTATTATCGCTTAAGGAGTGGGATAAAGACGTTATAGAAGAGGTGGTTGACAAGGCCATTTATATAAAGACTAATCAAAAGGAGTTTTATAATATCCTTTATATGAGATCTATGGCTATGCTTTTTCAGAAAACGTCTACTAGAACAAGGGTTTCATTCGAGGTTGGTATTGGTCAGTTGGGTGGTCAGGCATTATATATTGACTGGAGAACGTCTAATTTTACTTTATCTGACTTAAAAGATGAGGTACGTTATTTATCCAGGAATGTTAATATTATTTTAGCTAGGCTTTTGAGCTATGACGATTTGACTATTTTGGGTAAATATTCAATTGTACCTGTGATTAATGGGTGTTGTGATAAGTTTCATCCTTGCCAGATTATTAGTGATTTGGTTACTATAAAAGAAAAGTTTAATAGGTTATCTGGCGTGACATTAGTTTATGTGGGTATTCATAATAATGTGACTAATTCATTAGTTTTGGCGGCTCATAAGGTTGGTATTAATTTAGTTTTGGTTACTCCTGATATTAATAAGCCTTGTATTGATGATGAGGTTATGGAATTAGTTAAATCTAGTACTAGTATAAGTGTTAGTAATAATTTAAGGGAGTCTCTTAAGAATGCGGATATTGTTTATACTGATAGTTGGGTGGATATGGAGTTTTTTAATGATTCTAAGTTTGAAAAAGAGAAAAAGAGAAGAATTGATCTTATGACGCCTTATCAGTTAAACGAGGATAATTTAAGGGGGGCTAATGTTTTGGTTATGCATGACATGCCTATTCACGAGGGTTATGAGATTAGTCGTTCGGTTATAGAGAGTGAGAGGTCTATTATATTTGATCAGAGGTGAGAATCGTCTTCATGGCCAGAAGGCGGTTTTATTAAGGCTTTTGAATAATTAGGTGATAACATGAATATATTGGTAACGGGTGGTGCAGGGTTTATAGGTTCACATTTATGCGAGTATTTAAGTAGTAAAGGACATCAGATATTTTGTTTGGATAATTTTAATAATTTTTATGATCCTCTTATAAAGCGTAATAATATTAAGGGTTTGCTTAACAGCGATCATTTTACACTTTTTGAGGTTGATTTTACTGAGTATAACAAGCTAGAGGCTATTTTTAAGGATTACTCATTTGATATGATAATTCATTTAGCGGCAATGGCTGGCGTTAGGCCTAGTATAGAGGATCCACTTTTGTATAATAAGGTTAATATTACTGGCCTAATGCACTTATTAGAGATGGCTAAGGTGTTTAATGTACCTTATTTTATATTTGGATCGTCGTCATCGATTTATGGACTAAATAAGAAAACTCCTTTTTCTGAGGATGACTTTGTTGACTATCCAATATCGCCTTATGCGGCTACTAAGAAGGCTGGTGAGCTTATATGTCATACATATTATCATCTTCATAAGATTAGTATTATATCCCTAAGGTTTTTCACAGTATACGGCCCAAGACAGAGGCCTGACTTAGCAATACATAAGTTTACTGATTTGATTGATAGTGGTATAGCAATTCCAAAGTTTGGTGATGGCACTACTAAACGTGATTATACTTATGTGGATGATATTATTGATGGTATTGAAAAGTCTGTCAATTGGATTACAGAGCAAAAAGGACCTATTTATGAAGTTTTTAATCTTGGTGAGTCTCAGACTGTTGAGCTTAATAAGTTAATTTCTCTTATTGAAAGTGCATTAAATAAAACCGCTATTATTAAAGAGTTAGCCAATCAGCCTGGGGATGTACCTATTACTTTTGCTAATATTGACAAAGCTATACGTATATTGGGTTATAATCCTAAAACCAAGATCGAAGACGGTATTTTTAAGTTTATTAGTTGGTTTAGAGGGCTTAATATTTAGGGCTTTTTGCATTATGTAGAATACATATCCGTAATATTTTGAGTATTTTTTATATAAGTTAATCTCTAGTTGTTCTTCTTTGGCTATTTTTAGGGCATCATTATTATTTTGGTATTTAGTTATAAAGGCGTTAATATTGTTTTGGAGTGGGTTATAGTAGTCATCGAACCAGGCATTTTCTGATAGTATAAAGTGGTTAATTATGTTATAGCCTGCATTTTTGATTATATTTAGATTAGTTTGTATATTTTTAATATTTGGGTAATTATCTTTCCAGAACTTTGTTATTTCGTTAGGCGGATCATCTTTAAGCCATGATATATGGCTAACAGCAATATACCCTTTTGTTTTTAGTAGTTTTTTCCATTGTTTTATTCCTTTTTCAAAGCCTATTATATATATTGATCCTTCTGCCCATATAGCATTAAACGAGTTATTTTTAAAGTTTAGGTTATTCATATCGGCATTTTCAGTTTTTATTTTGTCGAATAGCTTAAGCTTTTCTATTTGATTATTCAGGCTGTCCAAAAAGGGGTTGATGGTTATCTATGGCGGTAATAATAGAATTTGGGTTAATATTATATAGGTCTATAGTTTGTTTACCGTTAGCACAGCCAATATCTAGTATATGTGGGTTAGGACATAGATTTAAGCATTTATATGCTTTTTGGGTATAATAAGTATTACCTGGACCTTGTCTTGGTAGGTTGTTGTGTAGTTCGAAGAATAGCTTGTTCATTTTGCTACTTCAGTTATCAGTTGTCCACATGCGGCTGATATATCTTTTCCTTTACGTTTTCTTTGTACAACTTCTATTTTTGAGTATTTAAATAGTTGATTAAAGAAGAATACATCACTATTTGACGGTGATGTATATTCACAATTGGGTATGGGGTTAAATGGTATTAGGTTAAGGTTAAACTTTAGTTCTTTGGATAGTTTTATAATTTCTTTGGCATGTTTTTTAGTCATGTTTATATCTTTTATCATTACGTATTCTATGGTTATACGTTTATTAGTTTTTTGTTGATAATATTTGCATGCGTTTATTATATCTTTTAGGTTATTATTTCTTTTAGAGAAGGGCATAAGTTTTTCTCTATCTGTTTGTGTGGGAGAGTTGAGGGATAGAGCAAGGTTTACATTTAATTCTTCATTAGCGAGTTTTCGTATACCTCTGGTTATGCCTGCTGTGGATAGGGTAATTCTTTTAGCACCGAAATTAGTTCCTTCTTTGGAGTTTATTATTTTTATAGACTTAATTACATTATTATAGTTTAGTAAAGGCTCACCCATGCCCATGAATACTATATTATCTATGGAACCGTGATTTTTTTTAGCATGCATTAGTTGTGCGACTATTTCATCGGATAGTAAATTTCTTTTTAGTCCCATTTGTCCTGTTGAACAGAACGGACACTTAAGGGGACATCCTACTTGAGATGATATACACAGGGTAGTTTCGATTATTATCAAATAATTATTTACAGATTCAATTTTATTATTGTCATTCAGGTTAAATAGGTATTTATATGTTTTACATTTGTAGTCTATTTGTTGTTTAGTTTGTTCTATTGGGTTTAGTATAAAGTTATTATTTAGTATATTTATTAGTGAGTTGGGGATGTTTGTTATATCTGAGAACTTATTTATTTCTTTTTGGTAGATAAAGTCATATATTTGTTTTGCTCTATAGGACTCATATTTATTGTTTATTAAGAATTGTTTTAATTCGTCAAAGGTTAGGGATAGGATTGACGGTATCTTATTATTATTCATATTAAAATATACTTATAACTTCATAAAAGTAAATTAAAATCTTGTATTATAGTTAGTTTTGCTTGGTATACAAAGCGGGATCATCAATTGTATTATTGAGTTTTCATGATTTTTTATATTGGGGGATATATGATTAATTTTAGATTATCTATAGGGGTTATTCTATTTATGGTATTAGGTTGTGGTGACATAGAGGATAGAAAGCTTTATAACAAAGAGAATACAGATATATCTAAAGTAAAGATAGTTAAAAAGGGTTCTAGAATTAAGGTTCACTATATCCTTAAGCTGGATGATGGAACTGTTGTTATTAACTCAAGAAATACAGGGCCATTAGAGGTTAGAGTAGGGGATAAGCCTGGGATTAAGGAGTTTAATAATGCATTAGAGGGGATGAGATTAAACGATATTAAAAAGCTTATTATAGAGCCTCCTGGAGGATATGGTTATCGTGATGAAAATTTAGTTATGGATTTAAATAAAGATGAGTTTTTTGGTGAGAGTGCTGATCTAATAAGGGGTAGAACTGTTCATATAACAAAGGATGGAATTACAAAGCCGGCAAGAATAGTTAAAGTTGAAGGAGATATTATAACTGTTGATTTTAATCATCCTATGGCTGGAAAGACTTTATATTATGAGATTGAGGTTGTTGATATTAATTAGCTGAGGTATTCCTTATTAGTTTTTTGGTATTACTTATAAAGTTTTGTATTTTGTTAGCCAGCTTAGGATCATCATACATTGCATTGGGGACTATGAGAATAATTGCTTTATTATTAGTTGGAGGGGGATTATATGTAATTGTAATTTTTTTATTATTCTTTGATAGAATTATATCCCCTTTGTCATTTTTTATTCTATTATACCCCTTTTTTTGTAGATATAGGGCTAATGCTCTGTTATAAGCAGGCCAAAATAATAGATTAGGATGTTTTGGAAAAACTAATATAAAAGATGCAGGCGATGACTCAATAAGGCTAAATAACTGCCATCCTAGTTCAGGAAAGGGCTTATCTCTAGTTTCTCTAACATTATGATAGCCTTGTAGGTATGCCCCTGTATACCTAAGTCCGTCATGGGTATAGATTTTTTGAGGTTCTCTGGTAATTCTTAAATATGGAAAGTAGTTATCTTTTACTTCAATAGAGTAAAACTGCATAAATAATATGAAAGTTAGTAGTCCATATTTTAGGTATTTGGGATTTATTTTGGATTTTATATTATCTATTATATCGGCTAATAGTAGTGGGATAAAGAATAAAAGAGGGACTAAATATTTAGGGGAGCCTAATAGTTTTATTGGATACAAAAGAAAAACAAGGGGAATTAAAATTAAAAAGTTTATCCATTGTTTTAGTTTAATATTCTTCACTAAAAATAGAATACTGTAAAAATATATACAAAGCCATACAACAAGGGGAGTAAGAGAGAAAAAGTTGAATATCATATTTTCTAAAGTTAATCCCCAAAGTTTGGTTACGTTTTCAATGCTATGAAAGTTTAGTATATCTAATAGTTTTTGTGGAGCAAAGATATTAAAGATAAGGGATATAATTAATATTATTAGTCCTCCTAGCAAAAAGGGGATTATTGTTTTAAGGTTTTTGTTTTGTTGCAGGTAAATATATATTATCATGGGTAGACCAAGACAAAAGTCAATTCTAAAAAGGCAGGATATTGCAAATATAACTCCGCTTGATAGGGCTAAGTACTTTTTCGGTTTATCCCTATAGCTATATACTAAAAATAGTGATATACCAAAGAATGCCATAGCAAAAGCTGTACTATTATAATATAACATAGTCATAAAGAGTTCTGGCAGGATGAACAGTAAGGCAAAAGAAAGACCTATACTTAGTTGTTTTTTACTGTGTAAATAGATAGTTGCACTTAGGAAGGAAATACCTATACTTCCAAAGATTGCTGGAGTAATATATAAAAGTTCTATATCGTTAAATATATAGTAGATTAGTCGGTTTAGCTCAAAGGATAAGGGGTGCAGGTGATATCTATATGCTTCAGAGCCGTATTCTGCGGCATTAACAATTCCATCAATTTGTACTATATCATCTCCTTCAAAGCCGTTACGGTTAGCAAAGTATATTCCAAAGGCTAAGCTAAGGGCATATATAACAATCATCCTTAGGTATAAGGAGTTAATAAAATAGTTATTAATAGGTTTAATATATTGCCATAATTTTAGTATGCCATCTTTTTTTTGATAGATTATTATTAAAGATCCGATAACTATTGATATAGCCTGAAAGAAGAGTATAGCGTCATATAAATCTTTATTTAATGTTTTTATTAATCCAACTATTATTCCAAAAACTATTATTGCTATCGCTGTAATAGTTAATGGATTATTATAACTTTTCATATAAACTTTAGTTAGGCTTATTTAGTATTTAATGACCAGTCATAATTTAAAAATTTAATATCATAGACTAATAAATCTGATGCCTCATCTTTTTTGTATTTGTGTATAAACTGCTTTAAGCCTGCAAACTCTCCAGTAAAGGCTGGCTTATAGGCATTATCTAGTATAAAGTCATTCTTAAACCAGTTAAAGATTCTACTAAGGCTAATTACTTTATTTTTTTTATCAATTTTTAGTCCGTATGATGAGTTTAAGTAATTTTTTATGTTATTGTTTAGTACTTCGTTAATATTTTCACCTTTATAGCTAGTGCTTAGTAGTATAGGACATCCTTTAGCTCCGCATACAAGAGCAAAGTGTGTTTTATAGTTATTAAACTCTCTTTTTATGACGTTATTTTCTAAGTGGTTTAGCGACATTTTAGTACCTGCAACACTGTACTTTTTTCTATTGAAGAAATTACTAATAGTTCTAACTCCTTTATGGCTGTTTTTAATTTCGTTATAGTCGTCTAATACCATTTTTATAACTATGGCATTATATGCGTTAATATAGAATGCAAGACGATCATTTTTATTAAGTTTTTTTAGGTGTATATTTCTTTGAACATACTTAAGGTAGTTGTAAAAATGCTTATTCCTAAACTTTGGATAATCAAGTAGTCCATTTTTAACATGGGTTTTAAGGAGATTATCATAATCTTTTTTAGCTTTTTCAATAAAACTTTTTGCTAATCCATATTCCAAAGGATATTTTCTTTTATTCCAGCCGTGCATACCCTCTGCTACGTTATATATATTAGTAAAGCCGTGTTTAGCCATTTCTTCGTATGCCCATAATGACCTTACTCCTAGAGTGCAAATTAGATATATTCTTTGATCTTTTTTTAGGTTATCAATTACGGTTTTTTCTTTTATTTTGTTATTTAGTCTGTCTATTATGTTTTTATAGTTTTGAAATAATGCTCCTTTTATATGTCCACCTTTAGTATTCCAATCTTTTAGCTCCATGTTATCAAATTCTTCGATAGATCGTACATCTAAGATTATAATTTCTTTTTTATTATTTTTAGCATTTTTCCATTTAGTATAAAGCTCTTCTATGCTAATATTGTTAATTTTTGCAGTACGTCTTTTAATTGAGTCAAAGTCTATGCCTTGGTTGATAGACTTACTACAATTAGTTATCATGATTATGCTAAATATTAATATTAATATTAAGTTAAGAGATTTTTTCATATCTATGCCTTGGTTTATAAACCTTTGTTATTAAAGTTATTATTTTATTAAGTAAGGTTTTACGTAAAAAGCTTAAATATATCTTTTAAATAAAGATACATAATTTATTTTATTTGGCATATATGTTTTTTTTTATTATGATAGTTTTTTTTTTTATATAGTTGATATTATATTAATACTATTGCACTTTGTATTTTAAAGTGTATTTAATATTATCAATATATTTTAGTTTTTGTTAGGTGTTATTTCATTCATATATTTTAGTGGAGGTTTATATGCCTAATCCTATTAAAGAAGGCGGTTTAGAGGCCCCTAAAAGAAAAAGTTGGGATTGGAAGAAAAAAAGCTTTTATGATGAAAGAGACTTATTTCTTGAACTTGAAAGAGTATTTGATATATGTCATGGTTGTAGGCGTTGTTTTAATTTATGTAATGCTTTTCCTCTTTTGTTTGATATGATAGATAGTTCATCTAGTGGAGAGCTTGATGGTGTTAATAGAAATAGGTATTGGGATATAGTTTCTGACTGCTATTTATGTGATATGTGTTTTATGGCTAAATGTCCTTATATACCTCCTCATCCTTTTAATATAGATTTTCCTGGTTTGATGTTAAGAGCAAAAGCTATTAGGTTTAAGAAAAAGGGGCTAACTTTTAGGGATAGAATAATTAGTAATACAGATCTTCTTGGAAAGCTTAGTAGTATTCCTATTATTGCTCCTATCGTCAACTTAAAGATGAGAATACCCTTTATTCGCTGGGCAATGGAAAAGATAGTTAATATTCACTCTAAAGCTAAATTACCTAAGTTTAATGCTTATACCTTAAGACAGCGTATGTCTAAAAGAAAGCTAGCTCATGTTGATATAAATCCTGGTACTAAAACAACGGCTAGAGTTGTTTTATTTTCAACTTGTTATATAAACTATAATATGCCTAATTTGGGTGAGGATATTATAAAGGTTTTTGAACATAATAGCATTAAGGTTGTTTTAGCAAAAGCGGAAATATGTTGTGGGATGCCAAAGCTTGAGTTGGGGGATATTAATTCTGTTGTTAAGTCAATTGATTATAATACAGATATTCTTTATAAATTTGTAAATGATGGTTGGGATATTGTTATTCCAATGCCTTCGTGTGCATTTATGGTTAAGGAAGTATGGCCTTTATTGAAAAATGATGATAAGGTGAATATCGTTAGTCAAAGGGCTTTTGATCCATTTGAATACCTTATGAAAAGGCATAGTGAGGGACTTTTAAACCTTAGCTTTGTAAATAGCCTTGGAAAGATATCCCTGCATATACCCTGTCATAGTAGGGCTCAGAATATGGGTATGAAGACTTATGATTTTCTATCTTTAATACCTAATACTTCAGTTTCGTCTATAGAGAGGTGTTCTGGCCATAATGGGACTTACTCATTTAAAAGTGAATCCCATATAAAGTCAATGAAGATTTGTGAGCCTGTTGCTAAACGGGTTAAAAACCTTAAGTCAGACTGTTATTCTAGTGATTGTCCTATGGCGGCTAAGCAAATAGAAAACTGTTTATCTGATGATAGTGAGTCTGTGCATCCGTTTACACTGGCAAGAAAAGCGTATGGGATATAATTTATGGAAAAACTTACTCGTAAAGATTTGTTTTCGCTGGAAGAGTATTCAGAAAAGCGAACTGAATTTAAAAAGAAGGTTATGGAACACAAAAAGAATAGATATATACAAATAGGCTTAAATACCTCTTTGTATTTTGAGAATCGTCTTACAATGCACTACCAAATACAGGAGATGCTTAGAGCAGAAAGGATTTTTGAGGCATCTGGGATAGATGCTGAACTAGCCGTATATAACCCCCTTATTCCGGATGGTTCAAACTGGAAAGCAACTTTTATGATCGAATTTGCTGATGTAGATAAACGACGATCTGCTCTTGCTAAGATGATTCATATTGAGGATAAAGTTTGGGTAGAGGTTAAAGGTTATGGTCGTGTGTGGTCTATTGCAGATGAAGACTTAGAAAGAGAGAATATGAAAAAAACATCTTCTGTTCATTTTTTACGTTTTGAACTTAATCCAGAGATGATAGCAGGATTAAAGGCTGGAAGATCTGTTGCTATGGGAATAGATCATCCTGAATACTGCTATAAGGTTGACTCTATTCCTACAGCAGTAAGGGAAAGCCTTTTATGTGATTTTTAGTAATAGTTTATATTATATATGAAAAGGCTAAAGCAAAACCTAATTTATTAGGTTTAAGACTAACAGAACTATAATATATATTATTTAGAGCTAAACTATAACTAACGGATAGCTCGAGCAATATATTTTTTGTTATATAATATCCTATTCCGGCTTCTGAAAGAAAGGTTGCTCCAAGTTTAAATGTTCCAGTTGAGGTTTCAGTTACTCCTTTAGAGGTTTCGTGTTGTTTTGCATAGAGTGACTTTGAAAAACCAAAACCAGCACCAATATAAAAGGTAAATGGCGAATTAGTTGTTAATAGAGGCATAGGTCTAAAGCGAATGGTAAGATAACCCGCTATTATTAAATTAATTGCCTCATAGTTAGTGTTATTGTGTTCAAATTTTAGTGTATAATATTTTAACCCTAGTCCAACGCCTATACCTAAGAAGTCATAAAACATATATTGACCGTTAAACATACCTCCATAAAGATAAGTAGTTTTATAAGATGAGTCTGAAGAAATAGTAGGCATAACTAATTCAAAGTTACCACTTGCCCCAAGACTACTACCTTTTTTGTCATAGGAATATATATTACTAGTAAAGAAAAATAGACTGATTAATAATATAGTTAATTTGCCTATATATAAATAAGCCTTTATAAATTTCATAATCTTTTCTCCGTTGCAAAATACTAAAGGGTTAGCAGTTTAATATACTATAGCTATTATTAATAATACTTTTATAAAGTTTTCTAAAGTAGTATAACTTGTTTTTTTTCTTAAAATTATTATACTGCTTTATGATATAAAAATTTTAAAAAGCTGTTAGCTATTAGAAGGTTTTAATTAACCAATATAACAATAGTATTATAAATATATATAAAAAATTATTTTTGTCTAAATTAAAGATATCTTTTATAAGAGAAATAATATCTTTTGATTATCTAATAATATATCTAAAGTATATTTGTTAATCAAGGGAGAAGGTAATTTTTTGTATTGTTAATAAAATATTGCTTTAGGGTTGACTATCATTGATAAGTAAAATATATTTTCTGTAAGCTTAATTAATATTTGGGTCCATAGCTCAGTTGGTTAGAGCGGCTGACTCATAATCAGTAGGTCCCAGGTTCAAGTCCTGGTGGACCCAATAGGAATTATTATTTAATGAAAATTAATTTAATATTAAGTTTAGAAAAACTTAGTTTTAAACAAGAAACGACATAAAGCTAAAACTTTATGTCGTTTCTTTTTTTTAGAGGTAAAACAAATCATGATAGAAAGCAATAATGTTTTTCGTACTATTGAACTTTTACTTAAGCTGCAGAGTGTAGCCGAAGAAAGGTTTGTTTTAAAACGTGATAAAAAGATTTATAAAAATGATCTGGGTAAACAAGAAAATGAAATTAAAGAAAAAAAGCATAAGTGTATTGAAATAGAAAAACAAATTGATAATCTCAAAAATGATATAATAGATCGAGAAAGTAAAACTAGTTTTAATAAAGAACAAATAAAAAAGATAAAAGATAAAGAAAAACAGGTTAGAACACAAAAAGAGTTTATTGCATTAGATACTGAACTGTCCATAAAACAGGACGGAATTAAAGAGCTTGAAGAGGATATTAAAGAGAAAAACAAGGCTATTAAAGCTTTACTGTCAAAACTGGATAACGAAAAAGTTGAATTAACTAAGTATGAACTAATCTTTGATGAAAAGACTATAGAAACTGAAATTAAAATTGA
Organism: Spirochaetota bacterium; assembly: GCA_965208615.1. Classification (GTDB taxonomy): domain Bacteria; phylum Spirochaetota; class UBA6919; order UBA6919; family CBDBPB01; genus CBDBPB01. Next base: position 42,656 of record CBDBPB010000006.1, read on the forward strand.
TGAAATTGATAATAAACTTATAGAAATAAATAAAATTGTTAATGTTGTTAAACCACAATTAGACTCAGAAGTACTTGCTAAATATGATAATATTGTTGAAAACAAGGATGGTGTTGGAATTGTTCCCGTTATTGACAATACTTGTAATGGTTGTAATCTAAATGTAACGGCACATGTAGTCTCACAGATACGAAAAGGTGAAGAGATTATTTATTGTTCAAATTGTGCTAGAATATTGTACTTACCATAATATTTTTAAATAGTAAAATTTTTATTTTCTATTTACTAGAGTTAGTTATATTATTATATTACATATTAAAATGTAATTGTTTGAGGGGTTATTATGGAACTTGATAAGTTTAACATAATAAGTGATAATGAGTTAAGAGATTTCTTGAAAAAAAAGCTGAAAAAAGATTTACTAGATGTTGCAAGAGAGCTTAAAATTAAAAAGCTATATTCTATGAAAAAAGAAGAATTAATTAATAAGATAATTGAAGTTGAAAAGGCTAAACAAATACCTTATGCGGATAACGCTATAACAAATAAGATTGATCAAGACTCTAAACCGTCATCTCTCGAGTTCACTAAAAACTCTAAAAGCAATGGGCATAAAAAAAAGTTTGAAACAGTAGAACTAAAAACATTTGAAGAGCCTAAATATCCTGGTGAACGCTTTGAGATACCGCATAAGTATAATGAAACAAAAATTGTAGCTATGGTACGTGATCCAAAGTGTATTTTTGTTTATTGGGATATTAACTCTGAGCAGTATAAAATGTTTGACTTGGATAGTAAAAAACTATTTCTTAAACTTTATGATATTACGGGAGTTGACTTTGACGGCTCTAATGAAAACTCTCACTCTACTATAGAACTTATAGAAAATGTAGAAAACTGGTATATAAATCTTTCAGAGTCGAACAGGGATTATTGTGTAGAGATTGGATTTTTTAATGAAAATGGACAATTTATTTCTATTGCTAGAAGTAATATTGTTGCTGTTCCAAGGAGTGAGTTTTCTGACTCTTATGATGATCACTGGATGAGTGTTGAAGAGCTAATTGAGGTATCCATTAGTGATAGAAAGTCTATGGCTATTAACAGTTCCTTTGAAATTGAAAAAATGATCTCAGAACGTCTGCGGACGGCTTTATCTTCTGAGTCTCTTGTGACAAGCGGAGCTATTAGCAGTTTAGCGGCTTCAAAGTTTTAAAAAGTACATGAAAGTTGGTTAATACCTTAGGTTATCACATAAAATATTAACATGGGCAAAACTCCGAGTAAACTATCAGATAAGAGAGTGATAGATCTAGTAAAAAAAATTGGTCCTATTAACGCTTATGATATTTATAATAAGTTTAAAATTAGTTATCCTTATGTTGACAAACATAATATCTTACGAAGACTTCGTAGGCTTAGAAAAAAAAGTAAAATTGCTATAAATAAAGAAGGTAAGTTTTTTTTTCAAGCTCCTCTTTTAGATAAGTCTAAAAATACTTATACCCCAGCCGATGACTTTATTAATATATGTAAAAAATATAAATATAGTATAGGATTCACAAAAAAGCAACTTGCTGAAGCAGATATTATTAAGGATACTAATAAGGGCCTTAATAATCGTAAAGACTTCTGTGGTGATAATATTATCACTATTGATGGAGAAGACGCTAAAGACCTTGATGATGCAGTATCTGTAATTAAAACCAAGGATAAATATATTTTATCTGTACATATTGCTGATGTATCATCTTATGTAAAAGAGGACTCTCTTTTGGATAAGGAAGCGTTTAAACGTGGGAATAGTGTATATTTAGTGGATAAAGTAGTACCTATGTTGCCAGAGGTTTTGTCAAATGGGGTTTGCTCGCTGAATGAGGGGGTAGATCGCCTAACTTTATCTGTTTTGATTACTTTTAACTTTAGTGGGGATGTATTAGACTATCATTTTTATGAGGGTATTATAAAGGTAAGTAGACGATATACTTATGAAGAAATAGATAAAATACTTAATTGTATTATAGAAGAGAAAGATAAGCCTTTTGTTGATATGATTAATAAAATGAATGAGTTGGCTCAGATTATATATAAAAAAAGGGTTAGAGAAGGAAGTTTAGATTTTAATTTTAATGATATTAAAATTACTTGTAATTCTGAGTCTTTTCCAATTGAGGTTAAAAAAGTAAAGAGGTTATTGAGTCATCAAGTTATTGAAGAATTTATGCTTAGTGCTAACAGGGTAGTTGCTAGGTTTCTTGGAGAGAGAGGAAAAGCCATATATAGAATACACGAATCCCCTAATATAGAAAAACTAAGGGAGTGTAATCGTTTTATTCAGAAACTTGGATATTTTATTAAAGATTTAACTAATTCTGATCCAATAGAACTCCAGGCCCTACTTAAAAAGATTTCTGGCACTAATCATGAAAAGATAATTAATACAATACTTCTTAGGAGCTTGAAGCAGGCTTATTATCATACCGAGAATAAAGGACATTTTGCACTTTCTTTTCAGGACTATACTCATTTTACGTCTCCTATAAGGCGCTATTCTGATCTTATTATACACAGGCTTTTAAAGAAGGCTATAGGAGTTAAAACTGAGTGTAAGAGAATAGCTAATAAAAGGTATCTTAATACTGTTACACAAAGAACCTCTATTACCGAAAGGACTGCTATGGAGGCTGAGCGAGAAATAATTAAAAAGAAGTCTGCAAGGTTTATGAAGAATATGATAGGAAAAGTTTTTGATGGTATTATCTCTGGTATAACGCCTTTTGGCATGTTTGTAGAGCTTGAGCCTTATGGAGTTGAAGGGTTAATTAGAGTTGTAGATCTTGATGGATTTTATTTATATGATGAAGATAACTATTTATTATATAGAAAAGATTATAAAGTTAAATACCAGGTAGGGGGTTATGTTAAAGCAATATTAACTAACGTGAATGTTGAAAAAAGTTTTATTGATTTGAATATAGTATCTTAAATTTAAGAAGTTATACCAGTTAATATTATTGGGGATGAACTTAAGTTCATCCCCATGGTTGGTATGTGTTTCTGTCATTCACACTCCAAAAGTAGAAGTTCTACTTTTATATCTTTCTATTAAAAAGAAAGAGGGTTAAAAGGTATTTCAAATTATATTTAATTTTTATTTATAATCCTCCTCTTTTTTGTCTTTACTATTATAAAATATAACACCATGATTATAATTGTAAACTAATTTTTTTAATATTTATATATAAAATATATAGTCTATTATACAACTAGTGACTTAATAATATATTATACAGTTTTTAAAGGCTTTGTAGGATATAAGTAATTTCAAATTCCCTTAAAATTTATATATGGGATTTTATGTAGTAGTAAGATTAAAAATATTTTAAATATATTTGTTAAATGAAAGCTAATTTTTTGTTACAATTATATTATTAAGCGATAACGAATTTAGGATTATGATATGAACAATAATAATTTTAATATTACTAAATATATTAAAGTATTTGATAGTGGTGATAGCATCTTTTTAGAGGGATCAAAGGGTAGGGAGATGTATGTTATTATTAAGGGTAAGGTTGAGATTTCTCAGTTGATAAATAATGAGCGTCATATTTTAAGTATACTAAAGCCAGGAGATTTTTTTGGTGAGATGTCTACAATTAGAGGTTTAGCAAGGTCTGCTACTGCTACTGCTATGACTTATTTAGAGTGTGTGGTGGTAGCTCCGGATATTTTTAAAAATATGTTACAGTTTAAGCCGGGATTTGGTATTAAGGTGATAAAAGAGTTGTGTAATAGGATAGAAAAGTCTAATAAGCAGGTTGAAAGGTTGACTTTATTAAATCAGACAGAAAAGGTAACAGCTGTATTAGTTAACATTGCCACTGATAATGGGACTAAGCCATTCAAAGAAGCAAAAATTCTATATGATGCAGTTGTTAGTGAGGTTATGGAAAAGATAAAAACTAACCGTAATACTGTAGAGAAGTTTATAGTTACACTATCGCAATATGCTAAGATTAAAATTGTTGAACAGGATAATATTAGTTATATTAGTATTAATGAGAGTATATTAAAGTAATCATTTTTTTAGTTTAGCCCTTAGTAAGGGCTATAGCTTTATTGAAGGCTAATAGTCTATACTTATTTTATTATTATGTTTTTCTATGCCCAAAGATATTAGTTTGTGGATCAGTTCTTTATAACTTATTCCTGTAGCACTCCACAATTTTGAATACATACTTATATTAGTAAAGCCGGGTATGGTATTAATTTCGTTTACATAGATTTTATTATTTTTCTTATCAATAAAAAAGTCTATTCTGGCTAATCCGGAACAGTTAAGGGCTAAAAATGTTTTAATAGAGTAGTGTTTAATTTTTTCTTTTACGGAACTACTTAGGTCAGCAGGTATAATTAATTTTGAGTCATTACTAAAATATTTAGCTTCGTAGTTGTAGAAGTCTTTGCATGGGATTATTTCTCCTGGAATGCTGGCTTTAGGATTTTCATTACCCAGAATGGCAACTTCTATTTCTCGGGGGGTTATTCCCTGTTCTACTAATACTTTTACATCATATTTAAGAGCTTCTTCTATACCTTTAGCGAGTTGATTTTTGTTATTAGTTTTGCTTATTCCTAAGGATGATCCCATGTTTGCGGGTTTAACAAAGATTGGATATGATAATTTTAGTTCAATTTCGGATATAATTTGATTTTTATTATTAATCCAGTGATGTTTTAGAAAAGAGTGGTATGGTAGTATTGGTAGTGAATGGTTATCTAAAACTCTTTTCATAATTTCTTTATCCATGCTTATGCTTGAGCCTAACACCCCACTACCAACGTATGGTATTCCAAGTAGTTCTAGCCATCCTTGTATAGTGCCGTCTTCGCCGTTTGGGCCGTGAAGGACTGGGAATATAACATCTATTAAGTTTTTTTCTAGCGGGTTTATGCCGAATGAATTATAAGGAAAGCTTTTTATTACTAGGTTTTTTAGATTATCATCGAGCATATCTTTAGTTTCTTTTTCTGAAGCAATTTTACCATTTTTTTTAATAGCTATTGGTATTGGTATATATTTAGACTTGTCAATTTCTTTTAGTACTGAGGATGCAGAAAGTATTGATATATAATGTTCTTTTGATTTTCCGCCAAATAGGACTCCTACTCTAAGCAGTGGCATAATTATTTACTCTCCTAGTCGAGGATTTTATCAACATATTTGAATCAATATACTATTTTTTTAGGTAAATTATAAGTTTAGTTTAAAAGAGCTTATAAATTTATTTATTTTTTCTTGATTATTTTCGTTTATAATATCGATAACTATTTGGGCAGGAGTAAAATATTGATTTATTTTAATTGCTTTTTGCAAGTCCTTTTTAGCAGGATTTATTTTCTTTTTTCTAAGATAAATAATACCCCTATTGAAATATCCTTCAAATGACCTAATATTTAGGTTTATGACCATATTAAAGTCTTTTTCGGCATTATCAAGTTGTTTAATGTTATCATAGAGCACCCCGCGGGCTAGATAGGCATTAATATTATTAGGTTTTTTATCTATTACTAGGTTAATATCATTAATAGCGGGATCATATTGATTAAGATAAATATAAGTTTTACCTCGTTCTAGGTATGCAGGGCTAAACTTTTCTTCAAGTTCTATAGATTTGTTATAGTCGTTTATAGCTAAGGTATAATTTCCCATTAAGCTATTTATATTAGCTCTATTAAAGTATGTAATATTCAGATTAGGGTTTAGGGAAATAGCTTTGTTATAATCTTTAATTGCCAGTTCATAGTTTTGGATATCTGCATAGTTAGCGCCTCTATTTATATATGCCTTAAGGTAGTTAGGTATTATGTTTATTGATTCTGAGTACTCTCTAATAGCCTGTTCGAATAGGTTTTTTTCATCTAAAGCTCTTGCTTTATTAAAGTGTTCTATAGCCCTAATGAGCTTATCAGCTTTAATATTTGTGCTATTTGGACTAATTTCATTTATTATTTTAGGATCAAGTTCAATTAAGTTTTCAAGTTGTTTAATTAGTATTAGTTTTTCTTTTTTGAAAAGAGTTTTTTCTTTTTTATTATTGATTTTGGATATATTTTTTAGTTCTAGATTTTTCAAGTTACTTTCTACTAATTTTATATTTATCATAATTTTATATATATGTCAATTTTTGTTTTAAGATAAGAAGCGTTCTAATAAAAAGTTAGATATTTAAATTTAGCTAAATTTATGCTTAAAAGAAAGTTTTTTTTTTAAAATAAAAAGTTATAAACCAGGAACATGGAAGAGCTTTGGAATAGTTATACAGACGGTTGGGGAGGATTAATTTAATATTTTTAGTTTAAAATTTGTCAATTTTTCTAGTATTTTATTTAAGATATTAAACTATTGTAGTAACTTAGTATTTTATATATAGAGTTTTTATACTTTTGTTAAAGTTTTTAATATTTAGGAGGAAATATTATTCTAATGTAGAGGTATTTTTTGTATAGGTGTAAATATAATAGAATGACGTTTTATGATAATTTAATTATTAGAGGAAATCAATTATTTTATAAGAGGTTCCGTATAAGCAATAACATATAACGTAAAGGTAAGTATATTTTTATTTCTTTAAAGTTAAAACATTGATTAAAAGGTTATTTTCTTGTGTCAATCAGGTTATCCTTCTATTGTTTTTATTTGATAACGATATGTTAGAAAGGATTTCTTTATTAAGATATTTAATAATATATAGCTTAAGGTGAAATTATAATTATAGTTTTATTTTATTAAGTGGCTTGTGGCAAATATTGCATCTAATATTAATGGTCATAACAGTATTTTTAAAATTAAAATAAAGTTTTTATATAATTGTATTGAACTATGCTATTATATAGAGGTATTTTAATTTAATTAAATTAAAAAATATTTTAAGGAGATTAGTAATGTCACTATCTAGGAGAGACTTTATTAAGAAGACAGCTGCGGTATCTGCGGCTACTGCTATAGGTATTAGCGTACCTGAAGTGGATAAGCTTGCCGCTAACACTGCTGAGGCTGGATGGCGGTGGGATAAAAGTGTGTGTAGGTTTTGTGGTACTGGTTGTGGTATTATGCTTGCCACTAAGGACGACAAGATTATTGCATCAAAGGGTGATCCTGCTTGTCCTGTTAACAGAGGGTTAAATTGCATTAAAGGGTATTTTAATGCAAAGATCATGTATGGTAATGACAGGCTTACCAAACCACTTTTACGTAAGACCAACGGTAAGTTTGACAAGAACGGTAAGTTTGAAGAAGTTAGTTGGGATGAGGCTTTTAAGGTTATGGCGGATAAGTTTAGACAGACTTATTCAAAAAATGGTCCTCATAGTGTAGCGGTTTTTGCGTCTGGACAATATACCATACAAGAAGGCTATGCCATGGCTAAGCTTATGAAAGCTGGGTTTAGGAGCAATAATATTGATCCTAATGCTCGTCACTGTATGGCTAGTGCGGTTGTTGGCTTTATCCAAACATTTGGCATTGACGAACCTGCTGGATGTTATGATGATATTGAGCTAACCGATACAGTTATTAGTTGGGGTGCTAATATGGCTGAGATGCACCCTATTTTGTGGTCTAGAGTTACTGACAGAAAGCTTAGGAGCCCTGACAGGGTAAAACTGGTTAATTTATCAACTTATACCAATCGATCTTCTGATATTGCTGATACAGAGATTATATTTAAGCCGAATACTGATCTTGCTATTTGGAACTATATTGCAAGAGAGATAATTAAAAACAAGGCTGTTGATGAGGAGTTTGTTAAGGATCACTGTATTTTTACAACAGGGTTTGTGGATATTGGTTATGGTATGCGTGGTAATACTGCTCATAAGAACTACAAAGCGTCTGAGCTGGATACTGCTAAAAAACAAAATGGAAAGGTTTTATCTGATGATGAGGGTGTATCTTTAGGATATTTGGGTCATAAAGCTGGTGATATGCTTGAAATGAAGCATAACAAAGGTAAAGGTCCTTTCTTACACTGGAAAATAACCCGTGAGGATTTTGAAAAGGCATTGGAGCCTTATACATTAGATTATGTTGCTAAGGTATCAAAAGGTGATCCTGATGAGTCTATTGATTCTTACAAGAAAAAATTAGAGCTATTAGCCAAGTTATACATTGAGAAAAACAGAAAGGTGGTTAGCTTTTGGACTATGGGTATGAATCAGCATTCTAGGGGTTCATGGGTTAATGAGCAGTCATACATGGTTCATTTATTGTTGGGTAAGCAGGCTAAGCCAGGTAATGGTGCGTTTAGCTTAACTGGACAGCCATCAGCTTGTGGTACTGCTAGAGAGGTTGGTACTTTTGCTCATAGGCTCCCTGCTGATATGGTGGTAGCTAATCCTAAGCATAGAGAAGTATCAGAAAAGATTTGGAAATTACCTAAAGGTACTTTGAGTGGAAAAGTTGGATCACATTATACAAAAATTATGCGTGATCTTGAAGATGGAAAGGTAAAGTGGGCATGGGTTAATGTTTGTAATCCGTGGCAGAACACTGCCAACGCCAATCATTGGATAAAAGCGGCCAGAGAAATGGATAATTTTATTGTTGTATCTGATGGTTATGCTGGTATATCCGCTAAGGTTGGGGATTTAATACTCCCATCGGCTATGATATATGAGAAGTGGGGTGCTTATGGTAATGCAGAAAGGCGTACTCAGCATTGGAAACAACAAGTTACTCCTGTAGGTGAGTCTATGCCTGATATATGGCAATATACTGAGTTTGCCAAATATTTTAAGTTAAAAGAGTGTTGGAAGGAGTGGAATGTTGGTGGAGTCAAGCTAAAAGATGTTTTAGCAGAGGCTAAGGATAAAGGTTACAACCCTGATATGACTTTATATGATGCTCTTTTTGCTACTAAGGATATGAAAAAGTATAAATGGGATGGTGATCCTGTTGGAAAGGGCTTTATTAATACAGAGGCCGCTGGTGATGGACGAGAGATAAGTGGATATGGAAAGTTTGGTGGATACGGTTTCTTTATACAAAAGGCTTTATGGGAGGAGTATATAAAGTTTGGAGCTAATAAGCAACATGATTTAGCTGATTTTGATACCTATCATAGTGTAAGGGGATTAAAATGGCCTGTTATAAACAAGAGGGAGACTCAGTGGAGATTTAATGCTAAGTATGATCCTTATGCAAGGAGTGAGGTAAAGGGCAAGAACTTTGCTTTTTATGGTGGAGCTCTTAAAAAGGTGTTTGAGGGAGGCTTAAAGGGTCCTGATAAGAAAAAGCCAAAGTATGATTTAAAGAATAAGGCTAAAATATTCTTTAGACCATATATGGAACCCCCAGAGATGCCTAGTAAAGAATATCCTATGTGGCTTTCTACTGGTCGAGTTCTTGAGCATTGGCATAGTGGCACTATGACTATGAGAGTCCCAGAGCTTTATAGAGCAGTTCCTGAGGCACTTATTTATATGCATCCTGCTGATGCAAAAAAGGCTAATGCAAACCAAGGCGATGCTGTATGGGTAGAGAGTAGACGGGGTAAGATCAAAGCTAGAGTGGATGTTAGGGGTAGAAATCGTCCTCCAAAGGGTTTGGTATTTGTTCCATGGTTTGATGAGAAGGTATATATTAATAAAGTTACTTTGGATCACACTTGTCCGTTGTCTAAGCAAACTGACTTTAAAAAGTGTGCTGTAAAGGTTTACAAAGCTTAAGTAGTTAATGTGTTCCATTATGTTTTAAGTCTTAAGAGAGTATATTTTGGAAGAAGTTAACAAAGTAAAAGTTGATAATAATAGTTCAGATAAGGGTTTAGATAAAAGCTTAGAAAGGCGAAAGTTTATTTTTAGATCGGTTAAGATGAGTGGTTTAGCCGTACTCGGGGGATTAATATGGGGCGGATACTTAAACGAAGCTAAAAGTTCCCCACTTATTATAAGACCTCCGGGAGCTATTCCAGAAAGAGACTTTTTATCTGCCTGTATACGTTGTGGTTTATGTGTTGATGCCTGCAAAGACAAGGTTGGTTTAAATTATCCTCTTAGGTTGGCTAAGTTGGGAGATCAAAAACCTATTGGTACTCCATACTTTATACCTAGGGATAAACCTTGCATAATGTGTACGGATATACCATGTGTACCTATTTGTCCTACTGAGGCTTTGGATGATTCTATGGTTACGTCAAAGTCTGGCGAGTTAGATATAAACATGAGTAGAATGGGGTTAGCTATGGTTGATAGAGATTCCTGCATAGCTTTTTGGGGTATACAGTGTGATGTTTGTTATAGGGTCTGCCCTTTGATTGATAAGGCTATTACTTTGGACTACGCTCGTAATAAGCGTACTGGAAAGCATGCTTTTTTGATACCTGTAGTTAATAGTGACTATTGTACTGGATGTGGTATATGTGAGGAGAGATGTGTTACTGAAAAGGCTGCTATTTTTATTCTTCCAAGGGAGTTAGCCATGGGTAAGGTTGGTTCTCATTATATAAAAGGCTGGGATAAGGCTGATGAGTTAAGACTTAAGAATAGGCCTTCTGATTTTACTACTGAGACCCTTAGGAGTAAGAAAAAATCTACTGACTACTTAAACGAGGGGATTGATAATGACTAAGTTATGGGATAACTATCGTTATCTTATTGCCAGACGTGTTATGCAGATACTTATATTAGTTTTATTTATTGCATCTCACTATATAGGTTTTAAGTTGTTGTCGGGCAATTTAAGTTCGGCAGTATTATTTGATAGTATACCTCTTAGTGATCCCCTTGCTATTATTCAGGTGATAGCTTCTAGTATATTTAAGGCTAATGATTTAGGTATTAGTTTTACTCCAGAAGTTATTATTGGGTTATATAGTTCTTTTGATGCTCTTTTGGGAGTATTCATAGTAGTTATTTTTTATGGTATTATTGGTGGTAGGGCGTTTTGCAGTTGGGTATGCCCTGTTAATATTGTAACTGATACTGCTAAGTGGATAAGGACTAAATATAAAATTGATAATTTTGTTAGACCCAGTGAACTAAAACGATCATTAAGATATTTTATTTTACTATTGACTGTGATACTATCTATATTATTTGGTATTTCAGCCTTTGAGTTTATAAGTCCTATTTCGTTATTTGTTAGGTCTATAGTTTTTGGTATGGGCGTTGGATGGGCACTTATACTAATTTTATTTCTTTTTGATCTTTTGGTTTTAAAGAATGGTTTTTGTGGATATACATGTCCTTTGGGAGCTTTTTATTCTATTATAGGCAGGTTTAGCCTTTTTAGAGTAAGGCACAACAAGGATAAGTGTACAAAGTGCTTAGATTGTATTGTTGTATGTCCTGAAAAGCAGGTATTGCCTATGATTAGCAAGAGTAGTGAGGCAGTGTTATCCGGCGAATGTACTAATTGTTTAAGGTGCATTGAGGTGTGTAATGATGATGCCTTATCTTTTGGAACACGATTTTATAACAAGAGTTAGTTATATAAGTAATATTTTTATTTACTGGTTTATTTTGCCAGTTTAAATTAAGTTTATATGGAGAAAATGTTATGATTAAAAGTAGCAAAATACTTATAATAGTTTTTACGGGGTTTATCCTTTTGTCTATTTCTTGTGAGAAAAAGGCTGCTATGAAGGATAAGGCTGAGGCTAAGACTGATAAAGAGTTGGGTATAAGCACCATAAGGTCTGACAGTTTATTTGATGAGTCAGTTAAAACACCTGGCGTTAAGTATGTTGGAAAGGCTCCTGGAGCTAATAACAAGAAGTTTGCAAGGTCATTTGAGAATGCACCACCTATGATACCTCATAGTGTAGCTGGGCTTTTACCTATAAAAAAGAATAATATTTGTTTAAGTTGTCATATGCCTTCTAAAGATGATCCTAATGTAGCCATTACTAAAGGGGCTACTAGGATATCTAGTACTCATATTTCTGAGTTAGATGGTAATTTAAAAGGCGAATTAAACAAAGCATATTTTAATTGTTCACAATGCCATGCACCTCAGGCTAATTTGCCTGCTGCTAAGGGTAGTAAGTTTGCTCCTGTGTTTACATCTGAGGAGACAAAGTCTAAGTCTACATTAAAGATTAAGACAACTCCTTTTGCTAAGTCGTCTAAGGCAAAGGTAAAATAGTCTATAATGGGTTCCATAAATAGGAGAGAGTTTTTTAAGTCTCTCCTATTACAAAATAAAAAGTCTGATAAAACTAAATCTATTAGACCGCCTTATAATAGTGATGAGGGGCTTTTTCATCGTTATTGTGGTGGATGTGAGGGTAAGTGTGTACCTGTGTGCGAGGAGAAGATAATCCACATAAATGAAAAAGATAAGGTCCCATATTTAGATTTTAAAAATAGTGGTTGTACTTTTTGTAAGAAGTGCGTTGATGCTTGTGATTTTGCTGTATTAAATATTGATGATATTTATGAGAGTGTAAACAAGGTTAATGCACTTCCTGTTATTGATAGGTATGGTTGTTTAGCGTGGAAAAAGATTATTTGCAGTAGTTGTAGGGATATTTGTCCTGATGGGGCTATAAAGTTTTGGGCTTTATGGAATCCTAAGGTTCAGGCGGATAAGTGTACGGGTTGTGGATTGTGTATTAGTGTTTGCCCTAAGGAGGCTATTTATATTAATGCACTATAGAGGGTTTGTGAGATTAACATTAGGTATTATATTATTTATTATAGTTATAGGTTGTGTTAAGAAGGTTCAGTCGGACAAGGTTGTTAGTGATAAAGTTCATAAAAGTTCTTTGATAGTAAACAAGCTTTTTTATGATGAGAAAAAGGCAGTTTTAATAAAGCCTTATAAAGTGATTAACACTAGTGGTGGGGTTTTGGATTTTGTCTATAGGGATGGGCTTGTTTATGTAGCCACATCTTTTGGCACTGTTGAGATATATAATCTTAACTCTAGAAAAAGGCTTAAAAATATAAAGTTAGCGTATATAAATACTTTTGATGGAGATAAGACTGCTCCAAAGGTATTTTCTGTTGATTTATCTCCTGATAAAAAGAAAATTGTTATTATTAGTCAGGATGAGCTTGGTACTGAGCTATTTATTGAGGATAATGGTAAGTTAATAAAGTTAATTTCGTCAAAGAAAAGGCTTACTATGACTGAGGCAAGGTTTATTAGTAATAATATGGTATTAATAGGTTTATTGAGCAGTCATATTATTCTTTACGACATAGACGCTAAAAAGGTTGTTTATAAGAAGCAAATTGATAGCTCCTCTTTTTCGGATATGGCTTTGAATGAGCTTAAGACTAAGGTTGCCATAACTAATGAATCTGGTAAGATTATTATTGTTGATCCCAATAATGGATTAGTCTTAAAGGTTTTAGAAGGAGGGAATGTTGATAAGATTTATCAGCTTGATTATAGGGCTAAACATATTTTAGCAGGGGGTCAGGATAGGCGGCTTATACTCTATAACGAATATGATAATAAAATAAGGCGTTATGACAGTAATTTTTTGGTATATACGGTGGGTTTAAGCCCTTCTGTGGGGTTATTAGGTTTTTCGGTTAACGAGGATAGTGATATTGCTATTATAAGTCTTAATTCTGATAAGACTTATATATTAAAGGGACATAGTGCTAATTTAAATCGTATTTATTTTATTGATGATAAAACTATTCTCAGTGGGAGCGATGATAATAAAGTTATAATATGGAGGTTAAAAAAGTGAATATATCTAGCGTTGTTATTAGGACAAAGGCTGAAAATAAAGATAAGCTTATTGACATATTGAATGCCAGTGATATTTGTGAAGTGCACTACCATGATGATATGGGGCAGATTGTGGTTATTATAGAGGGTAAGGATGTATCAGAGGAGCTATCCAAGTTACGCAAGCTTGAGAAGATGGACTATGTTATGTCTGCTAATTTATTTTACACATATACCGAAGAGGAGCTTGCTAACATTATGGATGACTTTAAAAAGGCTGAGGATATACAAAAAGTATTAAACAGTGATTTACCGGCTGAGGCTATTAAGTATTCTGGTGATGTGAATAATATGATGAGTTAATCATTATTTAAGCCAATTGGTATATTATGTTTTTTCTTGAGTCTTTTTTGTAATAAGCAAGTTAGACATTTTGTTTATAGCAATGCCGATAGCAATTCCTATGCCAATAAGTAGTAGTAATAAAATAGTTAACGGGATTTGTATACGCTCTGTAAGCCTTTTAATAAAAGGTTCAAACTTTTTGCTAATAAAAATAAGTATTAATAATAAGGTAGTTGCTGTTATTTTTACCCATAGACTTGGCCAAAAGAAAAACAATAATAATATAGCTAAAATTATTCTTTCAAGAGCATAGATTCTTTTAAAGAGATAGCCTGTCATTATAGACGCATATACATATAAGCCAATGATACCAAAGATAAATATAGTTAGTTTATCATATAAGCCACCATCTATTAGTTGGGTATATGCGAATAGAAAAGGAATTATATAAAGACCTTTTGCTAGTTTCCATGCGGTAAAGCCAGTTAGCATAGGTTTTGATCCGGCTATACCTGCGGCAGCAAAAGCCGCTAAGGACACAGGAGGGGTTACATTAGAATCTTGTGATATCCAAAAAATAATCATATGTGCGGCTAATAATGATACCCCCATTATTGTAAGTGCTGGTGCCGCTAATACTGCCAGCATAATATAAGCGGCGGTTACTGGCAGTCCCATACCTAATAATAATGATGCAATGGTAATAAATATAATGGTTAAAACAAGTATACCATCGGATAAGTCTAAAATAGCCTGAGAAAAGACTATTGATATACCAGTCATTGCAATGCTACCAATAATTATGCCTACTCCTACTAAAAGGACACCCGTCATTATCATATTTTTTGACCCTAAGGCTAAAGAGTCTAAAATATCTTTTATTTTCATTTTATGGTTTTTGCTTAAATATGAGCTTAGTATTATAGCTATAATAGAGAAACCAGCAGAATAGGTGGGAGTGAATCCAATTATAAGCATTACTACTAATAGAATTATTGGGATAAAAAAGTGTATACCTTCTCTCAAGATAGACCAAATATCAATTTTTTCTTCTGTATCAATAGTTTTAATGCCTTTTAGTTTAGCCTCTTGATAAACAAAAAAGGCAACAGAGCTAAAATACATAACTGCGGGTAAGAAGGCAACACCTATAATAGTTATATAAGGCAATCCTGTCCATTGAGCCATTATAAACGCCCCAGCTCCCATTACTGGGGGCATTAATTGTCCACCTACAGAAGAGGCAGTCTCAATACCTGCTGAGAACTTAGGCTCAAAGCCTGCTTTTTTCATCATTGGGATAGTTATAGAGCCAGTTGACACTGTATTAGCAATCGCACTACCAGAGATAGTTCCCATTAGACCAGAGGCAACAACTGCTACTAATCCAGGACCACCGGTAATATTTTTAGTTAGGGCTTTAGCAATACTAACAATAAAATCACCACCACCAGACTTTAATAAAAATGCGGCAAAGAGTATAAACATAAACACAAAAGTGGATGATATACTAGCAGTCAATCCAAAAAGGCCTTCATCGGTAAAATACATTCTGTATAGTATTCTAGAGAGTTTTGCTCCTCTAAAATGGAATATTCCTTCAAGATAGTTTCCCCACCACAACACATAAGTTAATACTAGTATTATTAAAATGGGTATTACAAGTCCAGAAGTTCGCCTGTTTATTTCAAGTACCATAATAATGGCGATACTGGCAAATATCAGATCGTATATTATGACTACTTCATTCCTTGTATGCAGGGCATCTTCGAATAGTATTAGATAAATGCTTGTTGATAGTATGACAATGGCAAGGAGTATATCTATAGTGATTAGCCATTTGTTATTAGTTTTTTTTGATAGGGGGTATAGTAAAAAGCCTAATGCACCTAAAAGTCCAAGATGGAGGCTGTTTCTCCATAAATCAGAGATAACCCCAAGACTGTTAACCCAAATATGGAATAAAGCGATTAACACAGCAAATATATATATAACCATGTTTAAAGCCCTTGAGTTATTATAGCTATTAAGCCCATTTGGAATCTCTATACTTTTTTTTGTGTATACCACAGCTACCCCCTATCTTATAGCTATATTAATTATTTTAGGATTAGGTGTTTTGGAATAGTTATACCTTTTTCTTTATAGAACTTAATAGCTCCAGAGTGTAGTGGAACAGACAAACCAGCAATAGCTTTCTCTAGTTTCATGGATAGAGTAGCTTTATGTATTCCTTGTAGGAATGGTAGGTTTTCATATATAGTTTTTGTAATTTTATAAACTACGTCTTCGCTGATTGATGGGCGTACTGCTAAGAAATTAGGCTGAGCAATAGTAGTAATTTCTTCTTTTTGTCCTGTATAGGTATTAGGAGGGATTACATATTTACTCCATACAGGATATTTACTATTAGTTTTTTTAATTTGTTCTTCAGTAAAATTTAGTACTTTAATTTTATCATTTCCGAGAGTGGCAAAGGATTCTATAATAGCTGATACTGGTACACCAGCGGGGGTATTCATAGCTACAATGCGTTTATCTCTTAGGGCAGAGGCAGAGCTTGAGTATCCTAGATGTTCTAGTGTAAAATCTTTATCTAGGTTAAACCCTAGTTCTTTAAGTATTGTACGCCCTGAGACTTCAGTACCTGATCCTCTTTTACCTATGGAAAATCTTTTACCTTTTGCATTGTTGAGGTCATTAATATTACCAGTTGTAACAAGGTCTTTTGCAAGGGTAAAGTGTTCAACATTTTCCCATAGCATTGTAACTGCTCGTAAAGACCTTTCTGGCTTACCTTTATATTTACCACTACCCTGCCATGCCATAGCTCCAAATAGTGCTTGCAAGATAGCAAAGTCTGCTTCTTTATTTTTAAGGAGCTGGATGTTTTCACCAGAGCCAGCTGAATTCATAGCATTCATAGTAATCTTATGTTTTTTAGCTAATTTTATACTTACAAGAGTTGAAATACCAACACCTACTGGATAGAATGTTCCACCAGTAGAGGCCGTTGCTATAACTAAAGATTCAGTTGCCTTTTTAGAGGCTTTTTTGGCTTTACTTTTTTCTCCACAGGTTACAAAAGTAAAAACCATAGTAAGTAAAAGTGTAAATATTTTTGAAAAGTTGGACAGTTTCATGGTTATCTCCATTTAATAAATTAAAGATATTTATTCATATAAAGTAACAGCTAAAATTTATATCTAGTAATAGTACAACTATTATATTAGATTGGCAATAATTAGAAGTTTATTTTGTGTAAAAATTAATTTGCTAACCTATAATTAGTTACATGGCAATTTAAAGGTATTTTTTATATTATTTAATGAGAGGGATAATCATAATTTTAATATTGCTATAATTGTTAATCAATTTTTTTTATCATATTATTAGCTATTATTCTAATATACTATCTATACACAAAAGTTATATTGGATATGAGAAAGTTAAAACCTGACAATTCCTTTGTGAAGCTGAATCATTAACTTATATTAAGGGAGATAATTCATTATATTTAAACCGCTTTAGTGGATTACAGCATAATAAGGCTTTAAGTTAAACACCATAAGTTTTTACTATATTATTAAAAGCTATACTAACAAATTGATTTACATTTTTTATTTTTGTTATTATATATAATCATGTATTTATCTCATATTTAAGTATAATATTGTATTAAAAAGCAAGTTAGAGCTTGATTCATTGTAAATAGGAGTGTTTTTGTGTTAAAAAAGCTTGGAAAGGCACTTTTTGGTAGTCAGCATGAAAGATTAGTAAAAAGCCTAAAACCTACTGTTGATAGGATTAGTGAGTTGGAAAGCGAGTTAAAAAAGCTATCCGATGAAAAATTAAGAAACAAAACTGTTGAGTTTAAACATAGGCTTTCTGATGGCCATAAGCTCGATGATATACTTATAGAGGCATTTGCTTGTGTTAGAGAGGCATCGGTTAGAACTATAGGACTACGACATTTTGATGTTCAGCTTATGGGGGGATGTGTACTACACAAGGGTAGGATAGCTGAAATGAAAACTGGTGAAGGTAAAACTTTAGCCGCTACTCTGCCTGTATATTTGAATGCCTTATCTGAAAAGGGTGTCCATGTTATAACTGTTAATGATTACTTAGCAAAACGTGATGCTGAGTGGATGGGGCCTATATATGAACTTTTGGGATTAAGTGTTGGTATTATACAACATGATATGTCTAGTAAAGATAGACGAGATTCTTATGGTTGTGATATAACTTATGGCACTAACAATGAGTTTGGTTTTGACTATCTTAGGGATAATATGGTGGAAAGCAAATCATTAAAAGTACAACGGAATCATAATTATGCCATTGTAGATGAGGTGGACTCCATTTTAATAGATGAGGCTAGAACTCCTCTTATTATATCTGGTGCGGCTGAGGACTCTACTGACCTTTATCATCAGATTGACAAAATCATACCAAGGCTAAGACCTGCTAGTAAGGGTGAGGATGGTAAGTGGATTGAGAATACTGGTGACTATCAGTATGAAGAAAAAGATCGTAATGTTGTGTTAGCAGAAGAGGGTGTAGCTAAGGTTGAGAAGCTTTTGAAGGTCGATAATTTATATGCTCCGGATAATATTGATTTAATACACCATGTTAACCAGGCATTAAAGGCTCACGTTGTTTTTCATAAGGATGTTGACTATATACTGGAGGATGGTACAGTAATAATAATTGACGAGCATACTGGTAGAAAGATGCACGGAAGGCGATATAGTGATGGACTACACCAGGCATTAGAGGCTAAAGAAAGGGTTAATGTTGAACAGGAGACTCAAACTTTAGCATCTATTACTTTTCAGAACTATTTTAGGATGTATAATAAACTATCTGGTATGACTGGTACTGCGGAGACTGAGGCTGAGGAGTTTCATAAAATATATAATCTTGGGGTATCGGTTATACCTACTAACGTACCTATGATTAGGGCTGATAATGCTGATCGTATTTATCGCACAGAAAAGGAGAAGTTTAATGCTATTGTTAATGAGGTTGAGGACTTGCATAGGAAGGGTCAGCCTATTTTAATTGGTACTATATCTATAGAGAAAAGTGAAAAGCTATCCAAGTTTTTAAAGAGGAGGGGTATTCAGCATAGTATACTTAATGCAAAGTTCCACGAGATGGAGGCAACAATAGTTACTAATGCTGGACAAAGGGGTGCGGTAACAATAGCTACTAACATGGCTGGTCGTGGTACTGATATTAAATTAGGTGAGGGTGTAAAAGAGGTTGGTGGTTTACATATATTGGGTACTGAGAGGCACGAGTCAAGGCGTATTGATAATCAGCTTAGGGGACGTTCTGGTAGGCAGGGTGATCCTGGGTCATCTCGGTTTTATTTATGCTTAGAGGATGATCTTATGCGTTTATTTGCATCGGATAGGGTTGGTAATCTTATGAAGCGTATGGGTATGGAAGAGGGGCAGGAGATAGAACATCCATGGATAACTAAGGCTATTGCCAATGCTCAAAAGAAGGTTGAGGGTAGGAACTTTGAAGTTAGAAAGCATTTGTTAGAGTATGATGATGTTATGAACCGTCAAAGGCAATATATTTATGATTTTAGGAATAGAGTTTTATATAAGGATGGTTTAAAAGATGACATTGACAGGATGATGAAAAGTACTATTGATTTTTATATTGATGAGAGGTTGGAGTTATCTGGTGAGAAGAGTTTAGCTGAGTCTCAGATTGCTGAGGTATTTGAGTGGTTAGAGGGGCGTTTTGGTATAGATATTAATGCTAAAAAGGATGCTAAGGTTTTAACTGATCCAAATATTTTGTCTGATTATCTTTTGGATATAATGCGAAATATGTATAAGGTTCGTGAAGAGGAGTTTGGTAGTGATATAATACGTAATCTTGAGCAGTATATTTTATTAAATACCATTGACTCTAAGTGGAAAGATCACTTATATAACATGGACGTTATGAAAGAGGGTATACATTTACGGGCCTATGCTGAACGAAATCCTCTTACCGAGTATAAGTTAGAGGGTTCTACGTTATTTGATAATATGAAGGCTCTTATAGTGGCTGAGGCTATAGAGTTATTATTTAGGGTACAGATAACCACTCATGAGGTATTTGATGAGCCAGAAGAAGAGGAAGTTAGTTTTGGAGATGAGGTACATGAAGAAGTTGGACATTTTGCATCTGTTGACGTAACGGGTAGTACAACTAGAAAGCCTGCAAAGGGGAAGAGAAAGTCTGGATCTATTAAGGCTGTTAAAACTGGTAGGAATGCCCCATGTCCTTGTGGTAGTGGTAAAAAGTATAAGACCTGTTGTGCTAGGTAATGACTAAGGTTAATCAGATTTTAGACATACTTAATAGGGCTTATCCTGAGGCTAAGTGTTCGCTTAGGTTCAATAGTTCCTTAGAGTTACTGATTGCTACTATTTTGTCTGCTCAGTGTACTGATGAGAGGGTAAATAGGGTTACTAATAATTTATTTAAAAAGTATAAAAGTGTATCTGATTATGCTAATGCTAATTTGGATGAGTTTCAAGAGGATATAAGGTCTACAGGGTTTTATAGGAATAAGGCAAAGAATATTATTTTAGCTTGTCAGAGGATATTATCTAACTTTGGGGGTGAGGTGCCTAAGAATATGGATGATCTTATATCCTTACCTGGAGTAGCAAGAAAGACAGCTAATGTTGTATTGGGTAATGCTTTTAGCATGGCTGAGGGTATTGTTGTTGATACTCATGTATCTCGTTTATCAAAGAGGCTGGCTTGGACAAAAGAGACTAATACTGATAAGATTGAGCAGAGTTTAATTAAGATTATACCCAAGGATATGTGGATTAACATAAGCCATATACTAATACTCCACGGTAGGGCTATATGCAGGGCACGTAAGCCTAAGTGTGAGGAATGTATTTTACAATCGGAATGTCCATCTATTGGTATATAACCGACTTTGAAAGGCTATACAGTTAAGAGTTCATTTTCTATTAAAGGTAATGGGATTCATACTAATGATATTTCTGTTATAACGTTTTACCCTCATTATGATGGTATTGCTTTTAGGGTTAAAGACGTTATTATACCAGCCAATATTGATTTTGTTTTTAGCACTAAATATGAGTTATCCCTTTGTTTTGGGGATTATACTGTACGTAGTGTTGAGCATATTTTATCTGCTTTATATGGTGTTGGTATAACTAGTTGTGTTATTGAGTTAGATGGTTTAGAGCTACCCATATTGGATGGCAGTTCTGATATAATAACTAAGGCTATAATTAGTTCTGGCTTTATAGAGCTGGATAAAGATATTAATTATAGGTCTATATCTTATCCTTTTGGTATTATGGATGACTTTAGATATATTTATGCTAAGCCTTGTGATGGGCTTATTATAAATTATATTATTAGTTATAGTCATCCTATGTTAGAGAGGCAGTATTATAGGTTTAGATATTCGAGGGATAATTATATTAATGAGCTCTCTATGGCAAGGACTTTTGGATTTATTAATCACTGGGATAGCTTAAAAGAACAAGGTTTGGCATTGGGAGCGAGTCGTGATAATGTAATAATATTTACTGAGGATGGCATTTTAAACCCACCGCTTAGGTATTTGGATGAGTGTGTTAGGCATAAGGTATTGGATTTTATTAGTGCCTTATCTCTTTTGAGTTATAGGATAAACGGGGAGTTTTATATATATAGGTCTGGTCATACTATGGATATTAGGTTTATGAGATTATTAAGTTCTATACTTGATAATGGCTTATCAAGGGCTGGTATAGACAGTGTAAAAGAGCGATCAAGGGTTATATCTGAGTTTGTTAGTAAGGACTTTGATATTTGTTAATTATATTTTGATAATAGTTAGTTTTTTTTATATTACCCCGCTTATGGTATCCATTTATAAGTATCTTTGATTTTTCTAATATTGTTTTAATAGTTTCGTTTCGGTTTTTGGGATTAAGGTTAGTATTATTTATCATTTTCAACATAGACTTTACTCTATAGCTATCCATGGCTATATATTTTTTAGATAGTTGATCACTATGCCCGCCGTATTTTGTTATAAGGGGTTTATCTATAAAGTGGATGGGGTATTTTGCTGATAATCTAAGCCAATAGTCATAGTCCTCACAGGCGGGTAAGGATTCATCAAATAAGCCTATATCGTTTATGACTTCTCTTTTCATGATTATGGAAGAGGGGCTAATAATACATAGTTTAAGGCAGTTTATATAAATATTACCTGAATATTTAGCATGTTTTTTCTTTTGATTAACTTTTATACCGTTTCTAATCCATATTTCATTGGTATAGCAAATATTATATTCAGATTGGTTTAGGAGAAAGTTCATTTGCAATTCAAGTTTATTTTTATGCCAAAGGTCATCTGAGTCTAAGAATGCGATAAACTCACCATTGGCATTTTGTATACCAATATTCCTTGCACTACTAACTCCTTTATTGGGCTGATAAATATATCTGACATTATTCTTTTTTAAGAGGCTGTATGTTTTATTAAAAGTGTTATCGTTAGAGCCGTCATCGATTATTATTATCTCAATGGGGTTATAGCTTTGTTTTAGAACACTATTAAGGGCATTTATTATTACAGAGCTTCTGTTAAAGGTTGGTATAATAGCGGTTATAAGGGGATTACTTTTCATTTTTTATATATTTAATATTTTAAGTTATATATTGTGTTAACCCTTTATATTTTAAGCTTTAAAGGATATATTATAGTAATATTATAACATTTTGTCAAACGGGGATAAGCTTTTAATAAATGTTTTATCTGATAGTACTATTAAGTTGTGTGGTACATGTATTTTAGTGTATACATATTTGTACAGTTAAATATAGTAAATTGTTTGAGGGTTTTATGAAAATTAGTTTATCTGGTATTCGCGGTATAGTGGGGCAAGACTTAACTCCAGAGTTCATTTTAAACTATGCTATGGCTTTTGCTAGTACTATTAAGTCAAAGGGTTTAGTAGGCATTGCTATGGATGGACGTAAGAGTGGTGATATGTTAAAATATGCTATAATAGCGGGATTAGTTAGTTGTGGTGTAGATGTTCTTGATCTTGGTATTTCTACAACCCCGACTTTGTTATTTAGCATAAGAAATAAGAATCTTGATGGAGGGGTTATGATAACTGCCAGCCATAATCCAGAGGAGTATAACGGTATTAAATGGGCTAGCAAAGAAGGCAGATTTTTAAATTCTAAAGAGTGGAGTGATGTTAATAAGATTTATAATAAAAAGAATTATAGGCTTAAGGATTTTAATCATACTGGAGAAGTAGTTCCATACTTTAATGCCAATGATGATCATATAAATAATGTACTTAAACTCGTTGATGTGGATAAAATACGCTCTAAAAGCTTTAGGGTTGCCTATGATCCTGTTAATAGCTCTGGTTCTTTAATAACTCTACAGTTATTAAAGTTATTGGGTTGTGAACTATATTCAATTAATGGCAATACCAAAAATAGATTTGCAAGGAATCCTGAACCTACTCCTGATAATATAAAAGGGTTAGAGGAGTTAGTTTTAAAAGAGTCATGCGATATAGGTTTTGCTTTAGACCCTGATGGAGACAGGCTTTCTATTGTATCGGATAAGGCTATTGCTATTGGTGAGGAGTATACTTTATTACTTGTTGCTGATCAATATCTTAAGGCTAATAAATCGGATATAGTTGTTAATATTTCTACATCCAGAATGGTGGATGATCTATCTGCAAAGTATGGCGTTAATGTTATTAGAACAAAGGTTGGTGAGATAAACGTTATAGATAAGATGCTTAAGCATAACTATAGTATAGGTGGAGAGGGTAATGGGGGAGTTATTATACCAGAGATTAATTTATGTCGGGATAGTTTAGTTGCTATGGTTATGGTACTTAGTTCTATGGTTCATAATAACTCTAATGTGAGTGAGCTAATCAAAAGGTTTAATAAATATTATTTTATAAAGGATAAAATTGAGGTTGATATAGATTTTGCATTACTCTACAAAAAGCTTGAGCAAATATATTCTCGTTCTAGTATTTTTATATTGGATGGTATTAAGGTTGAGCAAGAGGATTATTGGATACAAATTAGGGAGTCTAATACTGAGCCTATTATTAGGGTGTTTGTTGAGGCTAAGTCTAAAGGGCTTGCAAGAGAGCAAATTGATAAGATTAAAAACTTATGTAAGGGCTTCTAGCCTCTTTTGTAATACTAAATATATTTTAGATATTACCTATCAATAAAGTTAATAATAAATTAGTAATAATTAGAGGATAATAAAATGATGAAAAAAGCAATTAAACTTTTTGACGATAATATGCAAAAACTAAGTGTCAAGATTAATTCTATTCCACATATAGAATCCATAAAAGCTAACATTGACCCTTTTATCATTCCATTTTTATATAGTATGTTTATTTATATTTTTATTGTTACTGCTTGGTATGGTGATGATTCTTATATTACATTTAGAACTATAGATAACTTTGTAAATGGATATGGTTTAACTTGGAATATCTCAGAGAGGGTTCAAGTATATACTCACCCATTATGGATGTTTTTAGTGAGTTTCTTTTATTTTTTTACTCATGAGGTATATTTAACTGTTATTTTTATTTCATTTATTTTATGTTTATTGGTAATTTATACTATCCATAAAAGGTTTAGTACGTATAATTCAAAAATAAAGAAATTAGATTTAGTTTTTTTCTTTTGTTTAATTTTGAGTTCAAAGGCTTTTATGGATTATACTGCTTCTGGGTTAGAGAATCCTCTTTCATTTTTATTGGTTACACTTTTTTATACTAAGCTGCTTTGGTCTAAAAAGAGTTTTTCTCAATTTTCATCTAAGGACATATTAGTTTTTTTTCTTTATTTCTTCTTTAGCCTTTGTAAATAGAATGGATACAATATTATTGTTTATTCCGGCTTTATTATTACTATTTTATTTTAACTTTAGAAAGATTGGGTGGAAGTGGGTTATATTTATTTTTTTAGGATTTTTTACCTAGTATTTTATGGATAGCTTTTTCTATTATATATTATGGTTTTCCTTTTCCTAATACAGCTTATTCTAAGCTCAATAATACTTATGGTTTAATAGCTTCTTTTATTCAAGGGTTATACTATTTCAAGTTTACTTTAAAATATGATATTTTTTCACTTTTAATAATTTTTATACCGTTTTTCTATTATAGGCATATAAAAAAAGAAAAAGATTATAAGAGTTTTGCCCTGATTGCTTCTATTTTGTTGTATTGTCTATATATATTAAAAATAGGGGGAGATTTTATGGGAGGCAGGTTTTTTACAATACCTTTTTTATTAAGTTCTATATTTCTATTAGCTAACTCCACAGAAAAGCAAAAGAAAATCTTAATTCTATTTGCAATTATTAGTTCTCTAATATTAATTTTACTTTTTAAAGTAAATATTTATAAAAAACATATACTATTTACAGAGAATCATGGGGTAACAGACGAAAAGTATCATTATTTTTTTGCCACAGGTTTAGTTAATCAACTTAATAAATTCTATCCTGGTTTTTTTTGGTATAAAGATGGCTTGAAACTAAGAGAAGAAGTAATAAATAAAAAAACAAAAAAAGTAATACTTTTTAATAACATAGGTTTTATAGGCTTTACCTCTGGTCCTAAAGTTCATATTATTGATAAGTTTTCTTTACCAGATCCATTACTTTCTAAATTACCTGGTTCAGGAAGGATTGGACATCTTGAGCGTCAAATCCCAGATGGGTATGTTGAGTCAGTCGTTAAAGACGATAATTTAATTGTTGATCCTAATTTAAAACAGTATTATGATAAGATAAAGATAATAACTCAAGGTCCTATTTGGAGTAAAGCCAGGTTTGAAACTATTTATAAAATGAATATGGGCTATTATGATTTTTTAATTGATAATTACCTAAATAATGAGCTTCATACTAAAAAATAGAAGTATATTTAACATATTTTAGATACAGTATAAAATAGTAATCATTTTTTTACATAATATTTAGGCTTTTTGTTCTACAAGGCAATATAGAAAACATTTATTTTGACGTTAGATGTTAAAAGGTGGGGATAAACTAAATATAATAATTTTCAATTAAAACAATAAATAACAATTTAGAACAAAAAATAACGGTATAACTAATGGAACTTATAATTGCATCTACTAACAAAGGTAAGATTAAAGAAATAGGGGAAATACTAAAAGGTTTGCCCATATCATTATCTTCATTGATTGACTATAACGACATTCCTGATATTATTGAGGATGGCAGTACTTTTTTGGAGAACGCTATGATCAAGGCTAAAACCGTATATGATTTATTTAAAAAGCCTGTATTAGCCGATGACTCTGGATTAGTTATACCTGCATTAAATGGTGAACCTGGTGTTAGATCTGCACGTTATGGATCGGATGATGGAGAAAAACCTAAACCTGATATTTTAATAAAGCGGGTACTAAAAAATATGACTGGTATATCTAAAAGAAAGGCATATTTTAAGGCAGTTATTGTATTATTTTTGGGTTATGATAATCATATTGCAGTAGAGGGTGAGTGTTATGGAGAGATTGCTGATAAACCTATGGGCAATAGGGGATTTGGTTATGATCCTATATTTTATTTATCTCAGTATAATAAGACTATGGCTCAGATAGAGCCTGAACAAAAAAATGCTATTAGTCATAGGGGTATAGCCTTAGTTAAACTGAGGGACAGCTTGTCATCTCTATTTAATTAGGCTTGCCATATTAAAAATTGCTATAAAAATGTTGACTTACTATTAGCTTATAAATATATTTCTGTGGTATAATTAGTCAATAAATGGTATTTTTAAATGAAAAAGTTTATATGTATACTTATTTTGTTAATTATTTTATGCGGTGGTATAACTGGGGCATATTTAAGCTATGTGTTGGTTGAGCCTTGGGATATCGTATTTATAAAAACTAAGTTTCGTTCGTATAAGCAATATAATGAGGGAAAATATTTTTTTCCAGAAAGACTTATGTTTTGGGAGCCAAAGGCATTTGTAATTTTTAAGGTATATACTAACTCTATTACTACAACAAATAATATTACAATTAATTTACCTCCTATAAGTCTTATTAATAGTATACAAAAAAAGCTTGGGCTTAAAAAAGATAGTCTTAAAATTAAGTATTTTATTAGTCTAACGTATAAGCTATCAATTGATTATCAAGGAAGACGAATATTAAAGGACTACTCTAGTATTGCTGAATTTAGGAGTTACTTTAAAGAGTGGCTTAGC
The DNA here is from genome assembly GCA_965208615.1 of Spirochaetota bacterium. Classification (GTDB taxonomy): domain Bacteria; phylum Spirochaetota; class UBA6919; order UBA6919; family CBDBPB01; genus CBDBPB01. The sequence continues at coordinate 70,019 of CBDBPB010000006.1, forward strand.
AAAAAGAGTAAGAACTTGGCTAATCAATACCTACTATTACACCTAGATAAAAATAATACCATTGAAATTAAGGATATTTTAAAAGAACTTGATAATTTACTTATTAAAGAAATAGAAAATAAATATTCTAGTAAGGATATTATAATATCTAAGGATAAGGCTATACATTATCTTAGCCAGTCCACTGATCTGAACCACTATTTTAGTCTTTATAGGCAGGCAAAGACTTTTGAAAAAGACTTTTTAGTTCAGCAATTAGACCATATTAAGTCTAAGGAAAAAGAGATAGCCTTAGTAGACATAGAAAAACAGACAGAAAAACAAAAAAGTAAAATAGAAGTCGAACAACTTAAACTCTATGGAGAGCTTTTTAAGAAGTATCCACAACTTCTAAACTATTTATATTTAAAAAAGCTTTCTGATAATGTTAAAATTATAGTTGTACCAAAAGACTCTAAAAATATATTTTCACCTTTTGTTTTATCGAATAGTGCTAAAAAGACTTTTAACAAAAAGAATAGTAGTATAAAGACGAATAGTACTATAAAAGAAAAGATTAATAAACCATAATCAAAGTAATTAGCTTTATAATAGTTATAAATTTGTACTATTCAAGTTTTTATTTAAAATATACATTGGATTATTTATCGTGAAATCATTAGGTTATATATTAATAGTAACTGTTTTTATTTTTTTATCCTGTAGTAAAGAGGCTGACAGCAAAAAAGAAGATTTAAAAACTAAAGCTACTCAAGAAGTTGTATACTATAGTTTAGAAAATAGTATTAAAAAATCAGATAATGTTTATCATCTTGATCTAAGAGGGAACAGTTTAAAAACTCTTTCTAGTAAGATAAAATATTTTGTTAAGTTAAGATCTTTAAAGTTAGGCTCAAACTATATAAGCGAACTGCCTGATGAAATTAGCTCTTTGAAAAACTTAGAATCCCTTTATTTAAACGAAAACAAGCTTATTAAACTACCTGGGGGTATTGATCAGCTAAAAAACCTAACTACCTTAGACTTAAAGGATAACCAACTAACTGAACTACCTAAGGGACTGTTTAAGCTAAATAAACTAACCCAGCTTAATCTGGATTTTAATAAGCTAAAAAGTTTATCTGAGGATATAAAGCAGTTAAAAAATCTAAAGTTAATTGATTTAAGCAGAAATAGTTTAAAAAGTATCCCTTTTTCTTTGACTAGCCTACCTAAATTAGAAGTTCTTTATTTAAATGGTAATGAGCTTAGTAGATTGCCAAAAATTAATAGTGAAGTTAGGTCTTTAATAAGTTTGGACTTAAGTCAAAATAGTTTTATTGAATTTAATGAAGAGCTAAGCAAATTAATAAATCTTGAAGATTTAAATTTACAGGGTAACCAAATAACTAAGCTACCTATAGACTTTGGTAAACTTGTAAAGCTTAAAAAACTAGTCTTAACTGATAATAATCTTAAAGAATTGCCTAATAGTATTAGTAAGTTAGAAAGACTGCAATATTTATTTATAAAAAAGAATCCTATTAGTAAGGCTAATATTAAAAAGATAAAAGATCTATTACCAAATTGTATAATAGATTATTAATAATCTATTTCTTAGTAAAGACAGATACACCATCCCATGATTTTTCTGGTGGAGTGGCCATATAATACATAGATCTTTCTAAGAATATTTTAGAGGGTTCGTCATAAGGTTTTATTTTTAAACAGTTAGCAAAAATATTAATTGCCTCTTTGAAGTCGCGATTAAAATATTTGTCTAATCCTCTTTCAAACTTATATATAAAGTTACTTTCTATAATTGATATACCCTTTTTTGTATCCACAACCTCATATATACTACTGGGTTCAGTTTTTCCTTTTACTGTAACCATATCAAGTTTTCTTAATTTTATTTTATCCTTAACTAGTTGTTGTGTAGCTTCACCGCAAATAATATTAGTATTATAATATTTATTTAGGCCTTCTAGTCGGCTGGCTAGGTTAACGGTATCACCAATTACTGTATAATTAAATCTGGCTTTAGAACCCATATTTCCAACAATAACCTTTCCAGTATTAATGCCAATTCGAGCATTATATGAAGGCATATTTTTAGACTCCCATTTTTTTTGTAATCCAATTAATCTTTTTTGATTTTCAATAGCAGACTTACACGCTAAAAAGGCATGCTCTTCACAATCTTTAGGAGCCCCCCAAAAAGCCATAATAGCATCACCAATATATTTATCTATAGTTCCTGAGTTATCGGATATAATAGTACTCATTTCGTCTAAATATTCAGAGAGAGAGAAAACTAACTCTTGGGGATTAAGTTTTTCTGAAATACTTGTAAAGTTAGCTATATCAGAAAAGAATATGCTTATAGATTTACTTTCTCCTTCTAACTTAGCCTCTTGACCAGACTGTATAAGATATCTCACAAGTTCTGAGGGTACATATTTTTCAAAAGACCTTAAGCCAATTTCCATATTGTAGAAAGAGCTACTCATTTGATCTATCTCAGAAAGGGCTGTTTTGATTTTAATAGGGTTAGTTAAGTCAAACTGTCTAACTTTTTTAGTTTCTTTAACTAAATCGTTAAGAGGCTTTGATACCTTAGATGCCATAATAATAATAGCAATAATAGATATAAGTAGTATAAATATAGAAACTCCAAGGTTAATAAAGGTATTATTTTTAACAACAGACATAAAATCATCTTCTGGTACAACAATTCCTACCATCCAGTTCCAATAGGAGCCTTTTGGGAACGGGGATAAAATAAAAAGATATCTAGTATCATTATGATCAAAAGTATAACGTTTTGTATTTTTGAGCTTATATTGTCCTTTATTTGCTTTAATATTTGCTTGTTGAAAGGCTACTTTATATAATTTCACTTTACTTTCTTGAATAGGTGTAAGTTTAAACTTGTATCCAGTAATTCTTTGCGGATTATTAGGATCATCTCTTTTAGCAATTTGTTTTACTAATGATTTTAATTCTTGTTTAATTACTTTTTCTTTTTCTTGTGGATCTTTAATCTTTGAATTTTCTGGAGCATAAGCAAGGATTTCGGCTTTATCTGTTAGGATAAATACCTTACCCGACTTTCCTATTATAAGGTTGGCAAGATATTCAGTAGATATTTCTGTTAGACTAAGGTCTACTCCATATACTCCCTCGATCTGATTTTTTTTATTAGGTATTACTATAGAGCAAGTAATACCAGGAGTTTGGTCAGAATAGAAAACATAAGCATCTGTCCAGTGTATATCAACAGGATTATTAGTTTTATTAGCAATTTTAAATTGTTTTTCTGCACCCTTATACCACGGTCTTTGTTTTGGATTATATGCTTCACTAGATAGCTCAATAGTATTAGTAAAGTTGATAGTTTCTTCTATTACAGAATAAAATTTAATGTTAGTATGGTTCCATACTATTACTGCAATATGCTTTAGTTTTTTTTTGTCTATTTTATCATTTATACCTTTTACTTTTAGTTGTTGTTCAGGGGTAAATCTTAAGACATACTTCATAGAAATTGATTTATCCCTCATTCTTTTTACCATAAAGAAGTCTTCATCTTTATCGCCATAGTGGAACATACTTATATGCTTATAGGCACTAAGGAGGCTAAATGAATAATCGACTAGCTGTTTTCTCTTTAACAGTTTAGGGAAGAGTAATGCTTTAAGTTTTTTTTTTGTTAGTGAATATTTTTTTAATGTTTCATTATCATAGTATTTTATGATTTTATTAAGATCTTTTAGAGTTTTTTTATAGGGTAGACTATTTATAGAGGGATTATAATCACTAATATTTTGTAATATTTTATTATTTGTTAGTTCGAATCCAATGAACCCTCCTTTATCTGCAGATTTTAAATAGTTAATTGTATTATTTATTACTGCACTTGAGGTAGATTGAATAAGGTTATTTAGTACGTTATTTACAGAGTCTTTACCCATAAAATATGATATGGATATTACAATACTAAAGCTTATTATGATAAGTCCTGCTACTGATACTAAAAAGGCAGTTCTAACCTTAACTTTCATCAATATCTCCCAATTTTAATGTAGTCACTGTTTAGACTATTAGTAAGCTTAAGGATTTTCATCTAATTTTATTTTTATCTTTCATTTAGTTTCCCTTGCTTTTATCATTGGTTATTATTTCTGCGAATTTAAATATTTCTATTGGGGGATAGAATTTTAGCTTTCTTGCAGTATTAATATTAATTAAAAGAGTAAATCTTTCTAGTCTTTCTATTGGTATATCTTTTGGATGCTTATTATGGACTAAAATTGCTTCAGCCTTATATCCTGCAAATTTACCAACGTTAAAATATTTACTAACAAGACCAAATAAAGCACCGGCTTTTCGTATAGGTCCTTCAGTAGCAGAAAAACTGGGTATTTTGTATTTATTAAGTAGGGAAACAACTTTTTTAGCATTGGATATTATAAAAGAATCTGATGGTATATATACTAATTGTGGTTTTTTAGTTAGTAATTTCTTAATGACTAAAGGTATACTATTAACATCAGGTTTTTTTGTTTTTTTGTTTATATGTATAGGAGCCTCTATAACCTTATATTTGTGTAATTTGGATAAGGTTTTTAATGATTCTACCGCGGCATTAGAGTTATTTTCTTTTGGATTATAAATAACTCCAAGTTTGTTAAATTTATGTACAGCTTTCATGGTACTTATTTGTTTACGGTATGGTACTAAATGGGAAGTTCCAGTAACTTTTCGGTTTGACGACTTACGGGACTCTACAATTTTAGACTTTACAGGATTGGCTACAATATTAAATACTATTGGTATATCTGTAATATAGTTTTTATTTATTTGTTTATAGTCTTTATATGTTCCTGCAATTGTTTTTGTTACAGTTGTTCCAAAGGTATATATAAGGTCTGGTTTTTGTTTACGAATATCGTTAATGATTTCTTTTAATTTCTTTTTATCTTGTTTACAATCCTTTATAATAAACTTTACTCTGACTTTATTTTCTTTAAAATAGCTTTTAAATCCTTTTTCAGCAAGGGTTTCTCCTCTCCATAAAACCATATATATAGTATATATTTTTTTATTATCAGGTTTTAGTTTATTTGGTATTAATATTCCAATTATTATTAAGAATAGGGTAATTATTTTCATTTTACAATTCATTTATTGTCTCCAATAAAAATTGTTTTTGTCTACTATAAAGTTTATTTAGTAGAACTATATATTTTATTAATAAATGTTTTATAAAAAGGCAATTAAGTTAGTTTCTTTTTATAAAAGTTGGTTATTACTTTAAATAAAGTCATGTTTAAAGAATTCAGCTATTTTATATATATACCTGTCAGTTGAGTCATCTTGTGCATATTTATATCTGGCAAGTTTATCAACACCTATACGAATAAGATAGTCTTTAACTTCTTTGTTATCTATAATGTTATCAGACAAAACAGTATCTTCTTTATTACACAACTTCATCATAGAGTTAGCCAAATTAAATACTTCTCCAAGGAAGTCTGGTTCTCCGTTACGGTTAAGGAATAAGCTATTTCCACGTTAATGGCGGAATAGAACATTGGTAGTTTTCCTTTAAGTTTTTTAGAAGAAAGAGGTGTAGACTGATCATTTAATAGATCAAAAAGTATTTTTTTAGACTCAATAAGCCCTTTTATGCTGTCTAAAGGGCTAAGAAAAGATACTTTAATAAAGTTATCAGCAATATCAAGGGTTATACCGCTATATTTTCTAAAAACTTTGCTGAGTTCTAAAAATACTTTTTCAAGAAATAGTTTAAAAGAAAGGGGTAGCTTTTTACTATCTAAAGTACAGGCTAAGTATAAAATAGTAAGGTCATTAACGCCTACTTTTCCCTTTATAGTTTTATTACTAAAAAGTTCCTTTTGCCCTATAATGTGTATTAAGTCTAAACCAGAAAGTCTTTTTGGCATAAGGCTAATATCAAGAGGAGATGTTTTTTTAGAGAATAAAATAAAACCAATATTTTCATCGCTATTATTTTCTATAACAAACTCAACAGGACCTTGATTAATATTTATCATATTTGAGGAAAAATTATTTTTTGTATATTTAATCTCTAAAGATTGTTCATCATTACTAAAGGTTTTTCCTGAAGTAAGAGTACCTTTAGCTAATAAAAAAGGACAAAGATAAATATATTCTCCTTGTTCTAAAAAGGCTTTACTAATAAATGATTCACCTTCTTTAAGAGTTAGATCAATTTTTTTATCTATTTGTTCTGGTATAATATAAATAGGATAATTAGATAGTTTTTTTACCTCTTGATTAATGGTAAAAACAACTTCTATAAGCTCATCCAATAGCACACTAAACTGGTTATCGCATAACTCGCAATATGAAAAAGGTTTTAGATCAGTTAAATGGGAGTGTACTTCTGTAACACAATTACAATATGCACAGTGTACCAGAACTTCCATATCAAAAAGTTCGACTTTATTAGAATAGTATAAATATGTTAAAAGGAATTTTTTATCAATATTAAGTTTATTAGATAACTGGTAAATATTAACTCTATATAGTTCTTCGTCTTTAGCCTCTATAATAAACACTTTTAATCTTTTTTTTATGTTACCATAAATGTCATAATATGGAACTAGTTTATCGTTATACAGTTCAGTAATTTTTTCTATTTTACTATCCAGCCATATCTCTAATTCAGTTTTATCTTTTTTTATATCAACAATGTTAGAAGGTATTTTTTCTTTTTTATCAGCTATAATTGTATGAGGATGGATTTTACTTTTTTTAAAGTCAAACACAATAAACATGAAGGCAAAAAGTCCACTACCAGTAAGAGTCATTATTCCAAGGGCAGTAATTGCTAAAGCAGGCTCCTGATAATAGCTAATAAGATAACCCATAACAATAGGGCCAATAATATTACCAGTTCTTTCTAGTAGCCTAAACATACCAACTACAGTACCTATACCTATTTTTTTACCTTCTGGTCTACATATCTCAGTTATTAGAGTAAGCTGTGAAGAAACTGCAATAGCATGTCCTAGTCCTACTAAAAATATGCAAATAATAACTCCTATTATGTTATTGGGCCAAAAATAAACTATTAACAATCCTCCACCAGCAATAAAAGTTCCTATAATAATAAATACTTTTCTATTTTTTATTTTATCAGCTAGCTTAGCAATAATAGGTGAGCCAATAATCATAGCTAAACCATAAGCCATAATTGCTCGTCCAATATCTGCCTGATTAATGTCAATAGATTTAAGGTATTGGGGTACAGTTAAGTATATAAAGCCAACCAAACAAATCTTAGCAGGTATAGCAATAAATAATGTCAGTACTAAAAACTCTCTGTTAGAGAAAAGTAATGTTAGATCAGTAAACTTAAACTTTTTTTTAGCTTTCTTTGTATCTATATTTTGGTCATATAAAAAGTAGTAAACAAATATCGCAGATATAAGACTCAAGACTCCGGATACAAAAAAGGTACTTTTATACCCAATATGATTAGCTAATATTCCTCCTATAGCAGATCCTGCGAGTGCACCAGCAAAAAAACCAGATAAGAATAGGGCCATACCTCTACTTCTATTATCTGGGCTAGTATTATCTATTACATAGCCCTGACTAGATATAAAAACAATTCCGTATCCAATGGCAGTTATGGCCCTAATAATAAGAAGGTCATATATATTAGTTGCTAAGCCTGTGCTAGTTAGGCCTATGGCGGTAATTATTGCACCAACTATAAAAGGTTTACGACGCCCAATACGATCAGACCAGGATCCTGAAGGTACTAATGATAATGCCCAAAATAGCATAAAAATAGATATAGGGAGTCCTATAATAATTTCTTTACTCAGCCAAGAAGAAAGAACTCCGTTTACAGAGTATAGTTCATCTACATAAAGAGGGAAAAAGGAAATGGAAAAGGATTCTGAAAATATTAATAAAAATAATGCTGGTCTAATGTATGCTAAGTTACTAGCTGTAAACTTAATAGGCTTATCGATATTACCAAATTTGTATTTTAAGTCTATTTTTTTTAATATGTTTTCTGGCATCTCAAATTTGCTTAGGTGTATTATTTTACCTACTAGCGTATAATAGGCATTATTTATTTTACTTACTGTTTCGTTGTATAGTGCTATAAGCTTACCTATTTCATCTTTTGATTTAAAGGATAAGTATTTAGAAAAGTTACCTTTAGATGCAGTAGATAATACATCATTAAGAGAGGTCATTGGAGCAGAAACAGTATGAGCAACAAAAAATACAACAAGTTGAAATGCGACTAAAAATGTTATTACAATTACGGTTAGTATGTCGTAATACATTTCTTTTAGTTTATCTTGAACAAATTCTTTAGTAATCCCGAGGTGAAGGGTACCTAGCAATTTATTATTTATTTTAATTGGTAGAGAGCTATTGTGATATTTGCTAATTAAGGTATATCTATATGTATTAAGAGTTCTAACGTTTTTTTGTTTAAAGTATTTTTTAATTTCTTTATCGAGCTTACCATGGTGATGTAGAACTTCTCCGTTTAAGTCATTTATGGATAAATATTTAATTTCTTTATTTGCATCTAAGATATTAATAAAGTGTTGTTTAGTATTTATTTTTTGAAAAGGAAAGATTTTTACATGTTTTATAATAAGTTTGTTTATAGATTCTCCAATAATTTTTGATTTATTGTGGATTTCTGGAGTTAGTTTTTTTTCAAATTGGTCTATAGAAAAGTATGATATTAACAAAGAGGATAAAATAACTAAGAATAGTGTAAAGCTAAGAATTTTTCTATTTATACTATGAGAATTAGTTGCCATTAAGATTTTCTACCTTACCATATTTAAATTTACTATCTATAGAGTCAATATCTTTAATTAATTCTTTTCTTATTTTGTTGAAGGCCAAAAAGTCTTTTAGCGAGTCAGGTTTTTTACTACTTAAATGAGGAAGTTTAGTGCTATGGCCTTCTAGGGTCGAAGCCATAAATTTAAAATCTTTTATAACATTGCGAAGATATAAATAAACTCCAACGGTAGTAATTATTGTAAATATTATAAAAATGCTTATTCCTCCTTGAGAAAGTACTAAGATCATTCCGTCAACACTATCTTCAAGGTATTCTTTTGAATATCCTAAAATCACTGCACCTTGTTTTACGCCAAAGTTGTTTATAAAGGGTAGTCCAATTACTATGGCTTTTTTAGTTTCAGGCAGTCGGACTATTACATTTTTACTACTCACAGTTTTTTTAATATTATTTTCTTTACTAACAGTAGTTTTTCTTAATATTTTTTCTTTCCAAGAGGAGCTAACATTAGTATTAATGTTTTCAGCACTAGTAGAGAATATTATTTTTCCTTTATTATTAATTACCTGTATAAAGTCTATATTTTCATCACTTTGTTTTTGTTCGATGAATGAGGTTTTTATACTTTCTACGCTATTATCTGTATTTAATCCGAGGTTTAGTTGATATTCTAGAGCTTCTTTCATATTTTCTATAACTACGCTATATGTTGTACTAACTAGTTTTGTATAGGTATTTTTAAAGTTATAGAAGTTCAAGAAGGCGTTTAGAACCAAGGAAAAAAGTAGAACAAACATAATCATAATGGATATTTTAAGTGATAAGCCCATTTTTATTTCTCAAAAGAATTTTTTTATATTATAAAGCATTATAAATTTAATAATTTTTAAGGATAATTTATTATTAAATTAATCGATAAGTTATTGCTCAAAATTAAGCAAACTATAAATAAATTGGAATTGATCTTAGATACAATAAAAAAAGAAGCAATTTAGCCATTATTATTATGGTTAACTTATTAATAAATTAAATAAGGTTAGAAAATATTAAAAAGTATAACACAGAAACATGGATAAATAAAGTTTTCACCAGTAAAAAAGGGTGTAAAATAGCATTGGTATATCCTAATGAATACTCTTTGGGTATGAGTAATTTAGGTTTTCAAGGACTGTTTTATAATCTTGTTAAAGTTCGTAACCTTCATATAAATAGATTTTTTTTTAACCCTAAAAAAAATAAAACTATTTCTCCAGAAAAAGATTTTAATTTAAATCAGGCAAAAATAATTTTAATATCTCTTTCCTTTGAGCTAGACTTTATAAACATCATTAAAATCTTGACTTCTAACAACATAAACCCCCATACTAATAAAAGAGTAGATGGCTTTATTGGTGTTGGAGGTATTTTTGCTAATCTCAATCCAGATTTTTGCTTGGCATTTGCTGATATTATATTTATGGGAGAGTTTGAATGCTATATTAGCAATATTATAGAGCTATGTTTATTGTCTTTTAATAAAAATAGATATGGCATTATTGATCTTGCACATAAAGTAGTAGAAAACTTTATCTACCGTGGTAGTGATGATAAGATACCCATTTGTCAACCTCTAAAAGAGCCTAACTTTAGTAATATTTTAACACCAAATTCTAGTTTTTCCAATACTCTATTGGTAGAAATTAGTAGAGGATGCTTGTTTAACTGTAGGTTTTGTATAGTACCATCTATATATGGTAAGATTAGGTTTTTTGATAAAAATAAGCTTTTTAAAATATTTGATATGGGGCTTGTAAAAACTTCAAAAGTTGGACTAATAAGTACTCTAACTACTGAACATCCTAATCTAAAAGAAATGGTATATTATATTAATAAAAAAGGTGGAAAAGTTAGTTTTTCTTCTCTTAGGGTTGAGGATATTGATGATGAACTCCTTAGTATTATTAAAGATAATGGACAAAATATTTTAACTATAGCTCCAGAGGTAGCCTCTGAAAAGCTCAAAAGAAAAATTAGGAAGTTTATAAAAACTGAAACTATAATTAATACTTTTCAACGGGGTATAGTAAAAGGTATTAAAAAGTTTAAGCTTTATTTTATTATTGGCTTTGAAGAAGAAAACCAGGAAGATTTATATAGTATTGTTGAACTAGTTAAATCTCTTAGGACTATGGCATTATCATATACAAAAGAACTTAAGTATATGCCAGAAATAATACTTAGTATTAATCAATTTATACCTAAACCTCATTCAAAGTTAGAGGGAGAGGTTTTTTTAAATAAAGTAGATATAGAAAAAAAAATAAAATATATTAAAAAATTATTACTACCCTTGGGTATAACCATAAAAGTGGATGACTATATAAAAAGTTTTTTTCAGTGGTACTTCGGTAAAGGTGATAAGCTAACCTCGACTAGGATAATCGATTTAATAATAGAAAATCATTCTAAGAAAGGCTTATACCGTAAAATAAAGGGGTATAAGCCAAAATAGTTATTATATTCTGTCTTTTATAAGGGTAGTTTTTAACTCTCTAAGTTTAATAACTTTGTTTATAGCACTAACATATGCCTTAGCACTTGCATATATTATATCAGTACTTGATCCATGACCAGAGCTATGCTCTTTTTCATGGTTAATAACTATACTGACCTCTCCCATAGCCTCAGTACCAGGGGTTACGGCATTAATTGTATATCGTTCTAGCTTTACGTTAATACCAGTTATTTTATCAATGGCTTTAAAGAGAGCGTTAACTGGTCCATCACCTGTTGAGGCAGATTTAAACTTTTTGTTATCTTTATCTAAAACAACTGTTGCACTGGATACAGCTGGATCACTACCACAAAAAGTATGAAAATCAAAGATTTTATATATTTGATCACTACGCTGTATTTCATCAGCTATAATAGAGTAAAGATCTTCATCATATACTTCCTTTTTTTTATCTGCCACTAAAACAAACCTATTATATACCTTGTCAATTTCTTCATTAGACAATGCTATGCTTAAATCTTCTAAACGGCTTTTCAAGCCATGTTTACCTGAGTGTCTACCTAATACCATTGAACTTTTAGGCCTACCAATAGATTGGGGAGTCATAATCTCATATGTTTGACTAGATTTTAACATTCCATCTTGATGTATGCCTGCTTCGTGTGCAAAAGCATTTTTTCCAACAATGGCTTTATTTGGCTGTACAGATACCCCTGTAATCTTTGACAATAGAGTACTGGTGTAATAAATTTCTTTAGCCTTTACAGTTGAAGGTATTTTGTAAAAGTCTTTTCTTACATTCAAACTCATTACTATTTCTTCCAAAGAGGCGTTACCAGCACGCTCACCAATACCGTTTATGGTACACTCTACTTGTCTTGCACCTGCACTAATCGCAGAAAGAGAGTTAGCCACCGCTAAACCAAGGTCATTATGACAGTGTACGCTTATAATAGAGTTATTTATATTTTTGACATTTTTAAAAAGTTTAGTTATTAGGTTATAAAATTCTAAAGGAGTACTATATCCAACAGTATCGGGTATGTTAACCACATTAGCACCGGCCTCAATAACCCCAGATGTTATTTCTGATAGAAAGCCAATATCACTTCTACTTGCGTCTTCGGCAGAGAACTCTACATCTTTACAAAGGGATTTTGCTAATTTTACAGAGTCTATTGCCATTTTTAGAACATCATTAGATGACTTTCTTAATTTGTATTTCATGTGAATAGGGCTTGTGGCGATAAAGGTATGTATTCTTGGATTGTTGGAGTGTTTTACTGCCTCATAACATGTTGTAATATCTTTTTCCATAGCCCTTGCTAAGCCGGATATAATTGTTCCTTTAACCTCTTTGGCAATACGTTTTACAGCTTCAAACTGAACGTGAGATGAAATAGGAAATCCAGCTTCAATAATATCCACTTTTAATTTACTAAGTTGGTTAGCAAGCATAACTTTTTCATCTATATCCATGGAAAACCCTGGAGCTTGTTCTCCATCTCGTAAGGTGGTATCCAATATATAAATTTTGTTTTGTTTCATAATTACCCCCTATAATTATATGAAAGTATATATCTAATTGATTTATAAGCAATAAGGTAATAGATAATAAGATATTTACCCCTTAAAGGGGTAGGAGTTTATAAAGGAGAGTTAATTTAATAAAACCTAATTTTATTTGATTATGATAAGAGATGATTTTAGGTATCATAATATTACTATTAGTCTATTTAATTTTATTTAAGATAATAAAGGTTATTGCTAAAGTAAAGATTTTTAGTTTTTTTATTTTATAGGTTTATACGATGGCTTAAGAAAACTGTTTAATTCTAAATTAGTTTGTTAGTTGCTATAAACTATTTAATTTTTTAAAAAATTTAATATACAAAATAAAGTTATAATTTAGTATATTAAAATGAGACAATTACTAATTCGTATAAACCTAGTCTAGAGTATTGTTATTAAAATAAACTTGTACATAAAAGTCTAGGGATATGTTTTGCTAGAGCATTATATTGAAAGCTTAGGATTGTTTAATTTTAAATATATTAGTTCAAATCTAAGGTAAATAATTTTCCCTAAAAATCAGGAATATTTATGAAAAAGTTAGTAGATGTTTTTAACAGTATAAGCATACGAAATAGGTTTATATTATCCTATTTATTTATTGCTTTACTTTTTGCTATAGCTTTTGTCATTATTTCTTATGATAGTATTAGCGGTTTTATTTTAAATAGGCATGACATTAAAAGCTATAATTCAGAATACATTACAAAGCTTTTATTTTTTGGTTTAGCTATAATTATTATTGCATTAATTCTCTCTGTTATTGCATCTAATTATTTTAACTCCAAATTTAATAGGATCATAGCTTTATTAAAACTTTATTCTGATGGTAATTTAGAGGTACGAGAAGAGGTTAATAGTAATGATGAATTGGGATATATATTTAGGGCTCTTAATTCTATGGCTGATTCACTAGTTAAAAGCCATAATACTATTACTGGAGCAAAGGATAGAATAAAAGATTTATATGATAATGCACCTTCTATGTTTTGCGTAATGGATTTAAATGGAGTAATTTTTGATGTTAACTTAACACTATCCAATAATCTTTTAGGTACTAAGGCATCATTTATTGGCCGTAATTTTTTAGAGTTGGTATCTGATGATACTAAGGAAGTATTTGGAAATAGTTTTATAGAGTTTATTTTTAGTAGTAACGAGGATCAAAACATAGAGTTTAAGCTTAATGTAGTAGAAAATAAAAAGATTTATGTTTCAATGACATGGAATTTAATAACTAATAACAGTGAATATTATTTTAATACTGAGGCATATCATAAGGGAAAGCCTATATTTGGTATTCGTTCTGTGGTTAATGATATTACTAAGGAAAAAGAGGCTGAGATTCGTAAATCTACTTTACTTGATTCTATGAACAATATTCCAATGCTATTGGGGGATGTAATAGCTGGAGAGGAGGTATTTGTATATATTCTTATAGAGCTTAGCAAGGTAGTTGACTATAAGTTTGGATGTTTACTTTTTGCTCCTGATGAAGAGTATGGAGGATATAGAATAGCTGCTGATTTTAATCCTAACACTCAGGATTGTAATAAACTAGTTGGAGAGGGTTTTAATCCAAAGAGTAAAGAGTTAGAGTATATAATAGAAAGTAAGGATAGTCATGTTTTTGATGGTTTATGCTTTGAAGGCAGTGGAGGTAAATCTTTTATAATATCTTTGTTTATATCTGGTGAATTATATGGAATTATGATAATTGATAAGGTTAGTGATTTTAATAGTGAAGAGTTAGACTTTTGTAAGGCTTTTGCCAGTTTGATGTCTGGATCAATACACGATCTTATTTTAAAAGAAAGGCTTCAGGTAAGTGCTATAGAGGTAAAGCAGACCTTAAAAGAGCTTGAGGATAAAAATCTTATATTGCAAAAAGAAATAGATATGGCTGTTTTTGTTCAGCAGGGTATACTGCCTCCTAAGGACTACTATTTTAATGGTATTCATATTGTTAGTTATTATGAGGCTATGGCAAAGGTTGGCGGAGATTTTTATGATTTTTTTCATATCCCTAATGGTCAGTTAGTTATACTTATTGCTGATGTATCCGGTCATGGTATTCCAGCCGCTCTTGTTACTACTATGGCTAAAACTATTTTTAATAGGGCTGCTAATAATTCTTCTTCTCCTAAAGAGATTATGAAAGAGGCTAATCTTGAAATTTGTGCTAACGTTAAAACTGATGATTACTTATCTGCTTTTATTATCGTAATAGATAAAAAGTTTAATCTTAGTTATTCTAATGCAGGACATCAAGCCGCCTTGTTATATAGAAAGCATGAGAATAGGCTTGAAAAGCTTGACACCCCTGGTTTTTTTCTTGGTATAATGGATGAGGCAGATAGTTCTTATGAAGAAAAGTCTATTAAATTTGGCTATGGGGATAGATTACTTTTATATACTGATGGAGTTGTAGAAAGTGTAAATGATAATAACGAGCAATTTGCTATTGAGAGGTTAGAGGATATTTTCTCAGAAAACCAGAATATGGCTGTTGATGATTTACGGGAGATAATTTTAGGACAGTTAGCAGATTTTACTAATAACAAGGAGCCTAATGATGATATATCCCTTGTGATTGTTGAGTTAGCTGAAGAGTATGAGCAAGTTGTAGATGCTATTTATTGGGGGAATGCAAATTTTCATGTTAAAAACTATGAAGACAGTTTAAAATATTTTTATCGTGCAATTGATATTGATCATCAAAATTTAGATGTTATAATATGCATAGCAGAGTCACATTTTAGGCTTGGACAGTATGATAAAAGTATAGAGTTTTATGAGCGTTATATAGGCGTAAAAAAGAGTAATCCTATGGTTTATTTTCATTTAGGATTATCCTACTTTAAGATTGCTAACTATGATAAAGCAATTGAAAGTGGTTTAAATGCTTTAAATATTGATAAAACTTTTATTAGGGCATACCATTTATTAGGTTTAGTTTACAAAAAGCTAAAGGACTATGATGAGGCTAAAAAGTACTTTCTTGAGCTTTTAAAGATTGATCCTGACAATAAAAAAGCAAAAAATGAATTTCATCATTTAAGCTCACTAATTAATAATAAATAATTAATTTTAACCAACTACTTTTTCTACTTTTCCGGAGCGTAGGCATCTAGTACATATTTTAATTTTTTTTATTGACCCTTTTATATTAGCTTTAATAGTTAATAGATTTATTTTCCATTGTCGTTTAGTTTTTCTATTTGAGTGGCTTACCTTATTACCAAATTTTGTTCCTTTATTGCATATATGACAAGATCTTCCCATTATAACCTCTATTATTAGTATATTTAAAGTTAATATTATTTTTAATTATTGAGTGTAAATATAATAAAAATTATTAAAAGTCAAATTTTATATACTATCTTTCTTAGTTATGATTAGTTATAACTAATTTTTGAAGTCATTCGATTTTGGATGTATATTTTTTTTACTATTATTTTACTATATAGGTATTTATGTTTATAAACAGGTCTCGTGCTATAATTATTTTTATTTTAACAATTATTTTTACTATGGGAATCGTATTTAGGTTAACCAGTCTATCTTTTATTGGTATTTTTAATAAAAAGCATAGTTTCCCTATTAATAACACTGTATTAAGGGGCATGATTTTTGATAGAAACGGCATTATTATGGCGGGGAGTAGACAGGTTTACTCTATAGCTGCTGATCCTCAGGAGTTAAATAATATTAATAGAATGGAGCTTAGGGAAAGGTTAAATGAGCTTAGTAGAATATTGGGCATAAAGACTAATAAAATCATTAATATACTATTGAGGGGAGCCAGTAAAAAGTTTGTATGGCTTAAGCGTAAGGTACAAAATAAGGCATATTTAGCTATTAAGTCTTTGAATATTAAGGGTATATATTTTAAGGAGGAGTATAAAAGGGTTTATCCACATTCTAGTACTGCATCACATTTATTGGGCTTTGCTGGTATTGATGATGTTGGTTTAGAGGGTTTGGAGTTAGCTTATGATGATATTCTTAAGCCTGACAGTGATAATAAAGAGATAGCTTATGGAGATCATTTATATTTGACTATTGATTATTATATTCAGAGAATAGCAGAGAGGGTTTTAGAAGGGGGTGTAAAAAAGTATAATGCTGAAGGGGGGACTATATTGGTTATGGATTCATCAAACGGAGAGATTCTTTCTTTGGCAAACTATCCCAATTATGATAATAATAGATTTCAGTTATATTCTAAGGTTAGTTATAAGAACGTTGCTATTACTAACCATTATGAACCTGGATCTACATTTAAGATGTTTGTTGCGGCAATGCTTTTGGAGGAAAAGAAGGTTAATCTTAAGGAGTTATTTTATTGTTCTGGCAGTATAACTATAGGGGGCAGATTAATTAAGTGTCCTCATAAGCATGGATATATTGATATAAGGGGAATATTAAAAAAGTCTTGCAATGTGGGGATAATAACGGCATCCATGAGATTACAAAGAAAGGTATTTTATAATTATTTAAAGAGGTTTGGTTTTGGAGAGGAGACAAAATTAGGTTTATTAGGTGAGAGTGCTGGAGTTATTAAGAATTATAATAAAATAAACGCTTTATCACAGGCTATGATTTCTTTTGGTTATGAGGTAGCTGTAACTCCGTTGCAGTTAGCCATGGCATCATCAGTTATAGCAAATGGAGGTATTTTATATAAGCCTATACTCATTAAGAAGCTTGTTGATAAGGATAATAGGGTATTTAGCAGGGCTAGTTCTGTTGTTAGAAGGAGGGTTATATCTAAAAGGACATCTAGTCAGCTTATGTTTATGCTTGAGTCGGTATTAGAGCCGGGTGGTACCGGAGAAAGGGGGAATATTAAGGGGATATCCATAGCTGGCAAAACTGGAACGGTTAACATTTATAATCCTGAAAGGGGTAAATATGATTCAGACAATGTTAACACGATATTCATTGGATTTTTACCTAGTTATGATAGGGTTTTAACAGTATTAGTTATGTTCCGCAAGCCGGGGACTAATAAGTCATCTAGTTTTGTATCAGTACCTATTTTTAAGAAGCTTGCATCAGAGATATTATCGAAGGGTTTGTACTGAAGTATGTTAGGAGTAGTTATTAAGCTTTTCAACGTTGATATGGAAAGTGTATTTTAATGTATACATATCTTATTGTACAGTTAAATATAGTAAAAATGACATTTTATGATAATTTGATTATTAAAGAGTGACAATTATTTTATAACATATAACGTAAAGGCAAGTGTACTTTAGATTTATTTGTGGAACAGGAAAAATAAAATATTGATGGAAAAGTTATTTTCTTGTGTCAAACAGATTATCCTCATCACTTTAAGTGCTATTAAGAATCCATATTTTGGCTTATCCTGAATACGGCTTTTTGGGAGAGTCTATAAAAAATGAACAATGATAATCTAATATTTTACCCTCTCCATAAAAAAAATATGAAAAATTAGAACGATTATCATAATTCTCCATAGTAACAATGCTAATGCTTAACTTTTTGAATATTCTATCTGCAATCTTATTGTATAGTATTTCAGAACTAAGAGTTGAATCAAGTTCTATGTCTATCCCTATATTATAGTCGTTATTAGAGAAGTTTTTGCGTATGCGAATCCTATGTATAGGAAAAATAAACAATAACTCCTCTAGATATGGCTTAAATTTTAACTCTTTTTTAGTAAGCTTAAACTCTGGTACTTCGCTTACACCATTATAAACTTGAAAAATCATAAACTACCTTGACTATAATCTTTTACCTATTTATATAAACTATATCGACAAAGGGTTTATGATATTCAATTTGCACTTATTTACTACAAGTATTTGCTCTTCTATTTAAATATAGATAATTATTTCTATAATAATAAATAGCCATGTTAAAAAATAAGTTTTAGTAAAAAAAATAAAATTTACCTACGAAATTTAAAACTATTATGTTTAATATATATATAATTTTTACGATAATTCAAAAATAAACTTAAGTTAGAGGTAATTATGCAGGGAGAAGGCTCTTTAAGTAAAGAGGATATTGATGCTTTGTTGATGGGATCAGAAGATGCTGATGTTGCTACCGAAGCTGAAGAAAAACCACAATCGGATGACAACCTAACTAAAGATTTGGGTGATATGACTGACTTTAGTAGTTCTGCTTCTGATGCAGAAGAAGAACCTGTTACAGTAAAAAAAGAAAAAACTATAAAAAAGCATAGCAAAGCTAAAAATATAGAATTTGAAGATTCAGAAAATATGGAGTTGCTATTAGACGTTAAAATGAATCTCTCTGTAGAGCTTGGTAGGGCTAAAATGCAAATAGAAAAAGTACTCGACCTTGGCCCAGGAGCAGTTGTTGAACTGGATAAGCTTAATGGTGAATATGTTGATATAATGGTGAATAATCGATTAGTTGCTCGCGGTGAGGTGGTTGCCGTTGATGAGACTTTTGGAGTAAGAATTGTAGAGATTATTGATCCTAGTGAAAGATTTAAAATCGAACTTTAGTAAAACCCTGAAAATCTATATTAAATAGTAGGAAAATGTAAATAATAGGTTATATTTTATTTTACAGGAAAGATAAAATTGGGGTTTTTTTTAATGGTATTACATAGAGGAGATAGTGATAATCTAACTGGTAATGGAATAGTCTATTGGAACGTGGAAGGAGAAAACTTTATTGCATCTGGCTACGAGGTTTTCGCTATTAATTTCATCGTCTCATCACTACAATTGGATAATAAGTTGTTGACCGCTACTTTTCCACCAATACCTTTTCAAAATGTTAATGCTCTCTTTGATAGGCTTGTTGATGTGCAATGTGATATTATTTACGGCGGTGATATAAAATTTCCTGATACTCAAAAAAACTTTTCAAGCTTTTATAAAAATGAATTTGCTAAATATAACAAAATAATTGAAGAATATGTAGAGTGTTATAAAGAAAAGTTTATTGTTATAGTGGAAAAGCTTAGTGAACAAGAAAAATTATACATGCTAAAAGATATTGCTAATAAAACCAGAATAGAACTACAAGAAGGCGGTAAAACAAGGCTTTTATTTAAAAAGAAAATAAAAAAATTAACAGAGACTTTAGAGTCTAATAAATATGATTTGTCGAATTTTAAACAGGCTATTTTTATGCCTGGTAAGGTTGGTGATGAGTTATCCTCGCTATATATAAAAAAGTTCTTTGCTATTTTTTATGAGGACTATGAAGATGCCTTGCTTATAAAAAATGAAATTACTGTTTTAGAGAAACACCTTAATAAAGATATTTAACTGTTAAAAAAAAATATGAAAGAAATGAAAAATATTTTTTTATCTGAGTTAACTAGCTTTAAAATAGGCGGTAAGGCTAAGAGCTTTTTTAAGCCAGCTACAGTTGAAGAGGCTATAAGCACTTTAACCTTTTTGAAAAAACAAAATATTACTTATTTTATCTTGGGTGGTGGTAGTAACGTATTAATAGGTAGTAAGGATTATGATGGAGCTGTTATATCCACTTTATCTATGGATTGGGTTAATTTAGAGGATAACGCTCTTAGAGCAGGTTCTGGCTTATTAAGTAGTGATTTGTCTGTTTTTGCCTATAAAAATGCTATTAGAGGGTTTGAGTTTTTGTATAAGCTTCCTGGTACGGTTGGTGGAGCAGTTCTAATGAACGCTAAGGCTTTTAATAGTAGTATTAGTGATATAGTCTTGGAGGTTAAAGTAGTTGATAGGGAGAATAAAATAAGGGTCTTTTTAGGTAATGAA
Source organism: Spirochaetota bacterium (assembly GCA_965208615.1). Lineage (GTDB taxonomy): Bacteria > Spirochaetota > UBA6919 > UBA6919 > CBDBPB01 > CBDBPB01. The sequence goes on from CBDBPB010000006.1 coordinate 90,675, forward strand.
ATAGACTTTGAATATAAAAAAAGTATTTTTCAAAATAATGATTATTTAATTGTAGAGGTAGTTTTAAAGGCAGATAGGGGGAGTAGTAGTAAGATTAAGGCTATAATGGAATTTAATGAAAAAAAGAGGCTATCTTCTGGACACTATAACTATCCTAGTGCTGGGTGTATATTTAAAAACAACTATAACATTGGAATACCAAGTGGAAAACTAATAGATGACTTAGGCTTAAAAGGTGAGAGAGTTGGTGATGCCCAAGTATACGAAAAACATGCTAATTTCATTATTAATAGGGGAAAGGCAACTTCTGATGACGTTATAAGCCTTATTAATAAAATTAAAAAAAAGGTTATGAAAGAAAGAAATATTAACTTGGAGTGTGAAGTTAAATTTCATGGGGAGTTATAGTATAATTCCTTATTGGCGGGTCTGCTATTTTGTTGTTTAGATAATATGCTATCTTAAACTGGATGAATTATTGAAAAAGCATTTAATGATAATTGGAGGCGGGCTTCTTCAGGTACCTGTTATCCAGACTGCTAAAGAAATGGGTTTAGCTACCATTGTTACGGATTATAACAAATCTGCCTATGGTTTAAAGATTGCCGATTACCCTATTATTATGAGTACTAGGGATATAGAAGGTACTGTTAGGGTTGCACGGGCATTTAACGATCACATTGCTATTGATGGGGTTATTACGGTTGGTACTGATGCCTCTATGACTGTAGCCGCTGTAGCTGGGGCTATTAATCTTAGTGGGATTAAGTTTGAGAATGCTTTAGCCGCTACTAATAAACTTAAAATGCGTCAAAGGTTTGAGGAGCATTGTGTACCATCCACTGGTTTCATGGGATGCTGGACTAAAGAAGAAAGTTTTATAGCTGTTAAAGATCTTGGTTTACCTGTTGTTGTAAAGCCTACTACGAATATGGGTGCTCGCGGTGTAACTAGAGTAAATCATAAGGATAATCTTGAAAAGGCATTTAACCTTGCTAAGCAGAACTCTCCTAGTGGAGAGGTGATTATTGAGCAATATATTGAGGGCTATGAGCTTAGTATTGATGCACTTATATTTAATAATAAGTTTTACGTTTCTGGTATTGCTGATAGGATAATTCAATATAGTCCATATTTTGTTGAAATTGGACATATAATGCCTTCTAACAAGCCTAAGCAAGTTATTGAAGAGGCTATTAGGGTTATGAAGAGCGGCACAAAAGCTTTGGGATTAGACATTGGTGCTGCAAAGGGAGATATTAGGGTTAACTCTGATGGCGCTAAGATTATTGAACTTGCAGCTAGGCTGTCTGGCGGGTTTATGTCTGCTTATACTTATCCTTATTCTACTGGGGTTAATTTAATAAAAAATGCGATTTTAATTGCTTTGGGCGAAGAGCCTAAAGAAATGACTCCTGTTTTAGATAATACTTCTGTTGAGATGGCTATTATCCCTGAACCGGGAATAGTTAAGTCTATTTATGGGGTGGATAATGCTAAAGCACTTAAAGGGGTTAAAAATGTTTTTATTAATGTTCAGGAAGGGGATATAGTAAGAACCCCTACTAATAACATTGAGAAAAGCGGGCATATAATATCTGTTGCTAAGACTCGGGATGAAGCACTTAAAATCATTGAAAAAGCATTAGCGTGTATAAAAATTGATACAGAAAAAGAAGGGGATATTAGTTATAATGAGATTAAGCGTAATGCTCTTAAGAATTTTAATAAGACATGCTTTGTTTGCAAGGTTTGTGACGGCAGGGAGTGTAAGGGACAAGTACCTGGTATGGGGGGGATTGGTGATGCTAGTTCATTTTTCAATAATATAAAGGCCTTAAAAAGATATAACATTATTCCTTCTTACGTACACGATGTAGCTTTTCCTGATTTAAGGACAGAGTTATTTGGATATAATTTAAGTTTTCCATTAATAATTGCCCCTATTACTGGGACTAAGACTAATATGGGTGGACTTATTGATGAATTAGACTTTGTAAGGGCAATGACTAAAGGGGCTCAAATATCGGGGACTATTGCTATGGTAGGCGATGGTGCTAGTCCTGATAAATATCTTGATGGTTTAAGTGCAATTAAAGATCTTAGGGGTAGGGGTATTCCTATATTTAAGCCAAGGGTTAATCAAGAAGAAATCATAAAGAGGATTCACGAGGCAGAAAAGGTTAATGCTATTGCTGTTGGAATGGATATAGATGCTGCATATTTTAGGACTATGAAGCTTAAGGATCAGAAGGTTGAACCTAAAAGCATTCACAAAATCAAGAACTTAGTAAACTCTACTAAACTACCATTTATTTTGAAGGGTATTATGAGTAGGACTGATGCTCTTAGGGCATTAGATACTGGTGCCAAGGCAATTATTGTATCTAATCATGGTGGGAGGGTTATGGAGTCTATGTTTGGTAGTGTTGATGTTCTTGGGGAGATTGTTGATTCCGTTGGTAAGTATATGACTATTATGGTGGATGGTGGTTTTCGTAGTGGGGTGGATATATTTAAGGGTCTTGCTTTGGGAGCGGATATAGTTTGTGTAGGCAGGCCAGTAGTTATTGGTGCATATGGCGGTAGAGAGAGAGGGGTTAAATTTGTACTTGATCAGTTTAAGGAAGAGTTAAAGAAAGCAATGATATTAACTGGAGTCAGTACTATTAAGGACTTTCATAGGGAACTTTTAAGTCAGTCTTAGCATATATATAATTAACATAAATCCACTAGAATATTGATAACTACCTGTATAAAAAAGTATACATTAGAATACACATATAACACCTATATTATAAAGTTTAATAACAATATTAAATACTATGTCTTATAATTTATTTTACTTGACTTTTTTATAACTTCGTGTTATATCTTACTTAGAAAATGCGAAGTGAGCTTTATTATGAAAGTTAAAATTGATAATATAAAAATAAAGAATCGTATTCGTGAAAATATGGGGGACTTAATTGGACTAGAAGAATCTATTAAAACTTACGGATTATTAAACCCTATACTTATTAGTCAAAATTATGAACTCTTAGCAGGTGCAAGACGTTTGCTGGTCTGTAGGCACATGGGATGGAAAGAAATTGAAGTAAATATTATAAATATAACTGGAGAACTTGATAAACTCGAAATCGAAAGTCATGAAAACTTGATGAGAAAAGACTTTGCCCAAGATGAAATTAATAAGATTATTAATAAGAAGGTAAAGTTGTTAAAAAAAGGTGTTTTTTATTCAACTATAAGATTTTTTAAAAGGATGTTTTCTTCAATTTCATTGTTTTTCTCAAAGGTTTTTAAAAAAACTCGCTCGATTAGTAGTGATAAATCTAATTATAGTTAACTTATAAGCCTATTATTAACGTTTTTGTATAACTATATATTGTTTTTGGTTGGGGATATATGAAGGTTTTGGCAATTATTTTAGCAGGCGGTAAAAGAAAAGAGTTAAGACAGCTTGTGGATAATAGATGTAAGGCGGCTGTTCCGTTTTTAGGTAAGTACAGAGTTATTGATTTTGTGCTGTCTAACTGCCTAAACTCTGGTATTAGACACGTTAATATTATAGTGCAACATAAATTTAGCTCTTTACAAAAACATATTAGGGATGGTTGGTCTGTATACTCCACTACTACAGGGGAGTATATTGATGTTTATCCTCCTCAGCAGAGGTATGGAGAAAGCTGGTATAGAGGTTCTGCTGACTCTGTATACCAGAATATGTATACTATTGAAAATGAAAATCCTGACTATGTCCTTACTCTATCTGGAGATCATATTTATAAGATGAACTATAGGAAGCTTATAGATTTTCATATAACTAAAAAGGCTGATTTAACTATTGCAAGTGTACCTGTTCCTTTAAGTCACTCTAGTAAGTTTGGCGTTATGAAGGTGGGTGAGCATGATCGTGTTTTGGATTTTAAAGAAAAACCTAGAGATTATGACTGTCAAGGAGGACAGTGTTTAGCATCTATGGGTTTATACATTTTTTCTACGAATGTTTTAAGGAATATTTTTAAAGAAAAGGGTATTTTTAATGATAATAACTTAAAAGATGAAATGATTGGCTTTGGTAGTCATATTATTCCGAAAATAGTATCGGATCATAGGGTGTTTACTTATAAGTTTGTAAATCCTGATGGCTCCTCTAAATATTGGAACTATTTAGGTAGTCTAAAAGAGTATTATAATGGCAATATGGCTATCTTGAATAGAAGCTGCGATGTTAATCTATATGATGCAGATTGGCCTTTTCATACTTTTCAGAGTCAGAGTCCGCCGACTAGAACCTTTTCTAAGGAGAATTTAATTTATAATTCTTTAATATCTAGTGGGGGCTTAATAGAGGGTGAAGTAAATAATTCTATTTTGGGTACAAACGTTACCATTGAGCCAGGGGCTAACATTGAGGATTCTATATTATTTGATAATGTTTGTGTAAAAAGTGGAGCTAAAATAAAAAAAGCCGTTATTGATAAGGATATTACAGTGTCGAACGCGTTAAATGCAAACAACCTTGAAGGCTGGAGCGAATATACGGTTACTAATGATAATATTGTTGTTATAGGTAAGGGAGCTAAATATACTAACTAAAAATTATGATAAATAGAATTTTCTCTGGTATTCAGCCAAGTGGAGAGCTTCATGTTGGTAATTATTTAGGGGCTATAAAAAACTGGGTATCTTTATCCAATCAGTATAAGTGTATTTTTTCTATTGTTGATTACCATGCAATTACTATCAATTATGATATTGCCTTAATGGGTAAAAGAATATGGAACGCTGTATTAGATAATATTGCATGTGGTATTGATCCTAATAAAACTTTATTATTTATACAATCTCATGTTCCTGAGCATACTGAATTAGCATGGATATTAAGCTCTATAACCTCTATTGGTGATCTTGAACGTATGACGCAATATAAGGATAAGGCTAAGCATAATAAGGATAATATAAATGCTGGTTTATTTACTTATCCTATTCTCCAAACTGCAGATATTATATTATATAAGGCTGATGGTGTTCCAGTAGGGGAAGATCAGGTTCAGCATATTGAGTTAGCTAGGGAAATTGTTAGAAGTTTTAATAGGCGGTATTCTAAGGTGTTTCCTGAGCCTAAAGAGATTTTATCTAAGGGTACTCGTATTTACGGACTTGACGGCAAAGCCAAAATGAGTAAGAGTATGAATAATTATATATCCCTTAATGAGTCAAGGGATAGCCTTAAAAAAAAGGTTATGTCTGCTGTTACTGATGAAAATAGAAAGCTTAGAACCGATAAAGGTAATCCTGATATTTGCAATATTTTTTCTATGCACAAGTTTTTTACTTTTCGGGATAAGATTAATGAGATTGCTGTTGAGTGTAGAAGTGCTGGTATTGGTTGTGTAGACTGCAAGGCTATATTGATTAGTGGTATATGGTCTACTATAAAGCCTATACAGGATAAGCGTAGTTTATTAAAAAATGATATGAGCAATATAAAAGATATTATTATTAATAATGCTAAAACTTGTAAGAAAATAGCAGAGAGTACTATGTTAGAGGTAAAGGATGCTATGGGCTTATCTTTGTGATTATTTAAAATTATTATTAAAAAGTTCTTTTTATATATATAAAGGTTTTTAGGGTTATACTTTATATATAGCTTTATATTTGGGGATATTATGTGTGGTATTATTGGATATGTAGGTTATAAAAACAGTATTCCAATATTGATTGACGGCTTAAAAAGGCTTGAGTATAGGGGATATGACTCAGCTGGAATATCCTACTATAATAATGAGCTTATTACTATTAAGGATGTTGGTAAGATAAATAATATTGAGGGGCTTATAGATAAGGGTGAGAGTTCGTCTGTTGGAATAGGTCATACAAGATGGGCTACTCATGGAAAAGTAACTAAGGCTAATGCTCATCCTCATGGAGATTGTCATAATAATTTTATTGTTGCTCATAATGGTATTATAGAAAACTATAAAAAGCTAAAAAAATATTTACTCGATAGAGGGCATAATTTTATCAGTGAAACAGATACTGAGGTTATTGCCCATCTTATTGAGGATAATTATGACGGTGATTTAGAGAAAGCTGTACGAAAAACTCTTAGGCAACTTGTTGGAACTTATGGATTAATTATATTTTCGATTTATGAGCCTAAAAAGTTATTAGCGGTTAGATATGGTAGTCCTCTTATTATTGGCAAGGGGGATGGAGAACATTTTATTGTAAGTGATGTAGCTGGTATATTGCGTTATACATCTGATGTTATTTATTTAGAGGACGGTGAAATAGTAACTGTTACTAAGGATTTATTTTCCATAAAGAATATGGATAATGAGACTGTTAATAAAAATCTTAACAAGGTTAATTGGCATCTTGAGGATATTAGTAAAAATGGTTATCCTACATTTATGCTTAAGGAGATATATGAGCAGACTCAGAGCATAAATAATGCTATTAGGGGAAGGACTAATTTATCTGAGGGAACTTCGGTTCTATCTGCGTTTAGGGGTATTAAGCTTAGTAGGATTAACAGGATTATTATTACAGCAATGGGTACATCTTATCACGCCGCAAAGATTGGGGAATATTTAATAGAGGAATTTAGTCGTATTCCTGTTGAGGTGGAGTATGCAGCAGAATTACGCTATAGAGGGCCTATTATAAATAGTAAAACACTTGTTATAGTTATTAGTCAATCTGGAGAGACTGCTGATACTTTGGGAGCCTTAAGAGAGGCTAAATTAAAGGGTGCAACGGTTTTGTCTATTTGCAATGTTGTTGGTAGTAGTATTGCACGGGAGAGTCATTGTGGAATATTTATTCATGCTGGTCCTGAAATTGGTGTTGCTAGTACAAAGGCATTTACCTCTCAAATTGTTATACTTTGTCTGATAGCGTTATACATTGGTAGAGTCAGGCAATTATCCTTAGAGGCAGGTAAAAAAATTGCTAAAGAGATAGAGGATTTACCAAATTTAGTTGAAAGGGTACTTAAGACATCTTCTTCTTGTATAGAGACTATAGCACAGCAGTTTCTATCATGTACTAATGCTCTTTATCTTGGAAGGGGTTATAATTATCCTGTTGCGCTAGAGGGAGCTTTAAAATTAAAGGAAATATCTTACATACACGCAGAAGGCTATAATGCCGCGGAGATGAAGCATGGACCAATTGCTTTAATCGATGAGAATATGCCAGTTTTTGTTATTGCTCTAAATGACTTTTTGTATGATAAAATTATTAATACCATAGAAGAGGTTAAAGCAAGAAAGGGTATTGTTATTGCCATTGCAACTGAGGGTAATTATGAGATTAGAAAACTGGTGGATCATGTTATTTTCATCCCCAAAGTAACTGACTATCTATCCCCCATTTTAGCGGTTATTCCTCTTCAATTAATTGCCTATTATATTTCTGTTTTGAAGGGATGTAATGTTGATCAGCCTAGGAACTTAGCAAAAAGTGTTACGGTGGAGTAGTTTTTAAAAGTAATAAAATAATTATATAGTTTACCACATGCTGTCTAGTAGGTATAATCCAAGATCTATGGCATTAGAATTGTATTTAAACCATACAATTTTACTTTCGATATTAATAGTTAGATTATTATTAAAAGTAACCTTAAGTGTAACGGGTAAGTCTTCTTCTATATTGTATACTAATATACCTGGATTTATAATTTCTCCTTTAACACCGTTTTTTGATGCATTAACAACATTAAGCTCAACAATGATATTTTTATTATCTTTGTTAAAGCTCAAAAAAGACTGTTTGACTATTCCTTTATTAGGCATTCTGGGATTTATACGTTGATTGTTATCCATAACTATAAATACACCTTTTTTAAGGCCGTATAGTTAGCTTTAAGTGTTTTTTCTATATCGTTTTTTGAGTGAGCAAGAGAGATAAATCCTGCTTCAAATTGGGATGGTGCTATATAAATGCCTAAATTTATCATTTCTTTAAAGTAGTTTGCAAACTTTTTGCTGTCGGATGTACTTGCACTTTGAAAGTCTATTACTTTTTCGTTAGTAAAGAATAACGAAAACATAGACCCAATTCTATTAAATGATAATGTTAGTCCAAGGTTTTTAATATTTTCATTAATTCCCTCTTCTAACAGAGCAGAAGTATTTTCTAATTGTTCGTATACGTTTGATTTATTGAGTAGTTTTAGTGTTTCAAGCCCAGCAGTCATGGCAACAGGATTCCCTGATAGTGTTCCAGCCTGATAAATATTACCAATGGGTGCTATACACTCCATAATTTCTTTTTTACCGCCATAAGCTCCTACGGGTAGGCCACCACCAATTATTTTACCCAAGCAGGTAATATCGGGATTTATATTGTATATCCCCTGTGCACCTTGCAGTGAGACTCTAAATCCAGTCATAACCTCGTCGAATATTAACAGTATACCCTCACTAGAACATAGAGAAGATAATTTATCAAGAAAGTTATTAACAGGGGGAATACACCCTGCATTACCCATTATTGGTTCTATTATGACAGCGGCAATTTGATTCTTATATTTTTCTACCAATGACTCAACAGATTTTATATTATTAAACCTTGCAGTTAGGGTATCTTTGGCAATAGAGTTAGTAACGCCTTTTGAGTCTGGGATTCCTAGGGTTAATAAGCCAGAACCAGCTTTAATTAGGAAGCTGTCTCCGTGTCCATGATAGCATCCCTCAAATTTGATTATTTTATCTCGATTAGTGTATCCCCTAGCCAGTCTTATAGCGGACATAGTTGCCTCAGTGCCAGAGTTAACCATTCTTACCATATCAACAGATGGCAGAATAGAGGTAATTAGTTCAGCCATTTCTAATTCTAGTGTACATGGGGCTCCAAAGCTTGTACCATTAAGGATTGTTTTATTAATGGCATTAAGGATATTTATATTAGCATGTCCAAGGATCATAGGCCCCCATGAGCCAACGTAGTCAATATATTCGTTATTATCAACGTCATATATTTTTGAGTTTTTTGCTTTGCTTATAAAAACTGGTGATAATCCAACGGATTTAAAGGCTCTTACAGGGGAGTTAACACCACCTGGTATAACTTTTAAAGCTCTTTCTAATAGTTTTTGGCTTTTCATATAGATATTCCTAGTTATTTTTATCAAACTTTCTAATTGTGCAGTTGCTAAGCCACTCACAATTAACGCATACGGGGTCATTACTGCTAAAGTCTTCTTCTGAACAAATATTAGCATTATTGTTTAGGCTAACTTTTATAGAGTTAATTTCATTTATATCTTTTTGAGTAAGGGTAGAATTATTTTCTAGTTTGTTAAGGAGGTAGGTATAAAAGTTATTTTTATTTGGTTTATTTTTTGGTTTATTTATAGAAGAGAGTTTTTCTTTATTTTTGTTTGTATTTCCGAGTATAAAATAAGCTATGAGAGCAATGTTAGCCATATTTATTATTATAATGTTTATAGAGCTAAGGTTAATTAAGATTTCGTATAAGCTAGTTATTTTAGATAGGCTGATTAAGTTTGTGAATACGAGAAATAGTAATATTATAAAGCTAAAATTAGCAATTTTATCAAAGGTATTTCTCCATGAATATGGTATAAAATATCTTGCTATTGCTCCGCCATCAAGGGGAGGGATTGGGATTAGGTTAAACACCATTAATATAACGTTAATTAGGACATACACATATAATATAGTTGATAATATATTATTAGGGGGTATAGCAAATGCATTTATTATTAATATTCCAAGGCAGGCCTGGATGAAATTGCTAAAGGGGCCTGCAAATGATATTACTGCGTGATCCTTTGCAGGGTTTTTTAATTTTGCAATAGATATTGGTACTGGTTTCATCCATCCAAAGGCAAAGCCAGTAGTCATTATTAATATTACTGGGAATATTATAGTACCTATTAGGTCTATATGGGCAAAAGGGTTTATTGTCATTCTACCCTGGTTTTTAGCAGTAGAGTCACCTAAATAGTTGGCACTAACTGCATGGGCAAACTCATGTATTGATCCAGCTATTATAAAGGTGATAAAGTAGATTATAAACAAAGATATTTGTTTATCCAATGGGTATTCCTATAATTTATTTTATTCTTATACATAAACTTAAGTTAAAATATTACTGATGAAGATATATAAAATGAAAGTAAAAGGAAAGTAATTTTTATATTCGCTTATAAAGGTATATTTTAAATATTTATGTTATTTATAGGCTCTAATATTGGCACACAATGCCAGGGGGTGATTAGTTCTTGCATTACGGAGTTTAGAGATTACTTTAATTTCTTTAAAGCCAAGCTTTTCCATAAGGGATAGAAAGTCTACTTCGGTTAATGCACCACCGATACAGCGAAACCAATCATTAATATTTTTTTTAATATCATCTTTAAGAGGTGCACTTAATACTATTTCTGAGAATACAGTACGCCCACCGGGTTTTAGTACTCTAAAAACTTCTTTCATAACGGCTTCTTTATTAGGGGATAGGTTATAAATTCCATTTGAGGCTACTAAATCAAAAAAGTTATCATCGAATGGTATGTTGTCAGAGGTACTATTAATAAGTTCGACTCCGAGGATACTAGCTTCTTTTAGATTAGTTTTAGCTTTATCCAGCATTTTTTGTGATATATCTAATCCATATACCTTTGCAGAAGATTTAGCATAAAAGAAGAGGTCTAGTCCTGCACCACATCCTAGGTCGAGGACTACTTCATTTTTTTTTATATTGACAAAGGGTTGTGGGTTATTAGCTCCGGTAAAAGATTCGCTAAAGGCGGGGGATAGTTTATCTAAAACGTCTTTTGGATAGCCTACTTTAATAGCGAAGTCTTTACCTACTGGAAAAGGAAATTTATCATTAGGACTAATCGCAATATTGGAATATTTATTTTTAACAGCTTGTTTTATATCATCATCATTCATGTTGTTAATAGACTTGTTATTCATAATCTACCTCTTTATATGTTTTTATGTTGATTAAAATATAATTTATCTATGATAAAAAATTAACTTTTTATTATTCGTATTTTAGTGCCTCTTTGATTTTTATTTTAAAAGTGCTTATTGCTGGGTAGTATGCGGATATAACGGATAATATTATTGCTCCTATTATAACACAGAGTAATATATAGCCTGGCAGTGAGTATTCAAGGTGCCATCCAACGGTTTGCTTGTTGATGATGAATACGGTAATAATTGAAATAAGAATCCCTGATATTAATCCCATAAGGGTTCCTATAATGCCAATTAAGCCGCCTTCAGTGATTATCATGGATTTGATTTGTTTTTTAGTAGCTCCTATAGTTCTTAATATAGCAATTTCTCTTTTTCGTTCAATTATGGATGATAATAGTGCATTAGTAATTCCCATCATTGCTATCATAATTGTGATTAATTCTAAAGCGTGAAAAACAGTAAAAGTATTATCTATGGCATTAGTTATCTCATTTTTGAAGTCATTTTGCGAGCTAAAAAGTAAACCTTCTGGATTATCAATAGTTTTATAAAGTTCTTTGCTAAACTGATTAACATTTATATTCTTTTTGAGATATATTTTAAAAATATCTACTTGCTTGTCATTCCAAAACCGCTTAAAGGTGTTTCTATCCATGCTTATAATGTCTTTATCATAAATATAATTTGCTAGTATTCCAACCACCTTAAAGTTATGATATTTTTTATTGGTTTTCAGTTTAATAAAATCCCCTATATCAATACTGTTAGACAGGGCAAAGCTATTTGAAATAAAAACTCCATTATGGTTTTTTAATAAGTCAAAGCTTATATTACGATTTTTTGAATATTTAATAAAAGTGTAATTAGCATGTTCTTTTGCAACCTTCATCCTAAAAGAGTGGATAACTAAGGGATTATTATTATAAGAAATAGTATAAAACCTATAGTAGTCAATATTTTTAATAGAATTAAGGTGTTTAATTGAGTTAATTCTATTTTCTGTCATGGGGTATAAATCACCTTCGGGGTAGGACGAACCAGAAAGAATAGAAAAGTCTGCATTATTAACTTGGTTAAACCATCTGTCAATAGAATAGTGATAGCTTTCGATTAGAGTAAAAATATTTATAATTAAGGCTATGCTAATCATTAACGTACTTACGGTAATAGAGTTACGATTAGTATTTCTTAGTAGATTTTCATTTGCTATAGCCATTTCTATTTTGTTAATTTTGAATAAAATGCTTTTTAATAACCAGGCTAAAACTTTTATAACAAGAGGGGATAACAAGGATATACCCAATATAATTAAAAAGTTTGCAAGGAATCCAAATAATGGAATACCGTATACGGGTTTTAATTGGGAACTTATATATGCAAGGAATAAAAATACTATACCAATTATGCTAATGGTTTTAATGTTTAATATTTTGCTATGTTCATAGCTAACAAAGCGTATACTCTCTATAGGGCTAATACGAAGAGCTGACATTGCAGGAATAAGTGATGATAAAAAAGATATAGTTATACCAATGGCTATTCCTATTGCCATAAGGGAAGGGTGAAAGGATATATCTTTAACATTGTTTATTGTGTAATAGCTAGTCATTTTACTAGTAAAGGCGTCCACAGATAAATGGGCTAATAGCCATCCTAAGCCTAAGCCTATTATTGACCCTATAGCACCTATAACTATACCTTCTAATGAGAATAGAAAAAGTATATCTATTTTAGTTGCCCCTAAGGCTCTTAATATACCTATTTCTTTTCTTTGTTGTATGATAGAGCTATTTATAGTATTAAATATTAAATACATACCAACTAATAATGCAATCATACTAGCTATAGTTAGGTTTAGGTTGAAGGATTTATAAAGCTTACCTGAATAGGGTAAATCTTTTTTTAGATCTTTTATTTTAAAATCTTTTCCCAGTATTTTAGTTAGGTTATTTTTTACTTGTTTTGCACTGGAGTTGTTATTTAGGACTATATCAATTTTATCAATACTATTTTCTTTATTGAAGTAATATTGTGCAGAAAAGAAGTCCATTGCTATTAGGTTGCTATATTTGTATAGGGGATTTTTTTTATTTTTTATAACATCGAATATATTGAACTTTACCTCACCTTTTGCCGTTATGATATTGATGTTAGAGGTTTTAATCTTATGAGTTTTAATAAATCTTTCGGTAACTATTAGCTGATTGGGACTACTAAACAGCTTAGCTATCTTGCTTCTATTTAAACCCTTACTTTGCATATTGTTTATTTTTATATTAGTTTTTAGAAGGTCGTATCCAAGGATTATAACGGGGATAGGTTTTTTAAGTTTTAGATTATCAGTTTTAGTCATTCTTGTTTTTGTGGATACTATGGCAAAGATATTTTTTATACCTTTTACTTTTTTTATTTTGGGATAGTATAATTCATTAAATCCTTTTCTATTTTTGCTTATTTGGAGATCGACATTTGGGGATATTGATAGTATTAAGTTTTTCATAGCTTTTTGAGCGGTAAAACTTGCAATTCTAATAGCAATAAATACTGCTATACCAAGGCTTACTCCAAAGATTGATAGTATTGATTTTAGGCTATGTTTTTTTAGGTAGCGGTAAATGATTATTTTAATTAGATTAAGTTGCCTTATTAGTTGTTTCATTTATATAGGGTACCATCTTTTAAAAGGGTAACATTATCGTTAGCTTTTTTAGCAAGGTCATTATTATGTGTTACAAAGATAATTGTATGGTTTAGTTCTTTGGAAAGCTTTTTTAAGAGGAGGTATACATCTTCAGCATTTTTTGAATCGAGGTTACCAGTTGGTTCATCAGCGAGGACTAATTTAGGTTTAGAGATTAATGCTCTGGCTATAGCTAGTCTTTGCATTTCTCCTCCTGAGAGTTCTTCTGGGTGATTAGTTTTTTTATCGCTAAGATTAACAAGATTTATATAATATTTAGCTTTTTTAATTGCCTTATTATATCCCTCTCCCATTAGTAGTAGCGGCATAGCAACATTTTCTAGACTTGTTAGGGTTGGTAGAAGGTTAAAAAACTGAAATATAATTCCTATATTATTTCTTCTAAATATTGTTAAGTCTTTATCTGACATAGAGATCAATTTAGTATTATCAATTATTATATCGCCTGAATCTGGTTTGTCTATTCCCCCTATTAGGTTTAGGAGTGTACTTTTACCTGATCCGCTGGCACCCATTATTATTAAAAAGTCACCTTTTTTAACATTAAGGTTACAATTTTTTAATACATAGAATGACTTTTGTCCTCTTGTATAAGTTTTGCAGATGTTTGATAATTTAACCATGTTTATTTATATGTAGATAGAGTATTTTAATTTAAGCGTAATTATATTAGTTATTTTACCTATATAAATTAAATAGTCAATACAGCATTGCCGAATGACTATCTTAGTTCTAATTAAGATTGATGAGCTAATTAATAATATTTTTCTATAAAAAAGTAGTTGTTAATCGGATAAACAAAATTAATTAGTCTTAGGGTAAAAATATAATATAATTTTAATGAAAAAAATATCTATTAAAAAAGAGGGAAAAATGCTTATTATGAGATATTTAATTTTCATTAGTATTGGGATATTATGCTTTAATACTTTAGTGGGAGCTAAAACAAAGTGGGTTGTTGATGTTAAAGAAGCTCCTCCGTTTGTGATAATAGATAAGAATACATCTAGGCTTAGTGGGTTTTCTATAGACATAATAAAAGAGATAGCCATGGTTATAGATGATCCTGTTGATATTGATTTTACTATTAGTCCTAATTTAGAGACTCATCTTAATAAAGTTATAAATGATGAGGTTGATCTTGGTATTGCGGCAACATCTATTACTGTGGATAGGTCTAATAAAATGGATTTTAGTTTTCCATTTTTTAAGAGTAAGCTTGGTATATTAATAAAAAAGGAAAAGGCTAGTAGTATTTGGAAGGTTATTTTTTCTAAAAAGATATTCTATGTTTTTATAGGTTTAGTTATTTATATATTTATTTGTGGTAATTTAATCTGGATATTAGAACATGGGGAATCCAGCTTTAATGATAAATGGATTAAGGGGGTTTTTGAGGGAGTATGGTGGACTATTGTTACTATGTCTACAGTTGGTTATGGTGATTTTGTTCCTCGTAGAGCTTTATCTAGATTAATGGCTAGTATTATGATATTTAGCGGTATAATTATTTTTAGTATTGCTATAGGAGCTTTTAGTTCTCTTATGACAATAAGTCACCTGGAAAGCGATTCTAAAAAGCTATCTGATTTATCTAAAAAAAGGGTATCCTGCATAGTTAATACTACTTCTTGCAAAGCCGTTGATGAAAAAGGTGCAATAATTGTTGAGGCTAAAAATCTTGAAGAAGCTATATCTAATTTGAATAGTGAAAAAGTAGTTGCTATGGTATATGACAGCCATCTTTTGCTATACCACCTTAATAAGACTAAGAATAATAATTTTGATCTTGTTGATAATAGTTTTAGAGATGAGCATTATGGAGTTGGATTTCCTTTGAATAGTAAGATAAGAAAGCAAGTTAATATAGGTTTACTTAGGATTATGAAGGATTCGAGGTATAAGAGAATATATGAAAAGTGGTTTCAATAGGGTTATTATAGCATTTTTAAACTAAGGAAAAAGTTTATTAGGATGCTAACTTTGAATAAGTTTATTTTAGTTATATTATTTATTATTAGTTCTTCAAATATTAGTGGATATTATAAGCCATATACAGTAAAAAAAGGGGATACTTTATGGTCTATAGCCAAAAAGCACCATATAGATTACTATACCCTTAAAAGGGCTAATAAAAATATTAATCATAGTATGGTTGGTTATGGAGTTAGGATTAAGATTCCAGGTTATTTTCATGTTGTTGAAAGGGGGGATAGCATTTGGAATATAGCTAGACGTTATTCTATTAATCCTAAAAAGCTTTTAAATATCAATGGTATGACAATTAAAACAAGACTAAAGATTGGCATGACTATTTTGATTGGTAAAAAGCTAAAAAAAGATATAGCTAAGTATTTTTATAAACAAAAAAAAAAGTCTAATATATTTTGGCCTGTTAAAGGCAGGCTTATAAAGTCATTTGCTTGGGATAATAAGCTATTTTATTCGGGTATTACTATAGACTCAAATGATAACAATATTAAGTCTATAAATAATGGCAGGGTAGTTTTTGCTGGTGTAGTAAGGGGATATGGTAATACTATAATAATTGAGCACTCTGGTTATACTAGTGTTTACTCATCCAAGGATATCAAACTTTATGTTAATAAGGGTGATTTAGTACGTCGTAATAAAGTTGTTGCATTTAAGGCAGATAATAAAGCTAATTTAAAGTTATTTTTTCAGTTATGGTTAAATAATAAGGCCATAGATCCAGTTAAATATTTTAAAAGGAGGCAAAATGGATTTAAGTTCTTTAATTAGGGATATACCAGACTGGCCTAAAAAAGGCGTAGTTTTTAAGGATATTACTGTATTATGGAAAGATCCGAAGGGATTAAGGGAATCTATTGATAATTTAGCAGATAGGTATAAAAATAGTGGTATTAACAAGATAGTGGCCGCTGAATCAAGGGGTTTTATAATAGGTGCTCCTTTGGCATATCTTATAGGAGCCGGCTTTATACCTATTAGAAAGCCTGGTAAACTACCCTATAAGGTTATTACTCAGAATTATGAACTTGAATATGGAACAGATAGTCTATCCATACACGAGGATGCCATAGATAAAGGGGACAGGGTATTAATTGCCGATGACCTTATTGCAACTGGAGGCACTATTGAGGCAATAATTAAATTAGTTAACTCTTTTGATGCTGAGATAGTTGAGGTTTGTGCATTAGTTGAGTTAAAATTTCTTAATGCTAGTGCAAAGATAAGCAAGCCAGTATATTCTATTATTAAATATTAATTAGTCTGACAGTGATATTAACATATTGTCTATTAGTCGGATATTTGATATATAAACTGCAATGGCAATTAATATAGTATTTAGGTTTATGATGGCAAGCTCGTTTAGGCTATTAGGATCGCATATTGAAACGTAGTCTATAGCTATATTTTTATTGTTCAAGTAGTTTATAATGGAGTTTTTTATAATATCTGATTTTTTTTGATTATGTTTAATTATGTTTTCTGCTAGTTTTAGGCTTTTATATACTGCTGAAGCTTGTTTACGTTCTTTAGTGTTTAGATAAGTGTTCCTAGAGCTAATAGCAAGGCCGTCTTTTTCTCTTATTGTTGGTAGAATCTTAAGTTTTATGGGTATATTTAAGTCTTTTATTAGCTGTTTAATAATTAGGGATTGCTGATAGTCTTTTTGACCGAAGTATGCAATAGTTGGCATAATAATATTAAACAGTTTTGTACAAATAGTTAATACCCCCCTAAAGTGGCTGGGTCTTGATATTCCACATAGTTTATTACTTAGGTTTTCTATACTTACGTATGATAAATGATCTTCTTTGTATATATCTTCAGCATTGGGCATAAATAGATAATCTATATTTAGGGTTTTTAGTTTATTAATATCTGAGTCTATTGGTTTGGGATATTTATTAAAGTCTTCGTTGGCAGAGAATTGGCTTGGATTAACAAATATGCTGACTGTGGATATATTATTTTCTTTAAGGGATTCTTTAATTAGGGACAGATGACCATTATGTATGGCACCCATAGTTGGTACAAAGCCTAGAGATTTATTGCTTTTTATTAGCGATATAGCTATTTTCTGCATTTCTTTAGGGGATTTAATAATTTTCATTTTGCTTTACAGGCATAGTCATATTTTCTTTTATTCTCTATAGCTTTACTGTATAGCGATTCATATTCTTTAGAGCTTTTATCCCACGAGAAGTTTTTAGTCATAGCAGAGTCAATTAGTTTATTTATATGGCTTGGTCTATCGTAATATGTACTAATAGCCCATCCTATGGTATAATATAGAGCTTTTGAAGACGGTTCCCAAAACTTAAATCCTGTTCCTTCACCGTTCTGTTCATTGTAGTTAGTCACAGTGTCGTCCAATCCTCCTGTAGCTCTTACTATTGGCAATGTGCCGTATTTTAGTGAGTATATTTGGGTTAGTCCACATGGCTCATACATTGAGGGCATTACTAAAAAGTCGCATCCTCCTTGTATTAGGTGAGCCATTGTATTATTAAACCCTGTATACAGTGAAAATTGGCCTTTAAATTTATTGGCTATTTTAGTAAAATACTCTTCTAAAAGAGGTTCACCAGAACCTAATATAATGAACTGTACATGCATATCGGATAATATATTATGAATTACTTCTGCTATTAGGTTAAATCCTTTTTGGCTTACAAAGCGTCCTATTGCACCAATTAAGGCAATATTTTTATCTTGATTAAGGTTTAGTTGTTTTTGTAATTCTATTTTGCATTTTAACTTACCTGATCTATCACTTATAGAGTAGTTGGCTGGTAGAAGAGGGTTTTTTTCTGGAGACCACTCATTATAATCTACACCATTTAATATTCCTAAAAAGCTATCTTTTTTATTGGATAGGTATGGAGCTAATCCAAAGCCTCCAAAGGGTTTGGAGATTTCTTTGGCGTATGTTGGGCTTACGGTATTTACTATGTCAGAGAAGAATATACCCCCTTTTAGGAAGTTAATACTGCCGTAGCATTCAAATATATCTGGGGTAAAATTATGCTTACCTAGTCCAAGATAGTCGTAATTGCTTTTGGGATAAATACCTTGGTATGCGGCATTATGGATAGTTAAAACAGATGCAGAATTACCTATCCATTTATCATTAAAGTCCCATATTTTAAGGTATGCACTAGCTAATGCACTTTGCCAGTCATGGGAGTGTATAATATCTGGTTTATATTTTATATCCTTACATAGTTGTAGTGCGGCTTTTGTTAGAAAAGCGAATCTTTTGGGATTATCACTATAATCATTCATTAGGGAGTCGTGATATAGTCCTGATCTGCTAAAGTATAGATGGTGTTCTACAAAATAGACGGTTATATTTTCTTCTAGATTAGTCATAAACACTGAACACCATTCAACAGTGTTACCCATCCACACGCCCATGGTATTTAGGGTAGTATTTACAGTATAATTTTTTAAGTTGAGCTCAGAATATTTTGGTATTACTATTTTAATGTTATGGCCTAATTTAGTTAGATATTTTGGAAGACTGCCTAGAACATCAGCCAGCCCACCTGTTTTGATAAAGGGAGTCATTTCTGAGGCAATCATTAATATATTTAGTTTTTTAGGCATAATAGACCTTTATATATGGATAATTAGTTAGGGTTGATTAGTATATTTAAAAGTTAATTTTTGTTATCTATAGAATCGGTATATAACAAGTTACTAAAATAAAACAAAATATTAAAGTTTAAAAGTTATTTTTTTACTGGTTTGTATATAAGGTATTTCGTTTAAATGGAATAAAACCAGCTTCTTTGATTAGCTTTATCATTTTGGATTCATTTAGTTTATAGTTAGTTCCAGCAGACTTAACAACGTTTTCTTCTATCATTATTGATCCTAAATCGTTAGCACCAAATCTAAGGGATAGTTGTCCAATTTCTTCACCTTGAGTTACCCATGATCCCTGGATGTTTTTTATGTTATCAATAAATATTCTACTAATGGCTAAGGTTTTTAAATAGTCATAGCATGAACTAGGTTTAACATTTAATTTAGAATTACCTTTTTGGAATGTCCATGGGATAAATGCAGTAAATCCGTTAGTTTTATCTTGTAGATCTCTTATTTTAGTTATATGTTCAATGCGGTCATCGATGGACTCAATATGTCCAAACATCATAGTAGCAGTGGTTTTCAGGTTAAGGCTGTGAGCAGTTTTCATAACATATAACCAGTCATGGCTGGTGTATTTATTAGGACTAATTTCTTTTCGTATTGAGTCAACTAGTATTTCTGCACCACCACCGGGTATAGAGTTTAATCCAGCATTTATTAGTTTAGCGATAGTTTCTTTTATAGAAATATTATTTATCTTGCTAATGTAGGTAATTTCAGGGGGCGAGAAAGCGTGAATATGAATATCACAAACACTTTTAATAAACTTTAACAGTGATGTATAAAAGTCAATTTTAAGTTTTGGATTTAGTCCCCCTTGTAGTAGTATTCCTGTTCCATTAAGGGATTTAGTTTCCAATATTTTTTGTTTTATACTATCATTATCCAAAACATAATAGTTATTATGGTCTATTTCTTTATAGAAGGCACAAAACTTACACTTAGATATACATCCATTGGTATAATTAATATTTCTGTCTATAATGTATGAGGCAGTATTTGGATTACATTTATTTAGCCTTATATGATGTGCAAGATCGGCTAATGTTAATATATCAGTGTTAGTAAAGAGTATTTTAGCTTCGTTAGGAGTTATACGTTTTAGGTTATATGCTTTTTTTAGTATGTTTTTTTCTTTCATGAGTATTAAAATTAATATAATTTAATTTGATTTATATTGTTTAGTAGTTTTTTATTATAGAGCATTTTTTGATAGAGATAGACTGCCTGTTTTTCGTAGTAGTCCAGTTCATAATGGAGATAGCTTTTAAAATACTGCTGTAAAAAGTTATTATTATATTGGTGTTGGTTTATAATTTTATCGTTTATAATTTTATCAATGTTATTTAGTCCAAGTTTCTTACTATTTAAGAGGTCATTTTTGATGGATAAGTTTTTTGTTTTACTTGCCCAAACGGCAAATACAAATGGTAGACCTGTCCAATTGTTCCAGGCTTCACCAAGGTCAATATACTTATTGTAGTGGTGTTTGATTGCGTTATCCCCAATTAGCAGATAGGCATCATAGTTATCCTTATTTTTTATGAGGTTTTGTGGATTATCTAAGATAAAGTTACATTTTATTTTATAATAGTCTGCGGTTAAGAGTTTTAAAAGGTTTATGGAAGACAATGAGCTATTATCTAACCCAATAGATTTTACTGATTTTATTTCTTTATTTAGTATAAGTATTACAGATCCAGCCTTATTATGACAGGCAATAGATATTCCATCTATTACGTATAAATCTTTTCTTTTAAGGACTTCAAATATTGGTAATAGAGCGGCTTCTATATTGGAGTTGTCAAGGTGATATCCAAGGTTTGATGGTATATCTTTTATCATTATATATTTTTTTAGATAGGTTGTTATGGGTAGGATATTTATATAGGGTACTACGCCTAGTTTTTTCAATTTATATCTCGTTATAGAAAGAGTCTCGTTCAACTGGTATTTTACCGGATTCTTTAATTAAACTAATAAGTTCATTTTTATTTAGCATATATGGACTATTTGATCCAGCCGCATGGGTAATTTTTTCTTCGAGTATTGTACCATCAATATCATTGGCACCAAAATTAAGGGATAGTTGAGCTATTTTAACCCCTAGCATAACCCAATAGGCTTTTATATGGGGTATATTATTAAGGAATATCCTAGATATTGCAATAGTTTTTAGTATATCTATACCAGTAGTCTTTTTTGAAGATAAGGAATTATTTTTAGGGTGATAAACAAGGGGTATAAAGGATAGGAATCCATTATACTTATTTTGAGTTTCTCTTAGCTTGTTTAGATGGTCAACTCTATCTTCGTAAGACTCAATATGCCCCATTAGCATAGTGGCATTAGATTTAATATTAAGGGAGTGGGCAATATTGTGTATGTTTAGCCATTCATCGCCGGATATTTTATCAGGACATATTTTCTTTCTTATTTTGGGTTCAAATATCTCTGCACCTCCTCCTGCTAAGGCATTCAATCCGTTATCCATTAATTCTATTAAGACCTGCCTTGTTGATATAGAAAAGAGCTTAGAAAAGTTATGTATTTCTATAGCTGTAAATGCTTTTATACAAACGTCATTGTTTATATCTTTTATTGACCTAAGCATTTCTTTGTAGTAAGAAAAGGGTAGTTTTGGATGTATACCTCCTACAATGTGAATTTCTTTAATATTTTTATTATTAAATTCTATAAGCTTGTTTTTAATACTCTCTATTGTCATTATGTATGAGTCATTATCATTTTCCACTCTCTTAAAAGAGCAGAAAGAACATGTATTAACACATATATTTGAGTAGTTTATATGTCCATTTAGTATAAAGAATACCTTATTGTTATGGAGTTTGGTTTTTATTTTGTTAGCAATAATGCCTATTTTTATAATGTCATTACTATTAAACAGAGTTAAGGCATCATTTTTAGTGATAGGGATATTGTTTTTAACTTTTTTATAAATTGTATATAATTCTGATTTATTACTAATTTCAGGTTTATCTATAATCAACTGTATTTCCTTACCAGCTTAAAATTATATTAGATCATATAAAAATAGAAAACCTATAAAGATAAGTCAATTTTTTTAATTTCACTATGGTTTGTGTAAAAGTTATAGGCATATTATTAGGTTAGCTAAAGGCCTTAGATTTAATTTTTGTATAATATTTTATATATTTTTCTTTGTTAACTTGATAATATAGTAATACAACAAGGTTTAGCATAAACAAAAATGGCGTTAAAAAGTGTTTTAGGTATATAAAAATGTATATATTATTGCTATAGTTTATTTTTAATATTGCTAAGGGATTGGTTTTATTTTTTAGCTTTAGTAGTATTATATTGTAGATGAAGTTTATGTCTAAATATATTAGGGCGATTATGGAGAGTTTAATTACTATTAATATTATAAAAGACAGCATGAATATTACTTCGATTATTTTGTTATAGTATAGTTTATTAAAAAGGTATAGGATCCATACTAATAGGCATAACTTTGTATAAAATAATAGTTCTCCATACAAATAGTTATATTTAAGCGTTAGGTGAAGGAATAGCACTATACCTTCTATTATTAAAAAGGTTATAAAGACATTTAAAAAAGCTTTTAGCGAGTCTATTTTAATAATTTGTTTTAATTTATTGACTGCCAATATTATTAAAATATTACCAAAAGGGAGATAATAGAGCTTTATTGTTGGTATATTATTTTTTATCCAATTTTCTGCAAAGGTATTTTTTAACCAGTTCAATATTGGAATATCAATAGTTAGCGTAGATATAGCCATAAATGAGGTTAAACTGTATATGTGATTTTCTATTAATTTGTCTATGTTCAAAAAATATAGGGTTATTATTTGTAAGAGCAAAAAAAAAACAAACTTAGGCCAATAATGGGATAAATTATTCCTAGTTCAATTAAGGAGTTATTTAATTCCCTAAAGTTTATCCTTCTTAAGAGCTTATTTATTTTTATAGGGGATAGTTTTTTTTCATTCATAGTCTATTTAGGGCATTAGCTTTATTTGGATAGATTAGTTAATCCAGAGGCAATTTTATCAATAGGTAATATATTGTCATGTAGGTTTTCATTAATTACTGTTTGTGGTAAATCTGATATAAAGCATGTAGAAGGGCTTTGAACAATGACATTACCTTTTTCATTTTTCAACATTTTTATATTATCAATAAGGTCTTTCTCTAGAGAGATACCGGTTAAAACAGTTAATATGATAGAGTTCTTATAATATTCAATAGCTTCTTTTATGGTATTAGAGATAGATGGTGTATTATCACTATCTATGGACTTAATAAGTCTGAATTTATTATTGAGAAAGGCAATATCATATCCCCCTGGTATTAGAACGGCTTCATTTTTAGTTATAGGTCTATCATCAAAAGCGACTCTAACTTTAAGGGGACTAATTTCATTTAATGCTTCTGCTAAGCTTTCAGCAAATATACCCGGTGGTATTCTTTGAACAATAATTATTGGAATAGAAAAATCTTTTGGCATTTGTTTTAATATTATTCTTAGAGCACTTGGCCCACCAGTTGAAGCAGCTATTATAATAAAATTATAAGACATAAATAATCCTAGCCATCTATTTCTTTAATATAATAGTTTTTCTTTTGTCAGTTGTCAAGACTATTTATCAAATTTATGATAATTTCTTAAACTTTGACTTCTGGTTTATAATCTTCTATAATAGATTTTTGAGATAATAATATAGGGTTTACTTCAGAATTAATAAAGTCATCCACCTGAGTACTACAAAGACCAGTATAATGTTCTTTTTTTATCATACTGATTATATCCTTTTCTGAAAATGGTATTTTTTCATGTTTACCAAGGAGTTTTAGTAGTGGATTCTCCTCTCCGTATTCTTTAATACGTTTTACAGACTCAATAGAGAGCTGACGTATAATTTCGTGTACTTCTTGTCTATCTTTTCCTAGTTTTACAGACTCCATAAGTATATTTTCTGTAAACATAAAAGGTAATTCATTGAATAGATGTTTTTCAATAACTTTTTCATTAACCTTAACCCCCCTAATAATGTTATGAAATAGAGTGATAACAGCTTCAGCTCCCATAAATGCTTCGGGAATTGAGAGTCTTTTATTAGCGCTATCATCTAGGGTACGTTCAAGCCATTGGTTTGCCCCAGTAAAAGCGGCATTTTGAGTAATATTAATGACATACCTAGCTAAGCTAGCTATTCGTTCTGACTGCATAGGATTTTTTTTATAAGCCATTGCAGATGAGCCAATTTGTTTATCTTTAAAAGGTTCTTCTAGTTCGGATAGGTTTTGCAAAAGTCGCATATCATTACTAAATTTGTATGCACTTTGGGATATAGCACTTAACAAAGATAAAATACGATAATCGACTTTCCGAGAATAGGTTTGTCCGGTTACTAAGGCTGGTTTACTAAAGCCCATTTCTTTAGTTACCATACTATCTAAAGACTTAACTTTATCAGCATTACCATCAAATAGTTTCAGAAATGAATTTTGTGTACCTGTAGTTCCTTTAACCCCTCTAAAAGGTATGTTGTCTATAACGAAGTTGAGTTCATGATAGTCATATACAAGTTCTTGGAGCCATAATGAGCCTCGTTTACCTACGGTAGTTGGTTGAGCAGGCTGAAAGTGCGTAAACCCTAAGGTTGCCATATCCTTATATTTTAGGCTAAACTTTTTAAGTTCTGCTATAAGGCCTAAGAGCTTTTTTTTAATTAACTCTAAAGCGGATTTCATTTGAATTAGATCGGTATTATCTAATACGTATGCACTAGTGGCTCCAAGATGTATAATTTTTTTAGCATTAGGACATTGTAGGCCATAAGCATAAATATGACTCATTACCTCATGCCTTGTTTTTTTTTCTTGTTCCCATGCAATATCATAATTAATGTTATTTTGATTAGCAATTAGTTCATTAATTTGTTTTTCTGTTATTTTTAGGCCCAGTTTTTTTTGACTTACTGCTAGGGCAACCCATAATTTTCGCCAGTTTTTAAAACGAAACTCTGGAGAAAAGATATAACTCATATTTTTCGAGCAATATCTATGGGTTAGTGGATTTTGATAGATTTTGTTATTTTCGTTAATCAAGGTAATCTTATCGTAGTGAATAAACTTCATCTTTTATAGGTAAACTTTTTCTTAAATCTTTCAAGTATGATTTTAGTTCACCCATGGGTTCGTAAATATCGCATTCTTCTACAGTTCTTCTAGCTACTGTAAAGAATTTATAGATTTTTTCTTCTCCTAATTTTTTCTTCCATTTTTTAGCAATACATTTTACACGAAGTACATATTGCTCATCACCTGTAGAGGTTCTAAGTAAAACGCAATAAACACAGTTTGCGCAATAGACTCTCCCTTCATCATTGTCGTTATTGGACAACTGTTTAGCTTTGTCGAAGTCAGAAGTAACTTCTTTAGATTTACGTTGAGTAACCTCCATAATTTTTCTCCTTGTTGTTTTTAAGTAGTTATTAAAAACCTTTTCTAGTATGAAAATACAAACAGTAGCTCTATTATAACTAAAGCTACAAATAAAACTAGCCTTATGATTATGTAAAATAATTACGTAATCAAAAAATAAACCTTTTAGTTTATAAAGTCAACATAATTTTTCAAAGCCCTTTATAACAAAGATAGTTTATTGTTCAGAGATAAATAACTTATATTCACTTTCATTTTTGAGTTTTTCTAACTCATTTATATCTTTTATTTGTATTTTAATAAGCCATCCTTTATTAGTGGGATCAGAATTAATAACTTCAGGTTTTTCAATAACCATATTATTTATATCAGTTATAGCTCCAGATACTGGTGTATAGATGTCAGATACAGCCTTTACTGATTCAATAGTACTAAAGCATTCTCCAATTTTAATGTTGTCTCCTTTTTTTGTTATTAAATCTAAAAACACAATATCACCTAGTTCACTTTGTGCATAATCAGTAATACCGATAGTAGCAATATCATTATTTAGTTTAACCCACTCATGGGTATCAGTAAAAAATAAGTTATCCATAGTAACCATCCTTATATTAACTTTATCTACTCATTTTAAAATAACATTAGTTTTTTTGAGAAAAGAATTTTTATCAACATGTTGACAATAACGTATTTTTTTTCTATTTTAAAATTAAGTTATTTATTATAGTTATAATATAGTAAAACCGCTTAACATACTACTATATAAATATTATATTTGTAATTCTTATAATGGTTTTACATTTAAATTAAAATATACTTATCTGTTTTACATGGGGGCGTAGCTCAGTTGGGAGAGCGTTTGAATGGCATTCAAAAGGTCAGGGGTTCAATTCCCCTCGTCTCCAAAGCTTTTTAATATGGTCTATTAGGCATAAAAATTATATTAATCCTCAATAATAACCCAGGTTTTGTATTGTTAAAAAAACATAAACCTTCTATATAAAAATAAAAAAAGCAGTAAAAAAAATAAAAGATTACTCTAAAAAATAATGAAGCTAGCCGACTTTTATTTAAAAGTGAAGAAATAGTGACTTTTTTATAATAAAAAGCATTTTAAGCAAAAATCAGGGAGTTTAATATTATGACATTAAAAATACTAAAGTTTTCATTTTTCATTTTACTATTTAGTTATTCCTGTTCTGACGAAGCTAAACATACTAAGCCAGAAAAAAGTACTAAGCCAGAAAGTGTAAAAACTTATCCTGATGCTCTTACAAAGGTAAGCAAGAATTATAAAAAGGTTCCTGGGTTTATATGTAAGTTTGGTGTAGGCATTACTAAAGGGGGTAAGAACGTATCTGCTGATGGTTTAGCCTATGTTGACAAAAAATTAAACAGATTAAAAATAATATTAAAGGATACCTTAGCTAATCAAGTACTATTGGATTTAGCCTTAACTAATGAAATCATTAAGTTATACTTTTATAATACTAGTGGGGGAGTAGTTATAAGTGGTCCTGTTAACAACTTAAACCTTGGAAGGTATATAGCTAACTTTAACCTAAATATTATGGATCTAATTAAATTAATAAAGGCAAACTCCTATATTATTACTGACGTACATGATGTTGAGAAGCAAGATGATGATAAGTTTATCTTTTACAAAATTAAAAAGGATAATGTTATACAAATTATAAAACTAAATAAACAAAACCATAGAATAAATCAATTGGGTCATTTTGTAGATGGTAAAATGGCTTTTAGGATTGCCTACAAAAACTATAAAGAGTTTTCAGACTTTTATTTTCCTATGAAAAGCTACTTTTATCACAAATCTAAAAATAAAACTAATAAAATAGTTATTTTTATCTCGTCAGACATCAACTTCTCACCTGAGTTTGATAGTAAATATTTTGAACTTAATAGTAAGTATCCAAAAGCTAGAAAGATTTACTACAACTAACCTATAAATAATATAACCGGCCTATAAATAAATGGATAAGGAAATCCGATTATTAATATAATAAAGGCTGGTTAAGTTATATTTTATGAATAAAAAATAAATATAACTGTTAGCATATCTATATGGATAAACATATTATTAGGGAAAGTCTTAAAAATAAGAGGAATCAGCTTGCTTTTTGCGATAGAACTTCTAAGAGTAGCATTATTCAAAAAAAGGCTATTGATTTAGTATTTAGTAAAAATATTAGCATTGTTCTTTCGTATATGAATGCTTTTAGCGAAGTAGAAAGCAATTTTTTTAATCAATATCTTCTTGACAACGGTATTATTTTAGCTATTCCTAGGGTGGATAGTAAGTCTAAAATAAACTTTTATAAGATTTCTAATTTAGAGGATGATACAAAACTGGGGAGCTTTGGGATTATAGAACCTAAAAGAAGATTAGGCATTATTAATTATAATAGTTCTAATATGCTAATAGTGATACCTGGAGTTAGTTTTGATTTAGAGGGCTATAGATTAGGTTATGGAAAAGGATTCTATGATTACTTTTTATTTAGAAATCCTTTTATGTATAGGGTTGGTTTAGCTTTTAACTTACAGATGGTTAATAAGCTACCAATTGATACTCATGATCAAAAGGTTGATTGTTTGATTACTGAAGATAAAAATTATAACTTTAAAAGAAATTATTAAATATTCTTTGAAAATTATGATTTTTACCGTAATAGATATTAGAAAGCAATTTATTATCTTTTTTATAATATTAGCTATAGTTTAAAAGGGGCTTTTAACTTTAAATATACTGGTATTTTAAGGAGTAAAGAATGAAGTTAGGTCGTTTTATCTTATTCATAAGCTTGATTTTTGTAATATCTAGTGGATATGGTCAAGTTAATAAGCCGTCATCTGGGGATATATCAAAGGATGGAAAGGTAGTTACAAAATATTACAAACTTTTTTATGAGTACTTTTATGGTGAGGACATGCCTGATCATGAGATTGTAAAAGAAGACGAACTTTTAGAAGAACCCAGTTATTTTATTGCTAAATACGAAAAGGGTAAACTATTAAAAATAGGTTATTATACTCGTACAGGCGATATTCCAGAGGAGAGAGCATTAACTTTATCCCAATATGTAAATAGTGATGGTTTGGCGTATTACTATATTATATACGAATATAATGAGAAAAAACAGTTAATAAAAAAAGAGTTTAGGGATAACTATGATAAAACGGTTGAGAGGTATGATTTTTTTTATGATTTTAGGGATAAGCTTGAAAAAATAGAGAAGTGGGGTAAGACTCCATTTCTTGGGAAGATGGAGTTAAAAGGTGTTAATAAATTCACATGGAAAAAGGGAGAGGCTAATCAGATAGAGACATTTACATTTTACAATAAAGATCTTTTACCAGTGGAAAGATATTACTTCATAAAAAACCCTCAACATCCGTGGGAGAGCGATCAACAATATTTAGTTGGTAATAATAAGATATCCATTTTAGTTATAAGCCAGTATGACCGTTATCGTACTGGTAATAAGGATAAGTTGCTTTATTTTATAAGGTATGAACGGGATAATGAAAAAAACATTATTCAAAGAAGGTATAACCATGATAAGGTTTTAGTTGAAAAAAGGCCTCCACTTGCACCTCCTGAAAAGACTGATGTAGATAATAAGCAATAATATTATTTTATATATTTAGTTTTTTAAAGAAAGTCATTGCTTCGCCGGCTAGGTAGAATGAGCCTGTTATTACCAGCAAGTCATTTTTGGATAGTTTAGTCATAGCAAAGTTGTATGCCTCTTCAAAGTTGCTTAAGTGGCTGACAGAAGAATGACAGTAGTATGCTTCTTTAGCAAGCTTATTAGATATATCATTTTTAAATGAGTTAATTTTTGTTATTATTATATGGTTGAAAAGGTATAGAAAGCGGGATAGGATAAGCTTATAATTTTTTCCTTCTATCATCCCAAGGATTAATACTTTTTTAGGTTTATTTTTGAAGTATATATATAGATTAGTTTTTAGGGATAGGATTGCATGTTCATTATGTGCTCCATCTATTATTGTAGTGGGGTTATGATTTATTATTTGGAATCTGGCTGGTATTAAAAGGTTATTCAGGGTTTTATTAAGGTTTTTTTCTGTATAATTAATTTTTAGTTTAGATAGTGTAAATAGTGCAATAGCACAGTTTAATGCCTGATGTATGGGGCTATATGGAAGACATATTGTTAATGGTAATTTATTAAAGATAGACGAATAGGTAAATGTTAAATTATTTGAAATAAGCTTAATATTTTGAATATTAAAGTCTTTTTTATAGCAAAATATAGAGGCATTTAGTTTTTTAGTTATCTCGTAGAAAAGCGGATAAAGTTTTTGTTTTTGTTTTCCTAAAACGCAGACACCGTTATTTGAGATAATCCCAGCTTTTTCGTATGCAATTTGGTTTAGGGTTGCTCCTAGGTGATTTGTATGATCATAGCTAATGGTATTTATTAATGATATTTTTTTAGTTTTAAAGTTGGTTGAGTCTAGTCGTCCACCCATACCGGTTTCTAAAATTACATATTGACATTTTTTTAGTTTGAAGTGTAATATTGCAATAGCAGTAACGGCGTCAAAGAATGATGGATGTTTTGGTATTATAGTCATTATTTTTTGTAGTTTTTTAGTGAGGGAGAGTAATTCGGAGTCTGTTATTTGTATATTATTAATTTTAATTCTTTCATTAAGCTTAACTAAATGTGGAGAGGTATAACATCCTGTTATGTATTTCCATGATGATAGTAGGTGGGATAGTATTATAGCTAGTGAGCCTTTTCCATTAGTTCCGGCAATATGAATTATTTTAAAATCTTTTTCGCAATAGTTAATATGGCATAAAAACTGATTTATAAAAGAGTTATTATATTTTTTATATGGAATTGTTCTTTTTACTTCATAATTTATTAAAGTATATAAAAAGTTGATAGCATCTTCTATAGTTTTAAGTTTTTGCATATCCTGTCCTTATTTTATAATATAGTAATAAGTAATATATACTACAAGCTAAGCTGATTTGATAGTAAGTATAGGGTGTTAATAACACATAAAGTAATATAACATCAGTGATAGAGCTGATATATTTATTAATAATAATATGTAATTAATTTTAAGTATAGTGTTTTATAGGCCTAAAGTTATTATTAAACTATCCGAATGATTTAGTGGTATGTGAGGAGTTTATGGATATTAAAAAAACTATGGATGGCGTTAAAGGTTTAGTGGCAAAGAAATGTAAAGTGATTATTGTTATTAGCATAGCATTACTTGGTATAGCTATATTAATTGGATTGCTTTGGCCTAAGACACTAAGTCATGCAGAACTCGAAGAAACCAAAAGACTTACTGATATTAATGATATATATTTTCAACATATTAAAAACTCTACTATAAAAGAGCCTAATATTGGTGATTCTATAAAGGTTATGAAAGAAAAAGATAATTTAAAAAAAGAAGAAAAGGATAAAATCAAAGTGCCTAGCTCCATGAATAAACAAATAAATCCAAAAGAATATAGAAAAAAATAGTTGGATTAAGGTTATTATGAGAAATATAATATTATTGTTTATTAGCTTGTTTTTTGTTTTTATTAGCTCTATAGCCTTTAATAAGGATATTAAAGTAAATGGAATAAATAAAAAGGTTTTTATATACCCCAAGAAGATTATAAATAGTACTACTAGACTTAGCTATTATGACAAAAAAAGGCTTGAGTTAATTGAAGATAGTAAAATACCTTATATAAAGTACGGATTTATAACAAAGATGCCGGGTAAGGCATATGTTATTGTAGACTATAATAAAAACAATAAGAAGTTAAAATCGGTTAGCTATAAGGTTAATATTATTACGAATAAAGCAAATAAAAATGATAATAACTTTAAGTTAAATCCTAAACATAAGCCAGAAAAAATAATTAATCCTATAGAAAATAATTTGACTGGTGAATACTCTTCTGTTGACAAACAGATTATGAAAGATAGTTCTATTTATTATTCATATATTGTTAAACTATTTAATAGAAGGCTTTATAATAAGGTATTGTTAGAGATTCTAAACTTTAGTCAACTATTTCCAAATGATAGAAGAATAGCTATGATTAACAGGCTTAAGGGTAAAACCTATATTAGGTTAAGACAATATAATAAGGCCATTGAGTGGTATAATAAGTTGATTGAAAAAAATGACTTACTAAAAAAGGCTAGTCTTCTTGTATTATTGGGTAATTCTTATGAAAAAGCTCATGAATTTAGTAAGGCAAAGTTGTGTTATATTAAAGTGATAACTTTGTTTAAGGGTCCTAAGGTTTTAGCTGATGCTCATTTTTATTTAGGAAAAATATACTTTAATTTTAAAGAAAATAAAATGGGTATATTTGAGTTAGAAGAGCTTATAAATAAATATCCTGAGGCAAGAAAGAAAAGGGAGATAGCGCTATATATGCTTGGGGAGATGTATTATAAAAAATCGCCTTTAAGGGATTATAAAAAATCATACTATTATTTTAGAACACTAAAAGAAGAGTTTACAAAAGGCATATACTCAAAAGAAGCCGCTAAAAAAATGGACTACTTAAAAAATAACTTTATAAAATATTATTAATATAAACCGCTGAATAATTACATTTTTATTTTTGTCAAAATAGTCTTATCTTTAAGGTTTTCACTTAATCCTAATACAAAATAATTTTTTTTAAAATAGTTTATATATTTTATACTAGTGTATTTAAAATTATTTTAAATGGTATATTATAATAATATATTGGTTGTCCAAGTTTAAATAATTTACTATCTATATATTATAGCTTATTTTATTAGTTTTTTTATGAAAAAAGTTATTTGTATTACTATTATTTTGATTCTTATTAGTTGTGATGACGAGGTTAGTAATAAGAAAGATATTTTAGTGATCCCTACTTCTGAGGCAAAGTTTCTTAAGATTTTTAGGTATGACGATAAAGGGGGAGTTGAAATAGTTATTACTGGCTTAAAAAACGTTATTTTTAGAGACTCTAAAGAGATTTGGTTAGATAAAATAAGGGTACTTTACTTATCTAAAGAGGGGGATAAGGATGTTTCTATTCAGCTTAAGGCAGATAAGGGTAAAGTAAATTATAAAACCTTAAATTGCGAGGTTTGGAGTAACGCAGTTGTTTTGCGGGAGAACGAAGTTAGAATAGAGACAGAAAGATTATTTTGGAATCACTCAGAAAAAAAGGTTTATAGTAAGGATGAGGGGAAGGTTGTAATTTATAAAAGAAATAAACCTAATGATCCAAATGATATGTCTATGGTAAAAAGTGTAGGCAAGAATTTAGTAGCTGATAGTAATCTTAAGCATATATATTTAGATAGTGCAATTACCTCACCACCTAGTAGTATAAATGATGGGCTATGATAGTATTATATATTATTTCTATATTGTTTATTATACCTAGTTTTACTTTTTCCCAGAATGAAGATAGTGTTTTAATTTATGCTGAGAAGAAGAGATATATTTATGGAAAAAAATATTGGGACCTACTTGGCAATCCTGTTTTAAAAAAGGGTTCTGATAGTCTTTCTGCTAAGAGTATAAAATATTTTCAGGAAAAGAAAAGGGCAATTGCTAAGGGGAATATAAAAATATTTAGTTATAAAGACTCCGTAGAAGTTTTTGGTAAATATGGGGAATATCATACTGATAGTGGTTATGCAAAGTTGATAACTGATACCAAGCTTATTGCTATTAAGGATAATATAACTATTAATAGTGAGATTATAGAGCGTTTTAAAAAAAAGAAAATATATACTGCACGTAATAACGTTAAGATTGTTATGGAAAAGGATAACGCTGTTATTACTGCTCAAAATGCTGTTTATAGCCTCTCCAAAAAGACTATAACGTTAAAAGGAAGCCCAATTATAAATCAAAATGGTTGGGAGTATAAAGCAAAAGAGATTATTTTTCATACTAAAACCAGAATTATAGTATTGAATGGTGAATCTGTTGCAAGAAAGGATAATCAGAAGATTATATCGGACAGGATAGAGTATTATTCAGAACATCCCAAAAAGAAGTCTATTTTTACTGGCCATACCAAGTTTATAGAGTATTCAGATAAGCAATCCTTTTTAAGAGGTAAGCCATATAGGGAGGTTTATGGTAAGAAAGTTATTTTTTATAATTATGGTGAGGGAAAGGCTGTTTTTTTGGGTAAGGCATTTATGACAGAGTTTTTTTTAAAAAAGGCTACTAAACCTAATAGAACAGATATTTTTATGTATAAGCGGCAGGGGAGTGCTGATACTATAAAGTATATTGGGGGCGATGAGAAAAAGGTTGCTCTAATTGGGAATGCAAAAATATTTGAGCCTAATAAGGTAGCATTTGCGGATCGCATTGACTATATTGATGGACGTGAAAAAATAGCTATTCTTAGGGGTAAGGCTTATTTTTACGAATTTTATAAAAAAAGTGAAAGTTATAGTAACTATAATTCTGTAAAGCTAAAGGCTAAGGCTAATACAATTAAGTATTTTACTGAGAAAGATAAAGTTATTTTAGAGGGTGGGGCAAATATCTTTGGGACAGATGGTTATCTACAGGGTGATAGAGTTATATATTGGAGTGGTGAAAAGGAATATGGCTATGCTGAGGGCAATGCACAATTAAATAGTAATAATGCAATAGCCACGGCTGATATAATTAAATACTTTAAAAAAGAGGAAAAGACTATTTTAGCTGGGAATGCTAGGTACAAAAAGGATGATATACGTGCAAGGGCAAGGTTGATAGAGCACTATGAAAAAGAGAATAAGACAAAATTAAAAGGGGATGTTTTAATAATAGAAAATGGGGAGAAAAAAATAATCACCCAGGATATTGTTTATAAAAAAACCAAAGGTGTTGAGACTGCTACTTTGTTTGGTTGGTCTCAATTAATAAAGAAAAATAAGGTTTTGGCCGGCAATTATATTGAGTATTACAGTGATAAAAATGGAGAGAAGGTTTTTATAAGAGAAAAGGCCTCTTATAAAGAAAGGCATAGTAAGAAGGACGAAGATGAGAAAAAGTGGATATTTGCTGATCAAATTATTTACTATACTATTCCAAAGCCGGGTGAGAGTAATGATGAGAAGATTTTATTAAAAGGCAATACAAGGGTTATTAACTCCAAAAGAACTCTTAGTGGTGATAATGGGGAGTATTATATATCAAATAGTAGTAGTGGTAAAACTGAGAAGGGTTTTGTATATGGAAATTGCGAGATTATAAAAAAAGATACTTCTCAGCAGGCATTTTCAGATAGAGTTGAATATTTTAAGGATAAAGACTTAAAAGAAAGATATTTGCTAAAAGGGAAAGTGGATTTTAATAATAAGGATAGGTTGGCTAACTCTGATAGTCTTACTATTTTTCCTGATTTTAAGCCTGGTATTGATAAAATTATCTTTTTGGGGAGTCCTAATTTTGAGGATAGTGAAAGCTTTGCTAGAGGAGATAGAATTGAAATGCTTGATGGTAATATTAATCAAACAAGGATTTTTGGTAATGTAAAATTTGTTAATAAGAAAGAGTTTTCAGAGATTTCCAGCGGCTATCTACTCTTTGATGATGATAGGGAATATGTTAGAGTAGAAAAAGAGCCTGTATTTATTCAAAAAGATGATGATTTTATTATTTACGGTAATGTTATAGAAAGTTTTAGGGAAACAAAGATTTCTATTGCTACTGGGGATGTAAAGGCTATTCAAAAGTCTAAGACTATTTATGGTGAATATTTAAAATATATTAAAAAGGAAAAAAAGCTTTGGGTTGTAGGAAATGCTACCTTAGAAACAGATAATAATATTACTAGGGCAAAAAGAATTGTTTTAAATACAAAAACTAAAGAGGTTGAGATGATTGGTGTTAGACGTAGTAAGCTTGATCCTTATGGCAAACCTAAAAAAGAATAATGGCAAAATTAACAATTGACAATATAAGAAAGTCTTATAAAAAAAAAAAGGTAGTACAAGGTGTATCTTTTTATATGCATAAGGGTGAGGTAGTTGGACTCCTTGGTCCAAATGGAGCCGGCAAGACTACTACATTTTATATGGTAGTTGGTCTTGTGATGGCTGATTCTGGGAATATTTATTTGGATGACCTAAATATTACAAAATACCCTATGTATAAGAGGTCTAAACTTGGAATAGGTTATTTATCTCAAGAGGCATCCATTTTTAGAAAGCTGACGGTTAGGGAGAATATATTGGCAATTTTGGAGTTGGAAAAGATATCGTCTAAGAAAAGGCGTCAGCGTTTAAATGAGCTTTTAGAACATCTTGATATTACACATATTAGGGATTCTAAGGGTTATTCTTTATCTGGCGGAGAAAGAAGAAGGACTGAAATTGCAAGAGCATTAGCGTCTAGACCTGCATTTCTTCTTTTGGACGAACCTTTTGCAGGTGTTGATCCTATAGCTGTTCAGGAGATACAGCGGATAGTAACTAGATTAAGGGATCAAAATATTGGTATTTTAATTACCGATCATAATGCTAGAGAGACTCTTCGTATAACAGATAGGTCATATATTTTAGCAGAAGGGAAGATTTGGTTTTACGGGTCTGCCGACGAACTTGCTAATAATGAAGAAGTCAAAGAGATTTATCTTGGCGACGAATTCTCTTTGTGACATAATTAATTAGCTGTTTTTTTTGTTATTTTATTTGCTTTTTAGTAAAGTTTATTATATACTTATATATATACTACTAATAAGTTAAAACATGCAATAAAGGACTTAATAAACATTTTATTGATTTACTTATCTAATATATTGTTAATTTTTTTATCTTTTAAATTATAAATACGTTAGGACAATTTTATTGTAAAATAACTAACTAATCTATTAACTTAATAGTTCAAACAATAAAAGACTAAAAACGGTTAAGAAATGCCGATGAAACCACCTAGAACCATAGGTTTGAGAATAGAAAAAGCTCAAAAGCTTGTTATCTCTCCACAATTACAACATGCTATTAAGTTATTACAGTTATCAAGTTTAGATTTGCTTAAAAAAGTAGAAACAGAATTGGCAGAAAATCCTTTTTTAGAGGAAAGCTGTGATGATAACCTTAATGAAGAAGATATTGCTGAAAAAGAAAAAATTGATTATACCATAGCTGGGGATTACAAAAAAGAAAGCAATAATAATGAAGATAACTTTTTTGAGGATTATAACTACTCTTCTTATACTAAAAATACTAACCTATCTAACACTGATGGCAATAAACAGCAGTTTTTAGAAAATGCTTTTGCTGTAGAAGTAACAACTTATGAGCATCTTATTTCTCAGCTTAGGATTATGGATATATCTGAGGAAGACTTTAAGACTGCAGAGATAATAATTTCTTCACTAAGTGAAAATGGCTATTTAGAAACTCCTATTGAAGAGATAAGTAACTGTGTAAATAGAAATACAAAAGATGTTTTAAGGGTTTTAAAAATAATTCAAAACTTAGAACCTTGTGGTATTGGTGCAAGAAATCTTAAAGAAACTCTTCTTATACAAATTGAGCAACTGGATGAAAAGAATGAGTTATCTAAAAGTATAATCAAAAATGACTTAAAGCTTTTAGAAAGGTCAAAGTTTAAGCAAATAGCTTCAAAGTATTCAGTGGATATAAAAAAGATTAAAGAGGCAATTAAAGTTATATCTAGGTTAGACCCTATTCCTGCAAGACAATTTAATTCTAAAAAAATTAGATATATAGTACCTGATATAGTAGTTAAAAGAGTAGAAAGTGGGTATAGTGTTTCAGTAAATGATTATAACTTACCATTAATTAGACTAAACTCGTCATATAAGAGTCTTTTGCATACAGAAAAAGTAGGAGAGGATGCTAAACACTTTTTTAATAATAAATATTCAGAAGCAAAGTTACTCTTATCTAGTTTAGAAAAGCGTAAATCTACTGTTATTAAGGTGGTCAAGGAGATTATTGACTATCAAAAAGATTTTTTTAATAAAGGACCTCAATTTTTAAAACCATTAGTCCTTAAAGATATTGCTAAAGAGATTAATATGCACGAGTCTACAATAAGTCGTGTTGTAGCTAACAAATATATGGAGACTCCATGGGGGATATTTAGTTTAAAGTACTTTTTTTCTAGTAAGATAGGAGAGGGATTTGGTCAGGTAAGATCTAGCAGGAGTATAAAAGAGATTATAAAAGAAATTATTGCTAATGAGAAGACTAGTATTTTAAGTGATGACCAAATTGTTAAAGTTCTTGAGAATCGTGGTATTAAGATAGCAAGGCGTACAGTTGCTAAGTATCGTAAAAAATTAAAAATACTATCTTCTTTTCAGCGAAGAGAAAAACTACAACTATATTAGGGGGATTTGGTGAATATTTCAATTACTGGAAGACATTTGGATATTACTCCAAGTTTAAAGCAGTATATTCAAAAAAAGGTTGAAAAAGTTAAATATTACTTTGAACACATTATTAATGTTTATCTTATATTAGAGGTTAATAAGCTATCTCACTCTGCTGAGGTAACTATTCATTCAGACGAAAAGACTTTTTTTTGTGAAGTTATAAGTGGTGATATGTATGAATCTGTTGATAAGGTTTTCGCTAAAGTAGAGAGGCAGATAAGAAGAAATAAAGAGAAGATTTCTGATCGAAAAAGTAAAGGTATTAGCAAGTCTTTTGGTCATGCTAATACTATTGAAGAGAGTAAAATAAATATTACAAAAATAAAGGAGATATCCCCCAAGCCTAAGAGTAGGCACGAGGCTCTGTTACAGCTATCTTTGAATAATCATAAGTTTGATATTTTTAAAGAGGATAGCGGTATAATTAAAGAAAGTATTGCACTTAAAAATGAGAATAACTGTTATTCTTTGATACAACAAAGTAACGGCCAATGGATTGAGCATATTATTAAGTTAGAAAATAATAATATAGTAGAGGAATCTACTAAGGAATATAATGTAGAATATATTACTTTGGCAATTGCTATTGATAGATTATTTAAAAATAATTTAAGATATATAATTTATCATGATTCTGAGTATAATAGTTTAAATATATTGTATTTTAGAAAAAATAAAACACTAGGGCTTCTTACTTCTGGAGGTATTGATGAAAGTTAGCGATATTCTTGAAGAAGGGGGTATTGAGGTTGAGCTAAAAAGTAATACTAAGAATGAGGTTTTAGATGAGTTAATTGGACTTATTAATACAAGCTTCAACTTTGAGAATATTGATGAGATAAGAAAAGCTATTTATGATCGTGAAAAGCTATCTAGCACCGGAATAGGTAATGGTTTAGCTATCCCCCATGCTAAGGTGGTTGGGGTTGATAGAATTGTAGCTGGTATAGGTCTTTCTAAAAAAGGTATAGATTTCTCTTCTCTTGATAAAATGCCAGCCCACATCTTTTTTATACTTATTTCTCCTAAAGAAGATCAGGGAAGTCATGTTAAGACTTTAGCCAAAATTGCAAAGATATTTAAGAACAAGGAATGGAGAGATAAATTAATAGAATGTGAAAGCTCTAAGGGAGTTATTCAGTTTATTAAAGAAAAAGAGGATATAAAATAGTATAAAAAATTAATAAAATATCTATTTTAATTTTATAAAAAACTGATTTAGTTTTAAATTAGTTATAATTGGCTATCTTAAAATAATTTTTACATTATTTAATATAAATTATAAAAAGTATAAAGTTAAATACCTACTTTTACTAAAATAGATGATAATTAGTTATCACATTATTTTTTCAACTATATTTTATTGCTTTCTGCTGGGGCTTTCCTTATATAATAACAAGAATTGCTAATAACTTTTAGCTATAAATAGTACATAAAAGAGGTTATATTCATTTATGGAAAGAAGGGAGGTTATTGTTAATAACGATAAAGGGATACATGTTAGAGTTGCTTCTATTTTGGTGAAAGAGGCTTGTGAGTTTAAATCGGATATATATATTGAAAAGGACTTTAAGAAAGCTAATTGTAAAAGTATTATGAGCATTATGATACTTGGAATTACTAATGGTAGTAAGATTATTGTTTTTGCAGTAGGAGAGGATGAGAAGTTGGCAGTCGATAAAATATGTGCTTTACTTGAATATAACTTTGAAGATGATTAAACTTGTTAAGATATATTTTAATAGCATTAAATTATTTTTGTAAGGTTTTAAAAATTTATTATAATATAATTACTATGTTTTTTATAGAAGTTATTGGTTGTCAAAAATAACTTATGAAGTTATAACAAATATTTTATTAATTAGGGTATGTTTAGTGAAAAAGGTAGCATTAGCCGTTTTAATAATAGTTTTATTGTATACTCAATCATATTCGGTTATTATTGATCAGACTGTAGCCAGAGTAAACGGAAAAGCTATATTCTTATCAGAGTTAGAAGCGTTATACAAACACTTTACAAATAGTAAAAAACAATATCTTTCAAAAAGAGATTTTTTAAATCAGCTTATAAAGGTGATTTTATTATTTCAAGTAGCTGAAGATCTTAATCAGAGTGCTAGTGAGCAGGATGTGCAAAAGGAACTTAGGAGTCTTATGGTTAGGCAAAAAGTAAAAAATATGTTAGAGTTAAAAAAAGCACTAATGAAAAATGGATATACTAGTATGATACCTGTAAGATTTGAGCTTAAGAAGTCTATAGTACAAAATAAGCTAATTAGATTTTTGATTACCTATAAAAAGGTTCAGATTCCTTCTGAAAGCGAGCTTATGAAGCTTTATAAAGAAAATGAAGATGAATTATATAAAAAAGAAGAAGTTAAAATTGCCCACATATTTATTAAAATTGATAACAAGGCTCCTTATTCAGAAGTTAAAGAAAAAGAAAAACTTGCTAATAATATTATATTTTTAATTAGGTCTAACAAGGAGACTTTTGGAGGCCTTGCAAAAAAGTATTCTGATGATAAAAAGTCTAAATATAAAAGTGGATTAATAGGATGGTTCGATAAAGAGTCGTTATCTAATAGCTCAAATAAATATTTAGCTGCCTTTAAGCTAAAAAAAGGAGAAATTAGCTCGGTTATATGGACAGATAAAGGAATTGGGATTATTAAACTTTTAGATAAAAAATCAGCACGAAAAATATCTTTTCAAGAAGCAAAAACATGGTTAAGGCATAAAATATTAATAAAAAAAGGAATTAAATATATTTCAAAGTTAGTACAGCAAAAAGAAAAAAGAAGTACTATAGAGATTTATTTTTAATAGTTTTTAGTAGCGGGGTTAACTATTGGGAAAGCGTTATAAAAGTAGAATTTTAGCATTACAAGGACTATATCAATTTGATATTGCTAATACTTCTTTGGACGAGATTATACAATTTAAGTGGGTACATAAAAAAAAGAATCCAATAGATATACTAGTTTTTGCTGAAGAGTTAATTACAGGAACTGTTAAACATATAAATGAGATTGATAGTATTATTTCTAGCCATTTGTATAACTGGAAAATCAATAAAATATCTCCCATCGAAAGAAATATTTTACGCTTTTCAATTTTTTCTTTTTTATATAAAAAAGAGATTCCTACTATTGTAACTATTAATGAGGCAATAAATATTGCCAAAAAGTTTGGTAGTGAAAATTCTTCACGTTTTATTAACGGAATACTTGATAATATTCAGAAACAAGACATAAATTCCGAAAAGTAAAAGAAAGCTAATTATATTAAATAAGCTATACCATAACATTGTTTTATCTTAAATGCAATTGCGTATAGTGTAAGGGAGAAGGTAATGAGAAACCATATAAAAGTTGTTATTATTATATTTATTGTTTTTATATTTCCCATAACTGTTTTTTCTATAGAGGGAGAGGTTTTTAGAGGTGAGGATGAAATAGCTCAAGATTCTGAGTTAAAACCTAGATCTAATGATGAAGAGAGGGTAATTATTGGGGATAGTTCTCTTAAAAAGGAAAACGGCTCTAAAAAGGCTGTAACAGATATTGATGATAAAGATATAAACACTCTTATTGATCAGTTTACAAATATGCTTAGCAGGGGGATTCGTGATGAACTAAAAAACATGTTATATAGAAAGCTTGAAGAGATTCGCATGCGTCTTATCCAGAAAAAGAAATACCTTTATATAGCTAATTCTGTTGATAGAGAAATAGATTTTGAGTTAAAGCGTTTGTTTAAAGACTTAAAAGCAGATTTAACTAGTGAAATGCGTAAAGAGGTCAGGGTTAAGATAGTTTCTTTACTTCAAAATTATATTAATAAATATAGTCTAAAACCCCATGAACAGCCTAAGAAAGAAGTTGATAAAAAAGTTAATATAAAAAAAAGAAAACTTCGTCTAAAAAGATCTATTAAAAAAAGGCTTTATATTAAGAATATTAAGGTTGGTAATGATATTGCTAAAGGCCAAAAGGTAGGTAAAAAAAATAAGCTTGCCATTGTTATTACAACCGTATCCAATTTTAGATTTACAAATGGAAAGCTTTATATTTATGCTAAAAATATAAAAACAAATAAGAAATATCTTATATATTCTTTAAATCCTTTTCAGATTGGGAAAAGATGGGCGCAGGATCAGCTAACGTGGACTGGTAATTATTATAAAAATAATAAAACTGTTAAATTAGCAAATGGATTATATAAAATTTATTGTTTGATTACTTATAAAAAGAAGAAGGTTGGAAGGTTTTGGGGACGTAATTCAAAAAGATATTATATTAGGGTTAAGTAGTCGAAGTTAGTTATATACATTTTATTATAAAGAGTATTTTTTTATTTTTTTATGTAGATGGCTTCTTTCGATTTCTAGTTCTTTAGCTGTTTTACTAATATTCATATCATTTTTTAAGAGTTTTTTATAGATGAATTTTTTTTCAAATACCTCCTTTGCAGTTTTAAGCGATGAATATTTATAAATATCTTCATCTATTTTAGATTTTTCTGTTTGATCATACACATGATATTTAACATGCTTTTCAGAAATGGTATTTCCTTCTATCATTACGCTAAGTCTTTCTACTACATTTTTTAGTTCTCTTATATTACCATTCCACGGGTATTCTTCTAATAATTTAATTGCTTCTTGTTTTAAAATCTTTTTTTTCATAGCGCCTTGTTTTGCGAACTGTTCCATGAAGTACTCTATTAATAAGGGGATGTCTTCTTTTCTATCCCTTAGGTTAGGAACGTGTATTGGTATAACATTAACTCTATAATATAAGTCTTCTCTAAAGTTCTCATTTTTTATTTCTTCTAAGATATTTTTATTGGTAGCTACAATAACTCTTATATCTACTTTTATAGTTGATATACCTCCAACACGTTCAAATTTCATTTCTTGTAATACTCTTAGGACTTTTGCTTGAGTATTTAAGCTCATATCTGCAATTTCGTCCAAAAATATAGTACCGTTATTAGCCAGCTCGAATTTGCCTTTTTTTCTAGCAGCTGCTCCAGTGAATGCACCTTTTTCGTATCCAAAAAGTTCACTTTCTATTAGGTTATCTGGTATAGCCGCACAATTAATAGCAATAAAGGGTTTATGCCTTCTTTTAGAGTTAAAATGGATTGCACGAGCAACTAATTCTTTACCTGTTCCATTTCCACCAGTTATTAGTACTCTAGCAGTACTTTTTGATGCATTTATAATTTTATCTTTAACTTCTTTTATGAGTTTTGATTCACCAATTAATTCAATTCTGTCATAAGTTGATGCTTTAAGGCTTTCATTTTCTTCTTTTAACCTTTTTATAGTTAGTGCATTATGGATTACTGTAAACATTTTTTCTATAGATAATGGTTTACCTATAAAATCAAAGGCTCCATTTTTTATAGCTCTTACGGCTAGATCTATATTACCATGACCTGAGATAATAATTACTTCCAAGCCGGAGAATT
Organism: Spirochaetota bacterium; assembly: GCA_965208615.1. Classification (GTDB taxonomy): domain Bacteria; phylum Spirochaetota; class UBA6919; order UBA6919; family CBDBPB01; genus CBDBPB01. The sequence goes on from CBDBPB010000006.1 coordinate 134,365, forward strand.
CTTTTTTTACAATATCTAGTACTTCCATGCCACCAGTTTTTGGTAAGCAGATATCTAGTAATAATATATCCACTCTTTCTCTAAGTAAAACCTTACGCCCATCATCCCAATCTTTTGCTTCAAAAGTAGTAAAGCCTTCATCTTCTAAAATATCCTTGAGCATCATTCTAATATTTTCTTCATCATCAATAATCAAAATATTAGCCATTTTTAATTATACCACCTTTTGTAGTATTAGTGTTTTTCAATAATTTTTTATTATAACTAACCCAAGTTTGTATATAACAAATAATAAATATAATAAAAACATTTTAAGATAATCTAACTATTTAAAAAAGAGTATTTGTTAATAATCTAAAGTTAAAAATTAAATTAAAATATTTATGAAAAATAGATTTTACCCGATGTTAGCTTAGTAGTTTTATAATTTGCTGGGAGGGGGTATGGGTTCCAATATTTTTGTTGATTATACAAAGTACTATAGCTCACCTGATTATGAACAAGAATTCAAGAGTAGTAAAGGGTTAAAAGAGCTACCTTTTAATGAGATATTAAATCCGGAAAAGGTTGGTAATTTAGAGTCTTTAGTTGAGACATTTAAGGCTAAGGCAGAAAAAAACAAAAATGATGATTTAAGTTTTTATTTATGGGCTCTTACTCTTTCTAATTTAAAGAGATATAACGAAGCTTTGGGTAAGTTTGAATTAGCTTGTAAAATAAATCCTAATTATTTTGAGGCCTATTTTAATTGGAGTAAAATACTATATGAGCTTGGAAAGTATGAAGAGAGTGAGGATAAAATACTAAAGGCCTTAGACATAAAGCCTGCTAACTATGAGGCATTATTTTATTATGGAGTAATTTTATTCCGCTTAAATAAGCTTAAAAATGCCATTGACTATTTTAGACTGGCCAGTCAAGCTAACTCTGCTGACTATAGGAGTCTTTATAACCTTGCCATTAGCCTGTATAAGACTGGTAAATATAATGAAGCTATTGATTATTTTGAACAGGCATCTAATATTAACCCAGAGGATTATGATATTTTATTTAACTGGGGTAATTCTCTTTATAAGGCGGGTGAATATCAAGATGCAATAGTTAAGTATAAAAAGGCTATCAAGTTAAAATCTAATCCTGCAGAAGCAATTTTTAATATGGGTATGTCCCAGTTTGCTCTTAAGAACTATAAAAAGGCTATGACCCATTATACAACAGCCTTAGATATAAATCCTATTGACTCCTCGGCCCTAAATAATTTGGGGGTAACTTTATGCGAGCTAAAAAACTATGAAAAGGCTTTACTAAAGTATGAAAAGGCATCTTTAATCAGTCCCGATAATTATAAGCTCTATAATAATTGGGGTGTAGCTCTAACAAAGATTAAAAAGTTTAAAGAGGCTAAGGATAAGTATAAAAAGGCTTTAGAGTTAAATCCTAATAACTCTACTATATTTAGTAATTATAGTATTTTGTTAACAGAAAACCAAGTTATTGATGAGGCAATACAAAAATGTGAATACTCTATTAGTATTGATCCAGATAACTCAATGGCACATAATAATCTGGGTATTGCTTTATCTAAAATAGAGAAATATGAGGATGCAATAGCTAACTTTAAAGAGGCAATAACCTTAAACCCTAAAAATATATCCCCTTATGAAAACTGGGAAATTACTTTAAACATTCTTACTCAAAAATATAAAAATAATTTAGATTCAAAGTACTCCAAGGTATTTATAGAGTTAGCGGATTTTTATTTACATCTTAAGAGGTTTGAGAAGGCAATAAGGCTTTATGAGATAGGTATAAAAATTAGTGAGGAAAAAGTTAACGTAGATATTTTAGCAAATCTTGGACGATGCTATTTTGAGAATAAGGATTATAATAATTCTTCAAACACCCTTAAAAAGTTATTAGAGGTAATACCTGATGATTATGTTATTCACAATCAGTTAGCTCTTTCTTTATATGGTTTAGAGAACTATGAAGAGGCTGAATTTCATTTTAGCAGGGTAAAAGAGTTAAAGCCTTCTTTTGAGAATCTTAATTTTAATATTGGTAATGTATTATATAAGTTAGGGGAGTATCAAAAAGCAATAAACTCATATCTTAAGGTAGAAGACTTAAATAATGATATTCTTTATGTACACTTAGGTAATGCCTATAAAAAGGCTGGATATGAAGATGAGCCTATCACATATTATTTGAAAGCTATAGATGTTAATAATGACTGTGCTTTGGCATTTTATCAAGCTGGTAAAGCTTATTATAAAAAGAAGAATTATGAAAAGGCTCTTGAGTTTTTAAAGAGGGCTATTATATATTTACCCAAAAAGCCTAAAATCTATTTTTATATTGGAACATCCCTAAAGCAGTTGGGCAGGTATAGAGAGGCTATTGATAATATTAGTCGGGCTCTTGAGATTAAAGGTTTAGTCTCACTTGCTAATAACGAGTTAGGTGAGGCATATATTGGTATAAGGAATTATAGTGGTGCTATTTCTGCGTTTGAAAAGGCTATTGAGGTTGATCCTAATTTAGATATTGCATATAACAATCTTGGTATAGTATACCAAAAAATGAAGAAAGAGGATAAGGCTGTTGAGCAGTTTCAAATTGCATTGACAATAAATAGTAATTTTGTTGAGGCTCACAGAAATTTAGGGGTTTCTTATTTATCCTTAGAGAGGTATGAAGAAGCTAATACAAAGTTTGCTGCTGCTAATCAGTTGGACTGCAATAAACCTAAGCTCTTTTTTGATTGGGGTATTACCCAATATTATTTGAACAACTATGAAGGTGCAATTGATAAGTTTAGTAAATATATATACTTTAAGGGCGGGGATTATGAGGCATACTATTATTTAGGTTTATGTTATTTAGGTCTTAAGAATTATGAGGATTGTGAAAGTAATTTACGTAAGGCTCTTGAGTTAAATACTGGTTATAGTAGAGGGTATTATTATTTAGCTGTTGCTTTAAGTCAGCAGGAGCATTATGAAGAGGCGATTAATTATTTTAAGAGAGCCATTAGTCTGGATTCTAATTTTCATGAGGTATACCTTAGTTTGGGCAATGCCTATTATGAGATAAAGGATTATGAGAATGCTATTAATAGTTTTGAAAGGGTTATTTTAGTTAACAAGAAGGATCCTAAGGCATATATTAAATTGGGTCAGACTTTGGCTAAAATAAAAAGGAATGACGAGGCAATTAGTAATTTTAAGAAGGCTAGTGAGTTAAACATATATGATCCAATACCCTACACTAGTTGGGGGGATATTTTATTAGATATTGATAGCTTTCAAGAGGCTGTAAAGAAGTATAAGATTGCTAATCAATATGATCCTGAAAATGTTAGCATATATTTTAATTGGGGTTTTTCTCTTTTAAAGTTAAAGAACTATCGTGAGGCAGCTAGTAAGTTTGAAAAGGTATTAAGTATTGATAATAAGAATGGTTTAACATTTAGTCGTCTTGGGGAGTGTTATTATTACCTTAAGAACTATGATGATGCTATATCTACCTTGAATAACGGGATTAAGGCTGGTAATAATGATTATGAGAGTTATAAATATTTAGCTAAAACTTATTTTGTATTGGAGAACTATGAAGCCGCAGTAGATAATTTGTTAGAGGCAATTAAGTTAAAGCCAAATACTATGGATGACTATTTTCAATTAGGTTATTCATATTTTAAGTTAGACAAGTATGAAAAAGCAATAGAGAATTTAAATATATATATTTTAGGCAGTAAAACTACTAATATAAAGAGGTTAGAGCATTCTCATACTCTTATGGGTTTATGTTATAAACATGTGAATGATATTAAGAATTCTATTGAGCATTTTTCAAAGGCTATTTATTATACCGAGCAGAATAACCCTCATGAGGAGCTTTATCCACCTACTTGTGCTTTTAGGGAAATGAAAGATATTTTTATGGGAGTAGAAAAGTTTAAATATAAGGAGATCAAAGAAGAGAAGGCTATTTTTGTACCTAAAATATTAGAGGTTATAGATAATGAACTAAGCACTCCCATAACTAGTGTAAAAAATAGGATTAGCGATTTAAAAAATGAATATAACTCCTATAAGCTATTTTTAAATAGATTGGAAAAGGAGCTTTTTTTAACTAAGGAACAACAAACTAAGTTAAAGACTATATTTGAGGAGACTAATTATTTTTCACTGGATAAAAACATAAAACATTTGATAGCTAACTCCCAGGACAATATTTTACAAGCCATATCTACTATTATAAAGATGTTTGCTAATATCCAAAGGGAGGATAATGTTATAACTAATATTAATGTTAACCGGTTAATTGAGGAGTGTATATCTGATGTACTAAAGAGAAGTACTTTTGGTATGGAGCCTAAAATAGAAACATTTTTTGATTCTCTTCCGTATATAATGGGTACTGAGAAAAAGTTAAAGCATGCTTTTGATTCTATTTTAACTAATGCCAGTGATGCTATTAGCAATAATAGGGGTATAATAGAGATTCGTACTGAGAAGATTGACAGGGATATTTTTATAACAATTAAGGATAATGGTATTGGTGTTGATAATGAGGTTCAGCAAAAGATATTCGAGCCATTTTTTACTACTAAGGTTCAGGGGGATGGTTTAGGTATTAATTTATATTTGGCAAAAAAGTTTCTTGAGGAACATAAAGGAACTGTATCATTTAGGAGTTTATTAAATCATGGGACAGTTTTTACTGTTAACATTCCGATTATAAAGGCTCCTGTTAAGATTAAGACTAATTCAGAGAAGGAGTTAGTATTATAGTTATAGGCTATTCTCAATCATTTTTTTTAATATATCTATACCTTGTTCTGTTTTAGCTGATATAAAGCATGATTTATTATGTAAGGCCATTAGACGCTTAGGCATTTTATTTGTATTAAGCTTATCTATTTTGTTAAACACATAAATAGTTGAGGCATTAGGAGCTTTTAAGTCATTTATAACTTTATTAACGCAGTTAATTCGTTCAGTTATTCCGTCGTAACTAACATCAATAATGTGTAATAATAATTTAGCTGATGTCAGCTCTTCTAGAGTTGATTTAAATGATGCTATAAGATGATGGGGTAATTTATTAATAAATCCTACGGTATCTATAAGTATGATTGTTAGGTTTGGTGATATATATGCTTTTCTTACTGTGGAGTCTAGGGTAGTAAAGGGAGCATTATCCACAAATACCTTTGAATTGCTAAGTAGATTTAATAGGGATGATTTACCTGCGTTGGTGTAGCCCACAAGACATACTATATTTTGATTAGTTCTTTTTTTTCTTTTAGTTGCAAAGTTAGTAGATATTTTTTTTAATAATTTTTTAATTACATATAGTCTTCGTTTAACAGAGCGTTTATCGGTTTCTAGTTGTGTTTCCCCTGGTCCTTTAAGTCCTATTCCTCCTTCTATTCTTGAGAGGTGGGTCCATCGTCTTTTAAGCCTTGGTAATAAATATGATAATTGTGCATGTTCAACCTGTAGTTTAGCCGCTTTAGTTTTTGCTCTAGAGGCAAATATATTTAATATTAACTCACTACGTCCTATTACTTTACAGTTTAGTATACCCTCTATATTCCTAGTTTGAGTTAGTGAGAGATCATCATCAAATATTATGATATTTACTTTTTTTTTAAGTATATCATTTTTTAGCTCCCTTAGTTTACCACTACCTATAAAGTATTTTGGATGTAATTTATTTCTTATTTGGATTATTTTATCTATTATATTTATGTTAGCAATGGTGCTTAGGTTTGAGAGTTCATCTAGTGAGTTAAAAATGGCATTTTTATTTTTGTTTGGCAGACTAACACTAATTAGGATAGCTTTATCCATTAATTATTTTCTTTGACCTCAAAGTATGAATAAGCTTTTCCTATGGTATTCCTAATAATATTATTATTTAGGGGATCTTTTATCCAGCGGTCATCGACCACAAGGTTATAATAGAATTTACCTATGGGTAATTTTATTTTAATTTCCCATATTCCATCATTTATTTTAGTTAGTTTATGGGAGTTAGGATTCCACTGGTTAAATGTTCCAACAATATATACTTGTTTTGCGTTATGGTTTTTATATATAAATCTATAAAGGTTGGCCCTATCCTTTATTTTACTAGGGTTATTAAGTATATTGTAATTAATTAGGTCGTTTTGAATAGTGAAGGATGATAGATAATTACCCATTCCATCTTCTATTTTATTATTGTTTTTGGGATCAGATATAAAGTTATTGTCTACTATAAGTTTATATGTATAACTACCTTTTTTTAGTTGGAACTTTTTAAATTTAATTGGTAAATATAGCTTCCACCATCCATCCCATAGGCCTATTTTATTTATATTTTTTCTAAATGGATATTTAAGACTCCACTGGTCAAAGCTGGATTTTAGATATACTTTAGCGGCATAATTATTATGGTAGAAAAAAGTAATTCCATTTTTATTAATTATAGGGTTATTTTGTTCTAATGAGAAAGTTCTATGCGGTATAAAAAGAATGGTAATAAGGCTAATCAAAATTATCCTAATAAACAAAGTACCCTCCAAAAATAAGTTATTTATATGGTGGTATATATCGGTAAGGTTTATTAAAATCGACAGTAAAAACTATAAATATTGTTCGTTATAATTTTTATAAAAACCGTATTATATAGTCTTTTTTGCTACTACCGTAATACCTTCTTTAGTTACTTTAAATATATCATTATTATTTATATTATTGTCTATGCAATAATTTTCAGGTATTATAATATTTTTTTCTACTATTGTTTTAGTTAATTTTGCACCTTTTTTTATATGACTATGTGAGAATAGTATACACTGATCTACTTCAGCATCTTCTTCTATTATTATATCTGGGGATAGTATAGAGTTTGTCACTTTTCCCTTTATATTAGCCCCACCGGATATAATACTATTTATTAGATAGCCGTTATTTTTAGTTATACCTATCATAGATGGCGCACTATTGGATTGATATGTTCTAAACTTCCAGTCTTCGCCAAATAAGTCAAAGGAGCAGTCTTTATTTAGGAGGTCCATATTGGAGGTATAATATGAAGTTAGAGTGCCTACATCTCTCCAATACCTTGGTGAGCCGTCTTTGTTTTGGAAAGGAAAGGAGTATACTCTATGTTCGTTTATCATTTTTGGTATAATATCTTTTCCAAAGTCGTGTGAGGAGCTAGAGTCAGCATCAATTATTAGCTGGTCTAAAAGAACATCTTTAGAAAATACATATATCCCCATGGAGGCAAGGGTAGTATTAGGTTTATTTGGTATAGGTTTAGGATTTTGAGGTTTTTCTTCAAAGCCTATTATTTTACCATCTTTTTTTACCTCCATTATACCAAAAGACTTACCTTCTTCTATACTTACTGGTATAGTGGCAATAGTTAGTTCTGCATTTTTTTCTATATGGTAATTAATTATTTCTCTATAGTCCATTTTGTAGATATGATCGCCGCCTAAAATCAAAACGTAGTCTGGAGATTCTTTTTCTATTGTGAAGATATTTTGAAATATTGCATCAGCAGTACCTTGGTACCAGTTTTCAGAATGCCTTTGTTGTGGTGGATAAACGTCAATATATTCACCTAGTGGAGGGGATAGTATACTCCAGCCACTTCTAATATGTTTTTGCAAAGAGTCAGAAAGGTATTGCACCATTACATTAATTTGTCTTATTCCTGAGTTTATGCAGTTGGACAATACAAAATCAATTATTCTAAATCTGCCTCCAAAGAATACAGCAGGTTTACATCTATTTTCCGATAGAGGTGAAAGTCTACTTCCTTTACCTCCGGCTAGTATTATGGATAGTACTTTCATTTATTTTTACCTTTTTTACTTTTATGTGTTAATTTATATGCTATTATTTTTAAAGTTAAAATAATTTTATTTTGAAAATTAATTAGATTGATCTTTTAGAATTAAGAGTTAATTTTAAAAGACATATTATTAGTTGATTAATTTTTGTAATTATATAAAATGTACGTTAGTAAGTAAGAAATGGCTACTATTTTTTTTTATTATGAGTTTTTTTTAGATTTTTGTTGTTAGTAACAAAAGGGAGGCGACCTGGATGAAGTCGCCTCCTTTAATCAAAAGGACCAATAATCTACCAGGTATCTACGGGAGGGACATACCTGATATTTATTATCTGGCTGAATTATCGTAGTTGATAGTTAGAAACTTTAATAAGTTAATTTTTAAACTTAGTTTTTTAGTTATATTTTTTATTTGTTTATAACTTATTATTATGTTGAAAGGTATAAAATTTAAATACCTTGTATAAATGTCCGATAGAAAAAATGATATACTTATTTAGTATATTTAATGTTCCTTTTAGATAAGTAGTAATAATTTATTAGTTTTTTAATTAGTTAAAAATAAAGCTATTTAGGTTGAGCTATAGTAAAATAGTTATAAAATATGGTTTAATCAGAATAGTTTATGTATAAGCATTATGGATAATAATAAAAGCTCTAAAGTATTAAAAAGTTCTATTAGTATGGGCTTTAATAAGATTGTTACTCCTTATGAGGTGTTAGATAATGGTATTATAACACTAGAGGGGGAGTATATTTTATCTATTGGTGATAACGGAATTAGCAATAATGAAAAAAAGCTGGACTTTTCATTTGATAACTATATAGTTTATCCTGCTTTGATTAATAGCCATGATCATTTGCTTGGTTCCTACTACCCAAGAGTTGGTGATAGAAAGCCTTATTTTAGCTGGAAGTTGTGGGATGATGATCTAAAGAGTTCTTCTGTTTATAGTGAAAGAAGTAAGATAGATAATGTTGACCTATATTATTTAGGTTCTTTTAGAAATATGATTTCTGGAGTATTAACAGTATCTGACCATATCCCCCATTCTATTAATGACCCTATGATCCCCATAATGCCCATTAGGATTATAAAAGATTATGCTCTTGCACATGAGGTATCCGAATATGATTTAAAATGGGGAGAAGGTGTAGAGATAGAGCATAAAAAGGCTATCAATAATAATGAGCCTTTTATTACTCATATTGAAGAGGGTTTTGATGAGGAGTCTATGAAGGGAGTAGAATATCTGCTCGAAATGGAAGCTTTATCTAATAACACTGTTTTAATCCACGGTATAGCTTTATCGGATGAAGATATTAAAATGATTGCCAAACATAGGGCTCATTTAGTTTGGTGTCCTTTTTCTAATTTTTATATGTTTGAAAGAACTGCAAGGGTAAAGGAGATATTGGATATTGGAGTTAATATTTCAATAGGCACAGACTCTCCTATGTCAGGTTCTTTACACATATTGGAAGAGGTAAAGTTTGCAAAAAATATTTTTTATGATATGTATAAAGAAGATTTATCTGACGAGCTTATAACAAAGATGATTACTGTTAACCCTGCTAAAGCACTACGTATTGATAACTTGCTTGGGAGTATATCTAAAGGGAAGAGAGCTGATTTTATTCTTATAAAAGATAAAGGAGCTGATCCTTATAGTACATTAGTTGAGGCTAATCAAGAGGATATTGCCCTTATTTTTTATGGAGGTAAGCCACTTTATGGAAATGAGGATTTTTCTTATATTTTTGATAGTTTTAATGTAGATTATAGTAAATTAAAAGTAAATAATGTTAAGAAGATTATTTCTGGTTATAATCCTTTAGATTTATTAAAAAAGATTAGAAAGATTGTTGGCTTTGAAAAAGATATACCGTTTTTACCTGTTGGATAGCGATTTTAAGGAGATATATTAATGGCTAATACAAGAAGTTATAAGTCTGGTGCTGTTATTTATTTCGATGGGGATAAAAGCGATAGTATTTTTGTATTAAAGTCTGGTTGTGTAACTTTGACTTATTTAGATATTAGTATTAATGAACATGTTAGTGAGAGGTTAAAGGTTGGGGAGTTTTTTGGGGTAAAGTCGGCTATTGGGCATTTTAAGCGTGAGGAGACTGCTCATGTAGACAGGGATAGTACTGTACTTATATTAAGTGTAAAGGAATTTGAAGAGTTAGCTATTAAGAACACTAGGTTAGCCTTAAAAATGCTAAAGATATTTAGTACGCAGTTAAGGAGAGTAGGAAAACAAGCTACTGATTTAATTTCTGCTCCTGATAGTGAAGCTATTACAGGGCCTGGGTTATTATTTAATGTTGGTAAATTTTTTTTAAGGAATAAACGCTTTGATCACGCAACTTATGCCTTTCATAGGTATATTGAGAACTACCCCGATGGTAGTTTATATAATGAGGCTCTAAAGGGCATAGACATGGCCAAGTCTGGTATTACAAGTGAAGATGAGGGTTTAGAAAGGTCATTGTACGATGAGGCCATTAATTTAATTGATGAAAAAGATTTTAATGGTGCTATTGATAAGTTAAATCAAATAGAGTTAACTGATTCTGAGGTTAAAGAGTCTGTTATGTTTGAGTTAAGCAAATGTCATTTTGAGCTGGAAGATTACGATAGTTCAACTGACTTATTTACTAATCTAATTAAAGAATTTCCTTCTACTGAGCGTATGAAAGAGGCACTACTTTATATTGGCAAATCTTATAATGAGCAGGGGGATAAGTTAAAGGCTAAAGATTTTTTTAATAAAGTTGTACAACTACCTCCTGTGGATGATCATATATCATTAGAAGCTAAAAACTTTTTGCAAGAAGGTGGGTAATACTGATGCAAGGGCTTGGTGGAAACCTGTTTGAAAGGTTTGGTAAGATATTTACTCCAAATCAGATTATTTTTTGTGAGCATGAGCCTGGTAATGACCTTTATCTTATTCAGTCTGGAAGGGTAAAGCTTACTAAGGTAGTGGAGGATAAAGAAAAAACTATAGATATTCTTGAAGATGGTGATATTTTTGGTGAAATGGCAATATTAGAGGAAGCTCCAAGGAGTGCTAATGCTATTGCAGATAATGAGGTTAGGGTTCTTAGTTTTAATAAGATGAATTTTGAAATACTTTTAAAAGGTCAACCTCAGTTAGCGTTAAAAATATTGAAGGTTTTAAGTAAAAGGATTTATGAGGCAAAAAGGCGTCTTCAAATTCTTAATCTACCAAGTATAGAGGCTAAGGTTATTGACACTATGCTTATGCTTGCTGAGACTAAGGGTATTACTAATGAAAATGATGAAGAGGTTGAATTAAATACTAATGATGAGCAGATTGCAAGTTGGTGTGCTATAAAGTTAGAAGAGGCTAGAAAAGTATTGAATAAATACCATAATTTGGATAAGCTAAATATTCTACCTAATAAGATTATATTAAAAAATAGTAGTGAGTTATTTAGGTTTATTTATAACAAAAGAAAGCTACAGCTAGAAGATGAACATTAGCTAAGCATGACTTTTTTTAATTTTTTAGCATTATTTAATAGGCCAAACTTCCACTAATGGAGTTTATAGTTATTCATTAAAGATGTTATAAATTTTCATTGAAAAATCACTTTATATTAATTATATTTCATAAAAAATTAGGGTCTATAGCTCAGGTGGATAGAGCAGTGGTTTCCTAAACCATGTGCCAGAGGTTCGAGTCCTCTTAGACCCAACTTTCTATTATTAATATCTATAATTTATTTTCTAAAGGGTTTTATATAATAGGGATTATCTAAGGTTTTTAAATGTATTAAAGGTGATAATAACTGTGTTTGATAAACTAGATCAGCTTGAGTTGGATTATGAAAATATTGCTAAAAAGTTAAGTAGTAACGAGTTGGACTATAGGTCAAAAGAGTATTTAGAGCTTACTAAGGAGCATAGTAGTTTAGAGAAAACTGTAAGTATTTATAGGGAATATAAAAAATTATTAATCACTTTTGCAGAGACAGAAGAGATAATTAACTCTTCAAATGACTATGAGTTAAAAGAGATTGCTGTAGACGAGTTGGAAGAGCTTGGTAAAAAGCAAAAATCTTTGTTTAATGATCTTAAAATATCTTTATTCCCTAAGGATCCAAATAGTGGTAAAAACGTTATTATGGAGATAAGAGCTGGAACAGGGGGTGAAGAGGCCGCTTTATTTGCTGGTGATCTTTATAGGATGTATTTAAAAATGTCTGAGAGAAATAAGTGGAAAGTTGAAATACTTAGTTCTAATCATAGAGAGGTTGGTGGATATAAAGAAATCATATTTAGTGTCTCAGGGCAAGGGGTTTATGATAAGCTTAAGTATGAAACAGGGGGGCATAGGGTTCAGAGAATACCTGTAACTGAGTCTGGCGGCCGTATTCATACATCTGCAGTAACTGTTGCTGTTTTACCTGAGGTTGAGGATGCAGAAATTGATATAAATCCTAGTGATCTTAGGGTTGATACCTATAGATCAAGTGGTCCTGGCGGACAAAGTGTTAACACTACTGACTCTGCAATAAGGATTACTCATATTCCTAGTGGATTGGTTGTTCAATGTCAGGATGAGAAGTCTCAACATAAAAATAAGGCAAAAGCTTTACGTGTGTTAAGAGCGAGGCTTAAAGAGAAGTTACAGCAGGAACAGCAAAAAGACATAGCTGAGGTTAGAAAGCTTCAAATAGGTTCTGGGGATAGATCAGAAAGAATAAGAACATATAATTTTCCTCAAAATAGGGTTACTGATCATAGAATTAACCTTACTCTTTATAATAAGCTTGAGATTATGTTAAATGGTGAACTGGATGAATTTAGTGAAGTTCTTATTGAACTAGAAAAGAGTAAAATATTAAAGGTTGATGTTTAAAAGAAATTTTGATTTATTAAACTTTGGTGTTGGAGTTTTAAAGTATAATGAAATTCCAAGTAGTATAAGAGAAGGGGAGTTACTCCTATCTACTACTTTAAATCTTGAACATGAAAAGCTGTCATTGCGATATAACTCTGAAACCAACTATAATTCCGTTAAGAAGTATATTAGTATAATCGAAAGAAGAACTTCTAAAGAACCTGTTGCATACATATTAGAAGAAAAAGAGTTTTATTCTAATAGATTTTATGTTAATAGAAGTGTTCTTATTCCTAGACCTGAAAGCGAGTTAATCATTGATTATATTTTATCTGAAAGAAGCTCTTCTTCTGTAATAGATTTAGGTGTTGGCAGTGGGAATATACTTCTTTCCATTAGAAGTATTACATCTAAACGTTTGTATGGTGTTGATAATAGTATTGCAGCATTAAAAGTTGCCAAGAAGAATAGTTTACTTTTAAAGTGCGATACGACTGTTATATTCTTAAGTGACTTTTTTAAAGTAAAATGTTCTGAAAAAGTGCAGTATCTTGTCAGTAATCCACCATATATAGAGCCAAAAGCTTATAATGCTTTAATGGAAGATGTTAGAAAGTTTGAACCAGCTAATGCACTCTTAGCAAAAGATGGGGGATTAGTTTATTATAAAATGATAGCAGCTAATTCTAAATCCTACTTATTACCTAGTGGCAAGATTGTTGTAGAAATTGGTATGGGAATGCTAAATGAAGTTGTTCACATATTCAAAAAGGAAAATCTCAAACTATTAAAAGTCATGGATGACTTAGCTGGAATACATAGAACATTAATTTTTGGGTTAGTATAATGATTAAACGTAGATTAGTTATTTTAATTACATTTTCTTTATTAATATTGGGTGTGGTATATGGAAAGCCCAATAATAATTACTCATTAGGTAGCGTGTATTATCTCGAAATAATACACGATTTTGGAGATGTCTCTACTGCCTATAGTTCTTATATTAAAAAAAACCTTGATATTGTAGATAAAGATCCCACAGCAGTAGCGGTGATTATTGAGGTTAATACACCGGGTGGATTGGTTAGTGAGGCTGAAAAGATTATCCAATATATACAAAACACTAAAGCTAAAACAATTACTTTTGTTAATCCATCTGCATTTTCAGCTGGAGCATTTATATCCTTGTCGAGTGATATTACTATTATGTCAAAGGGGAGTAAGATTGGGGATGCCTTTCCTATCATGATTGGAGAGGGTGGTAAACCATCTTCAATTAAAGATAAGGGGGTTAGGGCTAAGATTTTATCTGGGCTTAAGTCTTCTATTAGGTCTTTGGCAAATAAAAGAAAGAAGAGGCTAATCCTTGAGATGAGTGAAGGTAAATATAAACACTTGAAAGAAGGAAATTCTATTAGAAATATAGAAAAGATTATGGAGGCTATGGTTGACCCTGATGTAGAGCTTACTCAAGAAGAAGACGGCTATAATCTAAAAAAAGGGGAACTTCTTACTTTGACTGGTGATGAGGCATATAACTTAGGTATAGCTGATGGAATATATAATAATAGAGGTGAGGTTTTAAGGGCTTTTAACCTTGATAAATACGATGTTATTGAGCTTAAACCAGAGACTAGTGATATTCTTATGTCAATTTTAGTTCACCCGGTAACAACGTCTATATTGCTTACCCTTGGTATGCTTGGTATGATAATGGAATTTTGGACTTCTGGGTGGGGTGTTGCTGGTACTATTGGTATTTTAGCCTTGTCTTTATTTTTTTATGGTCAAATTGTTGGTAGGGATGCCTCATTAGCATCCTTAGTTTTATTTATAGTTGGATTAGGCTTATTGGCTGTAGAACTTTTTGTTATACCAGGATTCGGTATTGTTGGTGTAGCTGGGGCAGTTGGCATATTACTAAGCTTTGTTAGTGCTATGGGAGTAGATTTCTTTAATCTATCAGCCACAATAGATAGGCTGGCGGATGCTTCTATTGTTATAATTATCTCTATAGTAGCTGTAATAATAATTAGTGTTTTATTTTTCAAGTCTATACGTAAAACCAAAGGACTCTCAGGCATAATCCTTACTGACAAAATTGAGGCTACATCTCATGCTAAGGAGCATGGTAATCTTGTTAATAGAGAGGGTGTGGCTTTAACTATTTTAAGACCTTCTGGCAGGGGGCAATTTGACGATATAAGCTGTGATGTAATCACCAACGGGGAGTGTATTGAAAAAGGTGATAAAATAAAAGCTATTAAAAATGAAAAGGGTAATGTAGTTGTAAAAAAGATTATTTAATGCTTAAAGTTTATATAGGTAAAGATTTAGGTTTTAAATACATGGCTATTTAAAAATGGTTATAAAGCAAAAAGATTTCAAAAAAAGAGTTCTTAGGCTTATTAGAAAAAAGAAGTTTAATGAAGCTTTAAGTCTTGTAGAGCAAAAACATAGTCGTGCAAAAAATAGTTCATTTTTTTACTCTATTTATAGTATGATAAATATTTTTATGGGAAATCACTACGAAGCTAAACTTTTTTTAGAAAAAGCTCTTAGGATGAATCCCAATGACTTAGTGGCTTTGGATATATTTGCTTATACTCTACTATTAGAAAAGCAATTTAAAGATGCTGCCCAGGTTTATCTAAAAATTATTGAGGCTGACCCTAAGAATAGGAAAGTAAAGAAAATAGTAAATAACTTTAAAACAGATAGCAAGATAAAAAGATATACTAATAAGCTAACCCCTAGCAAATACTTTTTAGGTATAAACTATTACTTTTCAACCTACCAACAGATAACCGCTATTTTAATAGTTGGAATCCTAATTGGAATATTGATTTATGATAATTTCTTTAAAAATCAAATTAACTTTTCAGGATCAATTCTAGTAAAAGTACGTGATAAGTATGAAGAAAAGCTTTTTCTAACTTTAAATGAAATTGTTAAAAAAAAAGATATTGCAAAAAACCCTAAACTTCCTATAAATAATAGGCTCATAAACTTAAATGAGTTACTTATGACATCTAATAGTTTAGAAGAAAAAATAAAGATGGATCATTTACTACGAAGAAAAATTATTGGTAATAGAAAAGGTTATACTATAAATAAAAAAACCCTCGATTGAAGAGGTTATTTCTAACCCAAGCAAGTATGATGGGATTAGTATAACCATAACTGGTAAATTAAATAAAGAACTTAAGAACTACAAAATAACAACACAACAAGGATACGCTTTAGATGTAAAGGATCGCAATAGAATTATAACTTCTCATGTAGGAATGGTTGAGGTCTTTGGAATTATATCTATTTTAGATAAAAAGTTGTCAATTATACCTTTAAAAGTAAAGGATGTTTAATGGGTTTTAAGTTTAGTGCTTCTCAATATAAATTTCACTTTATAGGAATCGGTGGTATTGGGATGTCTGGGTTAGCTAAAATACTTTTAAATACAGGGTATAAGGTTAGTGGTTCTGATAAGAATAAGTCATGGCTCACTGAGGAGCTTATAAAGCTTGGCGCTATAATTAACTATGGACATTCAAAAGATAATATAGAAGATGCAAATGTAATTATATATAGTGCTGCTATAAAAGAAGATAACGTGGAATTTAAAGAGGCTTTACTTAAAGGAATTCCTATTATAAATAGGGCAGAAATGCTTAGTGAGCTTGCAGATCCTTTTTATAGTATTGCTGTTACTGGTACCCATGGAAAAACTACTACAGCTACTATTCTTAGTAAAATACTTTTTGATTCTTTTTTTGAACCTACAATAATATTAGGGGGTATTGCTCCATTTATTCAAAGTAATTCTTATAAAGGAAGTGGGAATTATAGTGTTTATGAAGCTTGTGAAGCTTATGGCTCTCTTAGGTATTACAAACCATCTATTGCCATAGTTACAAATGTTGATATGGATCATTTTGACTACTTTAACTCTATTGATGAAGTGAAAATGGAATTTAATCATTTTATTAAAAGAATTCCTTTTTATGGAAAGATTTTTTTAAATAGGGATGACCCTCTGTCTATGGATATAGCAAAGGACTGCTTTAAACCTATTAGTTTTTATGGTATAAACAGCAGCGATGCTGAATTAAGAGCAATAGATATAAACTTTAAGATCGACAGCACATCTTTTAAATTGTTGCATAATGATAGTATAGTAGGAACAATTACTTATCCTCTTTATGGACTACATAACGTGTATAACATACTATCTGCTATTTCAGCCGCTATATATTTAAATATTGATTTTCTATCTATAGCTAGGTCCCTTAAGGGTTTTGTTAATAGTAATGAGGCGTTTTCAGTTAATTGGGGAAAAAAGAAATATAAAAATTTATAGTGATTATGCTCATCATCCTACTGAGATAAAAATGACAATTAGTTCTGTTAGGCAAATGAAACCCAATAGTAGAGTTGTTGTTATATTCCAGCCTCATTTATATTCAAGAACTAAAATCTTATTCTCAGAGTTTGCTGAAGCATTAATATTGAGTGATTTTATATGCTTACTTCCAATCTATCCCGCGCTAGAGAGAAAGCCATTAAAGGTATTACTTCTAATCTAATCATGGAGAGTATTAAGATTAAAAAACCTGACATAAAAGCTTTATCTTTTATGTCTAGAGAAGAATTGTTAAATAGCTTGCCTATAAAGCTCTGCCCGAATGATATAATTCTTACTCTAGGTGCGGGAGATATAGATCTTACTGCCTATGATCTTTTGGATAGACTTTAACAAAGTTTATTTTATAACTAGTTTTCGTATTGTTTAAAGTCGAGTATGATATTTGGATTAATAGTAATTGCTTTTTTAATGGCTTGACTGCTATTTAAAGTATAAAATTTATATTGTTGCTTTAAGCTTTCTATAAAAGATATATCTTTTTCATTGTTTAACTTTTTAATAGTTTCTTTTGCTTTGCTTTTATAAAACAAGTACTTATAGTAATAGGCAATATCAGGTTTATAGTTGTTGCTTATAGCTTTATCAAAAAAAGATGGAATTTCTTTTTCATCCCTATCTTGCAAAACATGACTGGCAAACATTGTCTTACCTTTATATATAGTATAAAATAACTTGCCTTTATAGTAGTAGCACTTGCCAAGCTGATATTTAAGATAAGGTTTAAACTCAATACCTAATTGATTTCTTTGTGTTTGAAGCTTAGATAAAATATTTGACAGTTTATCTATAATTTTTATAGCATCTTTAGACTCACCCCCTCATAAAATAAATATCTATCTCTAAAAATAATGCAGAATAATATAAGGATTTACTTGAAAATTTATTTTCCCCTTCATATAAAGCTAAGTTAACTTTATAAAGCGCTTGAACATAGAGCTGTTTTTGGGATAAGATAGAGGCTATCCAAAAATTACAGTCTGAATAATCTTTTTTTATTGCCAAAGCCTTTTCATAATTGCCTATAGCTAAGCCCAATTGACCTATTCGTCTGTAATTATCTCCTCTAGCTTTATAAACGAAGGCTGGATCTTGTAAATAGCTTTTTCCATAAGCTATAGTTAGAGTAAAAAAAAAATAAAAATATTAATACTAAAGCTTTAGTTTTTTTTCATGTTAAACTACCATAAAGTCGATATTATTTTTTATATCGGTACTTAGTAATAATTGTTTAATCTAATCTAAAATAAAGTTATGGCATAAATAAATATAAGGTATATTATGTCTAATAAAAAATACTTTGTTAACTCTTTTTTTATTCTTGTTTTTTATTCTCATTAACCGATATATTTTAGGAAATTATAATTGTTATAATAACAATGACGTAAAATAACCACTATAACCTACTAAAAAACCTATAGGAAAATATTTATGAGGATATTTGATTTTTTGTTTTCATCAATAAGGTCAAGGCTTGATAATATTGAAAGACGAATTAAAATATTAAAGCAGAATCCTATCTTTCTTCAACTTTCTTTAGAAGAGTAAACTAAGAAAAAAACTTTATTGTTTTATAAAGCATATCTTTTAGCTTTTTTCTATGAACAATAAAGTCAATAAATCCATGATTTAATAAAAACTCAGACCGCTGAAATTCTTTTGGTAGTTTTTGCTTAATAGTTTGCTCAATTACTCTTGTGACCCGCAAATCCAATCAATGCATTTGGCTCTGCAATTATAATATCTCCTATTGAGGAAAAACTAGCACTTACGCCTCCCATTGTTGGATCAGTTAGAAGTGATATGTATAACAACTTAGCCTGAGATAATTTTGATAAGGCAGCACAGGTTTTTGCCATCTGCATTAAAGAAAAAAACTCCTTCTTGCATTCTTGCACCACCAGAGCAGGATACAATTAATAAAGGAGTTTTATACCTAATACACTTATTTATTGCCCTAATAATTTTTTCGCCCATTACTGTTGCCATACTACCACCAAAAAATCTAAAATCCATAACGCAGACTTGAAGGTGTAATCCAAAAATCTTACCACTACCAGTAATCATAGCATCATTTAAGCCAGTTTTATAATTTGTAGACAAAAGCTTTTCAGAATAGCTTTCATCCATATGTTTGAATTTAAGAGGATCCGAAGAAGAAATATTATCATTATATTCTTGAAAGCTACCTGGATCTATCAATACCTGAGTTCTTTCTTTGGAATTTAGCCCTATAATGATAATCGCATTTAGGGCAAACCCTTAAATTATTTTCCCATTCGCGATTATATATTATCTCTTTGCACTCTAAACATTTTGTCCAGAGTCCCTCTTTACTTAATTCAAGTTGTTTTTCAGGCGTTTTTAATCCATATTTAGGTTTGAAAAACCAGTCCATATTTTTATATCCTAATAAATTATTTTATTGCCAAAAGCTCATAAATCTTTACAGGCTTAACCTTGCCCTTAACCCTAACTATATCTAACTCTCTAACAATAGTATAATCTTTAACTAATTTATATGTATGTTCAGTAATAATTAGCTCAGTTCCATATACCTTATTAGCGCCCTCTACTCGTGAACCAAGATTAACTTGATCACCCATAATAGTATAATCCATTCTTTGAGTAGAACCCATATTTCCAACTATCATATCACCAGTATTTAAACCAATTCCTATACGAATTTTAAAGTTGTCTGGCCATCCCTTATTAAGCTCTTCTAACCTCTCATTCATTTTTAAAGCAGTCTTACAAGCAAGAAGAGCATGGTCTTCTATATCCAAAGGAGCACCCCAAAAAGCCATTAAAGCATCACCAATATATTTATCTAATGTACCCTCTATACCGAATTACAATATCACTCATTTCTGACAAATATATATTTAAGTGATCCACCAACTCATGAGGGTTTAAATTCTCAGAAAAGCTTGTAAATCCACGAATATCAGAAAACAATACAGTTAAAACTCGACTTTCTCCTCCAAGTTCCAACTTTTTGTTAGACTCTAAAATACTATCTACAACTTCTGCACTAACATATTTTGAAAACATCCCCTTAATCTTTCTCTTATCTTTTTCTTCTGTCATTAGCTTATACACCATAAGAGTGATAAAAGAAAATAGCATAGTAAGAATAGTACCAACTAATGGAATGTCTATCTTCAACTTAGGGAATATATATAAGAAATTAAAAAGTATATAAAAAAAAGTAATAGTAAAGAAAAATAAAAATCCTCTCAAAATAGTCAATCTAGGTAAAGCTGTACCAAAGAGTAATGCAAATAAAAACATAATAGTATATTCATATGAAAGCTCTATACCACCTATAGATAAAATATTTTTACTCAAAGGAGTTATAAAATCTCTTTTTATAATTGTATTTAAGGCATTAGCGTGGATTTCAATTCCAAAAAGAGTACCCATAAGGTGTTTCAAAAGTAATCCCTAGACTCTCCCAAACCAGCAGTTGTATAAAAAACCAATAAAAATAATCTTATTTTTAAACCTTTCCCAGCTAAATGAAGGTGTTTCTTTTTCATAACCTATACCATAAGGAGGAGGTATTTCATTATTTTATATAAACGTTCTCTTGATAAACCCATATATTTTCCAAAATGGTCATTTTCAAAAGACCTATGATACCCTTGATAATTTATTATCATTTGGCCTACTTCGTCAATGGGTATTCTTATATCATCATTAGATATTCTATATGTTTCTAAGTGTTCAATATCTCCACTAATAAGCCGATCTTCTTTTTTAATAAAGTTAATTTTATATGTTCCTTTTTCATCAGCAGTAATATTATCAATAGCCTGTTCTACAAAGAGTGGGTTAATCTTAGCTTCTCGGGCTATATTAATTAATGTGTTATTATAATATAAAGCCTTATCTTTTTTTGCTAGACTAATTAACCTTGAAACAACCTCTTGATAAATTTTAATCTCATCAATACCGTTTAATATTCCTTTTGGATTAAATATTTGAATTTCTTGATCAATAACCCTAATAACATTATTTTGTCTACCATGGTCAATCTTGGCATAGGCATTCTTTAATATAGATAGAACTTTATCCTTGTTAATTTTTGTTTTTTCAACAAGATAAGATATTGCATCATTGGTCTTTATAGTATAAAATTTACTATTCTCCTGAAAAGATGTATATTTATAGTCTAGTCCATCAATAAGCTTAGTAATTATCTTTCTATAAGCAAGATTTTTTGTTTTATGGGGATTATCTTTATATTCAATTAGCTTATTAAGATCTTGTATGTTAATATAACTAAATGTGGGATAGCTTATTAAGTTATTTTCTAATAATAAGTTTAATGTTTTCTTTATAGATTTCTTATTAATTTTTAGATCACTCATGCCAGAATAAAGCTCATCTAGTACTCTGGTAAATTGATTTTCATTTGGATCGCTAAAATTAAAAATATAGTCAATTATCTTGATCTGTTCTTTATCTTTTAAGGATTGTTTTAATACCATCATTTGTTTTAAATTAGTAAAAGTTATAAATTCTCCTTTTTTTTCATAGTATTGCACTAAGCCTTCTTTTTTAAGTTTTCCTAATACAATTTTAATATCATCATAGGTGGTAATAAATTTGATAATATCCTTAGTAGACTGCTCAGGTATAGATTTATAATACTCATCTATAGCCTTTCTATTAATAGATTTAATACCAGGGAATCCGCCATTATTAGCAAGTTTTATTAAATTATTATTTGAGAGTTCTATTATTACTCTAAAAAACTCTTCTTCGTTAATAGGATTATTAGTAATCAGCCCAGTCACTAAGGTATAATACTGATCTTTGGGAGCTTTAAAGTTTTTAAATGATATTTTCCCATCTTTTTTGTCAATAAATGTAATTTTTACTTTTCTTTTTAAGTCATCTTTCTCTAGCATCTTTCTTTGGATGAAACTACTTAATACAAGATTTCTATCCCTTAGCTTGCTAAGGTAGTCATTTAATTTATCCAAGTCAATATTGTCTATCTTTTTGCTTTCTATTTGAAAAAAAGTTTAAGTATTTGCTAATAGAAGTTTGTGTTAAAGATATTAAAAAAGTCATTAATCTCTCTTTTTAAGACATCATAAGACAGATCAATATTCAGATTATTTTTTTTGTATTTATTTTTTAGAATGGTTTTCAGTTCTTTATCAGATAATAAGTTATCTAGTAGCTCCATATAATTAATTTTAAAATTATTAGTTTTATTTTTCTTTTTTACTATAGTTATAATATTTTTAATTATATGCTCCATAAACTCATCAACATATTTCATTCCACCTATAAACCTTTTAGACTATCATTAATAGATTTTTCTAACATATTTAATAGGTTTTCTTATCATAGCTCCTTTTAGAGTAATTGCCTTGCCTAACTCCTACTACTACATCCTTAGACTTAACATTAAAATATCCCATAGCCATAATAAGCCCAATAGTAGGCATAAATATTGGTTTAGCCATAATTCGTTCATCATAAATTCTATATAATAAAGGCATTTTTCTTCTCTTGCCATCATTGTCACTCAATATGTTAGCTGGAGCCACTACCAGCAATGTTCTTAGTAATTTCAGCTAGTGGAGCCTTAATATCATAGCCAATAGGCGGATAAGAGAACATTGGGTTATAAGTTAGGGGAACCGTAATTTTATTTCCATTTTTATCATAAAACATTTTTTAACTCAAATTTTAGGTAAATATTTATATCTTTCTTTTACGTCTTTTTCCCTTAGTCTGCCTTCTTTCTGAGGGTTAAGGGGATAATCAACAAATATATATTTTTATAATCTTTATGAAGTTTTAACTCCTCAATAAACTTTTTATCAGACTCTCCTTTTTTATTTTTAGCCCACTCTCTAAGTATGTTTTCAATAGTTTTTTACTATTCTTTGATGTTTTTTAGTTTTTCTAAAAGAATACCAAAATCTTTATTGAAATAGCTATTTTTTAAAGGTAAATCTTACTATTTCTCTTTTTGAGTCAAAAGAAAAATATCAAAAAAAAACTATTTTAGGGACTAATAGAATTCCAAGCTAACTCCTTAACCCTCATCCAAATTAATGTTGGTAATATTGGCTTATCCTTTTATACAGTAAGGACGAAAATAAGATAAAAAGTCTGCATAAGTCAGTCTCTCCTCGGACCCCATGGAAATTGACCGTAAAATATTGTTTAAATAATTAAATTGAGAACGCTCAGTAACACCTAAAATACTAATAGGACTATCAATCCAACTATTAAGATCATTACCAGTAGTATGCTCCTTGTGATCCTTTATAGCAAACTTAGCCGCATCTGTTATTTGATATTCAAAGTTTTGAATAAATTGTAAGTCTAATATTCCAATGGTAAATAAAACAGTAGCTATAGTAATTGTCAAAGGAAAAATAGTGTTGCTAACAACTGGTGACACTGTATAACTAGTTCTAAACACATCAATTATAGTCCCACCCCTTTTTTCAAACTCACTTTTTTGCTGAGCAAACTCAGAAATAGTTTCTTTTATACTCCTAGACTTTCTTTCTATCGACCTATAGTATAAATAGTTAGCAATTTTACCCCACAAAAAAGAAATAAAAATATAAAGTGTTAAAACTACAAAAGGTAAAAGAAGATTCTTAATACTATAACCAAACAATACTATATCAATAACAGGTTTCTTTAAAACAAAATGACTTAAAACAATATAACTAGCACTATAAATTATAATTACCAAAAGTCCTATTAAATATAGCTTTCTGTATATCATCCAAAAAGGACCAAATATAAAGCTTGCCCAGTTCCAACTAAAAATTGTATTTTTAGTCTTCATATTTGTCCATTTTAATGTATAATAGTTATCCTTGCTTTTTACAAATAGTTTTAACTCTTCATGTGTAAGAGACATAAGTACTCCAGAAAAACTTTAGTTAGTATAAACACCTACAATACAGAATTCATATTTTCTATTACCCTAACAACATTATATACTAAATTACCCCCATTTATGTTTTCCATAATGCTTTTTGTTATTGCACTACCAACAATTGCACCATCAGCTAACTCCACTACCTCCTTAATGTGTTTTGGCGTAGATATTCCAAAACCTATACAAATAGGAAGGTTAGTCTTCTCCCTAAGACTGTTAATCATTGGCCTTATACTATCATTAAACTTTATCCTCTCACCAGTTATGCCAATAATAGATACAAAATATAAAAATCCCCTACACTCTTTAATAATTTTAGTTATTCTACTTTCAGAGGTAGCAGGGGTTATCAAAAAAATAATATCTATACCATAGTCATAAGCCAACTTATTAAAAGCCACGTCGGAGTCTGGGAGCAAATCTGGTATAATAAGTCCCTTTATACCAATATCCTTAATCTTCTTTAAAAACCTGTTTAGCCCATAAGCAAATATCTGGTTAAAATAAATCATATATACAAAAGGAATATCTATTTCTGATGTCAACTTTTTAGTAGCTTTAAATATCTTAGTTAAAGTAATTCCTTTTTCTAAAGCATATGCCGCTCCCTGTTGAATGATTGGGCCGTCAGCTACTGGGTCTGTAAAAGGAATACCAAGCTCTATTACATCTGCATATTTAGAAGACTCCCTTATTATAGAACAACTAATATCAATATCTGGATAGCCCAATATAAAATATGGTATAAAAGCACCCTTTTTATTCTCTTTAGCTTTTCTAATGGCCTGTTTTATAGTTAAACCCATGATTCTTTTTTTCCTTAAGGAGTCTTTCAACCTCTGCAACGTCCTTATCCCCTCTGCCAGACAAATTGACTATAACAATATCACTTTTTTTTAACTTTAGCTTTTTAAGATAAGCAATGGCATGGGATGACTCTATAGCAGGAATAATGCCCTCTAAACGAGAAAGCTTAATAAAACTTTCTAATGCCTCATCATCAGTAATAAAATCATAACTAACACGACCAATCCTTTTTAAATAACTATGCTCAGGACCCACACCAGGATAATCTAAACCAGCAGAAATAGAATGAACTTCTTTTATATAACCGTTTTGATCAAATAATAAAAAGCTCTTACTGCCATGAAGCACTCCTACCCTACCCTTTGTTAAAGTAGCGGCATGTTTATCAGTCTCAATGCCATATCCCCCTGCCTCTACCCCATACATTTTAACAGCTTCTTCTTCTAAAAATGGATAAAATAAACCAATAGCATTACTCCCCCCACCAACACAGGCAACTAAAACATTAGGCAGTCTATTTTCCTTATCTATTATCTGTTTTTTAACTTCTTCTCCAATAACTTTTTGAAAGTTTCTTACTATAACAGGAAATGGATGAGGTCCAGCAACAGAGCCTAAAACATAATGAGTTGTTTTTACATTAGTGGTCCAATCCCTTAAAGCCTCATTAAGAGCGTCTTTAAGAGTTTGACTGCCAGAACTTACCCCTATAACTTTTGCACCCAAAAGCCTCATTCTAAAAACATTTAGCTCTTGCCTTCGCATATCCTCAGTTCCCATATAAATAACGCAATTAAGACCAAAAAGTGTACATGCAGTTGCAGTAGCCACCCCGTGTTGTCCTGCACCAGTTTCTGCAATAATACGCTTTTTTCCAAGAGTTTTAGCAACTAAAACTTGACCAATTGCATTGTTTATTTTATGAGAACCAGTATGATTAAGATCCTCTCTTTTTAAGTATATCTTTGCACCATACTCTTTGCTAAGGTTTTTGCAAAAGTATAAAGGAGAAGGTCTGCCAACATAATCCTTTAAATATTTGCTGTAGTCATCAATAAAGTCTTTAGTAGTTAAATATTCCTCACAACAACTTTCCAGCTCTTCTAAGGCATATACAAGAGTTTCAGGAACATAACGCCCTCCAAACTCTCCAAAATTACCTTGCTTATTAGGTGCTTTATATTCCATTAATTAATTTCACCATCTAACCATAATCTAAGTCATAAAAATAGATAAATTAATATACTCATATATATTAAAAAGATCAAATTTTTATAATATCCTAAACAATTTTCTAGAGTATATTTAAATGTAATTAATGTTAATTTGTTAAAATTGGATATGTTTAAACTTAAAAATTAAGAGGCTAAATAAATATACAATATATAACTAAGCTATGATTAATTTAAGAGTTGCTTTTTTATATTATTTGGGTAGTCAACTATCTTAAGATAGTCACCAATTAAAATATGATTGGGATTTTTAATATAATTATATTTATATAAATCATAAATAGCTAAATTAAACTTTTTAGCAATATTTCCAAGGGTATCTCCCTTTTTAATAATATACTTCCTAAAGCCATACTTCGATATATTATGAGCCTTGTCAAAAGCTTTTCCTTTAATAGCATTAGTCCTTTTTAATAGCTCATTAGGTATTTTTATTACCTGACCAATATAAATAAGATTAGGATTCTTTATGCTAGTGTTATAACTAATAAGTTTATAAATAGTTACCTTATATTTAACAGCAATACCATTAAGATAATCCCCTGCCTTAACTACATAATCTATAGTTTTTACATTAGAAGTTTTATTTTCTGATTTATTATTTAACTCACTACTATAAGAATAGATATTAGGATTCTTTTTCAATAACGCTTTTTGAGTATTACCCTTAGTACTTATGACCATTTTAGTTTCTAACTCAGCTAACATAGTAGGAGAAGTAGTTTTAGTATTTTCTTCTGTAAATACTTTGTTATCCGTTTTAGCTTTATGATCCTCAGGTTTTCCTACAGATAACTCAACCTTTTCTATTTTCTTTATCAATAACTTATTGCTCTCTTCAGTGGCTAATTGTTCATTGGCTTTTTTATTAATAGAATTGTTAGAACTTTTCTTTTTAGTTTTAAAAATATTTATTGGCTTGGTTTTTGTTAACTTAAACTCTTCTTCTTTATTTGCATTTTTATCTATATTCATAGTAATAGTCTCTTTTTGTTCAGAGGCTATAATATTACTTTCAGTGTTACTAAGAGGCTTGCCTTTAGTTTGTGAAAAAATTAAAATGAGTATAACAAATGTAAAAATTGCTATACTATAATTTAATATCATGGATTTAACTGTTTTAAAGCCATCTTTATTAACTTTTTCTTTTTTGTTATTCATAAGGAGCCTCGAAATTATAACTTATTATTATCTTTTCGAACTATTAGCAAAATATACTAACAATTTTTTTAAAATATTTTATCTATCTACCAGTTAATAAAATAAACCAGCCGTATAATAAAATATTTAACTAAGGCTCCTAATTAAAGAAAAAGTAAAATTATATGATAACCATAGACTATAATATTTATTAACTAATTATTATACTATATTTTAGTAGATAAACTAGCCTTTATATAATTGTCTATCTCATCTTTTGCTTTTTTAATTTTATCAGTAGAACTTCCACTACCCTGTGCCTTATTATTTTTTCCACCACCTCTACCATCCAAAACTAAAGAAAGCCTTTTAACAATATCAGTGGCAGATAAACTAACAACATCACTTGAGACAGTTGATAAATAAAAAACTCTATCTTCTAGCTTAGATATTAAAACAGATACTAATTTATTATGCTTATTTTTTATGCGATCATTAATTAACCTTAGCTCGTTTAAGTTTTTATCATCAATTATTAACGAAATATAATTGAAATCATGATAACTTATAAGTTCAGAATTAATTAGCCTATCAATATTTGAAAAGGACTCCTTAGCCTTTAGTTGACTTACTTCTTTTTCTAATAACTTATTTTTATCAATTAAAAGCTTTAACCTATTCTCTAGCTTTACTGAAGGAACATTAAAAGACAATTCTAAGTCTTTTATAAGCTCATAAAGATGTTGATAATGTATAACAGCCTTACTAGCAGTTATAGCCTCAATTCTCCTTGTCCCACTGGATATAGACGACTCAGAAATTACCTTTAAAAGACCAATATCGCCACTCATTTTAACATGAGTACCACCACATAATTCAAATGAATCACCAATCCTAACAGTCCTAACCAGAATACCATATTTATCACCAAAAAATGCACTAGCACCACTCTTTATAGCTTTATCCTTATCCATCTCTAATATGTCTACTTTAAGATTATGCCTAATCATAGCATTAACCTCATGTTCAACCATATTAACCTCATCCTTAGATAACTGCTTAAAATGAGAAAAATCAAATCTTAGTCTGTTTTCATCCACAAGAGAGCCTAATTGACGAATGTGATCACCTAAAACCTTCTTAAGAGCGTAATGCAGTAAGTGAGTAGCGGAGTGATTAATAGCAGTATTTAACTTTCTTTTGTTATCCACAGATAAACTAATAATATCTCCATTAGAAAAACTGCCCTTTCTAACAATAGCATTATGTATAATCATATTTTCATACTTTTGAGTGTTAGTAACTTCAATTAAAGCATTATTTTTTAATATAGTACCAATATCACCAACCTGTCCTCCACCTTCGGGGTAAAAAGGAGTATTATCGGTTATTATTATAACCTTATGTCCCTCAGAACAACTATTAACCTCTAGTTTATTATCCCTAATAATATGCAAAATCCTAGACTCACACTTAAAATGTTTATCTCCTAAGTAGTTAGTATTGAGCTTTTTGTCTATAATAGAAAATGGTAATATAGAAGACTCTCTTTTCCAATTATCCCTGCCTCTTTTTTTCTGTTCATCCATAAGACATTGATATTCAGCTATATTAACCGTCATACCCTTTTCATTAGCCATATCAATAGTAATATCAATAGGAAAACCCATTGAATCATATAACTTAAAAGCATCCTTACCAGAAATAACTTTTAAACCACTTTCTAAACTGTTATTAACGAGATTCTCCAAGTATAAACTACCCTCTTCCAGCGTAGATAAAAATGCCTCCTCTTCGGATAGAATAATTTGTGAGGTCTTAGCTTTAGTCTTAACAATTTCTGAATAACTATTTCCCATAATATCAACTACTATGGGTACTAATTCATTTAAAAATGGCTTTTTTATTCCAATAGAACGTCCGTATCTCATTGCCCTACGTAATATACGCCTTATTACATATCCTCTTCCGTCATTGGATGGCAAAATATTCTCAGCTAATACAAAAACAATAGCCCGTATATGGTCAGCAATAACTTGATATGGAGTCTCATTAAGCTCTATAGATTTATGCCCGGTAAACATAGCCACCTTCTCAATAAAAGGCTTAAATAAATCAGTAGAATAAACCGAATTAACTCCCTGACTAACTAATGCAAGACGCTCAAGCCCCATACCAGTGTCAATCCCCGGCTTTGGTAATGAAATTAACTCCCCGTTCTCAAGTCTATTATATTGATTAAATACTAAATTCCAATACTCAATATAACGATTATTATCCCCCCCAATATTTGCTTTATCTTCAGGTAAAAATATCTTATCACTAATATCATAATAAAGCTCTGAACAAGGACCGCATGGACCACTATCTCCAGCAGGTCCCCAAAAATTATCCTCTTTGCCAAGACGAACAACCTTACTGTTTAAAATACCAATATGCTTTGTCCATAAATCATAGGCCTCATTATCATCTTTGTAAACAGATATAAAAATCCTTTTTGGATCAAGACCTACTACATCAACAGAAAACTCCCATGCAAACTCAATAGCCTCTTTTTTAAAGTAATCCCCAAAAGAAAAGTTTCCAAGCATCTCAAAAAATGTATGATGTCTAGTAGTCTTGCCCACATTATCTAAATCACTAGTCCTTAAACACTTTTGGCATGATGTAGCACGAGTATAACCAAAATCAACCTCACCAGAAAACATAGGCTTAAATTGTACCATACCAGCAGTGGTAAACAGCAAAGAAGGATCACCAATAGGTATTAATGGGCTAGTATTAACTATTTTATGCCCCTTGCCATTAAAGTACTCAAGAAAATGTTTTCTAAGATCTGAGCTTTCCATATTGCACCTCAAAAATAGCGATCTATAATATTATATTTTAGTATGAATAAGTGTGATCGGCTTTTATATATTTTAACATATGAGTAGGGTAAATTCGATTATAACTACGATGAGCTAAAATAAAAAATTATTTTCTAATTTTTTTATAAGTCTAAATTAGATATAAAGGTATATAACAGAAGTAGAAGAATTATCGTTTAGAAAATTGAAAACTTTTTCTTGCTCCCTTATGACCATATTTCTTACGTTCAGTCATTCTTGGATCTCTAGTTAAAAAGCCGTTCTTTTTAAGAAATGTACGATTCTCCTTATCAATAACAATAAGAGCCCTACTAATACCATGACGTATTGCTCCAGCTTGACCAGTAGTACCCCCGCCCCTTACGCTAATTATTACATCAAACTTGTCAGCAGAGTCAACAACCTTTAATGGATCCATAACCATTTTTTGATACTGTAATCTAGAAAAGTAATCATTTACATTTCGTTTATTTATGGTTATACTGCCTTTACCTTTTAATATACGCACTTTTGCAATTGACTTTTTCCTTCTACCAACTGCTGAATAAACATTTTCTATCAACTTTATCTCCTAAAAACTAAATCTCTAATTTTTTAGCCTTTTGTGCAGAATGAGGATGGCTATCCCCAGTATAAATCTTTAAACGTGATAGCATAACCCTTCCTAACTTGTTCTTAGGGAGCATTCCTTTTACTGCATGCTTTAAAGGAAAGTCTGGCTTTTTTTGTATTAACTTATTATAAGTTATACTTTTTAGCCCACCAGGATAGCCACTATGATGATAATATTTCTTATTAATACTTTTTTTACCAGTAACAGAAATCTTATCAACATTTATAACTATAACGCTCCTCCCAGCAAGACTATGAGGAGAGTATATACTATTATCTTTTCCCATAAGAATTGTGGCAATCTTACTAGCAAGACGACCTAAAACTTGATTGTTAGCATCTATTAGTACCCAATTATTAGGCAATTCTTCTTTTTTTATAAAAACCGTTTTCATAAAAACCTTCTTAAAATATCCATGATATAAACTTATTATTTGATTAAGCAATCAGAAGTCTAATTGAATGTCAATTTAATAAACTTATCGCCAAAAGTCAAGATTAATATATTAGTCTTTAATATAATAAAACTAAGAAAATATATATATAACTTTTTTTTAAATATCTAATTATAACTTTTCAATTTTTTAATTTTATCTGTAACACTTAACATAATAGCTTTCCATTTTTTTTTAGCTTTTTTTACATTACCCATCCCAACTAATAACTCCAAACTACGATTATAATAATATTTTGCTTTTTTATAGTCCTTCTTTAAAAAGTATACTCCCCCGAGTTCATAAAGGTCTTCGGATATATTTATAGAAACACTATTTCTTTTATCTATAACCAATGCGGCATTAAAATACTCCAATGCCCTATTATAATTCTTTTTTATAGTATATATCTTTCCAATAAAAAATAAACTAAGGGAAAAGCTATCAAAATAGCTTTTCTCATTGGATAAACTTAAACTATTAAAAAAATAGTTTAAGCTATTATCATATTGACTTTTATAATAGTAGGATATACCCAAATAATTATAAGTACTTATAACCCTAATAGGCTGTTTACAGTATAAATATACCCCTAATGCCTTTTTGAGATAAGATATAGATTTATCATAACTCTTTTTTTCCTGTTCTATAACTCCCCTACTCTCTAAAATGAGAGTATAAAAAAATATGTTTTCTCTTATCTTAGCCTCTCTTATAAAGTTATTTTTATAAATAGCCCTATCAATGGTTTTAACAGCCTTTTTATAATCCCCGATTTTTGCATAAACCATTGCAAGGTTAATTAGGGAATATACCACCTTTATCCTATTATCATTTTCTATACTCTGGCTTAAAATATCATTATATATACTACTAGCTAACAAATAATCCCCTTGTAAATATGCAAGCTTTGCCGAACTAAACCTAATATCATCTTTTAAGTTTACATTAAAATCATTACAATGTCCTTCAATTTTTTGGTTAATATAATGGTTAGAACATTTAACTAAAATTATAACTATTATTAATATTTTAGTTAAAAGCAAGTTAATAATCTTCTCTTTTGGCATTGTCTATTAGTATATCCCCTCTTTTCCTTTTCTTAGAAGGAGGTATAAGCCCCTCAACATCATCTAATATCCTATTAACCTTGTTTGTTATAACCTTAATATTTTGTATAGTTACCCTTATATCCTTCATAGCCCCAGGCACATCCCTTTTAAGACTCTTACCTAAAACAGAAATTGCTAATGTTATATCCCTTAATGAATCACTTATATTTTTTCTTAGGTCTTTTATCAAAGGATCACTCTCTAATAAAAGCTTTTCTAATAAGGTCTTAGTAAATTTACTAAGTTCAAGAACAACATTATTAATTTCCTTAGTAGTATTTAATAAGGTATTATCAACCCTTAGCTTATTTCTATGAACTAACTCGCTAATATCACCAGTAACACTATTTATATCCCTAAGAGATTTTCTAACATCCTTATTAATAACCCCTATCAGCTGATTTATCTGGGGAATAGCACCTCCATCCTTTAACTGCCTTGTTATTCCCTCTATATTAACGATTGTCTTTATAAGAGGGCTGTCTGGCTCTAACAAACCTCTTACGTTTGCCTTAATAGCACTCATATCATCCCCTTCTGACCTAACATCACTAGATAAAATTAATTGATTATCCTTTATCATATTAAAGTTCTTGCTTCCAATAGATATTTCTATTTTTGATCCACCTATTCCAAAAAGACCGCTAGTTAAAGATACGATAGAGTTTTTTCTAATTTTGGATTCGTGTTCCTTAAATATTTTTAAGTATACCCTTATTTTATTAGTCCTACTATTTAATTTAAAATCGCTAACCTCGCCAATAACCCATTCATTATCCTTAAAAACTACCCTAGTACCCCTTTTTATCCCCGCCATAGAGTTAAACTCAGTATAATAAGTATTCTTATCACTAAACCACTTGTTTAGGGTACCCATTAAAGCTAAACTAGTTACTATAACAGCAATAACAAAAAATAAAAATAACGCCACAGACTTTTGGACCCTATTAAACCTATACAAAATGATTAACCTCCAATTTTATAATATCTCATCTTCTAAAAAAATCATAATATCATCGATAATTCCTTGATAAAGCCCTATATCCAGCATGATAGGCTTTATAGATTTGTCTTCAGCCTTTATAATATAGTTAGTTTCGTCATGAGCAACTAACATACCCTCATCAACTACCGCCATCTTAGATGGAATATTGCTAATCTCTGGGTCATGGGTAGATATTATAACAGTACAACCCTCTTTAATGCTCTCACTAATGCTATCCATAAACAATAGCGAGGTATTATTATCAACATAATTTAGTGGATCATCCAAAATAAGAATACTATTTTTAGTTATTGTCTCTCTTATAAAACATATAATCTTTTTATGCCCCGGACTCAATGAATCCGGATGCTTATCCCTTATTTTATAAACACCAAAATGATTAAGCTTATCCATAATAATCTCTCTTAAATCGCTTTCATTAAAGTTATTATGATATTTTAATGGTAAGGCTATATTTTCAAATACATTTAAGTTAGCCATCAACCCGCCAGTATGGGTAATAAAGCCAATTTTAGACATCATCTTCTGTTTTTTTTTGTTTGATATATTGTTAATATTAACACCATCTATATAAACCTCTCCCCTATTAGGACTATAAAGCCCTCCACAAAGCTTTAATAGAGTACTTTTTCCACTACCACTCCTACCAACAATAATTAAAACCTCTCCCTGGCTTACAGAAAAAGAGATCCCCCGTATAACCTCCAAATCCTTTATGCTAAAATAAACATTATTTAATTTAATTCTTTCTAAGTTTTCCATAAATATTATAGAAATATATAACTAGTATAAATATAAAAGATAAAACAGAATACCAATGACCTGCTAACCCCTTGAGTAGTCATTTGTGGAACCTCAGTTGTAGAGCTAATAACCTTAAGACCATGATAACAAGATACGGTTGATATAATAATCCCAAAACCTACCGACTTTATAATATTATCTATAACATAGTTTATCTTAAGACCATCAAAAAAAGTAGTATAAAACTTTATGAGACTAAACTCTTCCAAAATGTTAACCATAACTATCCCCCCACCTAAAACACCGATAAAGCTAAAAAAAATATTTAAACAAAAAAAAGATATAGTAATGCCAATAACCCTAGGAGCTACAATAAAATATAAAATATCGATTCCCATAATGTTAAGAGCCTCAATCTCATTATTAACCTTCATATTTCCAAGCTCAATAGTTATAGCAGTACCAGAACGTCCAATGACTATTATCATAGTCAATAATGGTCCAAGATATTGAATAATAGTAATACTAAGGATATCGCTTATTAACGACTCAGGCAGTTTATAACCAACTGTTATAGTAATAACAACCACACCAATAAGCAGTGAGATAAAACTAATTATAATTACAGACTTAACCCCAGTAAAATATATTTGCTGTATAACCCTATCTATTAACGCTTTTTTATTGCCCTTATAACTAAATAAACTAAATATAGAGTATACAAATAGTGAAGTTATCTCAAGATATTGATTAAAAAGGGATGCAGTTTTATTTAGCATTATCTATCCCCCAAATAGGTTAAGATATAGTGTAATTATATAACCCTGTTAGAAAGCCTTACACCAAAAAAATAAAAAATGTTTTAGGATAATTTTCTCATCAAACTTTTTATTAGATGTAATAAAAAACGTTCTAACAAGTTAGTTTTAATAGCTGTTAGCTGTTTTAGCATATAAACCATTATATTTAATTCACAATTATATGCTTATAGGCTAAATCTATAAAAAGTGGTTTTAAAAAGACTTTTAGAGTAATTCACCAAAGTAATTGATAGCTAATACATAAAAAAAGCTAAGTCTTTATCAAAGATTTTATGATTTTGTATTGTTATATACAATATGCTTTCAAAAACTATAACTAGCTCTATTTTAGGTATAAATGCTCAGCTTATTGAGGTTGAAGTAGATATTCAACTAGGCCTACCAAATATGCAGGTGGTAGGATTACCAGATACTATAGTAAGTGAGGCAAAAGAAAGAGTTAGATCCGCAATTATTAATTCAGGATATGAATTTCCTCAAAAAAAAATAATAGTTAACCTCGCCCCTGCTCACATTAAAAAAACTGGTAACTACTTTGACCTACCTATTGCCGCTGGTATATTAATATCCACTGAACAAATTAATATCGCTGATATAAATAAAGAATGGCTTATTATTGGTGAACTATCTCTCAATGGAGAAATTAGACCAGTACGAGGAACTTTATTGGTATCAAGGTTAGCTAAAGATAACTCTATAAAAAATATAATAGTCCCTGACGGCAATAAAGAAGAGGCATCTTTAATTAAGGGCGTTAAGGTTTA
>CBDBPB010000006.1:175000-284853 GCA_965208615.1 Spirochaetota bacterium
AGGCGCTCGAGTGAAATCTCGTTAAGGAACTCGGCAAAATGCCTCCGAATCTTAGGTATAAGGAGGGCCTAGCTTGCTAGGCCGCAGAGAAATGACCCACGCGACTGTTTAACAAAAACACAGGTCCATGCAAAAATGTAAATTGAAGTATATGGACTGACACCTGCCCGGTGCTGGAAGGTTAAAGAAGGATGTTATCCTTTATGGAGAAGCTTCCGACTGAAGCCCCAGTGAACGGCGGCCGTAACTATAACGGTCCTAAGGTAGCGAAATTCCTTGTCGGGTAAGTTCCGACCTGCACGAATGGTGCAACGATGTGGGTGCTGTCTCAACGAGATGCTCGGTGAAATTGGAATATCAGTGAAGATACTGATTACTTGCGATAAGACGGAAAGACCCCGTGAACCTTTACTGTAGCTTGGCATTGATTTTTGGTGCAATATGTGTAGGATAGGTGGGAGACTGTGAAGCAGGTACGCTAGTATTTGTGGAGTCAACCTTGAAATACCACCCTTATTCTATTGAAAATCTAATCATATTCCGTAATCCGGATATGAGACAATGTCTGGTAGGCAGTTTGACTGGGGCGGTCGCCTCCTAAAATGTAACGGAGGTGTGCAAAGGTTCTCTCAACACGGTTGGAAATCGTGTGTAGAGTGCAAAGGCATAAGAGAGCTTAACTGCAAGAGTTACTACTCAAGCAGGTGCGAAAGCAGGCCTTAGTGATCCGGCGGTAGCGTGTGGAAGTGCCGTCGCTCAACGGATAAAAGGTACTCCGGGGATAACAGGCTTATCTCCCCCAAGAGTTCACATCGACGGGGAGGTTTGGCACCTCGATGTCGGCTCATCGCATCCTGGGGCTGAAGAAGGTCCCAAGGGTTTGGCTGTTCGCCAATTAAAGCGGTACGCGAGCTGGGTTCAGAACGTCGTGAGACAGTTCGGTCCCTATCTATCGCAAGCGTTGGATATTTGAAAAGGGCTGCTCCTAGTACGAGAGGACCGGAGTGGACATACCTCTAGTGTACCAGTTGTCTTGCCAAAGGCACTGCTGGGTAGCTATGTATGGAAAGGATAACTGCTGAAAGCATATAAGCAGGAAGCCCACTTTAAGATGAGATATCCCGACTTTTGTCTTAAGACCCCTTGAAGATTACAAGGTTGATAGGCCAGAAGTGTACGCATGTATATATAAATATGTTTAGCTGACTGGTACTAATTGGTCGTAAGGCTTGACCATATTATTAAATTATGCTATTCTAGGATGTTATAAATTATTAAGTAAGATATGTTAAAATTTTCTGGTGATTTAGCTTGGAGGAAACACTCGTTCCCATCTCGAACACGAAAGTTAAGCTCCTTGTCTCCGATGGTACTACATGGGTAACTGTGTGGAAGAGTAGGCTTTGTCAGAATTTATATATAAATTACCCTCTTATGAGGGTTTTTTTATTTTTAGCCGTGGTAGCTCAGTCGGTAGAGCAAGGGACTGAAAATCCCTGTGTCGGTGGTTCGATTCCGCCCCGCGGCAAACGATATATCAGTTTATTAGTGTTTTATATAACTCTCTTAAGTGTTCACTTCTTTCTACATTATGTAATTTACTTACCAACTCTAAATTATCTCTATCTAAAGTATCTTTTAAATAATTAAATATTTCTCCATTAACTGTGCTTAAAGAAATTATGTTTTCTGATGATACCTCTAACTTCTTTAAATTTAACTTCTCCTTTGCAATATCAATAACTGTAACTTTTATGGTATCTGTTATCTTCTTTTTAAGTGAACTTAGCTTTTCTAACTCTAAATTATCTTTATATAAATTATCACCCAACTCTTTCAATATTAAATTCTCTTTGTTATAACTAAATCTTTTAGATATCTTATTAGCATTTTCATAAAACCTCTCTAAACCCTTCTTATTAAAACTATTTTTTAACTTGTAAAGCTCCACCCTAATAGCTTTTAACCCTTCGTATAATGCTTGCTTTTTGGAAATATTAGTCTGAATATAAAGAAGTTCTTGTTTTAAAAAATTAATTTTTTGAAAAATAATATTATTAGAAGTTTTTTGTTTTTTTTCACTACCTTTAGGCCGATAAAATCCTTGTGAAATTTTATCTACACTGATGGCATTAAACATTAAAG
This sequence comes from Spirochaetota bacterium, assembly GCA_965208615.1. Classification (GTDB taxonomy): domain Bacteria; phylum Spirochaetota; class UBA6919; order UBA6919; family CBDBPB01; genus CBDBPB01. The sequence goes on from CBDBPB010000006.1 coordinate 177,146, forward strand.
AAGTAGGCTTTATTTTCATTTTAATTTCCCCCCTAAATCTTATTATAGGAAAAATGATGAATAATTTTATCCTTTTTTTGAAGAAACTTAAAACTACTTTCTATCAACCCATTTTTAACTCTTTATATCCTAACTACTGCTGGGAATGTGGAGTTATACTAATGAATAAAGACGTTGGATACTGTAAAACATGCTTTGATAATATCCCCTTAATAATTAATAATAAATATTGCAAAAAGTGCTCTTCTACTCTATTGGTCGACTCTAATTATCTGTGTAAAGATTGTCGTAACGGGATGTTTATAAATTCCTATTTTGACAAAAATATATCCTGTTTTTTTTATAGTGGCGAAATTCAAAAACTAATTATTAGCGGTAAATTTCAAAGCCGCCCTTCTATATGGAAGTTCTTAGCTAAAAAAATGGTTGATGTATATAAAAAACTGCTTTATGATAAAGATTTTATTATAATTCCTGTTCCTGTATCTAAAAAACGGTATCGTCAACGAGGTTTTAACCAAGCTAATATTATCTCTGTTATTTTAGTTAAAGAAGTTTATGGTAAAATAGCTAAGGACGTTCTTATAAAATCTTCAGATAACCAAAGTCAAGCTAAACTCAACCTTGAAAATAGAAAAACTAACCCTTTAGGATGTTATCGCATTAATAATAAAAACTTGATTAATAAAAAACATATACTCCTCATAGATGACGTATTCACTACTGGGAGTACCATTAATGAGTGCTCAAGAATATTAAAAGCTAATAATGCCCTATCTGTCACCTCCTTTACCATTGCAAAAACTAATCTGGATAACCTATGAAGTGTATGTTTATAAAAAACTACTCTATAAATAACAATACCATTTTATTAGAAAAAAATGAACTGCATCATCTTATTAACGTTTTCCGCATTAAAAAAATGAAATTATTACTCTAAAAAACTCTAAGCTTGCATATATCTCAAAGGTTAAGCATATTGATGATAAGTATATTATTTTTTATATTTTAAATAAAAGAACTCTAGTACCACCAAAACTGAATATTACCCTTTGTCAAAGCATTATAAAAGCTAACAATTTTGACTTTCTTTTGCAAAAAGTTACTGAGCTTGGTATATCTAAAATAATCCCATATCTGGCGGTTAATTCTGTAGTTAAAATACCAGAAAATAAAATATGCCTAAAACAGCATCGCTGGCAAACAATTTGTGAGGAAGCTTCAAAACAATGTGATAGAGATTATATACCAATTGTTAGCTTAATGATTAAGCAATTAGAAGAACTTAATTATAGCTCCCCAAATAAACTAATTGCTTTGGAGTCGGAAAAGTATAACCTCTTAAAAAAAGTGATAGTTAATATAGATCCAAATAAAGAGATTATACTACTAATTGGACCAGAAGGAGGCTTTAACCAAAAAGAAGTTGATTACGCTTATGACATAGGCTTTAAAAGCTGTAAGATTTCTGACTACGTTTTAAGAAGCGAGACTGCCGCTATCTCAATGGTTAGTAGTTGCTTTTTCTATTTTTCTAACTATAATATAAACCCTTAAGTTCAAAAAACTTAATTAATACTCCGATAATAACCAAAATCTTAACTCTTTGATAAACAATATTATAATGCCTAATAAGTGGATATTAACTAGCTTAATAATACTTTTTTTTAGCCCCTATGCCTTTACAAATCTATATAATAAAGGGAAAAAATATTATAAAAACGGAAATACTACTAAAGCAAAAAAAGCCTTTTATGACTATTATAAAAAACATCCCCGCTCATATAATGCCCCTTTTGCCCTATACTTATACGCTAAATTAAAAAGTGATCCCAATAATATTATTAACCTTTTATATACCATACGAAATAACTATCCTAACTTCCCCAAGCTGGATAAGCTTTTAGAAGAACTTGCTGATTTATACTACTTAAAAAATGACTACAACAAAAGTTATAAGTTATATAAAGAATTATTTAAACGTTTTCATAAAAGCTCTGCTCGTCCAAAGGCGGCCTACTACTTAGCTAAAATCCTAATTTTAAATAAAAAATATAAAAAAGCTCGTAACTTTTTGATGGCTATTTCTAATAAAGCTAAAAACTTTAATCAAATAGTATTCTTAATTGCTCAAAGCTATCAATACGAAAAAAACTTTTATAAGGCTATTAAATATTATAATAAAATTAAACCCCGTAATACTAATCTAAAAACAAAAGTACTATATAACTTAGGGCTTTGCTATTTAAAGCTTAAACTATTAAATAAAAGCTATGGCTATTTTGTCCTAATCATAAAAAAATATCCAAACTCCTTTGAAACTACCGCCGTAAAAAAACTCCTTAAAAAGCTTTTCTTTAAAAATAATAATGGTTATAAATTAAAAAGTTTATCCAACATTTATTATCTACAGATAGGTGTATTCTCAAATAAAAATTATGCCATAAATATAAAAAATAGAATATCAAAATTAACCAATAATTGCTTTCTTCTTACTAAAACCACCTTTACTAAAACTACCTATAAAGTAATAGTTGGGTTTTTTCAAACAAAAAAAAAAGCGTATAAGCTAAAGTCATACTTAACTAAAAAAGGTTCTAATGCCCTCGTTAAAAAAATGACTGTTATTTTACCCGCAGTAACCTAATACTATTTGTTAATTAAAACTCTAATAAGTATATTTAAAAATCCAAAACCATTTATAAAAAAAATGTCAATTTATAACTTTAAATATCCCTATATATAATAATTACTTTAGTAAAGGATTACTTATGGAAAACCTTACCCCCATGATGAAGCAATATTATGGAATTAAAAACCAATTCAAAAAAGAAATACTTTTTTTTAGAATGGGTGACTTCTATGAGATGTTTGCAGAAGATGCTAAAAAAGCCTCTAAAATATTAAATATTGCTCTTACAAAAAGAACTAATATCCCTATGTGTGGTATCCCCTATCACGCTAAAGATAACTATATATATAAACTTATTAAATCCGGCTTAAAAGTGGCTATTTGTGATCAGCTTGAAGATCCCTCCTTATGTAAAGGAATTGTAAAAAGAGGTGTTACTGAAGTAATAACTCCAGGAACTATGCTTGATGATCCAACTAATACCAAAGAACAGCTAAATAATTTTATTATGGCACTACAATTTAAAAATTCTAATAATACCCTTGCCATTGCATACGCTGATATAGCCACCGGGGAGTTTTTTATATATGAAGAAAATGAAAATAATATATTTCAAGCTATTATAGATAAACTCTTTCAAATAAACCCTAAAGAATTAATTCTCCCAGAGCCAGTTAAAGACAATCAGCCTTTTATGGATTTATTAAAAAAATATCAAAAAGAAATTACTAAAAACTACTTACCACAATATAGATTTGACAAAAATGAAGGCGAAGAAATATTAAAAAACTTATTAAAAGTAAAAACCCTAAAAGGATATAATATTGAAGATAAACTATTAGCAATAGGATCAGCTGGCTCACTCATATATTACCTTAAAGAAACACAACTAAAAGAAATCTCACACCTTTCAAAAATAATACCAATACAAAAAAATGATTACATGGCCCTAAACGAAACTACCATTAAAAACCTAGAACTCGTTAAAAACACCAAAGACGGATCAAAACAATATACCCTGTTTAATGAACTTAATAAAAGCAATACTGCTATGGGTGGACGGCTTTTGTATACGTGGATACTAAATCCCCTCTTGAATATAGGAGCTATTAAAAAACGTCAGCAAATTGTTAAATACTTTTTTGATAATCCGCCTTTGCTGTTATTAATAAGAACATCATTAAAAAAAATAATAGATATAGAAAGACTAATAGGAAAAATCGCCCTAAAGAAAATATCCCCAAGAGAAATAACTGCCCTTAAAATATCACTAATAGCCTGCGAAGAGGTTAAAGCTATTCTATCCGAACACAATACTCTTTTAGAATACTCTAACCTACCCAACCTTAAAAGAATTATATCCTGTATAGAAAATGCAATTTTAGATGAACCAGCAAATGACTTTGCAAATGGCTCAGTAATAAAAAATGGATATAACAATGATCTAGACAAACTTAGAGAGTTTAATCAAGAAGGAAAAGATTATTTAATTAAACTGCAAAACTCAGAAAAAACTAAGCTTAAAACTAATCTCAAAATTAAATATAACAAGGTATTAGGCTATTTTATTGAGGTTTCAAAAAGTAATACAAAAAACATCCCCCAACATTATATAAAAAAACAATCCCTGGTAAACTCCAGCAGATATACTATCCCAGAACTCGCCGAGTATGAATCAAAAATCTTAAACGCACAAGAGAAAATACTATTCCTGGAAAAACAACTATTTGAAGAAGTTATCTCCTTCCTCTGTGAACATTTAAGCAATATAAAAAAACTAAGTAAACTAATAGCTAAACTTGATGTATTAAGTGGATTCGCCTTTATTGCACTAAATAAAAATTATACTATGCCTGAAATATCCTCTAATGGCGGTATATTTATCAGCGAAGGAAGACATCCTGTTGTAGAAAATAACTTGAAAGATAGTGAGTTCATACCAAATGACCTTATTCTAAATAAAGATAAATCAAGGCTCCTACTAATTACAGGCCCAAATATGGCAGGCAAGTCAACCTACCTAAGACAAACTGCCTTACTTATAATAATGGCTCAAATTGGCTCTTTTATTCCTGTAGGCTCTGCAGAGTTATCCTTGGTAGATAGAATATTTACCAGAATAGGTGCCTCAGATAACCTTGCCAGAGGTGAGAGTACCTTTTTAGTAGAAATGATAGAAACTGCCATTATACTAAATAATGCTACGGAAAACTCCCTAATTATAATGGACGAAATCGGCAGAGGAACAAGCACTTATGATGGACTATCTATAGCATGGAGTATAGTAGAATATCTTAGCCAAAATGAAAAAGTTTTAGGTAAGGTTTTATTTGCTACTCATTATCACGAGCTTACTGCACTAGCTAAAGAAGAGGGAATTGAGTGTTATCAAGTATTAGTTAAAGAGTGGGGTGATGAAATTATATTTTTGCATAAAGTTAAAGAAGGTAGTGCCAGTAAGAGTTATGGCATTCAAGTTGCAAGGTTAGCAGGACTACCCAATGAAGTTATTAACCGTGCTAAAAATATATTAGCCGATTTGGAAAATAAAAACTATAGTGTAGAAGAAGACTTATTAAATTATAAGTCTTTAAAAAAAGAGTACAAAAAAAATATAGAACAGTTTAATTTATTCCCTCAACATTATGATAAACTGGCTAATGAAATCTTAAAATTAGATCACAACTCTCCCCTACTAATCAAAAAGATAAAAGAACTTCAAAATAAAGTTAGACGAGGTGAAATATAACTTCTATATTATAGTTTTTAGTAAAAGTTTTAATCTACTTTCTATAAACATTATTAGAACGTTTAATTATTAGAATGATTAATAAAATTAATAGCTAATACAAGTGTTTAGTCTTATATAAAATCATATATTGAGAGTTTAGGAAATTATTATGCCATATATCATATTATTAGTAATTTTATTTAGTTTACCAAGTTTATCCTTTGGAGAAAAAATACCCTATCCTAAAGGAGGACTTAAAAAAAATGATCTGTTTATTAAAAACTGGAATCCAGTTACAGGATTATCAGCATATATAAAATACGGTGACAGCAAAGTTAAATCCCTACCATATTTTAACTTTGACCTAAACCTTAGCTATTTACGCTTTTTTATAAAAAGTGATGCAGAATGGGATAAAGCTTATAAAGAATATTTGTTTAGTCCATGGTTTACCTATATAATAGAAGTTAAACCTTTTGATTTTGCCTCATTTTTAACCTCTGGTAGTAAATACTCCATTTTTGTAGAACAAAATGAATGGCTTAGTAATCTAACTTTTATTGTTAGTAATAAAAACTTCGCAAGTACACAGTTTATTATACCTCCTCTACAGTGGTACTTCGACCTTCTAAACAGCTCTATAGAGATTAATAAAATTATAACTCCTAATCAAAATGCAACCTATAACTCTATTATAGAGATATGGTACCCAAAAACCAAAGATATTGGATTTGGAATAGCTGATCGTATTCATATTTTCCAAAACCCCTATCATGCCCTTGGAATAATGGCTTATTTTGAGTTTAGCATTTCCACTAAAGATAAACAAGCCAAAGGAACTGATTCAGATACTCTAGAAAACTTTAATACTAAAAGATTTACTTTTGCTGGTCTATTTGGCCTTTTTTATAAGCTAAAACTTGATGATATAGAACTAGAATCTAATATTATATACCATATACTAAAAGGTAACTTTGATGACTGGATCTTGGATGTAATAGAACATACCCTTGTTTTTTATACAGAAATAGTATTTATTGATATGATTTTACTACACCTTAACTATCACTTTATTTATGCTAATTATGGCGAATTTAAAGAAGTTATACAATCCCATACTCTTAATCTGGGAGCAGAAATTAGAGGATTTGGAGATAAGGTTGAGTGGTTAGGATTAGGTTTTGATTTATTTTATCAAAATACCGATCAAAATATACCTGCTAATTATGCTTGGTTCACTAACTATAACGAATATGATGCTAAGCTTAAAAGCATAGGTCTTGTATTTTCCGTCAATTTTTTCCCTCTTTCTTTCCATGATAAAAACCATAGGTTAAAATTAGGTTTTCTTTTCGGATTATTTTATAATATTTGGGAGCGTCAAGGAGAAGGTATTTTTGACAGCTCTTCAGTTAACGAATCCGCTAAAAGCTGGTCAAAAGGATTTATGTTTAAGATAGATTATAAGTTTTAATAATTAAAACTCCCTAATAAAGGGAGTTTACCTGTTATTTCTTTTTTTTCTTTTTTATCTTTTTTTCAGCTTCTTTTCTTAGCTTTTTTTTAAGGTCTTTCTTAAACTTCTTTTTATTTTTCTCTTTTTTTCCTTTTTTAAAACTATACCCGCCAAAAATCTCTTTTAAGCTTTTGCTAGTTTTTATGTTGTTCTGCTCTGATGTATAAGCAAAAGACTTAAAACTAAAAATAAATAACACTAAGGTGAATAAAACTATCCCCTTTTTCATTATAATACTCCTATTGTTAAAAGGCTATAATAAAAGAGAAACACCTTAGGTATTAAAATATAAGTTATTTTTTTCTTCTAGCTTTTAATTTTTTCTTAAGATTCCTTCTTTTCTTAAGCTTATTTTTAATTCTGTTTTCCTTTGCTTTTTTGAGCATAGCTTTTCTTTTACTTTTTCTACGAGCAGTCTCTTCAAAAGACTCACTAGTAACAAGAGGTTTAACATTATTAACGTTTAAACCATTAACATTAGTATCCGCAGACGCCTTAGAACTAAAAATAAATACCCCAACAACAAAAACGCATAAAACTAATATACTTTTCATTTGATACTCCTTATAAAGTTTATACATAAGCTCCTAACTGAAACAGCTAAGAATTAACACAATTAAATAAACACTTAGTTTTAAATATAAATTAAAAACTTTATAATTAACTGAAATACTTATAAATACTACTTATTACTAAACTCCTTTATAGCTAAATATATTCTAGCTAAGCGTTCCTTATAATCTCCGTGTACGCCTCCTGTATGATGTTTAGTAAATTTTACTGCATAAACCAATCCCTCAGGCGGATAAGCTGAAAGACTAGTAATTAAAACAGCTTTTATATCAGCATCAGCCTCCATATTAGCCTCATAACCCTTCATACCTGCAGACTTAGCCTTTAAAATAGTCTTTATAATCATCTTAGAATAATCATTATGAAAATCTCCAGAAGCTATTTTAAGCCCCTCTACCATTTCTTTATAGTGTCTGTAAATATTATCCTTAATTAACATTATAACATAGTGCTTTTTAGGATGTTCAAGGTATAAGTGTACCAACTCATGGGATAATATGCCAGCCATAACAATATCACCATCAATATTTAACTTTTTTGACTCTCTATATATATGAGAAATAAGCCCTGTAGTAATACAAATAAAGCCTCCAGGCAGTGTAAAGGCATTTTTTGCCCTTGTCTTATAAATAATAACCTCTGGTGAATAATAAGGCTCCCTCCAAAAACTTAGACTAGAACCATTATAATGTAGCTTTTTTAACATTAACCTAAACTTTTGTTCTAAACTATTTAACTTATCACTAGGATTATATAAAGGAGTTTTACTATGGTTTATAGCTATCAAACCCATTAACCACTCTTCATATAATCCAATATCATTGTTTCTTCTATCAATCTCAGCTTTAGAAGGAAGATAACTACACTTAGTTATAAAAAAGGATAATAAAATTATTAATACTATAAATAAGGCCTTATCTTTCATTGTCTACACCAAACAAATCAAAGACTACTTCTTTTTAGCACTACTATACTTTCTTAGTACCTTAAGAATAAATAATTGATCTTTAATATAACTTCTTTTCTTAAAAAAAGAATATTTTTTTAAAATAGCTAAAAGATTACTATTTATAGCTCCTTTATTCTTAACTCGTCTCTTCTTAGAAAAGCCCTTTGACGCCGCAGACAGCTCATCCTCTTCAGAAAAGCCTTTTGACGCCGCAGATAGCTCATCCTCTTCAGAAAAGCCCTTTGACGCCGCAGATAGCTCATCCTCTTCAGAAAAGCCTTTTGACGCCGCAGATAGCTCATCCTCTTCAGAAAAGCCTTTTGACGCCGCAGATAGCTCATCCTCTTCAGAAAAGCCTTTTGACGCCGCAGATAACTCATCCTCTTCAGAAAAGCCCTTTGACGCCGCAGATAGCTCATCCTCTTCAGAAAAGCCCTTTGACGCCGCAGATAACTCATCCTCTTCAGAAAAGCCCTTTGACGCCGCAGATAGCTCATCCTCTTCGGAAAAGCTTTTTTTTGTAGAGCTAAAATCATCTCTTTTTAACTTTTTTACTAAAATATTATAAATGTTCTCATTTACAGGGACTAACTTATCTGAAAGCATTTTTATATGGATATAGCCAAACTTATTATTTATTTTAATCTTAGCCCAGTTTCTTTTCTGGAACATAATTCTAACTTCTCTCCCCTCCTCAAGGATATATAGGACTTTAGAAAGTATATTTGGTTTTGCATAAACAAATGAAAAGGCATTCCTGATAACCTTTTTCGTAGCCATAGATAAATTAGGTAATATCAAAAAGATAAAGATTATTATAATAGTTTTTACTTCAAATCTTAAATTTATTATTCTCATATTTAAAATATAAGATACTTATAACATTTATATTTTCTTTTTTTAAGAGGGTTTAGTTAGGCATTTTAAGCAGAGTTATACCATGGGATATGCTAGTTAATTCGTTGTTTTTTAAGAAATTAAGAATATCAGTATAAAAATTATATGAATGACCTATTACCTTTTCAATTATCCAAATTGCTTTAATTAAAATATCCTCATTAAGCTTTTCTTTATTATGCCATGATAAGCTAATTGCCATTATCCGTATTAAAGAATAAAAAAATATTAATAAAAAATATCCATCCCTTAGCTTATAAAGAGCAAAACTCTTTCGTAATATATAAAATACAATATAATTCTCTATAATATGCTCAAACTCTTTACTGTTTGAAAAATAAAAATCAAAATAATCATTAACATAATTCTCTATGCTATAAACTATAAACTCGTCTTCTAAGCCAAATAAATAACGCTTAGACAACCTCTTAAACGATTTACGCAACTCTATATACGGAATGTTAATAAGCCTTAGTCTTACAAACTCCTTAAGCAAAATTACCTGAAGTTTTACTGCATGGTTAACCTTTTTAACCTCTTCAGCAAAAAAAGAAGATAACATAATATTTTTATTTCGCTTAATAATTCTCTCTATCTCTGAGTAATCATAATTTTTAACAGTCTCCAGCTGTCTTATTGTCAGCCCCAACAATATTAATCTCTCATCCACCCTAAACCTTCTACACTGCATGATCTCAGTAAAATGATATTCTAATTCATAATAAAACTTTATAATACCATTAGTATAAAAAATATCCTTTGGTATATTAGCACTATATAAATTCCCGTTAGAGAAAAAATAGTTATCTGGATTTTTAATCATCCTTATTTTATCCCTTGACCTTAAAAGCCCTGCCGCCTCTGGACAAGAAAAAGTCATGGACAGCTCTTTTCCAAATGGAGTCTTATAAACTAACCTAGGGTATACCTTACAAATATCAGGTAATACACCAATGCCAAACTCTTTATGAATAGTACAAAGCCCAGTGGAAGTTAAAAGTCCGCATTTACCATTCTTAAGCTTTATATAAGCATAACTTTTATTACCTTTTTGCCTATTCCTTTTAACATTATCCCTAAATAAACTAAAAAAATTATTACTCGCCATACATTTCTTTAATTTCGTATACGATTTCTTATCCATAGAGATATTCCATACTCCACAACATCTACCCTTCTGAGTGCATTTATAAGGAATCATTAAACTTGGAACAAAAACATCCTCTTTCATACTCCCCCACTCTAAAAGTTATTATTAGAATATTAAAATCGGAAGGTTAATAAAGAATCTTTAAGGCTGGTTAGCTATATTATTGTTTGATTTTACCAATAAGATAAGCCTTGTCTATACTGGTCGGTATTATTTCTATAAAATCCCCTATTACAGGCTCACCCCTAAACTTAACCCTAATGTAATTATCACTATATCCCGAGAAAAACCCATCCAATGACTGCTTTTCAACTAATACCCTTAAAGGCTTAAATAAAAAACCCTTTAAATAAAGAATAGAAAGCCTAGTGGATAATTCACGGACTAACAAACTCCTATTAGATTTTACTCCCCCATCTACCTGATTAGACATAGACTCAGCTAAAGTACCTTTTCTAGAGGAAAACTTAAAAGTATGAATATGGGTTAAATTAAGCTCTTCAAGAAAAGATAGGGTCTCTAAAAACTCATTCTCTTTCTCACCAGGAAAACCCACCATAACATCAGTAGTAATGTTTATTAAAGGATGTTTTTTACGAATAAGATTTATAACTCCAGCAAAATAATCCCTTTTATAACCCCTTCCCATTAGCCTTAATATTCTATCACAGCCACTCTGAAGAGGAATATGAATATGAAAACACATCTTAGGATGAATAAATAAATCAATTAAATTATGGCTTATCTTATTTGGCTCCAATGAAGATAAATGAATCCTAAAATTACCAGGTATATCTAATACCTTTTTCAATAACATAGCTAAGTCATTTCCCTCATTGTAATAATCACCAATATTAATCCCAGTCAATATAACTTCTTTATATCCAAAATCAATTAGCTTTTTTATAGAATATATAATATCTTCAGTAGACCTACTCTCAGCTCTCCCTCGTGCAATGGGAATCTTACAATAGGAGCAGTTTTCATTACATCCATCTTGGATTTTAATAAAACTTCTGGTATGAAGAGTATCCTTAGCAATATTATAATCAAATAAACTAGGCTTAATTTTATTAATATCAACGAGTTCATTACTCAAAAACTTATCAACAACCTTAAATAAACTATATTTTGCTTTGTTACCTATAACATAGTCTACCCCATCAATATTTTTAACTATATCCTTATTAGTCTCTGCATAACAGCCAGTTACAAAAACTAAAGCTGATGGATTAAGCCTGTTTACCTTGTTAATTATACCCCTAGACTTAGAATCACTCTTATTAGTAACAGTACAAGTATTAATAATATAGGCATCCGCCTTATTGTTTACGGATACCACTTTATATCCATTTTTTATAAAATCAGAAATAAGGCTGTCAGATTCAAACTGATTTAACCTACATCCAAGAGTGCTAAAGCCAATTGTCTTATTCATAACTCACAATCTTCATCACAAGGCCTAAAAAGTGTAAATAATACATCTTTTAGCCTATTCCTTTTTTCATAAAGGGGATTACTATTACTAAATTCATCCTCTATAGCGGATAAAAATAATTTAATCTCTTTAGTAATAAGAAATATTAACTCCTTCTTAAAACTACTAATATCATTAGAGTGATAGGCAATCTTGGTGGCTCCTATTCTTATTTTTATTTGACTTACTAATTCATCATGCTTACTCCGCAATAACTTATTAAAAATTATTGAACTACTATCATAAACCATATGAACTTCAAACTTATAGTGTTTAATAAGCTTACTAGTAAAAGTACCCAAGTTATAATATGCATTTTTTTTATAACTTTTAGATTTATTAAGCTTCAAACTAACCGAATAAAAATCCACTAAATTAATTCCACCTTCTGTTTGCAAAAGAAAGTTTAACTTTTTCTTAACTCTACCTGCTAAGTAATGTTTCCTTTTTTCAACACTATTAATCATATAATAACTTTCTTGACTAATAGCATTCATTATAACGTTATTAACCTCTTTTTCTCTATTCTTAATTTCCTCAGCCATATCCTTATTTTTATGCTCCAAATATACCCTTGAATTAAAGAAAAAACTTCCATAAGGCTTTAAGTCAGAGGTAAACCTAAGACCAGGTAAGTCATTATATTGATAAGGTGTTGAATAAGGCCTTTTAGCCACAAAAGTCTCTAAAATAATAACTGCAATAATAATTATAAATATTATTATTGATCCAATAAAAATAGCCTTCTTTAAGTTCTTTGGATGAAGAATTTTACTAATTAGTAAAGCCTTACTTTTTCTAATATCATCCAGCTTTTGACCAATTTCTGCCATATATTAACTCCAACATAAAACCTTATATTAAATACTTATATCCTAAACATATAAAAATACTAAACAATTAATTATAAAATACCACAATTAAAGCTTTTTTACCTCTATAAAAAAGAAATTTGTAAAATATATATCCTCTATAACTCCTTTTTCTAATAAAGAGTTAATCTCATTAATGAGCTCTTTTTTTAAACCATATTCTCTTTTATCTGCACTATTTATATCATATAAGTTCTTAGAGGATATTATAAGTTGTATTCTATCCTCAAGCTCTTTTTTTCTATCTTCTAACTCCTCGCCTAAATCACTGTGATCCTTTTTATATGCAAGATAAATCTCTGTTTTAACTATGACAGATTTGTCATCTTTTGGAGCAATATCTAAAGTCATATTAAATTCTTTTGTTTTAAAAACAGATTTCTCAGAAAACTTAAGCATCTTAGGGAATTTATGAATATCTTCATCTTGAATAATAACTTTACTCTCTTTTTGCATGATCCCATAAATTAAAAATGGAGTATAAAGCAAAATAAATAATATAACTATAATTCCTACAACCTTTTCAACGGTTTTTAGTATTTTTAATATTTTAGCTTTAATATAAAAAGTTTTTTCTTTTTTACTATCCTCCTGCTCTTCTTCTATATTTTCTATTTTATCTGCCATAATTACTCTCCATAAAAAACCTTTTTAACTTTTTCGGATAGTAGCAATAATAATAAATTAAATTAGTAAAATTTATCTCGATTTATGTTAAATATTTTTTTTTATATTAGTTAACTTAAAAAATTACTTGACAATATCTTAATGAATGATTAAAATTAACCTAATTCTTTATGAAATAAATTAAACTTATTATTCAAAATATTATAGCTATATTTAATCAGTTTATTATAACTTAAAGTTAATGCTTAGGGAGAAAACGAATGAAGAGAAATGTTATTATATTTAGCTTGTTAGTAATTTTTTTTATTATATTTACCTTTGTTGTATTAGTAGGATTTCAGGAAAAAGATAGCATAAAATATTTTGAAACATTTAAGTTTATAAAAAAACCTAATAAAATTAAAGAAATAATCCTAATTAATAAGCTATCCCCCAGCGAAGTAAAAGGTAAATGGCACTTAAAAGTACTGCTTGATCAAGATAATAATTTAATTAAATTTGAAAATCGTGATAAGTTAGGCAATGTGCATGAGACTATAGATACTCTTGGCTCTCTTAAGGTTAATATACAAGAATAAATAATTTTAAAAAAAAAGAACTGACAACTCTCTCCAATAAACTATGTTAATATGATTATTTATGGTAAAAATCCTGTATGGGAATATATTACATCAAACCACCCTATCAAAGAAGTCTGGATTGAAAAAGCATTTTCAGATAAATATAAAAATATCATCTCTCTTTGTAATGAAAAGAACATCTCATACTCTTTAAAAAAAAAAAGCGAACTTAATAAGCTAACTCAAAAAAAACATCAAGGTCTAATCGCAAAAATATATAATAAAACTTTAACCTTTAACTCATTAAAAGAGTTTTTTAACAAGTCTAACTCCTCGCCACCCTATATATTTATCCTTTTAGATTCAATAACTGATCCCAGAAATCTCGGTGCTATACTAAGATCTTGTGATCACTTCAATATTACTGCTGTTATTACCGCAAAAGATCGTTCTGCACCAATTACTCCAATTGTATATAAAACATCTAGCGGAGCAGTAAACCATATAAACTATATTAAAGTTACTAACCTGTCCAGAACCATAGATAGTCTTAAAAAAATGAATACATGGGTATATGGTATGGATGAAAAAGGTGACTACAACTTATATGATTGCCAGTTCAAAGGCAATATCGCTATTGTAATAGGCTCGGAAGGTAAAGGCATTAGACCTTTAATAAAAAAATCATGTGACTTTTTAGTTAAAATAAAAGGTCTAGGACATATAAGCTCCCTTAATGCCTCAGTTGCCAGCGGTATTATTATGTATGAGGTTACAAAACAAAGAAATAATGATAAAAATAATTAAATCATATTTAAGCCGAGAAATTAAAAAAAAAGATAAATCCTTTTATACTCCCAAACTTATTCTTATTACAGCAATTATTATAACCAGCATTATAGGAGAAATAACTGAAAAAGGTATATTATTCTGGACAGCATTCTCTATAATAACAATAATAGGAATTATCATTATAACTCTAACATATATAGCTAAAAAAAGAAATAAAAATTGACTATTACAATAAAAAAATACCATATTTATAATCTATCTATTTTTTATAAATTTAATCTTTTGCTTATCCGCCTTAATAACCAAATCAATAAACTCCCTAAACCTATTATAATCCCCTATAAAAATCCTGGGTACCCTTAGTTCAAGCTTTCTTTTATAAAAAATAAAATTACCTCCCCTTTTTCTCACTTCTCTAAAATAACTCCACAAAGGAAAAGTTAGTCTAACCGACTTTGGTAAACTCTTAATCCGCCACTTATACGAATACTTAATTTTATGTTCTGATAATACAATAAAAGGTAGGATAAAATCAACATCATAAGCCCTACTACGGCTAAAAGGCAATAGCTTATTGTACTGAAGCTCAGGATTAACTATGATTTCATTCTTTTTCCCTTTAGCTAAATCAACCCTAAATATAACACTATATTTAAAGGGATTGCTAATATCAAAAGGATCGCTAGTTTTAATATTTACCAACTTAGTATTTCGAGAAAAGCTATAATGAGACTTATAGTTATGCCCCAAAGACTTAAGAGTATTTTTACTCTTTATACCAATTATACTAGCCCTCTCACTAACCTCATAAGAACCCTTGGTAATAAAATTAGTTTTATATTTAAGTACTCCATTACTCATTAGCTCAGAATTAGTTTTATAAATTATTTTATTATCATTTTGGGATATTAAAGGTACTCTATTAATAACCGGCTTATTACCTGTTATTAAAACTATCTTCCCATAAACCTTAGCCGGTAGATAACCATAAGGTACTAAAGCAGAATACGGATCCAAAAATAAATAACCCTTATCCTTTGGAACAGCCACTAAAACTCTATTAAGTCCTTTTAATAGAGGAATATCATTATCAAAGTCAAATAACTCATTTGTAACAGCTATTTTAGCATTAATATTCACCGCTCTAAGAAGGTTCACTAAAAGAATAGACTTATCTAAAGAATCCCCATATTTTAAAGCCAAAACCTTAGCCGAAGAACTAGGAATATAACCCCTTATTCCAAAAGGAATAGCTATATTAGTTATGTTTTTTGTGTTTGTAACAAAATTATATAGTATTTCTGCCTTCTTTTCTGGGCTTATACCCTTTGTAAGCCTTTTAGCAGTCATAGTAACCATATTGTTATTATAAATACCAGATGAAATTATAGAATAAAGCTTAGTGTTTAACTCATCCCATGTATGAGTAGTAGAAAAAATAAGCCTAGGACTAACCTCCTTATAACTTATCTGAAAAGGCTTATGACTAATAACCTTAATGTTATCCCTAACTAATACATAATAATCCATTTTATCACTAACAAACTTCCTAGGCCTAATAGCTGTCTTTATAGACTTAAACCATATCCTTTTTCCCTTAGGTAAAATTATAACCAGCTTCTGCCTTAAAATATGATTGGGATTATTAAAATAAAATACTCCCTCAACAAAACTTCCAAAATCTGAGTGGTCAACCTCTAATATATAACGTAAATTTAAAATTGAACCCTTTTCTATGTTAGAAAATGAAATTACCTTTACCCTTATGTTTTTATATAATCCTAAGTTATAATATGAATTATGAAAAGGTGCAGAAGTATAAACCTTTTTAGCCTTTATTTTTTTATTGTCCTTTGTTATGGTATATGCCTCAATCTTAGAGATACGCTCATAGGCATTTTTAAAATATATAAAACTATTACCAATACCATCTTTTCTGTCAGTCAAAACCTTAATAACTTGATGAGTCTCAATACTAAGCTTATTCCTCAAAGATAAACGATAAACTGTCTTTTTTAGAAGAACTAAAAAATCACCAGAACTATTTATTTTATCCGCTCTCGAAAAAAGCTCCTTTATGTTAACCCTTGTAATAGGATCATCAATAAACTCCGGCTTATAAGCCTTTTTACTAATACAGCTTGTAAAAACTAAAATTAAATATAAAAATATAATAGTCTTCTTCATATCCTTTAACGCTATAAGCCCCTTACTAACTATGTAAAAACAAATTAACCTTAATAAACTATAAAAAGTTAAACAACCTTTAAATAACTATCATAATACTCTTTATACTTTTTACCCTGCCAGGTATTTATGCTTTCTAAGTATTTGTCTATAAGAGTATTAAACTCACTCTTTTTTATATTCCAGTTAGGAGCAACAAGTAAATCTAATGGTCCAAGTCCAAACAGCCTTTGAATAATAACATCAAAAGGTAAAAGCTCTAAAGACTCAGATAGTAACTCCAAATACTCATTAAGACTGGGTAAACTAAACTTATTATCTAAATAATATCTTTCTAATAAAGTGTTTTTAACTACATGGAGCTGGTGGATCTTAATACCGTTTATCCTAATATCAGACAAATACCTAACAGTATCAAGCATCATATTTTTAGTCTCTAAGGGAAGACCGTGTATAATATGAACACAAATATTAACCTTGGGTATAGCTTTAGTCTCTATATAAGTTTTGTGAAAGTCTTTAAAGGTATGTCCCCTATTAATTATTTCAAGAGTTTTATCATGCATAGACTGTAAACCATATTCCACCCACAAATAAGTCTCTTTAGACAATTCCTCAAATAACTTAAGTATATCATCATTAATACAGTCCGGCCTTGTTCCAATGGATAGCCCTATAACCTTAGGGTGAGATATAGCCTCATAATACAAAGACTTAATATACTCCTTATCCCCATAAGTATTAGAATATGGCTGAAAATAAGCTATAAACTTATTACAGTTATAACGCTTTTTAAGATATGCAATCCCATTATTAAGCTGGTGGGTAACAGTATTTTTACTAGTACTATTAGGTTTAAAACTATTATTGTTGCAATAAATACACCCCCCAACTGCCTTTTTACCATCCCTATTAGGACAAGTAAATCCAGCATCAATACACACCTTATAAACCTTTTCATTGAATTTGTTTTTTAAAAAACTACCAAAATTGTTATATCTTTTTTTATTTTCAAACATTTATATATCTAACTTCTTCTAAAAAAATATTTTTATTTTTATACTTTATACTTTACACAAAATGAATATTTATATTTTATTAAAAATAAAACAAAAATCAAGCTTTTTATATTTACACATAATGGAGTATATATGACTTTTAAAGAAATTGCCTTTGATGTCGATGGAACGCTTTATTCATCAGAAGGTATAATACTAACAGCTTATGAACAAGGCATAAACAGCTTTAATAGCAAATATCCAAACTATAACATAAAAATACCATCCCTTAACAACCTACTAAACCTTATTGGCTATCCTATAGACTACATTTATGAAAACTTATTCCCCAAACTATCCCCTGATGAGCGAACTAACTTAAGAAAGCTTATTGAAAATAAACTCCTTAACGCTATAAAAAATAAAAATGGTATACTATTCAATGGAGTATATGAGACATTAGAATATCTAAATAATAAAAAATATAAATTATTTATAGCATCCAATGGAGGATTCCCATATTTAAATTTAATCCTAAAAACATACAAAATTAAAAAGTTCTTTCAGCCGATTATAACCATAAATAACATAAATATATGCAATAAAGGTGATATATTATTAGAATACCAAAAAACTGCTAACCTTAATCCTAACTCAACACTAATGGTCGGAGACAGACTTTCTGACCTAGAAGCCGCTAATAAATTAGGGTGTAGGTTTATAGGCTGTAGTTATGGACATGGTAATAATAATGAAATTAAATCTGCCGATATTATTATATCCAGAATATCAGATATAATTTACAATATTTAAAAGTATTAAGCTGTTTTATATTTTTAAATAAATAATTTGCAATTCCTTGCATAACATATTAACTTTTAAGGAATTAACTTTTTAAATAAAAGTTATTTATTACTAAACAAATAGAATAAATTATGAACCAATATACAGATAAAAAAATAGACTTTTATAAAAATATCATTATTACAGATAAACAACATGATCTAGTCTATACTAAACCTATATCGCATAGTAATAGTGGATGCTATTTTAAAAGAATAAGCCATAAAAACAAGTTAATTATTTTAGAATATATAAATAATAAAATAATAAAAAAATATAGCTATAGCAGTAAAGGTAACCTGTCTTTACTAACCAGCTATAACAATGGTAATAAAAATTATATTATTACTACTTTCTATGATTATTCCCTATCAAAAAAACGTATAAAAGAAAAACGTTTCTATACTAATAAATACAAATATCTAAAAAAAGAACAGTATGATAAAAATAATTATCTTATCCTAATAACGTATTTTGTAAAGGGAATACCATATTATAAAGAAAGATTTAATGATGGATTTCTTATTAGCTCTAACTATTATAACGAAAAAGGTCTTAAAATAGTTTAAAACCAACTCTATTCGTAATTTATTTATGATCGTGGGTATTAAAATCCTTTTTGTTATTATTAGGCTTTTCCTTAGCTAAAGATTTCTTAAAAAAGAAGTCTTCTTTTTTGTTCAAAGAACTATAAATGTAAGATGGAACCTCATAAACAACTTTATCACCGTCTAGTTTGGCGTATACTTTTTGATTATACTCTGTAATAAGTAATTTATATAACTTAGCTTTCGTTTTAATTGTTAGCAATAAAACCTTATTATTAAAAGATATGCTTTTTTGTTTATCCTTCTCATCAAGAAAGTTAATGGCTTTAACGTTTGAAATATTATTAATATACTCTTTTATCTTGCTATCATCAAGCGGCTTATCTTTATTTTGAACTGTCCAGTTATCCTTATCTTTAATAAGATATATGTTGTTTGACTTAACCTCTCTTATATTGTTTTCAGCTAACTTTAGAAAATCCTTATCACGAAAGTCCTTTAACGATTTACTCAAACCACTTTCACCTAAATCATGCTGTGAAAGAACATATACCTTATTAGAACTGTCAATCTTTGCATAATAACTAGAGCCATCCGGAGCTTTATTCCCACGAATAATAAGGTACTCTTTCAAATCTTTAGTTTTTATTTTATAAAAGTCTTTGCTTTTATCCAAACCAAAATCATTAATGCTTTTTACGGTAAAAGATTTGCTAGCTCTAATATTAATAAACCCTTTTATAAAAGAATTAATTGTCTTAATATCCACTGCAAACCTTTTAGGAAAGGTTATCTGCCATTTTCCATTTTCTTTTTCGCAAATAACTTTCTTATTTTCAATATTAACCTCTATAGTATTAATTTCATCAGCTTTTAGCAAAAATAGTTTTTTAGCAACCTCTTTAGGCTTTTCATTATCCTTACCATTGGGACTATTTAAAACAAAGTATAATATTGCTAAAATAACCAGTATAGCTAAGTATATTAGATTTTTTTTCATTACTACTCCAGTTTAGTATAATATTTTCAGATATATAAACTATATTTATCAAAAACGTTTTAACAATAATCAAAATCTATAAAAAAATCTATAAATAAAATAAATAATTTTGGCTTTATATAAAGTTAATTTTAATAAAAAACATTTTATGAATAAAAAAGTATACTATGGTAATATGAATATTATAAAAACCCTATAGTTAACTCATTGGATATATGTATTAGCAGTTTTATTTGATTAAATATAGTGTTTTCAACTTTGCTTTTCAAAATTTTTTATTATATTAACAACATTATAAACTTACAAAATATTATTAAATTAGATGTTCTAGGAGAGAAGATGTCTTGGTATATACCACAAGTATTTGAACAGTCAAGTAAAGGTGAGCGATTTTATGATATATATTCCCGATTATTAAAAGATAGAATTATTTTTATACAGTCGGCAATTGATGACTTTTATGCTAATGTCGTAGTAGGACAGTTGTTGTTCCTAGAAGCCGATGATCCAGAAAAAGATATATATATGTATATAAATAGTCCTGGCGGCTCAGTAACCGCAGGATTAGCTATTTATGATACTATTCAATTTGTTAAACCTAATGTCCAAACAGTATGTATAGGTCAAGCCGCTAGTATAGCGGCAGTACTATTAGCATCTGGCTCTAAAGGAAAACGATATTCTCTTCCTAATTCCAGAATTATAATACATCAGCCATTAGGCGGTGCAACCGGACAAGCTACCGATATTGAAATACAGGCTAATGAACTTATAAGAATTAGAGATTTAGTTAATAATATCCTGGTTAACCATACTGGTAAAAGTATTGAAACAATTCAAAGAGATACAGATAGAGACTTTTTTATGGATGCCTTAGAAGCAAAAAACTATGGCATTATAGATGCCATTTTTGAAAATAAAGGGGACAAAAATGAAGAGAGGTAAAGATAATACTATAATGAGCTGTTCTTTTTGCGGAAAAACTCAAGAAGAGGTTAAAAAGCTTGTTGCCGGACCTGATGTTTTCATTTGTGATGAGTGTATTGATACTTGCAATGACATTATAATGGAAAATCAAGAAAATAATCAAGATAACTTTATACTAGATAAACTAATTAAACCTAAAGAAATTAAAACTCTACTCGATGACTATGTTATACTCCAAGAAGATGCTAAAAAAGCTTTATCTGTTGCCGTATACAACCATTATAAAAGAATCCATTTTAACCAAAAACACAATAATACCAAAAAGTCTAGAGACTTTGATCACATAGAAATTGAAAAAAGTAATATATTACTAATGGGAAATACAGGAACTGGTAAAACCCTTTTAGCTAAGTCATTAGCTAGAATATTAAACGTACCTTTTGCTATAGTAGATGCAACCACTCTAACTGAAGCTGGCTATGTCGGTGAAGATGTAGAAAATATACTTCTAAAATTAATCCAAAACGCTAAAGGTGATGAAAAACAAGCTATAGAAAATGCACAAGCTGGAATAATCTATATAGACGAAATTGATAAGGTAAGTAGAAAAAATGAAAACCCATCCATTACAAGAGATGTGTCTGGTGAGGGAGTTCAACAAGCTTTACTTAAAATAATTGAAGGAACTATTGCCTCAGTACCCCCACATGGCGGTAGAAAACACCCCCATCAAGACCTTATAAAAATAGATACTACTAATATCCTTTTTATTTGTGGCGGAGCCTTTGTCGGACTAGATCAAATAATTCAAGACAGAATAGGAAAAAAAATGCTTGGCTTTTCTAGTACTAAAGAAAAATCTACTAGAAATATAGGAGAAAATATTCTTAATCAAGTAATTCCTGAAGACCTCGTTAAATACGGACTCATACCTGAATTTGTTGGACGTCTACCCGTCATTACTACACTAGAAGATTTGGATAAAAATGCTCTAGTTAGAATACTTACTGAACCTAAAAATGCCTTAATAAAGCAGTATAAAAAGATTTTTGAACTGGATAACGTTGAACTAGTCTTTATGGAAGAAGCTATAGAAGCCGCCGCTGAACTAGCATTTACTCAAAAGACTGGTGCAAGAGGATTAAGATATACCCTTGAAGATGTAATGATGGAACTTATGTTTGAAATACCTTCTAAAGAGGATATTAGTAGAGTTGTCATTACAAAAGGTGTAATTGAAAAAAAAGAAGATCCTTTAGTCGTTATAAAAGAAAAATCAGCTTAACTTTTACTAATAAGCTCTATCACCTCTTTTATAGAGAATACACTAACTACATTATGTGTTTTAATATTAGATGAAAGCTCTTGATAATTCTTTTTAGGTATTACAATAGTTTTTATCCCCAATTTTATGGCTTCATTTACCCTTAAACGAATACCTGATACTCCCCTAATTTCTCCAGCTAAACCTAATTCTCCAATAAACAAAATAGACTTATTAAAACTTATCTTTTTAAATGCAGAATAAATTGCAACCAAAATACTAAGCTCTATACCAGGTTCTTTTACCTGAATACCCCCTGTAATGTTTATATATACATCATTTTGTACTAAAATTAGTCCTAATATTTTTTCTAAAATAGCAATTAATTTGTGTACTTTATTAATGTCTATACCATTTACAACCCTCTTAGGAAAAGTAAAGTGAGTAGAACTAACTAAAGCTTGAACCTCTACCAAAATAGGACGACTGCCTTCATTTATTGCCGAAAGAGTAGTACCTGAGTGAATAGGATTATAATCCTGTATAAAATGTTGAGAAGGATTGCTTATTTCTTTAAGTCCTAAATTAGTCATCTTGAAAATACCTATTTCATCGGTAGACCCAAATCTATTTTTATAGCTCCTCAAAATCCTAAACGAGTCTTGCTTATCCCCTTCTATATAAAGTACTACATCAACAATATGCTCTAGGGCCTTTGGACCCGCAATATTACCTTCTTTAGTAACATGGCCTACCAAAAAAATAAATATATTTTCCTTTTTGGATAACTTAAGAAATAAATTAGCTCCATCTTTAATTTGTGTTAAACTTCCTGGTAGTCCTTGGGTTTCAGGACGATAAACCGTTTGTATAGAGTCTATAACCACTCCTAAAGGTTTTAGTTGTAATATACTATCCTCTATATCTTTTAGATCTGCCTCATCAAGCAAATATATATTTTCCTGATTTATATTAAGTCGGTTACTCCTTAACTTAATTTGATATACAGACTCTTCCCCGCAGTTATATAGAATAGTACCGCTAGAACTTAGCTTCTCAACTAACTGAAGCAAAAAAGTAGACTTTCCAATACCTGGCTCTCCCCCGACTAAAATAAGAGAACCGGATACTATTCCACCACCCATAACATTATCAAACTCTTTAATATTTGTTTCTAGCCTGTTTTCTGCAATAGGGGATATGTCAGATAAAGATAAAAGTGGTATTTTATGGCTAGTTATATTAGCAGAACTGGACTCTTCAAAGCTATTCCAAGAATCACACTGAGAACATTTACCTAACCATTTTACACTTTTATATCCACACTCTGAACAAATAAATATTTTCTTTGTTTTCTTTGACAATTAAAAAGGACCTGGCCTATATTTTTTTTTATTAGAAATAAGAGGACTGTTTTTAACCTCAATAACTAATTCATTTAAGTTTTTTATTAGCTTATTAATATTTTTAGTCATTTTCTTACTTTTAAACATTGCTCCCAGTGGTGTTTTTTCATCATCTAAGTTTTTAGCTATTTTATTTAATTTAGCAACAAACTTTTTTACCTCTTTTAAGACTGTTGAACTCTCTTTAGTAATAGTAAGTACGCCATCTTTTTTAGAAAAGAACTTATTCATATAACCATCAGTTTTACTAACAAAAGATTGTATAGAGGTTGATAGCTTTTTTATTTCACTATTAGCAAGTAATATAGTCTCATTTACATTATCCATTGTCTTTTTTACATGCTTATCTTTTATATCCAAAACCAGCTTATTTGAATTATCCATTAACTTATTTAAATTTTTAGAAGAAGACAAAACATTTTTTAAAATCTCTTTAATCTCTTTACCATTAACATATATCTTAATCTGTTCTAAGGTTGGATAAAGTTGATTATCCAATATATTATTTATTGAATCTGCAATCTTTGCTACTTTTGGAATTATAGAATCCAAATCTTGTGCCTTTTTTCCTTTAAGCTTAGTATTCTCTTTTATAGGTTCACCCCCCTTTCCTAATAAGACAAATAAATATTTTTCACCTAATAAACCAGCTCCGCTTATAGAGAATGATGCAGTATCAGTTAAAACAATATCTGAATCAGTAATAACAAAATGGACATTAGCAAACATTCCATCTATTTTTAACTTTGTAACTTTACCTATTCGAATTCCACCATTTAACTTAACATGTCCTCCTTCCATAAGGTTATTCAAGTTTTCAAATTGCACTATATAATATTTTCCACTAATTCCAAATCGTAAGTCTTTTAGAAAAAAAACTACTACAAACATACTAACTAAGGCAAGAAATATTACTATTCCAACTTTAATTTCATTCTTCATTATATATCCTTATTAATTGATTAATCATATTATTTCAGTTATAGTAATAAAACTTAACAAATTTCAATAAAAAGTATACCTTCATTCTTGTTATTCTTTGCGATTTAACAGCCTATTTATTATCACTTTTTTATAAAAAAAGTTTTTTTTATATCCAAAATTAGGTAAATTTTGAATATACCTTAGTGAATTTTAAACACTTAACTTTTAAAAACCTTTTTACTTAATTTATTATAACAACTAACTTTATTATATGGTAAATTTAACTATGAAAGAAGCAGTAAAAGTAGTAGTAACTAATCGTAGGGCTAAATTTGAATATCATATAGCAGAAAGACTAGAAGCTGGAATTATGTTAACTGGAACTGAAGTAAAGTCTATTCGCTTATCTATGATTAACTTAAAAGATAGTTTTGCCAAGTTTATAAATGGTGAACTATGGTTAGTTAGTACACATATAACCGAGTATAAGTTCGGGAATATAAATAACCATGATCCTAAAAGAAATAGAAAACTACTATTAAACAAAAGGGAATTAAAAAAACTTTTTGTCAAAGTTAAAGAAAAGGGTTTTACATTAATCCCTTTAAGAGTTTATCTTAAAAATGGCTTTATTAAAATAGAAATAGGTGTTTGCAAGGGTAAAAAGTTATACGATAAACGAGAGTCTAGCAAAAAAAGAGAGGCTGATATAGAAATGCAAAGAAATTTAGCACGATATTCATAATAAATATATTAACTCAATTGTTTTTTTATAACTATTAATTTTCTTTTGTTATAGTCTATCCTTTATAGCTAATAAAAAAAGTATAAGCTTTTAACTTTTTTATTTTTATCATTTTTTTAAGGAAAAAACTTTTCTTAACCTTAATTTTAGATAATATTTTAAGTATATTTTATAGGATTTTAAGCATTTAATTTTCCTAATAATATTTTTTTATTTATTGGAGTAACATAGTAAACAAATATTTTTTCTAACTTATATTATAATATATACATAAAGAGGAGGAATTATGGTAGCTAACAAGTTAATAGATAAAATAGAAAATTATTTAATCTCCCTTAACTTAGCTTATGAAAAGATTAACGATAGTATGTGGGTTGTTCATGATGAGTTTGATAACATTGATAATATAGTTATCTCACTAGAAGAACCTCTTTTAATATTCAGGGTTAGATTGATGAATATACCTTCTAACGACAAAGAATCTTTTTTTGAAAAGCTTTTAAGATTAAATACCTCAAGCCTTGTACATGGAGCCTATGGCTTAGAAGATGATTATGTTGTAATTGTGGATACCCTACAATCTGAAAATCTTGATATTAATGAGTTTCAGGCATCTATCGACTCCATTGTTATGGCAATTTCTAATGATTATAAAGAACTATCCCAGTTTTTAAACAATTAAACAGGAGGTAATATGGGTATTTTTGAGCGTATTGTAACAGTCGTCAAATCTAATATAAATGATATGATTAGTAAGTCAGAAGATCCTAAAAAAATGCTTGAGCAAATAATCTTGGATATGAATGAAAAACTTATTCAGGCTAAACAAAAAGTTGCTCATTCAATAGCCGATGAGAAAAAGCTTAAAAAAGCTTATATTGAGGCTAATACAGAGGCCTCATCGTGGGAAAAAAGAGCTGTTTTAGCTGTGAATAAAGATAATGATGGCCTAGCTATGGAGGCTTTAAAAAAACAAGAGTCTGCTGAGAATACTGCTTTACAATATCAACAACAATGGAGAGCTCAAAAAGATGCTGTTGATAAGTTAAAAATGGCTCTTCAGGGGCTAAACGATAAAATTCAAGAGGCACGAAGAAAAAAGAACTTATTAATCGCTAGACAAAAAAGAGCAGAGGCTCAAAGTAAAATTAGTCAAACTATGGCAAGTTTATCTGATTCCTCCGCCTTTGATAGCTTTTCTAGAATGGAGGCTAAGGTTGATGAAATAGAGGCTAAGGCAGAAGCAGAAAATGAATTAAGTAAAACATTATCAGGCAGTTCTCTCGATGATAAGTTTAAGGCTTTAGAGTTTGAGTCTAATACTGAAAATAAATTAGCAAACTTAAAACTAGAAAATGATCCCGTTATTAATGACAAGCTTGCTTCATTAAAGACTAAAATGGGCAAGGATATTTAACTTTATTTAGGTTGTCCTCTTATATAACAGATAAACCTAAAAAATGAACTATATCTTTAGCACTAAGAGGACGATCTAACTTAAAAAACGGCATTGTAGATAGATCAAAGTTTTTTCCACAATTTTTATCTTTAATACAATTAATTTGTTTATCTTTAATTTTAATATAGCGTATAAATGTAACGATAGGATTGTTAGATTGTTCATCTATTTCTTTTATTCTAACGATATATTTTGGAACTCCTTTTATATATTCTATATTATTTGTAAGATTTTTAGTTTTAGAAGAATCAAGTTCTTTTATGTAGTATAACAAATAGTATTCTCCTTCTAATAGGGGTTTTTTAACTATTTGTTCTTTTTTATCCTGATCAAATTCCTCTGTAATAAAGAACTTTAAAGTTTTTTCAGGCAGAGTATCATGTATAATAGGACTATAAACAGTAATAATATGTTGTTCTTTTTGGGCTAACAAAGAATAACGATAGCTATAGTAAGACCTATCTTCATTAGTCAACTGAGCTAAATAAGTTATATTAACCTTTTTTTCATTGTCCTCAGAAGATATTATATTACCAAGACCATATGGTAATAATTTATTATCCACGTTAATATAAATATTAAATAGTTTTTTTGTTATACTGTATGGAGTGGCTTTATCAGTGTAATCTTCTTGCATATCCCTTTGCTTATTTATATCACCGTTAATTGTTAATTGAATATCCTCTTTAGAAGCTAAATCTTTAATTTCAGAATCAGATAACTCTTTAAGATTGTTATCCAAAAGGTTATCCGCTGGTTCAGTAGTTTCACCAAGCTTTTTCATAGTTTTATCTTCATCTTGGATTTTAGGTATTTCATCTATTAAGTCTGGTTCTTCAGTTATACTTTTTGGTGGCTCAAAAGACATATCAGACTTATTCAAAAATGACTCACCAGTACTATCCTCGTTTTTTCTATTATTTTCTATTTCTCTATCTTCTACAATAGATATATCTTCTATTTTATCTTCTTCAGAAGAGAAGTCTTTTTTTATATCTGTTAAATCAGGCAATTTAACATCAAAATGCCTATTAGAAAGATTATCAGGACTTATATCATCCAATTTTTTTTCTCCAGCTAAGTCTGACTCTTTATCCATAGGTTTTTCTATTTCATCTGGCTTAGTGAACTTAATTTTCTCTAATTCATGAGGTAGAGTTGAGGCAATAAGACTATCTATGTCAACATCAGGAGTATCACTTTGTTCTACAACCTGACGATCTTCAAAAACTTCGCTTAATATATTCTGAGTTTTCTTATCCTCCTTATTTACTCTCATATCATAATTATAACTATAATTTTTCTTTTCTTTATTTTCTATAGAAATACCGCCAGACACCTTATCAAGATAGTAATGCTCTATCACATCCTGAAAGCGTAGTGATGGATAGTATTCTCCAATATATAGATTTTCACTCTTTGGCTGGGACAAGTCTAACTCTTCCTTTTTACCATTAACAACTATTCCTAGCACTGGACGATGAGCTAATTCATTATATCTAATAACCATGGCATCATACAATTTTTTATTGGTATTATTAAAATTGTATATAGGTACTATTTCATTTATTTTATAAATATTAATTGACCTAATAAACTGGTCAACTAAGTACCCATCAAAGGATTTTTCTTGCATTAGTTGACTTTGAACATCAAACACCCCATTTTTATCAGGCTTATTATTGCTATCTGAGGGATATACACTATTAAGAATTAAATATCTAACTAGGTTATCTCGTTGAAATGGAATATGAAAAGGTGTATGAAATAAATATTCTAAAAAAAAACTCAATTATACTTGATAGTCTAGTTAGCTCATTAATTGGTTGTTCATAAAAATTATTGGATACAGTTACAGTATTGCCAAACCTGTCTAACACCTGACTTTTTTTTTCTGACATTTTCCTTTTAGGATAACCATAATCATTCAACCACCTCTGGTGATGTTGTAAAATACCACGGCCTATTTCCTTAACAAATCCACGATCTTTAAGAGAAGCAAAAAAGTTATAGCTAACATTACAATGTTTTTCATAGAGCAAGCGATTTTTAGAATTAAGCTCTAAAAAGCCATTACCACTAAGCTTACCATCACCATCATAAAAGGGATTAGTTAGACGAATAATTAGTTTATCAATAGACTTATGTAAAAAACCATAAACTGCAAAAACAGAAGCTAATCCCCCTTCTTCTATGTCTTCTTCTGTATATAAATATCGTTTAGGTGGGTCAACACGACGATATTTATCCTGATTAGGAAAGTTTTCTTTAAGTCTATAACTTTGTATTTTTGAAACTGTTGTCATAAACGCAAGACCCATGTTAATCATAATTCTTAAAAAATAATTTGTTCTTTCTTCATCATGGGTCTTATCCTGTTCTTTAATGCTTTCTCCATCCTTAATTTCTTTTAACTTATATATATTCCCTAAACAAGTATTATCAAATATATCCACTTTATCAGGAGTCTTGTTATAAAAGCCTAAAAGTAAGGTCTTTATGCTGTCTAATATACTACTGGATAAGCCAAATATTGATTGAGCCAAATATTTAGCACCTTCCATTTGCAATGCCTCTATAGTTTGTTTAATAAGATCATTGCCTTCTATCATATTAATTGTGCTACCCGGCTTTTTAGCATTACTCTCGTCCAAGACTACCATAGTTTTAGAAAGGTTTTTTTCAAGCTCTCTTTTATAGTTATAAATGATATTGTTTTTTTTATCCTCTTCAGATATAGGCTCATCCCCAACCCATATAAGATGAAAACCTAATTCTAAAAGTCTTTTTGCCTCGCCTAATGTTAGATCCTTTCCTTTACGAAATATCCCACCTCTTAGAAAGCTACAGTCTTCTTCTAAGTAATACCTTTTTAAATTAGTAAGCTTTTCTTTAATTTTTTTAAACTCCGGACTATTAGCTCCTAAATCCTTTTTGATTTTATGTGCTTGTGCCTTGAGCTCTTCTTTTTCTTTTAAATTTTTAATTATATTTGTGGTAAGCATTCTTCGAATCATTATGTTGTTCCTTAATAATAAAGGCAGTTATATTAATATAATTTAAAATAACCTTAATATTTAGTAAAAGTATAGTAATAACTCTTTTAATTTATACTAAATAATATTTAAAATTAATCAAAATGCTATATTAATAATAAACACCTAAAACACTTCTGGTGAATTATACTATATATTATTAATTTAAAAATTAATAATATATACTCGGTATATTTAAAATTGGGGTTAACAACGATTTTTTATAAATTAGTTAAATGATATACACTAATTTTATATGTACAGCGGATGATTGTATAAAGTAAGTATTAAGCTCTTAGGCTTAAAGATATAAGTTAAAACAAGTATTTTTTTATATATTATCAATAACTTCTTTGGAGTGTTTGTCAACTTTTACTTTTCTAAATATTTTTTTAATTTTGCCATCTGGATCAATAATAAAGGTTGACCTCTCAACTCCCATAAACCTTTTACCATACATAGCTTTTTCTTTCCATACCCCATAAAGTTCTAGAACCTCTTTATCAGGATCGCTTAGCAGTAAAAATGGAAGATTATATTTACTAATAAAGTTCTTATGGGATTTTATACTATCTTTACTTATTCCAATAATAACAGAGTTTTTGTATAGGTTAAAGTCATCTCTAAAATTGCATGCTTCTTTAGTACACCCGGGAGTATTATCACGAGGATAGAAAAATAATATAACTGTTTTTCCTTTAAACTGGTCTAAGCTAATTTTAGAGTCATCACTAGCAAATAAAGAAAAATTAGGAGCACTGTCTCCTTCTTTAAGCATAAGGTTTTCCTAAAAATTAATTTTCTCTATTTATATTAACCGGCTTTAACTGCCATATCACCAATTTTGGTTTGTTCTAAAACTGTAGACATAGCTTTATATACCTTATCCCAAACATCATACATCTCACAAGACCCAATACGAGTACAAACTCCAGCATCAGGAACACATTCATTGATACCAAGAGGTCCTTCAATAGCCTCTATAACGTCTTTAAAGCTAATTTCCTCTGGGGATATACAAAGTTTATACCCACCATTTGCACCTTTATGAGCTTTTACAAGACCTCTAATGCTTAGGTCTTTTAAGATTTTTGCCATAAAGTCTCTACTAACCCCAGTAGCCTTTGATATTTCACTAATAAGGTGTATTTTAGAAAAGGTATGCTGAGATAGATAGATTACGGCTCTTAAAGCATAGTCAGCTTTTCTACTTATTTTCATCATATAGTTAACTAAACATTATATATTATACTAAAAAGCTTAACATACCATCATCAGTTTATAGTAAAGTGATGTAAATTTTAAGTAAGCTAATATCCAAACCATTTTTATAAAGCTAACTTATATTTTTCTTTTTGTCAAGTAAAAAAAATACCTTATAATTAATATTTTATTTTATAGTTAAGTTATCATTAGTATATTTTAATATTGACCTTATATGGTTTAAAAAACTGTTTTTATCTTTGTCTATATACTCATTAGAGAATATAGGCGGGTGAATAATGACTTTTAATGGTTTTAAATATACCCTATAACTATCCGGAGGATTAACTTTATTACTACCGCATATATTTACGGGTAATAGTGGTACTTTAGTTTGTTTGCTTAGATAATATATACCACTTTTAAATGGTAACAGGTTATCAGAGTTACTCCACGTGCCTTCTGGAAAGATTATAATATTTTGATTATTTTTAAGTTTTTCTTTTGCAACCTCAATAGCCTTAGCTACCTTCATACTACCCCTCTTAACTGGTATATAGCCTAATGTTTTTATAACCCAGCCAAATATTGGTATTCTAAATAGTGAATCTTTGGCCATCCAAGAAAATGGAACCTTTAATATAGCACTAAATAAAAATATATCAAAGTTACTCTGGTGATTGGCAAATATAATTTGAGAACGATTTTTAAGAATATTATTTTCACCAATAACCTCAATCTTGTGGAAGATTAGTATTAGTTTACCCCATATTCTAACTATAAGCTGGTTAATATTATTCAATTTAAAAAGTAGATTAATTAATAAGATAGGAATAGCCAATATTATGATGACAACAGTAATTATAATGGTCCAGGATAACAAAATGGGGCTAAGCATATTTTCCTATAAGCGGTACAAACATACAATAGTTAATCAACTGTATATTAAAGTCATATTCGCTATTTATAGTAAGTCCTAGTTTAGTTAGTTGACTATTTTTAGATTTAGTATATTTAGCAGTTTTGGAGGTTTTTTGTATTTGATAAAGTATTTGTGTTCTGTCTTTACCCACCGGCATTATTATTATTCCCCCAGTTTTTAGTTGCTCAACCAATGGAGCCGGTATTTTAGTACCTCCAGCCGTTACTATTATTCTATCAAATTGTGAATAGTCTATCCAACCCAATGATCCATCACCTATTTTCATAGTTATATTATTATATTCCAAAAAGTCATTAAGAATATAGTCAGCCTTTTTATAGAGTTCTGGTATAACTTCAATGGTATATACACTTTTAGCTATATTAGATAGTACAGCAGTTTGATAACCTGATCCAGTGCCAATTTCTAAAACACTCATTTCTTTTCCTAAATATAATTTCTCAGTCATAATGGCAACCATATACGGCTGAGAGATAGTTTGACCATAACCTATAGAAAGAGGATGATCTTCGTATGCCTTAAGTTTATCCCCTTGCCTAACAAAATAATGCCTTTCTACTGATAACATAGACTCAATAACCAAAGGATCAATAATATCACGACTTATAATTTGATTTTTAACCATATTTTGTCGTTGAATAGTATAATCGGTCATAATAATTCTCTTATATGCTATATTAAAATTTACTTTATATTAAATAAAAGGTCAACATAGTACATTACTGTAATTTTAAAGTAAAAAGCTTAAAAAAATTATTTATATATAACTAAAGTTAAAAGTAATTTTTTTAGATTATAAAAATTAAAAAAATATTCATTTTTAAAATAATGCTTATATTATTAAAAAATGCTAAAGGAGCTTTTATGTTTTATAAAAATCCATTATTATTTATAACCCTTATTATACTATTGGCCACTATTCAGTGTAGCAAGAAAACCGTAAAACCAGAACCACCTTTAAAACCAAAAAAAGAACCTGTTAAAGTAGTACAGGTAAAAGAAAAAAGCGATGAAGAAGTTTATAGATATAATCAATCTATTAAAAATAAACACATTAACTTCGGAATTCCAATGAAAGATGAGGCCGGAGTAAAAACATGGGATAAAAATAACAACTTTTGGGAACCCTATGCAAAATACAAATAATAGCTTTACCTAAGCACTATTTTAAATAGCGGTATCCATTTCTATTATGCCTATAGGCAGGTAGTTTCGCCACTGGACAGGAATAGTGTGAAACTTATTATGAAAGGCAATATAACTATTTTCAGAAGGCTTAAAAGGTTTATTTAACAGCCTAAAATTAACTTGATCTAAGTTATAGCTTCCTTTTTTATTATTACAATAATTACATGCAGTTACAATGTTAGTCCATGTTTTTCTACCTCCTTTTGAGTAGGGGATTATATGGTCAAGGGTTAGTTGTGATTTATTAAATTTATTTCCACAATAAGCACAGGTATAATTATCCCTAAAAAAGATGTTTTCTTTTGAAAAACGAAGTATTTTATATTTGTTTATATTGACATAATAATAAAGACGTATAACTGATGGTGCTTTTAACACTAGGTTTGGTGAGCGTATTAATAAATTATCATACTCTTCTAATAGCTGAGCCTTTTCTTTATATATTAAAATAACAGCCTTTTTCCATGATACTATTTTTAAGGGCTCATAACTACTATTTAGCAATAAAACCCGCATAATATGATCTCCAAAAGCCCTATTTATTAAATTATAAGCAGGACAACCATAAAAACCATTATTAAACTACTAAAACAATAAATCAACGCCTTAGGTTATATGCCGTTAATAAAAATATATGAATTGTTAAAATATTAAATATAATATATTACTGTTTTATTTCAAAAAAAATTATTATTAGCCATTCTACTTTATAGCATATAAAGATTATAGCCACTTATATATTATTTGTTAATCATTAGTATATAAATACTGGCTATACATATAAAGCAACTTATATTATAACTATTTATATTATAGCAAGTTAGTATAAAATCAAGTGAATATTAGCTGGTTTAATGTTAACCTTTAGTCTGCCGATACTTTTTCAAAAGTAATAATTAAGAAGAATACATTATGAAAGAAATATTGAGATTTTTAGTCACTGCTGTTATTATATGCATACTTTTAACTCTAACCATATTTACAATTAAATATACCAGCCTAACAAAACATTTAATTTTTATAGATCAAAATTACATAAAAAATATAGACTTTTTGTTAAAGCTAATACAAATCATAATTATAAAGCACCATATATTAATATTCTTTATTACCACCTTTTTAACACCGCTGTTTTTTATGAACTCTATTAGAGTAAAAGTTATGGTGACTTATGGAAAAGGAATGTTAATTAGTATAGTATTAGGACTACTATTTATTATTATTTTAGTTTTGTTTAGCCAAAAAGATATTACTACATCCGAACCTAAACTATACTACTCAAAAGAAAAGATATATAAATCCCATAATAACTTAAAAATAGGAGATAAAATACTTTTTTATTCAAAATATAAAGATAATAGATTTTCTAATATATTACTATCCCCTCCAATTGTTAGCAGTAATTTTGTACTAACGTTTTCATTTAGTGGAAAGCTAAAAAATAATAAAATTATATTAAACGATCCCCTTCATATAGAAGAAAAAGGAATAACCCTTACTAAAAAGAAAGTTATACCCTATTTTCAAAACGAAAATAACGTTTTTACTAGTATCAAAAAAGAAGTAAATAATAAAATTAATTACATAAACAATATTATTAGCTATATCCCCTTATTAAAATATGAAGAATATTTAGTATCACAAATAAACAATTTTTATAAAAAGAATATTGGTATACAAACCCTATATAAAATTATTAGTTTTTTATTTGAGATTATTGGCATTATAATTATATTTTTCTCAGTAGGCTTAATTCTAAGCACTAAGAACATGCCCCTCCTTAACCTATTTACGTCTTTTATATTAGGTTTATTATTAGTCTATCTATTAACAATTAGCTATAGTTTAGCAGAACAAAGATTGGATATAGTAGTTAAATATATAAACATGCCAAACATACCTGGAATATTAATATTATTAATTTCAGCTATACTCTTCTTATTTGCATACATGAAGTACGAGAGAATCATACTACAAACACAATAAGGATTCTATATGTATTTACATACTCTAAGGCGTATTATAAGTATATTTTTTATTGTATTAATTCCATTAGTGATAGGGGATTTAATAATAGAGAATAAACTAGATGATCTATATAACTTGTGTTATAACTTATTATTTACCTCTATATACTATATACCCCACTCTTTTATTGCTTCGTATTTCATATTTATTTCTGTATTTCTATTTAAAAAAAAGAATACTAGACTAAATAAAAATATTACAAATAAAATAATATTTTCACCAGTAAAGTTAGGAGTATTCATAGCTTTTATTGGATTATCTGCCTTATTAATAAACTTTTTTCTTAGAGAAGTTTTTCTTCCTAATTTTTATTCCAATACTAATGCAGGGTATATCGAAAAAAAGCCTCAAAATATTAAAAAGGTAAGAAATAAGATATATGACATAATAGACAGTTTTCAAAAAATAGATACTAAAAACACTATAAAGCTGGCTAATGACCTTGAAAAAGATAGTATATTTTTGGCTAACTTCTTTAAAAGAGTTGCACTAAGGTTTAAAAGGTCTGAACTTATTCTTATAGAAAAAGCTAAAAAAGTAGTTCCTAATTTTGAAGAGGCATATTCACACGCCAAAAATAAAGAATATGATAAGGCAATTGAGATCTTTAATAAGCAAAAGGACTTACCAGAAGTAAAATATTTTATTGATAAAATCCTTGCTGAAAATGAATACTTTACCAAAAACATTAAAAGGCATAAAATTGAAAGACTTTTGTCATTGGGAGATAGTGCTTATAAGCAAAAGCAGGTTGATGAGCATGGTTATATAGAGTATATTAAAACATTAAGTTATTACTTTCCAGAGGATAATATAAAACCTAATTTAGATAAATACGAAATTAATAAAGTTACGCCCACTGCCATAAAGGTCATACAAAAGCTGGAAAAGGTTAAAAAGTATAATTTATTACACAAAAACCTATTTTTTATGGACAGTAATATAAAGTTCGTTACGAATAAAGAATCTTTTTATATGGGAAAGACTATTCTTTCTATTGGGAGATTATTTATTCACAAGGATAATATTTTTTTAAAAGACATTATTTTGCTTTCAAACATAGATAGTACAGTTAACTCACCAGTTTATCTTATCAAGTATGCCCAGTGGATAAAAAGTGAA
Organism: Spirochaetota bacterium; assembly: GCA_965208615.1. Lineage (GTDB taxonomy): Bacteria > Spirochaetota > UBA6919 > UBA6919 > CBDBPB01 > CBDBPB01. The sequence continues at coordinate 213,742 of CBDBPB010000006.1, forward strand.
AAAAAGATAAATATTTATCATATTAAAAATATACTTAGTTTTAAAAAAACTGATAAACATTATATAAAAGATAGAAAGTCTGGTTCAATAGTGATGTCATCTAGTATTAAGCTTTATGATCTTGTTAGGTTAAATAAGACAGTTAAGATGGCCCCAAATGTATCAATATATGATTTATATTATGTTATTTTAAACCATAGAGAAGTTCTTCCACTTGGGTTCAAGGTATATTTTATTGATAAGCTATCTTATTATGGTAGTTCAGGGATAATTGTTTTGATAATTTTGTCTATAGGTTTAATCCTAAGAACAAGGAATGGAGAGACTCCCAAACTTCATACTATAATTATAGTTAGTTTATTTTTACTTATGCTAACCATAGTTTGTCATTATTTAGTAAAAAGTTTTTTGATGTTAATTTTATCCTCTATTTTATAATTGTTAATAAATGTATACATATTTTCGTTTTATAGATAGATATATTAAAAAGGTTGTTTATGATAAAGCCCACAAGGTAAAAAGCAAGACATATAATGTAAAGGTAAGTATACTTTATATTTCTTTGTGGAACAGAAAACTAAAATATTGATGAAAAAGTTATTTTCTTGTGTCATACTGATTATCCTCCTATGCTCTTTAAATACTGGCTACTTGATTCATCAGTAATAAATACAAAAAATGCTTTTTATGCAAGTCATAATTACTATGAGAGCTATTAAGGATCCACTACTAAGACTAAAAATGGTGATTGATAACAATAAATAATCTTGTTTTAATGAAAATCATATATCTTAATATTATAATCTCTACTATAGAGCTAATTAAATAATATAATTAAACTACTTTTCCTTGACGCTATATATAAATTTTACGATTATTTATAATAAGTTTTTATAAAAATTATAAAAATATCTATTCGTTATGTTAGCATAAGTATATTATAGTTATAATATTTAAAGTTGTTATAATATTTTGTATGTAATTTAGCTTAGTATAAATCAAAAAAATTTTAAATAGCTATATTATAAGTATGCTTTCTGACAAGTTATAAATTATAATTATGAGGACCTTATGAAAGAAAATAAGAAAACTGTAAATAAAACTACCGTTTTAGGCAAAGATATTGAATTTAAAGGAATTTTAAAATTTGATGGCTTTTTACAAATAAATGGAAACTTTGAAGGTGAAATATCTGCAGAAAAAAGGTGAGCTGGTTATAGGAAAAAATGCAACCGTTAAAGCAAAAATATTGGCTAAAGATATTTACAATATGGGAAAAATAATTGGTGACGTTTATGTGGCTAATATCTTATCTATCTCAGAGGAAGCCGAACTATTTGGAAATTTTAATAGTAATACATTAATTGTTCAACATGGTGGAATCATTAATGGTCAATGCACAATGAAACAAAAAAATTCTGTAGAATAACTATTCGCAAAATATTATTAAATAATAACTTTAATAATTATAATATATAAACTAGTTATGAACTCTTTTTATAGGTTAAAACTATACGTAAGATTAAGAAAATATGCTATATATACTAGTCGACTATTTTATATAGCATTAAAAAAGTTTTATAAGGATGAGTGCTTTGGAAAAGCAAGTATACTTTCGTATATAAGTATATTATCATTAGTCCCAGTAGCCATTTTAGTTTTTAGCGTATTCTCTACATTTGACTCTTCAAAAGAAGTGTTGAACAACATAATAAATGAAAAGATTATCCCTCATTTCTTTCCCAGTGAAGGCGAGACTATATCGGGCTATTTAAGCGACTTCTCTGAAAGCGTTTATAAACTAACTATATTAGGAGTAATATTTTTTATTGTTGCCGCGGTAGATATTGTGTTAATCTTAGAAAATACTGCTAACTCAATATGGCAAGTGAATAAAGGTAGATCTTTACTGTCTAACTTTATGATTTATTGGTCAATGATAACAATAGGTCCGCTAATATTAACCGCATCCTTTTATATTACCTCTGAATACGGCTCCTATATAATGTTTGGACAGGAGTTTTCACAGTTTTTATTTCCATGGCTAATAACATGGTTTGGATTCTTTTTTATTTATCAATATATACCTAATACCAAAATTAAACCATTATCTGCAATTATTGCCGCGGCTATAGCAGGCTTTTTTTGGGAATTCGGAAAGTATGGCTTTACCTTTTATATATCTGAAGTAGCTAATCAAACTTGGGGTAAAATATATGGTAAACTCTATATTATTCCAATATTTATAATTTGGATATATCTATCTTTTGCAATTCTTTTATACGGCATGGAAATATCTTATCTTATTCAGTTTTCTGAAATCTATAAGAAAAAACAGTTTAAAAATACTGATTTAGATAGCTTTAAGCTTTTTTTCATCCTAAATAGCCTCTATCTGATTTTTGACAACTATGATAAAGGTAAAGGAGGACTGGAAATTAAAAATCTAGCTAACCAAAATAGATTATCAAGGTATCAAACAAGTAAATTAATAGCTCCCCTTATAGATAAAGGTATTGTTATTCAAATATATTCCGATAAAAAAAAGACAATTCTTTCCTGGTAAACCAATAAATAGTATTAATGCTTTAGAAATAGTTAACCTTTTTAATACAAAAGATCAACTATTACTAAAAAAAGATAACCCAATAGTAAAGAATATGTTTAATAATATACTAAATAAGATAGATTACGGTAAAAAAACTGTTTTTGCTAATCTTACTCTAAAAGACTTAATGGGTGAACATTTATCCATGACTTCAAAGCATACTAGAGCTATATAAAATTGATAGAAGTAGAAAGAAAGTGTTGGATCCTAAATAAAAAAAAGATTTTAGCCTTTCTTTATAAAAATGCAGTCCTAAAAACTGAAGTAACTAAGAATGACTTCTATTATATAGAAAAATCTAATAATAATAAAAGTATTATATGCGAAAATGATAAAATTTTTCGAGTTAGACTTTTAAATAATAAATATTTTGCTACTTTTAAAGAAAAGAGCTTAAAAAATAAAACTGAAATAAATATAGAAAATGAATTTGAGATTATAGATAATATTAGCTTTATAAAGTTTATAAATTATCTCGGCTTTACAAAACTAATTGAAAAAACTAAAGAAAGCAAAATCTTTATAATTGATAACGTTACTCTAGAATATAACTATCTACATAATCTTGGTTACTTCTTAGAAGCAGAGATCATTTGTGAAAGAAAAGTCAAATTGATAGTGCAATATCTAAAATAAATAAGATATTTAATAAAATGGGTATTAACAAAAAAGATATAGAAAGTAAAACCTATATAGAATTATTATTAGAAAGGATGTATAATGAAAGAATTTGAAAAACTAAATATGATAGAACAAGTAACTAAGCTCAACGCTCTTAATGATATGGCGGCTCTTAAGATGCCTTCTAGCATTAACCCAGACCCCACAATCACAAGAAATCTTGCAAGACTATCCTTAGAAAAGTTCCAAAAGCTTGTAGAAAACAATAAAACTAAGGCTAAAAAAAATAATAACCCTATAGAAATTGATGGATCAGAACTATCAGGTGTAAAGGGTGGAGCAGATATATGGAGCGTAAATCCTGATGGCTCTTTGTCTAGGAAATATAAAGCCGTACCTGAGGTTGTGGATCTTATAGAAATGAGAAGAACTGAACGTGTTGCTGAACCAAATAAACCTGTAAATATAGAAACCATTTATGAGATTATACGTCTTGCCCATAGAGCACCTAATGCTACTAATGAACAACCATCTCGCGTACTTATTTATACTCAAGACCATCCGGCTATGAACAAGATTGGTATTGCTATGAATGAAGCCCTTAATGATATTATTGTTCCACAAATTAACCTTAAATATTATATTCTTCATGCAAAAAAAGAGAATAATGACTTTCTAAAAAAATATACACTAGAACAAATAAGCTCCATGACTGATGAAGAAATAGCTAAGTTCGAAGATATGCCTGCTCCATTGCATGACCTTCCAAGAACTAGGAATAGCCTTATTAGTAGAGGAAAGCTCCTTATAGAAAATGCTAGGTATTATAACTGTCGTGAGAAAAATGATAAGGTCATAAAGCTAAAGGAGTATACCCTTAAGGATATGGTTCGTGCAGATAAAGTATTTGCCCAAGGTATGGGACGGTTTTTTTTAAAGTTTAAAAATACACATCCTGTATTACTCGTTGTTCTGAGACAGGTTCGCTATACATCTGGTATGACTGAGGCACTAGAAAAATATGGTATTAAATTGCCAGATGTCGGAGAAGCTCATATTGATGCTGGAATATTTACTGATCACTTAGCACTTGCTACCAGAGGATTAGGTTTATCAGGGGTTATAAAAACTGGTCCCTTAGACTTAGCCGCTGATAAAATTGCCTCTATCTTTATAGAAGACCTAAATAATCAAAGTGAACAAGTTAAAAAGCTAATGAAAAAAAATATGGATAATAATGCTCTTGAGATAGAATATCATAAATTAATATCACTTAGAGATGGGCTAAAAGTTGGGTTAGAGCATTACTATGCAAGGCATAATCATCAAAAAATTACTCCTGAAGTAAAAAAGCAAATATTTATGGGTAAGGGATATTTCCCAGCTACCTTTTTTCAGTTAGGTCATCCACTTTCTGATCCAGGAGAACGAGTTATGGACCCAAGACAAGGGCGTAATCCTGTTAATAATATGCTTGTTTATATGTCTTATGTATAAGTTATAATATGGCTAATTGTTAACAAACGTTCTAATAAAAATATCTTTTACTATGCTTATTAATAGAATAATAAATAATACCGTCTAATACTTATTATTTATATCCATACAAAATAACAATGACAAAAATGGGATTTATAATTATATTTTTATTAAGGAATAGTAAATTTATTTTGAACTTTTAAACTAATTAAAACATTAAATACGTTTTTATATGTTTACTCAGTAGCCCATTTATACTTTTTATAAATACTATACCTTTATACAACGGAGTAAGTTACATGGGAATGTTAAATAAAGAAAGGTATTTTTGGTTAGGTTTAATATTTATTCTATTATTAATAAACCTTAGTCCCTTTTCAATACAAAGTCTTGCTTATAATAAAAATAATAAAAAGGAAGAGGTATATTTATCAGTTTTAAATGAAGCCTTATATCATATAAGATCAAAATATATTGATGAAAGTAAAATTGATTATAAAAATCTGATTTATGGTGCAATAAATGGAATGATTAATGCTACCAAAGATGATCATAGCACATTCCTATCAGAAGAAACTTATAAAGAACTTAATAAAAATCTTAAGGGTACCTTTCACGGTATTGGAATTTATATCTCTATAAAAGATGGCTATCCCATAGTAATTGCTCCTATTGAAGATACTCCTGCGCATAAAGTTGGCCTTAAACCAGAAGATAAAATCGTAGAAATTGAGGGTAAGCCTACTAAAGGGCTTAACATAAGAGAAGTAGTAAAAAAACTAAAGGGATTAAAAAATACTAAGGTATCTATTAAAGTATTACGGGAAAATGAATTAGAGTTGATTCCATTTACTATTACTAGAGCAGTTATTAAGGTAAAGTCTGTTAAGTTTAAGTTTATTAATAAAAGAAAAGGCCTAGCCTATATTCGAATTGCTACATTTTCTAAGAATACTACCACTGAACTAAAAAAAGCTCTTAATTACTTAAATAATAAAGGTATGAAAAAACTTATAGTCGATTTAAGAAATAATCCTGGTGGCCTTCTCAACGTTGTACATAAAGTGTGTGATATGTTTTTGAACAAAGGTGTTATAGTATCCACCAAGGGACGTAATAATAAAAATAATAAAACTTTTTTTGCTAGTCCAGAAAATACTATCCTGAATATTAAAGTCCCTTTAGTTGTTCTAATTAATGAAGGAAGTGCTTCTGCATCCGAGATATTTGCTGGTGCAATTCAGGACACTAAAAGAGGAACTATTATAGGCGTAAAAAGCTTTGGCAAAGGATCTGTACAAGAGGTTATTTCTCTTAACTCTATTAATAATAATGTTGCCATAAAGATTACCACACAAAAAATACTTGACTCCAAAAGGACGTAGTATCCATAAAAAAGGTATTATACCCGATGTTATAGTTAAAGTGCCTAAAAAATCTTTTGAACAATTGTATATGGAAAGAAAACTTCATAATGGTAAGTATTTATCCAGGTTTATAAAGAAATACCCAAATTATAGCTCTCGTAACATTGATAAGCTTATAGCCACTACTAAAAAAGATGGAATCTCTCTTGAGAGGAGTACTATAAAAAAACTTATTCTCCTTGAAAAAAATCGTAACAAAATATTGGTCTATGACTTAAACCATGATATTCAGCTTAGCAAAGCTGTTGATAAAATTGAGAGTCAAAAATATGATGCTAATATGGTTAAAGTGTTTAAGTAACTAACTCTATAATTTATAGTTATTGGTATATAGTTTTAAATAAATAAAATAGATTTAATTATTTGGTATAATCAGTGTGATAGATAATAGTAGACATATAGAATGTGAAAATCGTCAACTATTTTTTCTGTCTGATATAAGTAAAAAACTTCTTAAACAAGAGGGACTAAATAATATTTTCTCTTGCATTGTGAATAACTGTTTTGAAAATCTGGATATACCTACTTTATCAATTGCTTATACTAATTTTATTAACGAGGATATTAACTATAAAGCTATAATCTTTCAAGATATAGAAAAAATTAATAATAACAAAAAAGAAGTCTTTTTTTCTAAAAATGATAAAATAATAAAAAAAATTAAAACTTTAGAAGAAATCACTAAGTATAAAAAAACTTAAAAATGAATATCCAGCAATTGCAAATGAAGACCCTCTTGCTATACTGAAAGCAGATATTATTATTCCAATGAAAACCAAAAGCCTATTTATCGGGTTTATCACTATAGGAAGCAAGAAAAATTGTGAGACTTTTAACTCATCAGAAATACAATATTTAAATACCATTGCAAACTTTGCTACCTTAGCTATAGAAAACTCCATTCTAAATAATATAATAATAAGTGATGCTAAAACCCATTTATATACTTATAAATATGCTATAGAACAGCTTTTAAAAGAGTTTAATAAATCTATTCGCTATAACTTACCATTTTCACTGGTTATGTGCGATATAGACTATTTTAAAAAAGTGAATGACAAATATGGACATAGATTTGGAGATGAAATCTTAAAATATATTGCATATATCATTAAATCCGAAGTTAGAACTATTGATATTGTTGGACGATATGGTGGTGAGGAATTTATAGTTGTAATGCCTATGACTAAAAAAAAAGGGGCTTGTTATGCTGTTGAAAGAATAAGAAAAAAAATTACAAAAAAACTTATAAATTTAAAGATACCTTCCTTAAGGTAACTGTTAGCTTTGGCATTTCCAGCTTCTGTAACAACAATTATAAAAATATAGAAGAAATAATAGATAATGCAGATAAAGCACTATATTGTGCTAAAAAAAGTGGGCGTAACCTAATAGTACATTGTGATGATAAAATATTACTCTAATCATAAACATTTATGCTTATATGGTACTAAGCCTAAATCAGAAATCATTGCAAGATCATCTTTTGTAGATCTTCCTTTGGTAGTTAGGTAATTCCCTAAAAGCATACCACTTGCTCCTGCAAAGAATATCCAAGATTGCAGGTCTTTTAATACTTTTTCACGGCCCCCCATAACCATTATATTTTTATCAGGAAAAATTAATCTATATATAGCTACTATTTTCAATGCTTCAAAGGGTTTCAACAGTTTAACTGATTCTAATGGAGTGCCTTTTATAGGATTCAAAAAATTAATTGGAATAGAGTCTACTTTTAGCATTCTTAAATCAAAGGCTAACTCTATACGTTGATCCCAACTTTCTCCCATGCCAAATATACCTCCGCAACAGGTATATAATCCAACCTTTTTTGCATTTTTTATAATTTTTAATTCATCGTCATAAGAGTGGGTTGTTATTATATTAGGAAAAAAACTTCGTGCACTTTCTAAGTTATGGTGGAAGTGGTCCATTCCAATGTTTTTTCAATTGTAAAAGCTCTTGCTCAGACATTAAACCAAGAGAACTACAAACCTCCATATTGGTATTGGATTTTGTATACTTAATAGCTTTTTTAATAGTATCAAACTCTTTTGGGTTACTAAGTTTTTTACCACTGGTTACAAAAGAGAATTCACTAGCTCCATTTTTTGCCGCATTATCTATTGATTTCTTAAGCTCCTCAAATGATAACAGTTTAAAGTTAGAGACTGGAGTATTAAATTTAGATGATTGTCCGCAAAAACCACAGTCCTCTGCACAAAGACCAGACTTAGCATTGGTAATAGAACAAAGAGTAATCTTTTTTCCAATAAAACATTCCCTTACCTCATTAGCTCCTTGAAAAAGGGAAAATAGCTCTTTTAAGTCTTTTTCATGGTCAATGTTAGCAAGATATTTTGCCTCTTCAAAAGAAATATCTTTTTTATTAAGAGCTTTTTCTTTTATGTTATTTATATCTACTTTAATAATAGCTTTATTCATAGTTCAGATAACCCAGTTATGCAATATTTTTTATAAAATATAATTGTTGTACCAGTATTAATTTTTAAATAAACACGTTAATGATTAAATATAGTAAGCCCTAACATAACTGACAAACAATAGAATAATAAGAAACAAAAAAATTCCTAACATAAATATAATAAATTATCGATATAGAGTTTAACATAACACTTAAAAAGGATATTAGATATGGGGGCAAATTTTCAGCTGACTAAGTACGATATGAAGGATTATCACGTATTCCGTTTAGAAGCAAATAATAAAAAAGAAAAAAACCCTTCTCAGATAGGCTTTGCCATAATAGAACTAAAAAATATTAAAATTACTTGTCCAAAATGTAAACGAGAAACTAAAATAATCCAAACATGGTGGCATAATAAATTACCATTTAAATATATATCAGGTCAGATAAAAGAGCTTGATATCTCCCTTTGCCTTGATTGCGCCGTAGAAGAAAACTATAACGGTATATCTGATCTCAAAAATAATTATAACAAAAATAAAAATAATCATAGCCTACTAGCTCAATATGAAATAAATAATGAACAAATAGAGTATTATAAATTATATAAAGCAGAACAAGAAAAATTATTACCCGCCTACTAAAAATATATAATTATTTTATTCCCACGTAAATATCTTAATAGATATAAAAAAACAAATCACTAATACAACTAATTGTGCTAATATCTGCTTTGACAAATGATAAAATGGTACTCCATAATTAATAACCTCTCTTAAAGCCTCTGTTAGGTGAGTCAGGGGGATAAAATAAACTAAAGGACGTATAACCTCTGGAATACGATCAACAGAAAAATATACTCCACCCAATATCATCATAGGAAAAAATAAAATATTTGCCACTACAGCCGCAGTCTCTGCCTTTTTAACCCTACTCGCAATCAAAAAACCAATAGAAGAAAATGTTAGTAATCCCACAGTTAAAACTATTATTAATGATAATATATCTCCATAAATCTTTATCCCAAAAAATAAATAGGCTATAATAATAAGAAATATGGTTTCTAATAAAACAATAATATACCTTTCTATTATGTGTCCCGCTATAAAAATAGACTTTCTAAGAGGCGTTAACGAAAGCCTTCTTAGTTTTCCGTGTTCCCTGTAAGATGAAATAAGTATACCTATTCCAAAAAGACAAGTAGACATTATTGTCATGCCGATAACACCAGGATAAAGAAAATCAATATAGGATAATTTCCTTTTTCTATTAGCTAAATTAACCTTTTTCAACTTGATAACTGGTGACTTTTTAAGTAAATTAAAATTAATAGAAAGTAAATGTTCATGTAGTAAAGAAATTACATTCTCATTGCTAGCGCCATAAACCATATTGTAATATAAAACAATCTCACTACGACTTTTAAGAAAACTATTCCTAAACCCCTTTGGAACAACTAATACTAATTCCCCATGATTATAATTAGTCTTTTGTTTAAAACTGTCAAAGGTATTAATTACCTTAATATTTATATCCTTAGCCCTTTTCAGCTGATTAATAACTAAAATTGAACTATCTGACTTATCTTTATCATAAACATAAACAACAGCCTTTTTTTCATCATAGGTAAAAAACCAGCCTACCAATATCATCATAAGAGCGGGGAATAAAAATGACCAGTATACAGATATAGGCTCTCTAAAAAATAATTTTAACTCTAAAATAATTTGATTTAATAAAACCCTCATTCTTTTAAATCTCTACCAGTTAGCTCTAAAAAAAGATCCTCAAGATTAGCCTCTTTAACAATCATCTTTTCAATAAAAAGTAACTTCTTTTTAGCCATATCTGTTAAAGCAGTAATAACTCCCATAGAATCCTTAGTAAAAAGAGTAGCGGTATATCCCAAAAGCTTTACCTCACTAACTCCGTCAATATTATAAAGTAAGGATATATTAACCTCATTAGTAAAATGTACGCTTATTGTACTTTTTAGATTCCTCTTTTCAATTAAGGCTCTAGGGGTATCCAAGTCAATAATTTTACCTCTATCCATTATTGCAATACGATTACATAGTTTTTGAGCCTCTTCCATATAATGGGTGGTTAATACAACAGTTTTATTATTATTCTTCATTTTCTCAATAATCTGCCATAAATTCCTCCTTGCATGAGGATCAATTCCAGCAGTAGGCTCATCCAAAAAAACCACCTTTGGATCGTTTACTAAGGCCAGTCCCAAAGATAGCCTTTGTTTTTGTCCTCCAGATAAATCCTTAAAATATGTGTTTTGTTTATCTCTAAGGGATAATATATCAAGGAGTTCGTCAATATTTACAGGATTTTTATAATATCCAGCAAAAACTTTTAATGCCTCTATTACCTTAATTTTATCATAAATACTACTGGACTGCAATTGAACACCAATAATTTGCTTAATCTTATAGTAATCTTTAGTTAGATTTTTGTCATCAATGAGAACTTCACCTTCATCAGGCTTACGCAGTCCCTCAAGGATTTCTAATGTAGTAGTTTTACCAGCTCCATTTGGCCCTAAGAATCCAAAGACCTCTCCCTGATTAATCTCAAAAGAAACGTCATCCAAAGCTTTTAGAGAGCCGTAATACTTAAATAAGCCTTTAGCAACTATACCCGGCATTAACTCCCCTATATATTAACTAATTAGTATTAGCAATAAGTTCTAAGGTCTTAACTTAAAGGTTAATACATAAAAGTTAATACAGAAAAACCTTTGGGCAAACCTATTTATGTTATTTATACCAGTTTTTAAAAAGACTATACAAAATATAGCTTGCTAATCTTTTTCAGTAAAAACCTCTGCCTCAAAAAGTTCAATTTCAGCTCCCCTTTTCCACATATCCTTTGGCAATGAGGCTTTTAAACATGTATAATTTAAAAAAGCGTATTTATCCCAATTATTCTCTATTGCTACCTGAGGTAATAAAAGTCCTTTATTATACTTATGGGATATAATAATACCATGCCTTCCAATAACAATATCTTCTGGCTTTCCTTCTTTAGGCTCAGACATAATCGATATTTCTATGTCAACATCAGAATATTCATCTTTTGACAAAGGAGAAAAACGTGGATCATTAAATGCACTAGAATATGCCATCTTATTAACAGCTTCAATAATAGGATTTATAGCCTCTATAGTACCTATACAGCCCCTAAGAACACCATTTATGTGAATAGTAACAAAAACCCCCCTCTTTTCAAAAAAGATAGGAGCCTCTAACTTAGGACTCTTATTAGAACTTCCAAAAAGCTCAATTTCAATTACCTTTCTGACCAACAATATAAGCTCTTTGCCCTCTTTAATAGTTAACCTTTCCATTAACTACTCCCCCTAAAGTTATAAAAAAAATATGATGCAATTTCTATAATCCTCTTTGGAATACTGTCTAAGTCTAAAACTTCATCAACTCCGTCTAAATCAATGGCTACCTTAGGCATCCCAAATATTACAGAAGTTTTTTCATCCTGAGCTAAAGCTATACCCCCATTTAATTTTATCTTTCTAATCGCTTTAGCTCCATCTTTTCCCATTCCAGTCATAATAACACCAATAATTCTATTATTAAATGCCTCAAGAGCCGAGTTAAATAATAATTCTACACTAGGTCTATGACCGCAAACCAAGCCAGATCCACTAAGCCTTATTTTTGGAGAACCATCCAATAACTTTACTAACAAATGTCTATTTCCAGGAGCAATATATACAGTCCCTTTTTTTAATATATCTCCATCTTCTGCCTCTTTAACACTTAAAGAACATATTTCATCCAAGCCTTTGGTAAACTCATAAGTAAATCCCTCAGGCATATGTTGAACAATTAAAATAGAAAGGGGAAAGTTAGCAGGAAAACGTGGTATAATCTTCCTAAGAGCATAAGGTCCTCCAGTAGAAATACCAATAACCACAGCCTCTAATGAATTAATGGCTTTTAATTTATTCTTAAGCTCATTAGGGATTCTATTTAAAAAACTAACTTCTTTAGGTTGAGGAGAATCCCTAGTAAAGCGATCAGGAGAACTCTTTTTAGAAATCTTGTCAATCTTTTCTTTAAGAATGTCTCTCTTATCCAAATGCTTAAAACCTATAGAATGAAAAAAACTTTATTTTAGAAATTATCTCATCCTTTATCGAATGAATATCTAAGGAAATATTTCCAGATGGCTTTACAATAAAATCTTTTGCCCCAAGCTTAATACACTCTAATGTAAGCTTGGGTCTGTTTTTACCTAAGGCACTTAATATAATTGTAGGTATATCAATATTTAATTCCCTGCATTTCTTTAAAAACTCAATTCCATTCATTTCAGGCATTTCTATATCAAGTAATACCACATCTACATCGAGGTACTCAATCTTCTTTAAAGCAAATATACCATTAATAGCAGTATCCACAACTCTAATACTAGAATCTTCTTCCAGCAATTTAGTAATAAACTTCCTCATCAAGGATGAATCATCTACAACCAATACATTAATAGGCTCCAAATTATACCTCAAAATAATTATTTATAGGGTTAAGCTATATCAAAAAAAATAAATGAGTTCTAATATGTTTAATTATTAAAACCTTATATAGCAAACTTTATATAAATACAGACCTCCAGATACTCAATTTATACCCATTTTGACGACTTTAAATAATGCCCTAAAATAGATGCAATAAGCTTTTCAATGGATAAACTAATTTCTTTCTTAAAAAAGTTATTCATTTTTAATTGGCTAACTTTATCTATTTCTAAATTAACTAAATCTAATAAAAATCTGTATGCCCCTATAGATATTTCTTTATCATTTTTCTTATTAGAACATTCATAACAAAATATCCAACCGCTATTTGTGGATGTATAAACCTTATTCATTTTTGACATAATCAACTTACCGCATTGACTGCAAGTTAATAAATCCGGTAAAAAGCCCAATTTCTTTAAAAGCTTTAACTGAAAACTCCTTATAAACTCATAGGAGTTATTAATACTTTTAACACAAAAAGTCAAACTATCACTTAACAAATTATAAATACTTTTATTACAACAACCAGGCTGAATAAAACAATCAATAAATTCTGCAATATTATATAATTGATATATAATAGATAAATCCCCTTTTATCGAATTAAGAGAAGTAATAATTGAAACTTCCTTAATATAATAAATATCCCCTTTTTTTGATGACCTTAATACAATAGAAACCTCATTAAGGAGTTCAAATGCACTACCATAACTACTATTTGTTTTTCTAACGCCATAAGCAATAATCTGAATTTTACCAAGTGTATCGCTTAATAGAGTTATGATTTTATGGGACTCACCAAACTCAGTTCCTTTTATTATAAATCCTCTAGATTTTATTATCTTCATTAGTAGTCTTAAACGAATAACCTATTTAAGTTATTTTATTGTTGTTAGTTAAAATATTTTCATTATTAGGTAGGATGGCCATTTTTATTTTATTTATTCTATTTCCATCAATGCTATCGACTTCAAATTCAAGATTATTATAAACAATTTTTTCACCTTGTTCAGGTATTCTTCCAAAAAGATTAAATATTAATCCTCCAATGGTATCAGCCTCTTTTATAGGCAGAAAAACTTTTAATGATATATTAATATCTTCTAAATATGTTCTTGAGTCTAAAAGATAATTATTTTTAGAAATCTCAATAATAAGTTCCTCTTCTTCATCATATTCATCTTGAATCTCTCCAACAATTTCTTCTAAAACATCTTCCAATGCAACTATACCAGAAACACCTCCATATTCATCCACCACAATTGCAATATGATTTTTGCTTTCTTTTAGTTCCTTTAAAAGAGAAAGTACTTTTTTAGTCTCTGGAATAAAATAAGGTGGTCGTAATATAGACTTCAACTCTAATTCTGGCTTTTTTTGAAAAAAGAAAGTAAAAAGATCTTTAACATATAAAACTCCTATAATATCATCCACAGACTTATCCCACACAGGAAATCTTGAATGTCCCTCTTCTTTTATAACATCAATAATATCTTTAAAAGAAGACTTTAGAGAAAATGTTATAACATCAATTCTTGGAACCATAATCTCTTTTACAGTTGTAGATCCCATAGTAGAAAGCCTGTCTATTATTTCTTTTACTACAGGGCTTTCTTCTTTTTCTTTTTCTCTTTTATCGTTTTTGCCTAGTTTAAAAAACCCTAGCATATATTAGTTTTAGTTACCTCCTTAAGAACTCTTTCTTCTAACTTATGCATATTTCTTTTTTCAGTATTACTTCTCTCATGGTCATAGCCCAATAGATGCAGAATACCATGGGTTAGTAGTCTTAACATTTCTTTTTCAAAAGAAACTTCATATTTATTTGCCTGTTCCGCTACCTTTTCTAAGGATATAGCAATATCACCAATATAACTATCTTCATTAGATTCAAACGCCAAAACATCTGTAGGATAATCCTTACTACGAAAGTCTTTATTAAGCCTTTTAATAGTCTTATTATCACAGAACAATAGACTAACTTCTTTTTTATCAATAGATAAGGCCTTAAGAATATTAGAGACCATCTTTCGCAAAGTTTTTACCTTTACTATTTCAGAATACTCAGAAAAGCTTTTACATAAATCACAATTAATATCAATTTTATTCATATAATCTATATTACACTAATATATACAACCAGTTATTATTATTTGATTCACATTTCTCTAAACTATAACAGTTTATTTTATTTTTGAGTAGTTACTAATATACCATAACGTTTTTAGCAACTAAATCTTACTAAATCATCTCTACTTTAAAAAACACTTAATTTAACCTTATAGTTATAACTCATTATAACTATATAATATAAAATACTATGGTTATTTGCAAGCTATTTAATAACTCCATTTTTATTTTTTATCAAAAGCTTTTATAATCTCCTTAACAAGAGGATGGCGAATAATATCAGAATTATTAAAATGGATAATACTAATACCATCAATAGATTTGAGGATTTTATTAGCAATAAGAAGTCCTGAATTATTTTTTTTAGCTATGTCTATTTGAGTTAAATCTCCGGTAACTACCGTTTTTGAATGAGGACCTAATCTGGTAAGAAACATTTTCATTTGTAGTACAGTAGTATTTTGTGCTTCATCCAAAATAATAAAAGAATTATCTAAGGTTCTTCCTCTCATATAGGCAAGAGGAGCTACCTCAATTCTGTCTTTCTCTCTAAATTTTATAAAATCTTCATAGGGTAAAATATCATAAATTGCATCAAAAAGTGGACGTAAATAAGGATTTATCTTTTGCTCTAGATCGCCTGGTAAAAAGCCAAGATTTTCTCCGGCTTCTACTATAGGTCTAGTTAAAATTAACCTTTGTATTCTATCTTCTAAAAGTGCCAATACTCCCAAAGCTACTGATAAATAAGTCTTACCCGTACCAGCTGGTCCAATACCAAAAACTAAGTCATTCTCCTTAATTGCCTTTAAATAATCAGCTTGATTACTAGTTTTTGGCTTTATCACCTTAGCACTACGATGAATAAATATCTGATTATTGTCTAAGCTCCCTGGACAAAACCTTTCATCTTTTTTAACTTGGTGAACCATAATCTCAAGGTCGTTCCCAAAAATATTATGCCCTTTTTGGGACTCATGAAAGAGAATGTTTAAAACTTTCTCTGCCATAAAAATATTATCTTTTTTTCCTTCTATAAAAACCCTATTTCCTTTAGGAAAGATTGACACTAAAAATTCTTTTTCTATAAACCTAATTTTATTGTCATTCTCCCCAAACAAAAGTAAGGGATTTCTTAAGTCTTCAAAAATAATCTCTTTATTTTGCATTACCAAAACAAAATAATATATTAGCTTTTTTCTGCTATCTTAATGGATAGCTCTAATAATTGCTCATCACTCACCTCAGAAGGAGACCCACTCATTAAACATACCCCCTTTTGAGTTTTAGGAAATGCAATCACATCCCTAATAGACCTTAACTTTTGCAAAATCATTATAATACGATCAAGTCCAAAAGCTATTCCACCATGAGGAGGAGAACCATACTTTAATGCAGATAGTAAAAAACCAAATTTTTCTTTGGTGTTGTCTTCTGGAATATTAAGAATTTGAAAGATTTTATCCTGAACATCACTATCATGAATACGAATACTGCCTCCACCAAGCTCAACACCATTTAAAACTAAATCATAACTTTCTGAAGTAGCTAATAACGGATTTTTAGCAAGTTCTTCAATAAGGCTATTTTTTTGATCAACTTTTTTAATACTTTCCCAATTTGGCGAGGTAAAAGGATGGTGTACCGAGCTATAGTGTTTTTCATTTTTATCATAACTAAATAAAGGAAAATCTGTTATCCATACAAAAGACAACTTATCATTATCTATAATAGAAAGCTTTTGTGCTAATTTAAGCCTTAAATTAGCCATAGACTCATATACTATAGAACTATCATCAGCCACAAATAATAATAAGTCTCTATCCTCACAATCCATGACTTGAAAAAGCTTATCCTGGATTTCGCTATTAAAAAACTTTACTATATTAGATTCCAAGCTATTACCTTTAACCCTCATCCAAGCGAGTCCCTTTGCACCAAATTGAGAGATATAAGCAGTTAGGTCATCAATATCTTTTCTTGATAGGCTGTTAGCATTTTTAGCATTAATACAACAGATTTTACCATTATTTTTAATAACTTCTTTAAAAACTTTAAAGCTACAATTCTTTACCACAGATAATATATCAACTATTTCAAGTCCAAATCGAAGATCGGGTCTATCAGTACCATATTTCTTCATAGCTTCTTTATAACTAACTATAGGAAAAGGAGTAGGAATATCAATATTATAGCAATCTTTTAGTATTCCCTTAAACATTTTATCCATTTTTTCGATAAGAACGTCTTTAGTTATAAATGACATTTCTATATCAATTTGAGTGAACTCTGGTTGACGATCAGCTCTTAGGTCTTCATCTCTGAAACATTTTACAACTTGATAATATCTATCAAAACCGCTAACCATAAGAAGCTGCTTAAATATTTGTGGAGACTGAGGTAAAGCGTAAAACTCTCCGGTATTAACTCTACTAGGTACTATATAGTCTCTTGCTCCTTCTGGAGTAGATTTATTTAATATTGGAGTCTCAATTTCAATAAAATTATTGTCTTCAAGATAGGATCTAACATATTTAATAACTTTATGACGCATAATTAAATTATTTCGCATTTGTGAACGGCGTAAATCAAGATATCTATATTTTAGACGTACCTCTTCATTTGTAATACTATCATCTTCCAGCAAAAAAGGCGGAGTTAAAGATGGATTAAACAATCTAACCTTATTAATTACCACTTCAACCTCACCAGTGGGAACTTTAGAATTAATCATATTCTCGCTTCTAGCAATAACCTTGCCCTCCACACCAATTACATATTCTGGCCTAAAGCCCTCTGCATCTTTATGACAAAGAGTATTTATCCTAGGATCGAATACTATTTGTACAAACCCAGATATATCCCTTAAGTCTATAAAAATAACTCCGCCATGATCCCGTATTGAGTTTACCCAGCCATTCAGCTTAATTATGCGACCAATATCTTTTTTACCTATAGTCCCGCAATAATCGGTTCTGAGAAATTCTTTCAAGACGGCTCCTTTAATTTATCGTCAATTAAACATTACAATTATGATATTCTTATAAAAAAACAAGAGAATTATAAAATATATTAATATAATTAAAATTAAGGAAAAGTAAACATTATAAGCTGGATAAATAATAAACAAAAACCCTAAAATCCCTTTAACATACTAGCAAGCCAACTCTTACATCTAAAGGAATACAGAGTTATTTTTCTCAACATTTTATAAACCACCTATCTAGTTTTAGTAAAAACAAAGGGGGGCAAAGAGATTATTGGAATAATAATTTATTCAATTTTTCTTTAGAATTACTTAATACTTCCTTGTGAAGGGATTTACCATGAGAGTCCATGGTAACAATACATGGAAAATCTTCTACTTTAACTATCCAAAAAGCTTCTGGAGTTCCAAAGTCCAGTTTTTCCACGCTTAAAACCTCTTTAACACACTGTCCTATTAATACTGCGGCTCCACCAACTGCATGGAAGTAAACTGCTTTATTATCCTCACAACCTTTTAAAGTTTTATCTCCCATTCCACCTTTTCCAATAACACCTCGGAGTCCAAAAAGTTTAATCACATCAGCTTGATATGGCTCCTCTCTAATACTAGTTGTAGGTCCAGCGGCTACAACGTTATAAATACTATTTTCTTCCCTAATTATAGGCCCACAGTGATATATAACTCCTTGATTAAGATAGCCATAAAGCTTATCAAATATCTTTTTGTCATCGCCCATTGGATCCTTATTAATAAAGTTTTCAACTATATATTTATGAGCAACATCCCTGGCCGTAACTAATACACCGCTTAATAAACAGCTATCCCCCACTTTTAACTTTGAGATAGTCTCTTCTGATATAGGAATAGTTAATTTAATCAATTTTGTATTCTCCATCAGCTTTTAATGTCATTATTTTTCGTCTTGCGGCCCAACATAGATAACTAATGGTAACGTAAAAGGTTGCAGGATGTCTATGATAGCTTCCAATCTTTACACCTAAAAGAGTAGTAAAACCCCCAAAACCCATAGGCCCTATACCCAGCTTATTAGCAGACTCTAAAACATTTTTTTCTAGAATAGATAGCTCCTTATCTTGGTTCTCATCATCAAGTTTTCTAAAAAGCTGTTTCTTAGACAAATAATACCCCCCAGCGCGATCAGCACCAAGAGCAATTCCCAGTATACCAGGTGCACACCCCATACCCTGAGCTTTAAATACACCATCTAAAATACATTTCCTTACACCATCAAGGTCTCTTCCTGCTTCAATATTAGAGTCGGGTAGCTTATACTGTATTCCTACATTCTCACTACCGCCACCTTTAAGCATAAAGCGAATCTCATAGTAGTCTTTTTCCCATTCATTAAAGTATATAGAAGGAGAAGCACTTCCAATATTATTCCCTGTATTCTCGCCAGAAACGCTATGAACTGCATTAGGTCTTAAGATATTTTGTTTAGTAGCTTCTTTTATAGCCTCAATAGCCTCACTACGCATCTTTATTGTAGAACTACCACTTGGATAACTAATATCCATGAATATCATACCAGTATCCTGACAAATAGGAGTATAGCTATTTTTAGCCAAATCTATATTCTCTAAGATAGTAGACAACACAGACTTAGCATTACTATTACCTTCTTCTTTATCTTTCATTATTCTAATTTGATTAACTACATCATTTGGAAGGCTTGTTGATGCCTTTTTTATTAACTCTAAAATAGGTTCTTTAAAGTTCAATAATCTTACCCCAATAGTTTTATAGTATTCTAATTATAATATTCACTAAAGCAGTTAATTTAAAAATTATTCGCATTGCTTTAAATCAGATTTTTTACAGAAAATATTATTAGCAATTGCTTTTGTATCATCTATACATCCTAATTGTATAAATAAAATCAAGATAAAATGTAAAACAATAAACAGCGTACTAACCCGCCTCATTAAAACCCCTCTATACATAAATAGTAATTTTATATAATTGTATAAAGATAATATAACTATAAAATAAAGTCAAATTCTTATTGCTATAAGAGCCTTTAGTAGGTATAATAAAACGTTTCTTTAGAATCATTTATAATTTATTCTAAAGACAAATAACTATACAATAAAAAAATTAATTAACAAAACAATAACAAAAATAATTATATTAACTTTTATGGATCCAATCCCTATTATAACCCTATTAATATATACATCAGCGCAGATAGTCTTGTTTATATGTTTGCTAAAAAGCTATAGGCAATTTAATCCCAAAATTAAAAAGTTAACATTAAAAATAACTATAGTTATATACTCCATCCTAAATCTATTAGTCATTATAAGAATCATATTCCATAAACCATTGCTTAACTTGTCTAAAAAATACTATATTGATCCTTTTTTGCATATCTCACTACTAATAGCCACACTCCTAACTATACCAATAATATCCATTATATTATATCACTTACTAAAACTAATTAGCAAAACTATAAAGCATAAAATCAGAAATCCAATAACTATAGTAACTGCAATAACCATAATACTATATATCGCAGGATTTATACTATACCAAAAAAGGTACGATTTTGAAGTTGTTAAAATATCCATTAACTTCAAAACCCTCCCCAAAGAATTTAATAATTATAAAATAGTCCATCTATCAGACTTCCACTCAAGCTACTTTGTTAGAGAAAAATATCTAAACAAAATTGTAAATACAGTTAATAACCTTAATCCAAATCTAATAGTATTAACGGGGGATTATTTAACATCCAATAAAAACTACTTTCATGAACTAATAACTGCCTTAAGCAAGCTAAATAAAAAAGTAAATAAAATAGCTGTTTTGGGTAATCACGACTTATGGGTAGACCCCATATTCATAGAAAAAGAGCTAAACCTCATAAATATTAAAGTTCTAAGAAATAGTAATTATAAAATATCCAAAAACAACCAGTCAATATATATAGTGGGTATAGATGACTTGTTTAATAACCATGATAACATAAACAAAGCTATTAAAAATATAGATTTAAATAAATTTACTATACTCCTATGCCATAACCCCGATTTTATAAAAACAGCAGTAAACTACTCCTTTGACCTTATGCTATCAGGACATACTCATGGAGGACAAATTAAATTGCCGATTATTGGGCCTATAACACTTCCTTCAAAACTTGATAATAAGTATACAGAGGGGTTATTAAAGAAAAAGAATACTTATCTATATATAAACAAGGGTATTGGAGTAATATCACCACCAATACGTTTTCTATCCCCGCCAGAGATATCAGAAATAACTTTAAAAAAAGAGGTTTGAGCTATGTTAAATAAAATTATAACAATAAAAATTAATTCCAAAATTATAGAAAATGAAACTGCTATTAACATTTTTAACAAAGATAAAATCCCCCTAAGACACCTGCTAAACACTATAAATAAGCTATCATCCTCAGAGAATAAAATCATATTAATAGTTGTGGACACATTAAACCATATAGGCTGGGCATTAATCCAAAATATAAGAAGGGCTTTGCTGCCATTAAATAAATCCAATAAAGTAATAGCCTATTTAGAAAGAGGTGGAATGAAGGAATATTATACGGCATCAGTAGCCAGTGAGATTATTATGCCTCCAGCCAGCAGTTTAGAACTAATAGGTTTGGGGATAGATGTATTTTTTATCAAAAAAGCCCTTAGTATAATAGGTTTAGAGCCTGACTTTATAAAAACTGGTGCCTATAAAACATTTGCAGATATGTTTATGCGTAATTCTATATCCAGAGAGCATAAGCAAATGCTAAATACAATAATTAATACCTACATAAAAGAACTAGACTCCCATATACTAAAATCAAGACCTAATATGGATAAACTATCCAACTTAATAGACAAAGGACCTTTCACTGCCAATGAGGCCATAGATAATAACATAATCGACCACCTAATGTACGAAGAAGAAATAGAAGATTACTTTAAAGAACGCTTCAAACTAAAAAAATGTATAAAAATACCACTAAAAATATCTGACTCATACTTTAACCTTAAAAAACTATTTTTGCCTATTAAAAAAATAGCTCTTATTTATGCAGAAGGAATAATCATTGAAGAAGAAAGCCGTAAATCCCATCACTCTCATAAAGACTATATTGCACCCCATAGCTTATGCCAGTCTATCCGTAAGGCTAGGGAAAATAAATCCATTAGAGGGGTTGTAATTAGAATAAACAGTCCTGGTGGTTCTGCTCTGGCATCTGATATAATATGGCATGAAATTAGAAAAACTCGTAATAAAAAACCTGTTGTTGTATCCATGTCTAATACTGCGGCCTCAGGTGGATATTATATTGCTATGGCGTCTGATTGCATATTTGCAGAAACTATGACTCTAACTGGGTCTATAGGAGTAGTAATGGGGAAGCTCTCTGGTAAATCCCTGCTAAAAACTATTGGGGTTAGGCGGGATAGTGTTAATAAGGGTAAAAATATTGATATTCTCTCTCCTTTTTCGCCGTTCAGCCACGATAACAAAGCTAAACTAGAAAAACAAATCACCTCATTTTATTATAAACAGTTTTTGGATAAAACCGCCCAGTGCAGGAATAAAAGTGTTGACTCCATAGCAAAGACTGCTGAAGGCAGAGTTTGGACTGGTTATAACGCAAAAGAAAATGGACTCGTAGACAAAATAGGCGGGCTGATGGAGGCTATAGAACATATTCGTACTTTAGCCAATATCAAGAAAAACGATAATCTAAAAATTGCTGTTTATCATAAAAAAAAGTTTAAACTTTCTATTATGTCTGCACTAAGGAATTCAATCTATCCATTTTCTAGTCAGATAAACTCCATACTTAACTGGAAAGAACTCCTTTTTACAGAAAAGGTATTATATTTAGACTCCCATATTTTTAAAGTCAAATAAAGCTATAATTCATTGGATATATTATCAGGTAGAGACTTATCAACAATATCGATTAAGCGATCAATTCTTTCTTTAAGTTTATCATATTCGGAATATGCTCTAAATAGCTCATCAGCAAGGTTTAAAGAGGTTAAAATGGCTATCTTTGTCTTGGAGTAATCCGGGAATCTTGCAGAAAGACCTTCCATCTTATCATCGACTAACTTTGATACCTTAAAAGTTCGTTCTTTATCTTTATAGGTCGATACCAGCTTATACTTTTCACCAAAAATAGTTACTTCTGCATATCGAGGATTATCCATTTATAGCTCCTCTTCAGAAAAGAAATCAAAAACTGTATCCTTTAAACTATTGTTTGACGCCTTCTTTAATACCTTAGTATTTTCCTTAGTATTTTCTATGTTTAGGGTATTTTTTATAAGTTTATCAACATCACTACCCTGTGATAATTGCTTTATAAGAGTTATAATCTTTTCTCTTGCAAGATGTTTTATACTCTCAAGCCTATCATTTTCTGTTTTTAAACTATCTATTTCTTGAACTAGTATATTATTTTTATTCTGCCTATCCTTTAAGTCTAATTTTAATCTATTATTTTCTTCAACAACTTGTGTCAATTTTACCGCTAAAAAATGTATTTTATTTTCTAGTAGTTCTATACTCTCTAGTGCAGAGTTCATTAAACTTCCCTCATCTCACCGCCGCAGTTTTTGCGTAACCGTAAAACAATAGAATCAAATTCTTTGTCAACAAGATCGTCAGAGAGAGTTTTTTCTTTATCCTGAAAAATAAGAGAAAATGCCATACTCTTACGACCCTTGGGTATATGTTTTCCTTTATATATATCCAAAAGTTTAACGCTACTCAAATAACTAGAGGCATTCTTAATTTCTGTTATAACATTATTAGCGGCTATATTTTCATCAACTAAAATAGCAATATCCCTTAAAACCTCCGGATATTTACTAATTCCAGAGTAAACCCTATTATATAAAGATAAGCCCTCTAACCTGTTAATAAACACCTCGCAAAGAATTAACGGATAGTTAACCTTATAATAACTCTGTAATTCAGAACTCAAAATACCAATATATCCAATTTCTTTATCGTCAAGCATAATACTAGCACATCCACTCGGATGAAATAAATCTTTTTTCTTACTCCTAAAAACTAAATCACAAATCCCTAACTGGCTGAAAAGACCTTCAACTATACCCTTTAAATCAAAAAAGTCAAACACTCTCTCATCAGAATAAATATCCTTATCCGATAAGCCGTATAGAGCAATAACAAGATTCTTTTCTTCTATTAGTAAATCCCCATCCTTATGAAATATATTGCCTATCTCAAAAAGCGATAGAGCCTTATTTCCGTGGTTAACATTCCTCTGAACACTAAGCACCATACCATAACATAAACTATTCCTAAGAAATTGACTCTCAAAATTAAGAGGATTCCTAACCTCAATAATGTTACCATAGGGAAGTTTTAACTTCTCAAAATCATTTTTAGCAACAAATGAAAAATTAATTGTCTCGCTTAAACCAAAACCATTTAGAATATACTTAATTCTATCCCCTAAAACATAATGTGTATCAAAATAATCAGGATTCACCCTAATAGGGGGAATAGTCTCCTCAATATTGTCATAGCCGTAAATACGAGCAATTTCCTCTACTACATCAATATCCCTAAAAACATCATACTTAAAAGACGGCACATTAACTACAATATTATTATTATCCTTTTCCTCAATCTCAAACTCTAAAGGCTCTAGGTAGCTTTTTATCATTTTATTAGTTATTTTTGTTCCAAGCCTATTATTTACAAAAGATGTGTTTAAGTTGATTTTAGCTTTTTCAATGGGCATAGGATAAACATCGGTTAAGTCAGATATCTCACCGCCGCAAATGCTCTGAATAAGATTAGCACAACGATCTAATGCCCTTACTATCCCCCCCCAATCAGTACCACGTTCAAAGCGATAAGATGAGTCAGTCTGCAAATCAAGACTTTTAGAAGTCTGCCTAATAGACTGAGGTAAAAAGTATGCACTTTCTAATAGCAGGTCTATAGAGCTATTAGTTATACTAGAGTTAAGCCCGCCCATAACCCCAGCAATAGCTATGGGACTATGTTTATCAGCAATAATAAGCATATTATTATCCAAACTACGTTTAAGGCCGTCAATAGTAACTATATCCTCATTACTACCTGCACGACGAACAATTATCTGCTTACCATTAATCTTAGAGAGATCAAAAGCGTGTAATGGATGTCCTAATTCTAATAGTACAAAGTTGCTTATATCCACAACATTGTTAATGGGACGACTACCAAGGTTTATAAGGATATCCTTAAGCCATTTAGGACTCTCAGCAATTTTAACTCCCCTAATTATTCTGGATGCATATCTCATACAAAGATCGCTGTCCACGATTTTTACATTAGGCAGTTCAACAGCGTTGTTAACTTTAATGCTATAATCCGGATACTTTATCCCAGAATAGCCCATAGCAGATATTTCCCTAACTATACCAATGTGAGAAAGACAATCACCTCTATTGGCAGTAAGAGTAATATCTAATATATCGTCCTCTTTTGGCAGGTAATCATTAATGTTAGAGCCAATTACAGCATCATTAGGTAATATCCAAATACCCTCTTGATCATCCTTAATAGCAAGCTCACTCTTAGAGCATAACATTCCAAATGACTCAACACCTCTTATTTTAGCCTTTTTTATGTTAAGATTATTAGCTAATTTTGCTCCTACTTTAGCAAGGCATACTCTATCATTAACCAGCATATTAGAGGCACCACAAATAATCTGTAATTCTTCATTTCCATCACTAACAGTACAAATTAACAACCTGTTGGCATTACTATGTTTATTAATAGCCTTAATCTGCCCAACAACTACATTATTAAACTTACTGCCAACGTGGATAATACCCTCAACCTCAAGACCCTGCATAGTTAATTTATGAGCCAGGCTTTCTAAGGAAAGATCAAACCCTAGATATTGCTTTAATAAATTGTATGATATTAACATATTTGTTATGATTTTTTTATTTTTTTGGTATGGTATATTGTTTAAGTCTCAAATCTACTAGATTTGACTATAATTGTCAACAACTTATAAATTAAATTCGTTAACCCTCTAACTCTACTTAAAATAAACTTATAAAAATCTAATAAGCCTATAAACTAATTAAAATCAGCTAAATACAAAAGTTTAATTATGAGGAAGTTGTTTTAAATCATTTGATTTAACTTCTTCTTTTAACTTATTTATTTCTTTATCTTGTTTGCCCATTTCTTTTTCTTTTTTCTTTATCTCTTTTTTTTGTACTTTAATCTCTTTTTTCTGTGTCCTCCACTGGCTAAAATATAGAGGAATAGTAATTATTACTCCTACTAAAATACCAGCGAATATTAGTATAACAAATGGAACATCACCAATTTCATTTGCGAATAATGATATTGTTACAACTTGAGAGGCATTTTCTACAATAATCCAAGATATAAAAATTAAAACTATGATTTTTAAAATGAGCTTAACTAGTCTCATTCGTTTTGGTTTATTATTTTGTTTTGGTTTATTATTTTGTTTTTTCATTCTTTTTGTAAACCTTAGGTATACAAGATTACTTGATAGTATTAAAATTAGTTTGACTTGTCAACTAAATTTAAAAAATAATATATGAAAAATAAAACTTTATTATATATTTACATAATTAGGAAAACAAATGTCTAATAAAACATTAAACTTATCTGAAAACCTTTATGACTACTTACTTAATGTATCCCTTAGAGAGCCTGATATCCTTAGAGAACTACGTCATAAAACTAAGGCTTATCCAGAGTTTAATATGCAGATCTCTCCCGAACAAGGACAGTTTTTATCACTACTAATTAAATTGATTAATGCCAAAAAGATTATTGAAATTGGTGTATTTACCGGTTATAGCTCTTTGTATATGGCTTTAGCTCTATCTAAAAACGCTAAACTCATTGCATGCGACATTAACGAAAACTGGACTAATATTGCAAAGACTTATTGGAAAAGAGCTGGAGTACTTAATAAAATAGATTTACGTTTAGCTCCGGCACTTAACACCCTAAATAGCCTTATCGCCGATGGACAAACTGAACAATATGATTTTATATTTATAGATGCCGATAAAACTAGTTATAATGACTACTATGAAAAGTCGCTTCTGTTATTAAGAAATAATGGCTTAATTGCTATTGATAATACCCTTTGGGACGGCAAAGTAATTGACTTAGCTTGTGATGACCCTGATACAAAAGCCATTAGAGCCTTTAATCAAAAACTTTTGCTCGATGAACGTATTAGTTTAAGCCTTTTGCCTATAGCAGATGGCTTGACCCTTGCACTAAAAAAGTAATAAATTAGTCCTCATTAAATATTTTTGCGATATTTTTATTATTTTAGCATAGTAAGATTTTAATTGTTAAAACTGATTGACGTTAAAGTTTAAATATAGTACACTTTATTTATTTTTTATAAAGCAATAAATGTTGGAACAAAGTATATATAAATTATACTTTAGTATATAAATCCAATAATATTATAAATTTCAGGTAACACATAGTTAAAATGTATTTATTGATTTAAGGAGGAATTAATGTCTATTGATTTAACTTTAAAAATTGGTGGTGAAGGCGGTGAAGGTGTTATTAGCTCAGGCGACTTCTTAATGCAGGCCGCAGCTATTGCAGGTATGGAGGTTATTACCTTTAAGAGCTTCCCATCTGAGATAAAAGGCGGTTATGCCCTTGCTCAACTCAGAGTTTCTGATAAGCATATTTTATCCCAAGGTGATGGATTTAATATTCTGGTGGCTTTCAATGGAGAGGCTTATGCTGTCAACAGAGATCTATTAAAACCTGGTACTGTACTGGTTTATGATAGCGGTGAAGAGGCTGACTTTGAACCTGACGATATAGAAGGGGTTACAATGTACCCTATTCCTATGAGCCATATAGCAAAGCGAAAACTTAAAAATTATATCACTAAAAATATGGTCGCTTTGGGTGCAGTATCTGAGCTATTCAAAATACCTATTGATAGCTTAAAAGAATCTGTTAACAAAAAGTTCAAAAGAAAAGGTGAAGCTGTCGTTAAAATGAATTACGATGCTCTTGAGGCTGGCTCAAACTACGTTAAGGATAATCTTAAGAAAACCGATTCCTATTTATTCCCAAAAGCTCGTCCTAAAAAAGATGTGCTAATTATAGAAGGTAATCAGGCGGTAGCCTTGGGTGCCGCTATGGCTGGATGTACTTATTATGGTGCATATCCTATTACCCCTGCTACTACTGTTGGAAATTACTTATCCGAACTAATACTCGGTTTAGGTGGATACGTTTATCAGTCCGAAGATGAAATATC
Source organism: Spirochaetota bacterium (assembly GCA_965208615.1). Classification (GTDB taxonomy): domain Bacteria; phylum Spirochaetota; class UBA6919; order UBA6919; family CBDBPB01; genus CBDBPB01. The sequence continues at coordinate 242,312 of CBDBPB010000006.1, forward strand.
GGCTATAGGAACCTGCTTGGGAGCTTCATTTGCCGGTGCAAAGTGTTTGAGTGCAACTTCTGGCCCTGGACTATCCCTTATGATGGAACTCATAGGCTTAGGAGTTATGGCTGAAATACCTCTAGTTATTGTGGATGTTCAAAGAGGGGGACCTAGTACTGGTATGCCTACTAAACATGATCAAGCAGATTTATTTCAAGCTATATATGGCTCGCATGGTGATTCTCCAAAGATTGTTTTAGCTCCGGCTAATGTAGAGGAGAATCTTTATTTAACTATAGAGGCTTTTAATTTAGCTGAGAAATATCAAACTCCTGTTATCTTATTGACTGATGCCTCATTAGCCCTTAGGGTTGAGGCTATTAAGAGACCTGATATGTCTAAGATAAAGGTTATTGATAGAGAGTTAGCCAAGAGTGGGAATGGTGAGTTTAAGCGTTACTTGGATACACAAAATGGTATTTCGCCTATGGGTATACCTGGACTAAAGGGTTCTGCCTATGCGGCTACTGGATTGGAGCATGCTGAGAACTCAGGTCCTAGAACTAACCCAGAAACCAGAACTGCAATGACAGAAAAAAGATGGCGTAAGTTTGATAATTTAGAAGATAACTGGTTACCTGTTAAACGATTAGGTGATGATGATGCTGAAGTTGGTATTATATCATGGGGTTTAACTCAAGCTATTGCTCATGAAGCTTTTGACAGAGTTAGGGCTAAGGGACAAAAGGTAGCTATGTTATTGCCAAAGATGCTATATCCTTTACCTGTTAAGGCTATTACAGAGTTTTTTAGGTCTGTTAAGAAGGTATTAATACCAGAGGCTAATTTTCAGGGTCAATTAGCTAATGTTATACGATCATACGTTGATATTGGTGATACCAAGATTATTCAGCAAAATGTTTATAGAGGTGAGCCGTTTATACCAAAAGAAATAGAGGATAAGTTAGACGAGCTTTGCCGTTAATTTTATATATAAAGGAGTTTAATTATGATAACTATAGATACTCAAGTAAAGCCAAAGGAATATAGAAGTAATATTGAGCCTACATGGTGTAGTGGATGCGGGGACTTTGGTGTAGTTAACGCTATTACTAGAATAATGAGTGAGTTAAAACTTGACCCTGATCATGTTGTTGCCACATCTGGCATTGGATGTTCTAGTAGACTGCCATTATGGTTAAAAAACTTTGGTTTTCATTCTGCGCATGGTCGTGCCTTACCTGTGGCTATCGGTGCTAAGATTGTTAATCCTGAATTAACTATTTTTGTAACTAGTGGTGATGGTGATATGTTTTCTATTGGCTCTGGTCATGTCCCTCATGCGGCAAGACGTAACTTTAACATGAATATATTATGTCTGGATAACAACTTATACGCTTTAACTAAAAACCAAACCTCTCCTACTAGTAGAGAAGGTAAAAGAGGTAGTCTTAATCCTTATGGTAATATTGATGTCCCTATGAATATTATTGAGCTTATGATAACTTATGGAGCTACTTTTGTTGCTCAGAGTTACACAGGTAATATGAAGCACACTACTGAGATGATAAGGCAGGCAACTATCCATAAAGGGTTTTCTTTTGTTAATCTTTTATCTCCTTGTCCAACTTGGAATCACGAAGAGACTTTTAAGTATTACAAGCCACGGGTTATAGATATTAACGAGGAATATAAATATGATAATTTATCTAATAGGATGAAGGCTTTAGAGTTGGCGGATACATCAGTAGCACATTATACTGACCCCAGTGCTAAAGTTCCTGTTGGTATATTTTATCAGGCTGAAAAGCTTACTTTTGAGGCTAAACTTGAAATGTTAAAAGAACGTTATAAAAAACGTTATGGCTCTACTAATAAACCTGATTGGGATAAGGTGTTTGACCAATACTCTGCTTAAGTAAATGTATAGGGGGTATAAAACCCTCTATATATGAGGTTTAATGTTATGGGAAAGCTAACTAGAGAAAAAGTTTTAGATTATATTAAAGATGGTAAAAGCTTAGCTGATCAGGACCTATCTTGGCTTGATTTAAGTGGACTTGATTTAAGTGGAGTTGATTTAAGTGATTCTACTCTGACTTGTGCAAACCTAAGTGAAACTAATCTAAGCAATGCTATTTTAGAGCATACTTTTTTACCTGAGGTTAATGGATCTGATGCTATTTTTCATAAAGCTAATTTAAAGGGAGCATCCTTTCAAAGGGCAAAGTTATTTAATGCCGATTTTACCAAGGCTGACATTAGTGATAGTTTATTTTTAGTTTCGTGGTTAAAAGGTGCAAAGTTTAACGGGGTTACTGCTATTAGAGTTAACTTTACGGATTCTCAGGCAGAAGAGGTTGATTTTACTGGGGCTAATCTTAGTTACTCAGTTTTTAGGGGGGCTAATTTGCGAAAGGCTATATTTCATGATGTAAACTTTTCTTTTACTGATATGAGAAAGGTACAATTAAACTATGCCACTTTCAAAAATTATAAGGCTGATAATGTTATTTTCTATGGTAAAAAGCCATGGGATGGTTCTAGCGATACAACAACTGACTTTAACTCAAAGTTACCTCGCTTTGAAATAGATTAACACAAAACTGTATATACCTATAATTTGTTATAAGTTATCTAATTCCTCGAACAATTAGATCACCCATTTCTGAACAACTAACACTATTCATATCACTATTTGCAACGTCCTTAGTTGCGTATCCTTCTTCTAATACCTTTTCTACAGCGTTAAATACGTCATCATGAGCTTCATTAAGGTTAAAGCTATATTTTAGCATCATAGCCATAGATAGTATTTGAGCAATAGGATTAGCAATTCCTTTACCAGCTATATCAGGTGCTGATCCGCCTACGGGTTCATAAAGACCAAAGCCCTTTTCTGATAGTGATGCACTTGGTAACATGCCAATAGAACCAGTCAACATAGCAGACTCATCACTAAGTATATCACCAAACATATTACCACAAAGGAGAACATCAAAATGCTTTGGATTAGAAACTAACTTCATAGATGCCGCATCCACATACATAGACTCAAAAACAACCTCTGGATATTCTTTACTAACCTCAGTAGCAACTTCTCTCCACAAAACCATAGTGGTTAAAACATTGGCCTTATCTATTGACGTAACCTTTTTATTCCTTTTCATAGCGGCCTTAAAAGCAACATGGGCAATTCGTTTAATCTCAGCCTTTGTATATACCATAGTGTCATAAGCCTTTTCAGAGTCACCAATACCCTCACGCCCTTTTGGTTGACCAAAATATATACCACCTGTTAGCTCTCTTATTACCAATATATCAAAACCATTGCCCACAATGTCCGGTCTTAAAAATGATGATGAAACCAAAGGTTTAAATACAATAGCTGGTCTAAAGTTTGCATATAAATCAAATATCTTTCTAAGAGGTAAAAGAGCCGCTCTTTCCGGCTGTAGTTCAGGTGATAGAGACTCCCACTTTGGCCCGCCTACTGAGCCAAAAAGAATAGCATTACTATTTTTACAAATATCAATAGTTATATCCGGAAGAGCCTTTCCATGATTATCAATAGCAATACCACCTACATCAGCGTAACTCTTTTCAAACTTAATGTTATATTTAGCTTCTATCTTCTCTAGAACTTTAATTGCCTCAGTCATTACCTCAGTACCAATGCCATCACCAGCTAAAACAGCTATCTTTTTCATAATAGTTCCTTTTATTTAACTCGATTAAATATATTTATTTAACTAATATCCTTTATGAACTTAAGAAAATATATATCCCTTCCCATATTTCGCCATTTTTCTTCATATAGTGATATTTCATAATCTTCAAAGTGGTTAAGGTATCTTGTTTGAAAAGCATTTTTAAAACCATTATGCTTTTCAAGAAGATCTAATATCTCAAAAAAATAGGGTTTATGATCAGATGCAGCAATAAAATATCCATCTTTTTTGAGTTTATTATTTAGCAGTAGCAAAAAATCATTATTAACAATTCTATTCTTTCTATGCCTTCTTTTCGGCCATGGATCAGGAAAGTTAAGATAACACGCCTCAATAGAGTTATCAGCTATATACTCTAATAAAGCTTTACCATAACCATTAAAAAAAATAACATTAGTAGAACAGCATTTTTTAACTTTATAAATACTTTTAATTATTCGCTTAGTTGACTTATCTATGCCAATAAAGTTTATTTTTGGATTACTTTTAGCCCTTGCATTTATAAAATGCCCATTCCCACAGCCAATCTCTATATGAAGGGGATTGCTATTGTTAAAATAGGCTGTAAAGTCGACTAGTTGTTCTGTTGGCTTAATTAGATAAGGTAACTCACTGTCCGCTAAGCCTATAGAAGATAACTTTAGCATAATAAATAGTTAGGCATATTTAACTTTTACCTTTTCTTATAAAATAAACTATAGCCCCTATAACTACAATAGAAAAGGGTATTATTAGTATAGAAAAATAAAAAACAAGTCCTTTATTTTGCTCAGTTAATACAATAGCTCGCTGTTTTCTCTCTTTAGGACGTATAGTAATCTTTTTTTCCTGTTTTGCAAGCCAATTAACAGAATTAATAAAAAGATCACGCCCAGTTTCAAAAGATGTAGCATTATTTTTAACAAAGTCTGAATCACCTATAATAACAACTCTATTTTCAGTTTTTTTATCCAGTTTTTTAACAATAGTTAAACCAAAAGTTATAGGTCCTTTTAAATCTTTACCTTCATCAAACTGACCAGTCTCAGACTCATTATTCCCTTTTTCACCCCATCCTTTATCAGTAGTTTGTAAAATAGGAGTTATTATAGTATCAGCTGGAGGTTTTCCATATAAAAGAGGAGCCGAATATAAAAACAATATAGGCAATCTTTTTTCTTTCAACAAATTAACTATTTTATGACTTCCATATTGTCCCACATGATAAAAAAACCTGCCAAAAAGATCGGGTACAATTGCCTCTTTAGAGTCTAATACTACTGCAGAACTAATTTTTATATTCCACTCTGATAATAAAGAATCAAGACCATGATTAACGTTTTGCAACTTTGGATCTATTAAAATAAATAAATTACCACCTTGTTTTAGGTATGAGGATATCTTCTTAATTTCTGCCTCATAAAAAGGATGAGTTGGCCTTGATATAATTAGAACCTTAGAATCTTTGGGTATATCAGAGGTCAAAATATTAATATCTTTAATTATATAGTTTTCTAATTCAATAGCATTTTTTATTTTATTATAGCCATCACCCTTTGGACTATTAAAACTATGTTCACCGTGTCCAGTAGTTGAATATATAATAGGTTGTTTGCCCTCGTTTATGGTGTATATAGCACTGGTAAGCTTGCTCTCACCCTGATACTCAATCTTAGGACGCCTCGTTCTTGGATTAAATGCACCTTTTTTATAAAGATCGGCTGCTAAAATAGTAACGTATTTAGCTTTATTAGGCTTTTCTATAACCATTGCACCAAGCCCCTCTCCTGTAAGGGGGATATTATACTTCTTAAATATCCTAGGGTTTTTAAGGGAGTCTAAATACACAATTTTAATATTACTGTTTTCAGCAGTATAAGTTTTTAAAAGGTTTGCAGTCTCTCCATTACGGCTATCAAACTGAGTTTTTGTACTCATTATCTTAATTATTATAGGAGACTTAACCTGTTTTAATAAGTTTATTGACTGTTCTGATAATGTGTATATTTTCTCTTGTGTAAGATCAATTTGTTTTGGATAGGCTTTTAGTATAAAGTATAAAGTTATTAAAATACTGCTAACAATTATTATAGTTAGAATTGATGTTAAGGCCTTTCGTATACCCTTTTTCTTAGTTAAAGCGTTTATAATATTATGAAAGTTAAAAACAATATAGGCTATTATGCTTATGACACCAAGACTTAAGAAAATGTAAAAAATCATACTGGTGTCAGAGTAGTAATTATAAAATACTCCAGAAAAAATAATAAATATAATACCTAAAAAACCCATAAATTTACTATATTCCTTTTTACGATTCACTTAATCCTCCTATTTCCACACATGGGACTCAACAGCTTTATTTGCTAATAATAACGAAATACAGATCCAACAAGTATAAAAAATAATATTCTCTATATTTAATATTCCCCTATGAAAGTCAATATACCTTGATAATAATGATAGCTCACCCAATATCTTTGATAGAAAGCCAGATGAACGAGCAAATTGATCCGCTAATAAAAAAAATAAAGAAACACCAAAGCTAATAACTCCAGCAATAACCTGACTACTGGTTAATGAAGATGCAAAAACTCCAATAGATATTAAACTACCACCAAATAGTAATAAACCAGTATATGCACTAAAAACCACTCCATAATCAGGTCCTACTGTACTATAAACCTCCATAATAACAACATAAGCTAAGGTTATTGATAGGATTATTGCATATAACAAAAAGCTAGATAAAAACTTTCCAATAACTACTTCTAAAGTCGATATTGGAGAGGTTAAAAGTAGTTCAATAGTACCACTTTTTTTTTCTTCAGATATTAACTTTATAGTCATAATAGGACAGATAAACAATGCCAAAAGTATAAAATTAATAAGATAGCCAATACCTGCAATCGAGTTTGTATAAATAAACGAAATAAAAAAATAGCCGCTTAATATCAAAAAAATAAAAGCTAATACATAAGCTAAAGGAGATACAAAATATGACCTAAGTTCTCGTTTAGCAATAATATATATGTTTTTCATAACCTTATTCTCCGTTAAACAGATATAGATAAGTTATTTAATAATAAGCTATAAACAAAAGTCAGCTATTGTATTAAGTTAATAAAGAGTTCTTCTAGCGTTGTTTTAGTTCTTTTTAGCTCTAGAAGATCAATATTATTATTAACAATTTCCTTAGCTAAATTAGCTCTAATATCACTATCCTTTTGACACTCTACTTCTATTCCATTATGCTTATTAACATTTACATTTATAACTCCATCAATACCCTTAATTATATTTATAGCTTTATCATTATCGCTAACTTTAATATTAACAATATGCTCCTTAGATATACTTGATAAAAGCTCAGACTCAGTACCATTGGCAACAATCTTACCATCAGATAAAATGATAATCCTTTGGCATACCTGACTAACCTCGCTAAGAATATGACTACTTAAAATAATAGTTCTATTTTCTTTTAGCTTATTTATTAAATCACGAATCTCAATAATTTGTGCTGGATCAAGACCAACAGTAGGTTCATCAAGAATAAGTACTTTAGGATCATGGATTAAACTTTGTGCAAGTCCAACTCTTTGTTTATAGCCTTTTGATAAAGTGGATATAATAGAGTTTAACTTATCCTCAATTTTAGTTGCCGTTAATACATAGCCTAATCTGTCATTAATATTCTTTTTATTAACTCCCCTAATTTTGGCCATGAATACAAGATACTCTTTAACAGTCATCTCAGGGTATAAAGGAGAGTTTTCTGGTAAATAACCCAACATTTCTTTAACTTCTTTGGGATTATTAAATATATTATACCCTCCAACCTCAACATCACCATAACTCGCCTGGAGAAAGCCAGTAATAATCCTCATCAGAGTGGTCTTTCCTGCACCATTAGGACCTAATAATCCAATAATCTCTCCACTATCAATATTAAAGGATAGGTTGTTCAATGCACAAAAACTACCATAGTTTTTTATTAAACTCTCAACTTTAATCATAAAATATTCCCGCTTAAGCTTATTAACCCATTGTATATTAAAAAGTTATTATACACTAAATTAAAATCCTAAGATAACAAGTTATAAAAACTTTGTCAACCCTCAACAAAAATAATATACTATTACCGATTGACTTGATATATTTGCTTTATAGGGTTTTGTTTAAAAAAACTATAAAATAATAATAGACAAATTATGCTTAAAACTGCTAATAACATAATTATAGCTTTAACTTTGCTTACTAATGTTGCTTATTCTTTTAAAATTAGTGATAACCTTGATATAGTCAAACATTATGAAGCTAAAATTAAAAAGCTTACACTAAAAAATGGTTTAAGAATAATTATGCTAGAACGTAAAAATCGTAATGCAGTAACTCTAGAAATTAGATATAATGTTGGATCAGCCTATGATAAACCTAACGAAATAGGAAGTGCACACCTACTAGAGCATATGATGTTTAGAGGGACTAAACAAATTGGCACAAATAACTACCAAAAAGAAAAAACCATATTAAAAAAGATATTCCAAACAGGTAATAAAATAGATAGCTTGCAAAAAGCTAAACTTACTAAAAAACTAATACAAAAAATAGATAGCCTAAAAAAGCATTTGTCCGCCTTGCAAAATGAACATAAAAACTATATAATAAAAAGTAACATAGCAAAGCTATACTACGCAAGTGGTGGTATAGACCTAAATGCTAAAACTAATAAAGACTATACAAAGTATAATGTAACTCTGCCTAACGATAAAATAGAACTATGGGCAAATATTGAGTCTGATAGAATGAAAAACCTCGTTTTAAGAGGGTTTTATAAAGAACGTCTTGTCATAATACAAGAAAGACTTAAAAACTATAAAACTAATAGCTCTAAAAAACTACTAGAGCTATTATCTTATCACTCATATTTAATCCCCCCTTATAAATACTATAGTATAGGCACAACTAAACAAATTAGATATTTAAATCCAGTATTGCTTAAGAGGTTTTATAAAAAGTATTATGTGCCAAATAATGCTATTATATGTGCAGTTGGCAACTTTGATCAGAATAGCTTTATTAAAATTATTAAAAAATACTTTGCCCATATACCCCCGGGTAAAAAAGCTAAACCGATTAACATTAAAAAACTAACTAAAAAAAAAGAAATCAGATTTAAACTGTTTAATAAAACTAACTCTATCCTAGCCATAGGCTATCATATTCCCAAAGCAAAACATAATGACTATTATAAATTAAGGCTATTAAGATATATTATGGCTCGTCCTTCGAGGTCAGTTTTGTATAAGGCATTAATTAAAAGTCAGTTATGCTATTCTCTTAAGATAAGGTTTATACCTGGTATTAGATATTCCCATTTGTTTGTTATAGAGGTAAAACCAAAAAATAAGCCTATTAAGCTTATAAATAAAATAATAGACGATAACATTGATAAGCTAAAAAATACAATAAATAAAGACAGCATAAACTGGGCTAAAACTAAAATGCTCGGTGACTACATAAAACAACTATCCGATGATAGTATATTAGCCGATAACCTTATAAAATATGAAAGTATATACAATAACTATAAAGAGTTTTTTAGGCTTAGTGAAAGACTGGATAAGCTAAATCATAAAGATTTATATAGGGTTATAACTAAATACTTTATAAAAAGCAATAGAGTTGTTGGACTTTTATATAACAAAAAATGAAGTTAATAATATATATAATAATCATCCAGCTAATCTTTATAAAGTGTAATATACAAACTAAAAACCTCAATATATTAAACCACAAACTAACTAAGCAAAAGTTTAAAAAGCCAAAAAGAATTGTCCTAAATAACGGACTAATAATATATCTTTTTAAAGATAGAAATAGCCCGCTAATTAAAATGAGAACATATACTAAAGTTGTTTATATGGATAATCACGTTAATAGCCCTAGGACCAAGCTATTAGGACTAGCTATTAGATCTGATATTATAAATATTACCGATGAAAAACTTAACAAGTTTTTAGACTACTCAAATATTACTATTAACTCGCTTATTAAAGATAATATTGCCATAATGTCTTTAGTTGGACCTTACAGCAGTAATGTTCACAAAAGTAACTTTATAAAAGCCTCTAATATTTTTGTTAAACTTATTCGTTTTCCAAGGCTTGATTATATGCCCTATAAAAAAAGTATCCTAGAGTCAAATAAAAACCCTATCTATATAGCTAATAATAAACTTAAAAATATAATCTTTGCTAATAAAAGTCCACTTATGGATAACCTTAATAAAATAACTAAAAAAGACCTATATAAACTCCATAAGACCAGCTTTATACCAAATAACACTATCATAACCATAACTGGTAACTTTGAATATAATAAAATGCTAAAACATATTATAAGTCTGTTTGGAACATGGAAAAAGTCTAATATTAAAAAGGCTCACATTAAATATAAAGCCGTTTATAATACCCCTAAAAAGCCTTATCACTTCTTTTATAAAGATATTGAACAAAATATTATTGCTATTGGTGCAAAGTTAGTCCGCTTACCCCATAAGGATTATTACTCCTTACTGCTAATTAATGAGATATTAGCTAATGCACCTCTTTCTAATAGGCTTTTTAATAGGCTAAGGGATGATTATGGATTGGTATATTATATTAAATCGAAATTATTATTAAATAGTTTTTCTGATGGATTACTAACTATTTATACAGAGGCAAATAAAGATCATACAATAAAGATTGTTTATGAGAGTATAAAGGTCATTAAAGAGCTTATTGATAAAGGATTAACAAAAAAAGAATTAAACTTTTTTAAAATAAGCTTTTTAAACTCCCTTAGGGTCAGGCTAAACTACCCACATGAACTACTACACTTTTATGCTTTACACGAGCTATACGGGTTCTCTAATAACTTTTTATATGAGCTTATTTATAAAATAAATAATCTAACATCAAAAGACATACAGCAAGTTATAAAAAAATACCTAAACCCTAACTACTTATTCATTATAATAATAGGTAAAAAAGTCAAACTTTAGCAATTCTTTTTTTAATAGATTATCATTATGGTAGTATTATAATTAAACCTAAATCCAATAGTAGTTTTTATATTATAAAATTACTTAATAAAAAAAACTCCTTAATAATATTAAGCCATTTTTTGCTAACTCCGATAAAAATAAATAATATAGGGTAACCTAATTTGGAGCAATAAATTGAAACTAATTATCGGTCTTTTAATAATTCTAAACTTAACTTTAACGTCTAACTTATACCCCCAAAATAATAATAACCTTAAATGCTTTCTTAGGGTTAAAAAAAGTAGCTACATAGTAGGTGAGGATATTATAATAGACTTTCTAATACAGAATATAAGCGATAACTCTGTTAGACTTAAACTCTCAGACTATCTACCTTTTAACTTTTCTTTTTTAATAAAGTCTAATAAAAATCAAGTGGTAAATGAAAGAAATCAGTTCTACCTTGTTAAAACGGATAAGAAAAAAAATAAAACTGCTAATACCCTTGTTCTTAGAAAAAAAGAATTTTATGGTGCATCATTTCTTATAAAAAATAACTATCAGCTGGATAAACCAGGACAATATTTAATACAAGGTTTTTTTAATCCAGTACCAAAAAATATACGTCCTGGAGTTCAGTTAAAAACTCAGGTAATACAAATAGAAGTTAGGGATATACTACAAAATAAAGAAAACTTTAACAAAAAACTAACTAATAATAATATAACTGAAAAGATTAAAAATCCATACGAAACAATAAACTTTATGCTGAATGCAAGAAAAAATACAAACTGGATAAGTTATTTTAAGTATATAGACCTATACCAGCTAATAAAACAATATCCCAGGTTTTATAAGCGATATAAATCCATAAAACCGAGTAAGAGAGAACCTATTATAAACGAGTTTAAAGAATACTTAAAACATTATCATAGTGAAATTGGTTATAAAAAGTTTAAAGAATATAAAGTTTATAAATCTGTAATAGAAAATGAAAATAAAAAAGCTAAAATATTTACTATTCTAACCTTTACAGGGAATGGCATAACCTATATTAGAAAGTATATTTTTTATCTTTATCAAAGAAATGATTTATGGTATTTATATACATTTAAAGTTCAGAATCAATAAATATTATTCGTATTTATTGCTTAAGTTATCCAAAACATAATCCAAATATTTAGATATATTCTGTGTATTCTTAAGTAAGATATTTGCATATAGTTGTTTAGAAAACTCATCCTTTTTAGCTTTTCTAAAGTACCAAAGATCTTCTTTTTTGTATAATAGATTTATAAAGTTAAAATTATTTTCCAGTTCTTTTTTTGCATTTAAGACGTTTTGTTCTTCAATGGATGCCTTATCTAACTCTTTTATTAAAACGTTAAAAAAGTCCTTTAGCTTATAATTAAGACTTTTATAATATTCACTAAAATCCTTTAACATATAAGGCTTTATAGGTATACTATAAAATACTGAGTTAATTAGTTTAGACTTTTCCTGACTAAGAAATCGATTATTAAAATATTTATCCATGTCAATATGCCTTACACCTGTTATTGGAAAATAATTAGCTCCCCCGTTAAGCAATAGATCATTATGTATAGATGTATACTGACAAAGCCATTCATTTAGATTTTTTAAAATAAAGTCGGTCTTTAATAGCGGCTTATTACTTATTGTTATTGGCTTTCTTTTTTGTACTACTCTATAAAACAGCTGGTTTATGCTGTTAAACTTATCGCTATAGTTATAAAGAAAATTATTATATATTGGAGAGGATATAGAATGACTTATATCATTGGGATAGCTTAAATCTTGTCCCACTAAGATAATTGGATTGCATCCTAATAGTCGTCCAATTTCTATAGCTGTAACCGATACAGAACTACCAGCTAATAGACTATCTATTTTAAGGTTAGCCTTATTACTTATCCACTCCAAAAATGGATGTGTTTTATTATAGTCATAAACAGATGTAAAATAAAAGGCCCTATTTTTGTTTATAAACTTTGGGATCTTATGATGAACCATTAAGTCATATATTAGATTAACTTTATTCTTGCCAATTGTTAAAAAGTCTTTAAAGTTGTGAAATTGAGCGTCAATGGATATAACAAAATCTGGAATTATATTCGCCTCCAGCAACGAGGATAAGGCTGTATCAGTTGATATTATTATCATTTTATGCTGGTTATGTCTAATCTGGTTTATATAAAACCCTAAAGATGGACCAGCTGACACTATTAAAGCCGTAATACAACTAAACTTATTAAATAACAGTCTAATAGGTTGATGGTTAAATAGATTCAGTGAATTTAAAATATAATTTTTAAACCATAGTCTTTCAAACTCTAAAGCAGTAAACTGATTTTGGAATTGTTGCTCTATTAAACCCTTTGCTAAATATAGCTTATGATTGTAGTCGTTTTTAAATAAGCTATACTCACTTTTTAGATATATAATCGCCATTCCCTTAATACACTCAGCCTTTAGGGATGTTAGATTGTTTATAAAAACATTACTAAACTTTTCTCCTACATTAAGATAAACCCTCTTATCCTCAAGGAAAGACAAATTACAGTGGTAAAATGCCGATGTAAATATATCATAACTATGTTCAAATATCAAAATCGAACAGTCATGATCCTCTATCTGCTTAATCAGCTCCGCTATATGATATCCATAACCCAGCCCTATAACGATAATAAGGTTTAGCTTTTTTTTGTCATTAAGGCATATAATCCTTTTTGCCTCTTTAAGTGGATCATAAGGACTATGTATATATTTATTTTTATAAACAAGTATAGGATAGTTTGTTTTTGAGGTTATAGGCCCAATAACATTATTAGATAAATAATTTAATAAAGACTGCCATCCCCTATTAATAATTATATCAAGGTTTTTTTTATAGTAGTAGGTTTTATTGTTCATTAGGCATAATTGGCTACTTTTCTAATTTGTTAATAATAATATTAACCATTTTTTCAGTTGCCTCAATGGCAGACAATAGCTGGTCAGAGTCAACACCAATAGTACGTATACCATTATCCCAGGTTATGCTGGTATGAACAAGTGCATCAGTCCTGCCCCCCGGGGGGATTATTACTAAATAGTCTTGTAATTTTGGTAGTTCTAAATTAATGTCAGAGCCTATTTTTCTTATAGCCTTCATAAACGCATCATAACCACCATCGCCTGATGACATCTTCTGTATTTCATTATTCTTATAGCTTACCAAAACAGTTGCCATTGGCTTTAAATTAGTACTGGTTACCACAACGCATGACTTTATCCTAAAAAGACTTGTCATAGGAGTTTTTAAAACATCAGATACAATATAAGGTAGGTCATCTTCTGTTATGGTAGTTTTTTTATCACCGAGTTCGATAATCTTTTTTAATACTCTATTTTTTTGTTCATCGTTTAGAGTGATATCTAGCTTAGCAAGGTTATTATCTAAACTCGCCTTACCAGATAGCTTTCCAAGAGCATAACTACGACTACGATAACCAAACCTATCTGAGTTTATAGATAAAGGATTTGCATATAAATCACCTTTTTTATCGCCGTCAGCATGTAGTCCAGCGGTTTGAGTAAAGACGTTTTCACCTAAAATAGGTTTATTCACATGAAGCCTCAAACCAGAAAATATCTCTACCTCTTTGCTTATCTTACTAATAATTCTTTCGTTAATCCCATTATTTACTTTTAAAAAATCATTCATCCCAACAATAACCTCTTCCATAGCAGAATTACCAGCACGCTCTCCCATACCGTTTATAGTCAAATGTACTCCCGCTACTCCCCCTTCAATTGAAGAAAGAGTATTAGCAGTAGCTAATCCATAGTCATTATGGCCGTGAAACTCAAAGTGCATATTTGGATAACTAACTACTAACTCTTTAAAAAACTTATTAGTCTCAGTAGGATACAGTATTCCAAGGGTATCAGGCAACATATACCTTTTAATGGCAGTGTCTTTTAGACTGTCTAACAAATAATAAACATAATCCGGACTATACTTCATACCGTTAGACCAGTCCTCAAAATAAATATTTACAAATACCCCTTTACTAGAGGCATATTCTACAGTTTTTTTAATATCCTCAACATGCTGTTCTTTAGTTTTACGTAGTTGATATTCAAGATGATTCATAGACCCTTTAGAAAGGAGATTTAATACCCTACCCCCTATACTCGTTATCCAGTCTACTGACTTTTTATAATCAACAAATCCCAAAATCTCTATACGGTCTAAAAGATTCTTATTAGTACTATCCTTTTTAATAGCCCACTCAATAATCCCTTTAGCAGACTTACGCTCTCCTTCAGATACCCTAGCACTGGTTATCTCAACACGATCAACGTTTAACTCACACAAAAGAATCTTCGCAAGAGAGAGCTTTTCATGAGGCGTATAGGATACATTTCTCATTTGCTCTCCATCTCTTAAAGTAGTATCCAAAACTTCTATATATTCTTTCATAAAAAAACCTTTTAGTATATTTAAATATTTTAATTAAATCTTATTAGTAAAACATCTCTTAAAACTATATCTTATGTAAAGATCCTATATTTGCTGTTTATTAGTGTTATAACTTTTACTAAAAAACACTATCTAAAAAAATATCAAATGTTTTAGCTTTTTTATAATTTTATTTTTTTTTATCAAAAAAAATAATTTCTTTGCCCTAAATTTTAGATAAATTTCATATACACTTTAGAGTTTGAATGCCTAAATCATCTTAAAACGCTTTTACAATAATTTATTAAAACCTTTATACATAGGAATATATATGGATGATCTAACTTATAAGTCAAGTGGTGTGGATATTAATGCTGGTAATAAAGCTGTTAACATGATAAAACCAATAGTAAAAAAAACCTTTAAAGAAGGAGTACTTACTGATATAGGCGGTTTTGGCGGACTATTTAAACTTAATACTAAAAAGTATAAAGAACCTGTTTTAGTTAGTGGAACTGATGGCGTTGGTACTAAAATTAAAATTGCTTTTGAAGCTGATATCCATAATACCATTGGTATAGACCTTGTAGCTATGTGTGTTAATGATATTATAACCTCTGGAGCTGAGCCTTTATTCTTTTTGGACTATTTAGCTGTTAATAAACTTAATCCCAATAAAATATCTAATATTATATCCGGCATTGCTGAGGGATGCAAACAAGCAGATATGGCATTAATCGGCGGTGAGACCGCTGAAATGACTGATATATATAAAAATAATGAATATGATATAGCTGGCTTTGCCGTTGGAGTAGTGGATAAACCTAATATAATTGACGGTTCTAATATTTGTTTTGGGGATAAGATAATTGGTTTATGGTCAAATGGTTTTCATAGCAATGGATATTCCCTAATCCGTAATGTTTTATTTAAGAAAAATAAATATAAGATAGATCAACAAATCACCCAGTTTAACCGCTCAATAAAAGATATTTTACTTGCTCCCACTAAAATATATTATAATACTATTAAAAAGATTTCTAAATTAGTTAATATCAAGGGGATCGCTCATATAACTGGAGGAGGGTTTTTAGAAAACATTAATAGAATAATTCCCGAAAACCTTAGCATAAAAAGATTTGATTGGAATATCCCCCCTATATTTACTTGGATACAAGGTCTTGGTAATATTACTGATAGCGAAATGCATAGAGTTTTTAATATGGGAATAGGAATGGCATTAGTTTTATCCAATAGTGATGCTAAAAAGATTATTGACAGCGTTGATGGGGTTATTGTTGGCGAGGTTATAAAAAATTAATTAATATAATTTGGAGAGCTTATGAAAGTCTTTGTAATTGGAAGTGGGGGAAGAGAACATGCACTTATTGATACCATAACTCGCTCTAAGAGGGTAAGTAAAATATACGCTGCACCTGGTAATGGGGGAATATCTAGCTCAGTTAGTTGCGTTGACATTAAAGTTGATGATATTGATAAGCTTAAAACATTTGCTATAAATAATAAAATAGACTGGGTAGTAATAGGACCTGAATATCCCCTAACCCTTGGACTATCAGATGAGTTACGTAAAGCTGGTATTAAAACTTTTGGCGTAAGTAAACAGGCATCCATGCTCGAGGCTAGTAAGTCTTTTGCTAAGGGTATATTAAAGAAATATAAAATCCCCTCTGCTGGTTATGAGGTTTTTGATAGCTATGATAATGCCATTGCTTATATTAGTAATATCACTTTCCCAACAGTGATTAAGGCTAATGGCTTAGCCGCAGGAAAGGGAGTTTATATTTGTCATAATCTGGATGAGGCTAAAACTGCACTAAATGATATTTTTATTATTAAGAAGTTCTCCACTGCCGGGGATAAGGTCGTGATAGAGGATTTCCTTATAGGAAAAGAAATATCTGCCTTTGCGTTTACAGATGGTAATAGTGTAATTCCATTAATATATGCCCAAGACTACAAAAAAATATATGATAACGATAAAGGACCAAACACTGGTGGAATGGGATGTTATACCCCTGTATCATTTATGACAAAAGAACTACAAAATAAAGTTCTTAAAACTGTACTAGAGCCAACTATTAGAGCTATGAACTCTGAGGGTATATTGTATCAAGGTATTTTATATGCTGGGCTTATGATCGATAATTATAATAATATTAAAGTATTAGAGTTCAACGTTCGTTTTGGAGATCCAGAAGCACAGGTTATACTAACTCTTTTAAACTCTGATATTATTGGTATATTTGAAGCTATACATAATAAAACTCTTCACAAAGAAAAAATTATTTGGCAGAATAAAAAAGCTATATGCGTTGTATTAGCTTCTAAAGGCTATCCTGGCAGTTATACTACTGGATATCCTATTAGTGGCCTTAGTGATTGCAATAAAATTGAGGGGATTAAGATATTGCATGCTGGAACTAAAAAAGATAATAATAATATTATTACATCAGGTGGACGAGTTTTAAATGTAGTGGCCATAGGGGATAGTTTTGAAAATATATATAAAAATGTCTATAAAGCTGTTGATACTATTAAATTCGATAATAAGGTTTTCCGTAGGGATATTGCATATAGAGAGCTTAAAGATTAATAAGCAAATCTTTTTATAAGTTTTTATAAGGGGGATAAATTGACAAAAACACCGTTAGTTGGAATTGTTATGGGTAGCGATTCTGATTTAATCATTATGAAAGAAGCGTCTATCATATTAGAGGACTTTGATATAGCTCATGAGATTACTATACTATCTGCTCATCGTACTGCTGATTTATTAGCCGACTACATAAAAGAGGCAAATAATACTTTTGAGGTAATAATTGCTGGTGCAGGTGCAGCAGCACACCTTCCAGGAGTTATAGCCTCTCATACAACCCTACCCGTTATTGGAGTACCTATTAACTCTAGCGTCCTTAATGGTATTGATAGTCTTTATGCTATTGTACAAATGCCATCTGGAATACCAGTTAGCACTATGGCTATTGGTAAGGCTGGTGCCATAAACTCGGCTATTTATGCCGCACAAATATTGGGCATTAAACATAAAGATATTAGAAATAGAATAGTAGAATACAGAAAAAAGCTTAGCTCATCTGTGATTAAGAAATCTGAAGAGCTTAAATCTATTGGCTGGAGAAAGTATTTAGCTAAAAAAAGCTAGGAATCCTGTATAGTACTATTTACTAAGGAGCTTTCCATAGTTTTAATGCTCCTTGAATATCCTTTTCTGGAATCTTAAAGTTCATTTGCATCCTTTTTAGATGATTAGTCCATTGGTCTTTACTATAGTTTTTAGGATTAGGAAGAGGATGACATTGCCCACATACAGCTTTATACCTAGCTTTATCCATAGTAACTGCTTTTGTATTAGCTTTTGTATTAGCTTTTGTATTAGCTTTTGTATTAGCTTTTGTATTATTAGCCTTTGTACTATTAGCCTTCTTAGGCTCACTACAATAACTTAATAAAATTACTAAGCTTATACTTAAAAGTATAAGAAGTGTTTTATACATAAGAAATCTCCAATATTTATTATTATCTAAACACATTAAGGACTAATATTTGTCAAAAAACATTCTAATAGCCAAAAAGTAAACAAATGTAAATATAATATATTTAAATAAAATGAATAAAAATAATTTAGCATATTAAACTCCTATAATATTTAATAACTCTCAAAATTAATATATTTATAAAACACGCTCTATATTATAAATAGATTTTTTCTTATATACTGAAGTATAAGTTTATATTTTTATAGATTGACTATTTGAAATATTATATTATATTTATTATAATGTGTTAGAATAATTTTTTTTGCTTTATAATACGCTGAGCTATAAAACATTATAAATATTGCTTAGTTTTTAGATAGTGCTTCCGTATTCTTAATACTTGTGTACAATAAAATACAATTTTGGGTGATTATGAAAATATTACTTATTAATCCTAAATTCCCCCCTAGTTATTGGGGTCAGGAATATACTAAGTCAATTACTGGGTTTAACTATGTTTTTCCTCCCCTTGGTCTTGCTACAGTTGCAGCTTTGAGCAAAGGGCATCATGTAGAGATTATAGATGAAAATATAGAGGTAATAGACTTTGACTATGCAAAACAATTTGATGTAATCGGTATAACTGGTTATATGATCCAATCTAATAGAGAGTTTGAAATATGCGATACTCTAAAAGAAATAGGTTGTTTTGTTGTAATTGGTGGTCCAAACGCCTATCTTATTCAAGAAGAGTGTGAAAAACATTGTGATGTTATAATTAAAGGTGAGGCTGAAAAGATTTGGCCTCAATTTCTTAAAGATTTTGAAAATAATAGTTATAAAGAAATCTATGAAGATGAAGATAAAATTATAATGAATCACTCCCCTATTCCGAGATTTGATCTTTT
This sequence comes from Spirochaetota bacterium, assembly GCA_965208615.1. GTDB lineage: Bacteria > Spirochaetota > UBA6919 > UBA6919 > CBDBPB01 > CBDBPB01. The sequence goes on from CBDBPB010000006.1 coordinate 261,931, forward strand.
AAAACTAAAACAGTATACTGCTGGGATTATACAGACTACAAGAGGGTGTCCTCATACTTGTGATTTTTGCGATATAATAGTGATTTATGGTCGTAAGGTAAGACTAAAACCAGTATCACAAATTATAGAAGAAATAGATATTCTTTATAAGATGGGTAAGACAAGCATTTTTGTAGCAGATGACAATTTTGTTGGTAATAGACGTCATGCTAAAGAAGTTCTTAGGGCTATTAAAAAGTTTAATCATAAAATAGGTAATAAGTTATCCTTTTATACCCAAGTTAGTATGCAACTTGCAAAGGATGATACCCTGCTTAAACTAATGCATGAATGCCGCTTTGAAAAGGTTTTTATAGGTATAGAGACCCCGCGAAAGTCAAGCTTAAATGAGGCTAATAAAGGCTATAATGCTAAGGTGAACTTACTGGACGACATAAGACATATCCAATCATATAATATACTTATAATGGCTGGTATGATAGTAGGTTTTGACAATGATGATGATGCCATTTTTCAGGAGCAAGTTGATTTCCTTCAAAGTGCAGGAATACCTTATGCAATGGTAGGAACTCTTCAAGCTATACCACATACCCCTTTATACCATAGACTAGAAAAAGAAAAAAGACTTGTTAACATTAGTTCAGGGAATAATTTTGCTACAACAAATATTATTCCAAAGCTTATGAATGTAAAACAGTTAGTTGAAGGATATATCTGGCTTAGCGATCATTTATATTCGGCTGAACAGTTTACCAAAAGAGTTTTAAAAAATATATCTTATTTTAAGAAAAAAACTATTCCTGTAAAACTTACTATCAGATTTAATGATCTGAAGATTTTAGCTAGAACTATCATCTACAGCTTTTTTCATTGGAATCATTTAAAGAACTTTATTAAAATGACTACCGCCATTATTAAAAAGTCACCAACACACTTATCTCAAGTTATTGCTATGTATTTAGGTTTTATACATATGTCTCGCTATATAAAAAAACATAAGCCAACTAAAACTGATATAGATAATTTAGTTAGCAAGGTTAAAAATAAGTTATCTAAAATAGAGGATAGAGGTATAACAGTTAGTGTAAAGGATGCTGAAAAAGCTTATTATAAGCAGTAAATTATTTTTATATGTATTAGCCTTATGTATTAAGGCCTTAGTATGGTTATTTTGTTAAAAACAAATGCAATATAATAATACTCTTGTTCTTTTAATTTTAAATATAGTAATAAATCCTTCATAAAAATTGTAAATATATTTATAGATTACTATAATGTATTGCTATTGACAGCAGGTTATATACTGTTAACTATTGGAGAATAACATGAGTAAAGATACTGTTAGTATTACTGATAATCGTAGTGGAAAAACTTTTGAGTTGCCAATTATAAAAAGTACTCTTGGTGCAGATGTAATAGATATTAAAACTCTGAATAAAGAATTGGGGTATTTTACTTTTGATCCTGGGTTTACAAGTACTGCTAGTTGTAAGAGTAAGATTACATTTATTGATGGTGAAAAAGGAATACTACTTTATAGAGGCTATGCTATAGAACAGCTAGCCGAAAAAAGTAACTTTTTAGAAGTTGCTTACTTAATGTTATATGGAACTCTTCCTAATGAGAGCGAGTATAAAAAATTTAAACATAATATTACTCACCATAGCATGATAAATGAGAGTATTAAAAATTTTTATAATGGCTTTAGGACTGATGCTCATCCTATGGCTATTATGGTAGGTGTTGTAGGAGCATTATCTTCATTTTATCATGATTCTCTTAACATATATGATGAAAAGAGTCGTGAAATATCTGCTCATAGGCTTATAGCCAAAATACCTACTATTGCAGCATGTTCTTACAAGTATTATATGGGACAACCTTTTATGTACCCTAAAAATGATTTAGGATATGCTGAGAATTTCTTACAAATGATGTTTTCTGTTCCACCTGAGCCTTATAAGATTAACTCAATAGTAGCTGATGCATTAGATAAGATATTCATTCTTCATGCTGATCACGAACAAAACGCGAGTACATCAACTGTACGCCTTGCTGGAAGCTCTCAGGCTAATCCATTTGCTTGTATTTCATCGGGGATTACTGCATTATGGGGACCTGCCCATGGTGGTGCTAATGAAGCTGTATTGAAAATGTTAGCTGAAATTGGTGATACTAAAAATATCCCTAACTTAATTGAGAGAACTAAAAATAAAAAAGATCCCTTTAGGCTTATGGGTTTTGGACATAGAGTATATAAAAATTATGATCCTCGAGCAAAAATCTTAAAAAAAAGTTGTGATAAGGTTCTTAGTCAGCTAAACATTGATGATCCCATGTTTGAAATCGCTATGAAGCTTGAAGAAATTGCTTTAAATGATGACTATTTTATTGAAAAAAAGTTGTACCCTAATGTTGATTTTTATTCTGGTATTATACAAAAGGCTATTGGAATACCAATTAATATGTTTACGGTAATATTTGCGTTAGCAAGAACAGTAGGGTGGATAGCTCAATGGAAAGAAATGGTTGAGGATCAGCCTATTAAAATTGGAAGACCAAGGCAACTTTATTGTGGAGAAAAAACTAAAGATTATATTCCTATTAAAGAAAGAAAGTAATTATTACTAAACCTCTCTTATCTATCTGTTAAAAAGTATTTAAAATAAGTTACTAGTTGTTATTAATCGATATTATACTAATATAATATTTAAGAAATGCTCTTAGGGTGTTTATTATTATAGAGTTAGTTATAGGTTAATAAATACACTAGTGCATAATACAGCGAATTCTACCTCTAATTGTTATAAGCAATTTACTTAACTAACTTATCATAATTTTCATAAAAAAGTTATTTTTAACCTATAAACTGAATAAGTTATAGTATAACATAAGAGAGCAGATTGAACCAGAAAGATTATAATATTAAAAAACAAACAAGCGAAAAGAACTCCATAATAGATGAAATCATATTATTATTCCAAAACATTTTTTTAGGTAAAGAGAATGGTGACTTTGAAACAAGACGTTTTCTTAAAAGGGTCAAGCGAAGGTTAAACTCTTTACCAATAAAAGTATTTGATCCTAAAAATGAAGTTATTTTAGCAAAGTTTCCAGAAATCCTTTTTGAAATATATCGCTATACAAAGCCGCTAAAAGAAATTATTAACATTAATAAAACCAATCAAATAAGATTAAAGGTTCAAAACTTTTTTGTAGAGAGTCAGCTAACAGAGTTTCAAACTAATTTACTTAAATCTTTTGAAAAAGACAATATGTCTGATATACTTGCAAAAAAGGGAACTGAAGGACTTGATAATTTTATAATGACTTCTTTTAAAGAATTTCAAAAATCTTTTGATAGTGAATTGGTTAATAGAATTAATGATAGCTATACTGTTTTAAACAGCTTAAACGAAATTATTCACTTAGATATTTATCCAATTCTTAAGAAGTTTTCTCCAGAAATGAGAGAAGATAGCATTTCAAAAATTCCTTATTTTAGAGAAGTCAATGGCAAACATATATTAACTGGATTATTAGATTTATCGGAGGTAATTTATTCGGTTAATACAAATGCAGATTTCTTACACAGCATAAACTTGTTTGAACAGTTAAGACAAGCTAAGTTAACAAATAAAAAAGAGCTTAATATAGTTATTAATAGGATAGCTAAGTTAGTTAAGAATGATTATGTTCCTTTGATGATTAGCTATCTACAAAAGGATCCATACTTTAAGCCAGCCTCTAGTCCCAAGACTATTAATCTTATTCAAATATATAACAAAAACATAATAGCCTTATTGAAAGATAGAAGAAATGAGGTAATACAATCTGATAAGTCATCAAAGGTTCAAGAGATAGTTAAATCTTTATTTAATACAACAGATGTTAAGACTCTAAAGAATTATGTAGAAGTAAGCAAAGAACAATTTAAAGCCGCTAAAACTGACCATTATATATATGCCTTAGCTCTTAATTATCTAAAACATTTTATTATGGAGAAATACAACCACTATATATATGAAAATGTTAATAAAATCTTGGTTAGTGGTGAATTTAGTGATCAACAGTCAAATACGAAGCTTCTTGAAAGTTTTTATAAAATTACAGAGCTTATGAAAGATATACTTAAGCTGGACAATTCTATAGGAGAAAGTACTAAAATTGGAATGAAAATAAAATCTCTTCTTAGGCTGGCAGTACAGGATCCAATAAACAGAAAAGTACTTTCGGGCTATATAGACAATCTAAATGGTGAAGCCAAAAGAATTATAACTACGGGCATAACTAACCTAACTCAGATTGGAAGTATATTAAAGTTGATAATAGAGGATCATAAGACTAATAGTAAAAAAGTACTTATTAATGTTAGGGAGATAGATGGCTTAGAAAATAAAATATTAATTAATGATATTATAAAAGCTTTTAATGACATATCCAAAATATTACTTGTGATAAAATCCCTTATGCCTTAGTTATTATATATAGTTATATAGGATTTTAGTATGTTATTGTAAAAAGGCTCTAGGCTTGTCACATTTTATATATATCAACAATTCTATTATTTTTAATTCACGTAGAAATCTACACATAAAGTCAATATAGAACATTCTAATAATCTCACCTATACCTTTATGAAAAGGCAAATCCGTTAACACTTAATAAAGTCTATAATTCTTAGTCTCAATAAACGTTATTTTTACTATATGTGCCTGTACAAGTTACATTAAAATAAACTTTATACCCTGATATTAAAAACTTAAAACTTCTAAAGAGTCTTAGAAGGCTTTTATAATAATAGAGCTTTTAAAATCATAATGTTACATAATTATGAATATATAATATCAGTAGGATTTCCATATAAAGTAAAATAAGACCACTTATAGTCGCCTTTAGAAAAATTATCACTTTTCGCAATAACTAAACTCTCCCCAACTGATCTACCAGAAAATAACTCGTTATAAAAAAGTAATATAAATGAAATATATGATTCGTCAATAATATTCCAACTAGATGCTATAATATTACCTACACCTAATCTTAAAAGCTTCTTTATTAAAGAACTATGAGATACATAACTTATCTTACTCGTTAAACAAGCATTAATAAAAATAAAATTAGGGGGGTTGCTTAAAGAAGTAATATCTAGCTCAGTAAAAAGTAGTTTATCCCCTATAAGTAAACCACTCCCTTTATCATTAGTAAATTCTCCCTGTCCAGCAAAATGTATTAAAGTATAACTCTCGAAAATGTCCATAATCTCAATCTTAGTTAATTCCTTACTCAAAAAATCAACCCTGTTAAAAAAAGAAGAATTTTGCTTGTTTAACCAATCATAAACTGCTATACCTTCATCATAACACATCCTAGAACAACTGGTAGGATCTGCAATTATAATTGCCGATTCCTTTACCTTTTTACTACCCTCACTAAATTTATGATATGTCTTATTTGGAATACTCCTGCCACTAGGCCTTGAAAGTCCAAGAAATTTAGCTCCATTATAAGCTAACTCTATAGGAATGTTTTCTATCTCCCCCTTAAAAAATAAGGTAAGAAAAGTATTATTCTCAAAAATAGAGTCCATTCCTTCTAATAATTTGCCCTTGCTAGAATCAAAAAAAATCAGTTTATAAATATTAACGCCAAGATTAATAAGACTATCTGAAAAACTTTCTTTAGAATATCCAACACTATCAATAACTTTTATTATCTCATCAAAAAGAGACGAGTTTAAAAATATTGAATGACTAATAATATTAGCTCTTGGATAAAATTGTATTAACTTGATTGTAAGCCTATTAGGTGGTTCAAAAGATAGTTCTAATATATCTTGAGAAATCATAATTCTACATTAAGCTAAGAAATTGCTTCTTAAAAAGAAGTTTTCTTATTTATAAAATTTAATAGCATTAATCAGCTTACCTTTTCTGTAGCTGGATATAATAAGTATCCCTTCTTAGTCAACTTTTTATATGTTTTATCAATTTTATTAACACCAATATCTATTTCGTCATATACAGCTTCAATATCTTTAATCAGTAACTTAGATACAGAGTGTATTTCGTTCATAGCAATAATAACCTCTCTAGTTTGAAAAAACTCATCTCTACTCGCTTTAATAATCCGCTGAGTAATAGATTTAAGCTGATTAACTGCAGTAATAATTTCTCTCCCTTGGAGTACATTATTTTTAGAAATATTATATATTTCATAATTTAATGCATTAGTTCCCTCAATGTTTTCCAGCATGTTCTTAAATATAACTTTAGTATTATCAACTAAGGTAACAGCATTTTGAATCTTATTCAATACCAGCTTTATACCCTTCTTAACCTCTGAACTAGCCATACTAGTGTTCATGGATAACTTTCGTACCTCACTAGCTACTATAGCAAATCCTTTTCCTTTCACACCAGCATGAGCGGCCTCTATAGCCGCATTCATAGCCAAAAGACTGGTCTTCTCCGATATATTATTTATAGTAACAATAAACTCCTCCATCGTAAGAGAACTTTTAGATATCTCTTCAATAGAGGATGCCATAAGATCTAAAGCGCTAGATCCTTCTTTAGCGTTATCACTCAATGTATTAGCAAACTGGCTGGCTTCTTTAGTTATACTATCAACCTTTTTCATAGATATAGTAGTAACATCAAAAGCTTCAAATGTTAAGGTGAGAGTAGCAGCCTGGTTTCTCATTTCAGAAATAGTCTTTTCTATGCTTTTGTCAAGAAGGAACATAGCCTCTAAAGCTTTTATAAAAAGATTAGAACCGCTACTTTTGTCTTTGTTAGTACCCAGCTTATTACTTGAACTTATTGTTTTTTCAACAAAATTAATAATATTTATAAGCTGTTTAGTTAGCGTATCAATTAAAGCTTTATTCTGGTCTACAATAGCTGTTAGCTCTAAAAGCTTTTTATTATACTCAGCCTTTAGGTCATTAATATTAGCCAGTGACTCATTAAACTTATTATACTCTTTAGTATGCTCTTCATAAATATAATTATAAAAAAGATTCTTAACTATCCTATTATTATAAAACCTTTTACCTATATCCGTTGTACTTAAAGAAAAAAAATAGTAGGATACTCCTAATATCCCCAAAAATAGTACAACTCCTAAAAAGAAAAATGTTAGCCAACTATCTGTAATATAATAACTAATAAAATTAACTAACAAAATAATAATGGATAGAACTAAAACAAATATCGATGTGGTATATAAAAGAGACTTTCTCTTAAAAATGAAAAGAAGAGTTGAAAAAAGAAATGAAAAAGAAAATAAGGTTATTGCTATTACATATTTTTCCATAACTATCAAGAAAAAGCTTTTTTAACAGCATTTAATAAACGTTCAGGAGTAAAAGGTTTAACAATAAAATCTTTTACCCCAAGCTTAATAGCTTTACTCATAACCTCATCTTCCCCTAATGCAGTAACCATAATAATCCTAGCATTAGGATCTTGGTCAAGAATCTTCTCGGCAGCTTCTAAACCATTCATCCCATCCATAGTTATATCCATAGTAACAAGATCAGGCTTATTGGCATCATATTTTTCAACAGCCTCTTTTCCATTTTTGGCCTCAGCTACAATATCATAACCTTGAAAACTTAACTCGTTTTTTATAATATTTCGTAGCAATAATGAATCATCAACGATTAAAATTTTCATCCAAATACCTCATGCACGTATACTACAAATAACACCGTTTTGTCCTTTTTTTATAATAAACTTTAACCTAATGTTTTTGCTATATCTGTATTTTCCCAAGTAAACTCCTTTTCCTCTCTACCAAAATGACCATATGTAGCAGTTTTTTTATAAATAGGTCTTTTTAAATTTAAACCCTCAATTATACCTTTTGGTGTCAATGGAAAAGTTTCTTTTACTAATTTTACTAGTTTTTTTTCACTTTTCTTACCAGTGCCATATGTATTTACTAATACTGATACAGGTTCAGCAATACCTATAGAATATGCAAGTTGTACTTCACAACGATCACATAATTCTGCGGCAACTAAGTTCTTTGCAATATAACGCGCCATATATGCTGCACTACGATCCACTTTAGAGGGGTCTTTCCCAGAAAATGCACCACCTCCATGTCTACCAAAGCCTCCATAAGTATCTACAATAATTTTTCTTCCAGTAAGCCCGCAATCACCAAGTGGTCCTCCTACAACAAACCTACCAGTCGGATTAATATGAATAATTATATCATCATTTTGTAGTGAGGTTGGGATTATAGGATTTATAACATCATTAATAATTCTATTTTTAATTTCTTCATTGCTAATTTCAGGTGTATGCTGAGTTGAAATAACCACAGTATGCACTGAGACAGGCTTATTATCTATATATTCAATAGTAACCTGAGACTTACTATCAGGTCTTAAAAAATCAATCTCACCATTTTTTCTTAACTTTGCCATACGCTGAGTCAACTTATGAGCAAGAAGAATAGGCATAGGCATAAGCTCCTTAGACTCGTTTGAGGCATAGCCAAACATTAAACCCTGATCTCCTGCACCACCTTTATCTACTCCCATAGCAATATCAGCTGATTGTTTATCAACACAGTTTAAAACAGCACAAGTTTCCCAGTCAAAACCCATAGAACTACTATTATAACCTATATTTTTAATCGTTTCTCTAGCAATACTTTGAAAGTCTACTTTTGAATTAGTGGTTATCTCTCCAGCAATAACAACCATCCCAGTTGTTATCATAGTTTCGCATGCAACTCGTGATTCTGGATCCTCCGTTAAAGAACAATCTAATACACTATCAGATACTTGATCTGCTATCTTATCAGGATGACCTTCTGATACTGATTCTGATGTAAATAAAAAATCTTTTACCATAATAAATTACTCTCTCTTAAGTTAGTTTTATAAAAAGCTTTTCACTGCCTCTTCTTCGCTATCAAAAATATCAAAGAAGCCAGTAAGCTTAGTTAGCTCAAATACCTTTCTTACTGCACCATAAACATTTATAATCTTTAGTCCACCTCCAGTTTTCTTAATCTGGGATAAACTAGATATTAAAACTCCAATCCCAGAACTATCAATATAACTAACTCTATCTAAGTTAATTATAATATTTCGTCTACCAGCATCCATTTGTCCTCTAATCTGTTTCTTAATTTCAGGAGCATTATATAAATCAATTTCTCCTGTAATATCAATAACCAGAATTTGTTTTTCTAACTCTCTAATATTAATATCCACGATTCCTCCTTGATTAGAGAAATTTAATTTATTATTTATTCATACAAGTAAAATTAGTATAAAGACTTTATACTAATTAATGTGAATTGAAACCCCTATAAACTAATTATGAATAACAAACTAAGTTTCTTATTCAATCTTTTTCAAGTTTAGCTTTCTAAAGAAAGAAAGTCATTATTCACTCTTAAAAACTTATCCTAACTTCGCTTACTTTATTATATATAGCCTATATTAAACTCAGATTTGTTATATCTCTAAAAGTTAGGTCAAATATATATTATCAATACATATTAGTCAAGAAAAACCCTTTTTATGATATACTAGTCTAATATTTAAGTTGCTAAAAGTAAGAAGTTAATTTTTTAGTATAAATTCTCTTTCAATAATTTTATAGAATTATTTAGCTTTTCTACTATTGGCTTAAGATACAAAAGACCACTCTCACTATCATTACATATTGAAGGATCAATTGGCACCCTGGCAAGCATAGGAATATTTAACTCCCTAGATAGCTTTAAACCACCATCCTGACCAAATATATAAATCTTTTCATTATTTTCAGGATTAACGTAATAACTCATATTTTCTATTATTCCTAAAATATTTACCTGCATTTGCCTGAACATAGCAATACCCTTTTTAACATCTGATACGGATAACTTCTGTGGCGTGGTAACCGCAACAGCACCAGTTAGACAAACTATTTGGGCAAGAGAAATATGAACATCACCAGTTCCAGGCGGTAGATCAACAAAAAGATAGTCAAGCTCACCCCATATTACATCTGATAAAAATTGTTTTATAGCTCCATGAAGCATTGGCCCACGCCATATAACAGCTTGTCCCTCTTCCAAAAGGGAACCCATAGATATAAACTTAACTCCATTATGAATAATAGGGAGGATTTTATCACCCTCTATAACTTTTGGAGTCTCATTGTTATTAAGTAATATGGGTATATTTGGCCCATAAATATCTGCATCCATTAATCCAGTACTATATCCAGCATCACTAAATGCCCTTGCAATGTTAATGGCCATAGTAGACTTTCCAACACCACCCTTTCCACTAGAAATAACAATAATATTCTTAATATTTGGTAAATCAATTTCTCTTTCTTGTTTTTGCTCGCGAGCAGTTAGGTTAATTTTAATATTATTAATCCCACTTATTGACTGTAGTTCTTTTCTGCAGTCATTCTCTATCTTAGACTTAAGTGGACATGCAGAAGTTGTTAGCTCAACAGTTACCTCAACATTATTATCCTTTATATCTATCGATTTAATCATATTTAAAGATACAAGATCATTGCCCAACTCAGGATCCTGTACTCTTGATAAAGCTTCATTAACTAATTCTTTTGTTATTAGTTTACCATCCATAAAAATCACCTCGTATTTGTATTACATTTAATTAGGCAAAGAACTTTTAAAAGCTACTATTCCTTAAAGTTATTATTATAAAAACTATTAAAAAGTAGTTAGGTGTGAAATATAAATATCTATTCCTAAGTTATTTTCAAAGTACACCTTCATATTTAAAGTTAAACTAAAGTAAAGCTCACTTTAAACAACCATGAGTGAAAATAATATCAATAATAGAATATTATCTTAAGAAATGTATAACTATATAAAATAAACTAATCTAAACCCTTACTTTGCCTTACCTTGCTTAGCCACTGCTTCAGTTGCCTTTTTAACCATTTCTGGATCACCTACATAATAAGACTTAATAGGTTTTAATTCGTTATCCAGCTCATATACTAAAGGGATTCCAGTTGGAATATTAAGACTAACAATATTTTTTTCTGAAATATTATCCAAATATTTAACAAGAGCTCTAAGACTATTACCATGAGCCGTAATAATAATTTTTTTTCCACTTTTAATTTCTGGTACAATGGCATCATGCCAATATGGTAAAAACCTTTCTACAGTAAGTTTAAGGCTCTCAGTAGATGGAATATTTTTATCCTCAAGATCATTATATCGAGGATCTTTACCAGGATATCGCTTATCATCCTTTTCCAAAGGCGGAGGAGTAATATCATAACTTCTACGCCAAATAAGAACTTTTTCTTCTCCATGTTTAGCGGCGGTTTCTGACTTATTTAGCCCCTGTAAAGCTCCATAGTGGCGTTCATTTAGTCTCCATGACTTTACTACAGGGATCCACATTAAATCCATTTCACTTAAAACAATATTCAAGGTTCTAATAGCCCTTTTTAGTACAGAAGTAAAAGCCACATCAAAGGTATAACCCTTGTCTTGAAGGGCTATAGCGGCTTGTTTAGCTTCCATTCTACCTTTTTCACTTAAGTCAACATCGGTCCACCCGGTAAAGCGGTTTTCTTTATTCCAAAGACTTTCACCATGTCTAAGCAACACAATTTTAGTCATATTTAAAATCCTTATACATTATATAAACAGATTATAATTATTAACTATATTTAAAAGATATTAGTTCTAAAAAGAGATGTCAACTATATTGTATGTTTTTATTTATCTTAGTAAATAAATTTCTCATATTTTACTATAAACCAATAAGTAAGTTTTTAGAAAAAGGAAAAATAAATATTTATATATAATAGCCAGATAAAGATTATTATCCAGCTATTGTACTTAAATAGAGTCTAGAGATTTTTGAAATCTATTAGCGTGGGAACGTTCAGCTTTAGCCAAAACTTCAAACCAATCAGCTATCTCATCAAAGCCTTCATCCTTTGCAGTTTTAGCCATGCCGGGATACATATCAGTATATTCGTAGGTTTCTCCTGCAATAGAGGCTTTTAGGTTATCAGCAGTACTACCAATAGGCAGATCAGTAGCTGGATCACCACATTGCTCCATATACTCAAGATGGCCATGAGCGTGTCCAGTTTCTCCTTCTGCAGTTGAACGAAATACAGTTGAAACATCGTTATAGCCTTCAATATCGGCTTTAGCGGCAAAGTATAGATATCTTCTATTTGCTTGAGATTCTCCTGCAAAGGCATCTTTTAAATTTTGATGTGTCTTACTTCCTTTTAGATTCATAAATCACCCCTTTTACTTAAATTATTAATTAACTAGTACATTTATTATAAAAAAGTTTTAATAATTCCTATAATTTCAGTTTACTAATAAGGTTAATAATTATATAAGAATCGCTGTTATTCGTCAAGATATTATAATTAAAATATTCTAATAAATATAATAAAGGGTTTTATGATAAGTTTAACTAGTTAAAAAGATTATTATTTTATATACCATAAATTGAGGATTTATTATTTTCCAAAGAGTATTATAATATTAACAGTTTAATATTCAGGCACACCCAGCATCACATGCTCCTCTATAAAATCAGTATCAGCAATATGATTACCGGCAAAATCATATATAACCTTTCTAACAAGAATACCAAAATCATTATAATAATTAACAGTTTTTAATTTTCTATGTTCATAAATATTAACCCGTTGTCTATTGCCCTTAGGATTATACCAAACAGCAATTTTAAGATAGGCAGTTTTCTTTTTTCTACTTTTATTAAAAATATATTTATATAAAAAGCTCCCTTTTAGCAGTTGATCTTTGTAATACTCATAAATTACTGCCCTATTACCCTTTCTATATACCTTAAAATAATGACTATAGTCCTTTAAACCCCCCTTTCTAATATTACCTTTAAAAATAGGTGAGCCACTTAAACTATCTATAGCCAAAAACCTTTCATAATATTTCCATCTTAATGACCATGGTTCTGTTTTTAACTGCCTAAGTAATTTTAAAAACCTTTGTTCATAGCTATCCACATTAGCATTACTAAATAAAGGAAGGCTAATTAACATAATACACAAAAAAATAAATCTCATAATAAGCACCTTTTTATATTCTAATTAGGCTTTTTAGTATTAAAAAAAATCGGTTTTTTATATTTATAATTTAAATATAAAATGTTTTTATATATGCCTATCAATATAAAAAAGGATTTCTTAATTTTTCTTCTCCAATGGTAGATATTCCCATATGACCCGGATAAATAACAGTACTATCCCCCAATAACAATATCTTATTTTTTATAGAGTGCATAATACTTTTATAGTCCCCGCCTGGTAAATCAGTTCTACCAATAGAACCCTTAAAAAGAGTATCCCCAGTAAATATAACTCCTACTTCTTCGCAATAATAAGAAACCGACCCTTTGGTATGACCAGGAGTATGAATTACATTAAAATACTTATCCCCAAAATAAAGCCTATCCTCAACAAACTTAACCTTCTTAGGCACCTCTATTGGTGGGTAGTCCATAAAACTGGGTATAAAGTCATTTACATTAAGGTATAAGTTATAATCATTTTCATTAATATAAACATCGGCATTATATTTGTCATAAAGGGCTTTACTAGCACCAATATGATCAAAGTGTCCATGGGTTAAGATAATCTTATTTAGCTTTAGATCATTTTTAGTTATATAGTCTATAATAACGTTAAAATCCCCGCCTGGATCAATACAAACAGCCTCTTTATCATAGTGGATAACATAACAATTTACATCCAATGGTCCAACAACTAGCGTTTTTATTGTCATAATAACCCTTATATAGATAACATCCTATCAAGACTAACCTTAGCCCATTTTTCTACATCCTCTTGAACCTTTACCTGATTTACTACCTCACCCTTTGAAAGCCTCTCTAAAACATGGAGAAGATATGGAGGCCTAATCCTAAACATAGATCCGCAAAGACATTGATAAGGAGATAGCGAATTAATTATTCTGTCCGGATGTTCATTACGCAAACGATTAACTAAGTTAATTTCTGTTCCAATTGCCCATCTAGAGCCAACCTCAGATGATTTAATCTTATCTATTATAAAGCTGGTTGACCCACTAAAGTCGGATTTCTGCACCACCTCAAAAGTACACTCAGGGTGAACAAGAATATTTATATCCTTAAATCTCTTTCTCCAACTATGAATATGCTCAGGTTTAAACAGCATATGAATACTACAAAAACCATACCACAATATAACTTTGGCTTTTTTTATGTCATCCTCAGTATTACCTCCAAAAGGCTTATTGGGATGCCATGTGATCATTTCATTAGTATTTATTCCAAGACTATATGCACTATTTCTTCCAAGATGCTGATCAGGAAAGAAAAACAATTTATCTCCTCTATCAAATGTCCATTTTATAACATCCTTAGCATTAGAGGAGGTACAAACAACTCCCTCATTACGTCCACAAAAAGCCTTTAGCAAAGCTGAAGAGTTAATATAGGTTATTGGTATAACTTTAGCATTAGGTGATAGATTATTTATAGTTTTCCAAGCATCTTCTACGTCTTCTATATCAGCCATTTCTGCCATTGAACAGCCTGCATTTATGTCTGGAAGTATAATCTTTTGATTTGTTCTTGTTAATATATCTGCACTTTCTGCCATAAAGTGTACGCCACAAAAAATAATATATTTAGCCTTACTCTCAAGAGCTTTACGAGAAAGCCCAAGAGAATCACCTCTAATGTCAACAAATTGCATTATTTGATCCATTTGATAGTGATGTCCTAAAATTAATATACTATCACCTAATAGCTGTTTTAACTCATAAGTTCTTTTAGCGATCTCATCTTCTGGAATGGATGTATATTCCTCTGGTAAAGGATTTATATTTATATTCATAATAAAAAAACTCCACTTAGTTGGGTGAGTCAAAGTAATAGCGAGAATATACTATCTATCATTGTATTAAGTTAAAATATAATAAAATCTTGTTTAAGAGTAATTATTATTAATAAATAAACCTCTATATTTTATAAAAACTGCTGTTTTCGTTTATAAGAAAAAAACAAGTAACCTTAAGCCATAAAATATATAAACCATTATAAAAAAATAATCCTTTATTTGGCTTTAAATAAATATTTTAGTAATTTCTATACAATCTATATGGCTTATATAATTGGGTAACGTATGAAAATTAAAGACCTTATTGATATAGCATTAAATGAAGATTTAAATATCAAAAAAGATATTACTACTAGATCTATATTCTCTAATAACGCTACTAGCAAAGGAACTATTCTGGCTAAAGATAAAGGTATTATTTCTGGTATCCAAATAGTAAAAGACGTTTTTCACCAACTAGATAATACTATAAAAATAGACTTTATGCTAAAAGATGGTGACATAGTAGAACATGGAGTTAATATAGTCAAAATCGAGGGAAAAACTATAGCAATTTTAGAAGGTGAAAGAGTCGCTATAAACTTCTTTTCTCATCTATCTGGAATATCCACCATAGTAAGGCAGTTTGTAAATGCTGTTAAGGGTAGTAATGCTAAAATCCTTGATACACGAAAAACTACTCCAGGACTAAGAAAACTAGAAAAATATGCCGTAACAGTCGGCGGAGGGATTAATCATAGAATGGGACTCTATGATAAAATCTTAATTAAAGATAATCACATAAAAGCCGCTGGAGGCATTACTAATGCTGTAAACAAAGTCAGAGAGGTATATGGTAATATTT
This sequence comes from Spirochaetota bacterium, assembly GCA_965208615.1. Classification (GTDB taxonomy): domain Bacteria; phylum Spirochaetota; class UBA6919; order UBA6919; family CBDBPB01; genus CBDBPB01. Next base: position 277,687 of record CBDBPB010000006.1, read on the forward strand.
TTATAGAAGTAGAAACCGCTGAACTTAAAGAAGTTGAAGAAGCTTTAAGATGCTCTGTTAGTCAAATATTACTAGATAATATGTCAATAAGTAAATTAAAAGAATCTGTTAAATTAGTCAGCGGTACTATCCCCTTAGAGGCTTCTGGTAATGTAAACCTAAACAACGTAAGAGAAATTGCATTAACAGGAGTTCAATATATATCTGTCGGATCAGTTACCCAGTCTGCTAAGACATTGGATATGTCTATGAAAATTAATTAAAATATATGGTAGTATTATAAAATGAATGATATAGTAAAGTCTGATGTTTTAATTATTGGAACAGGTATTGCAGGGTGTTGTTCTGCTCTTAAGCTTGCAGAAGAAAAACTTAATGTTACTATTATCACTAAAATGTCTGATCCGCAAGAATCAAACTCTAACTATGCACAAGGTGGAATAGTCGGTAAAGTAAAAAATGACTCTCCTGAACTCCTTGCAAAAGATATATATATTGCCGGAGCATATCTTGGAAATGATAAGGCTATTAAAATGCTTTCTGAAGAAGGACCACAAATGGTCCCCGACTTCCTTATTAATAAAGTTGGAGTTAACTTCTCTAAAAATAAAAATGACAGTATGCATTATACATCAGAAGGTGCACACTCAAAACGTAGAATATATCACTCTATGGATCACACAGGTAGAAATATTGAAGAAAAGTTAATCGAAAAAGTTAAACAAAATAAATATATTACCCTTATACCAAATCAAATGGCTATAGACCTAATCACCACAAGACACCACTCCAAAGATAAACTTAGCGTATATTATACTAATGAATGCCTTGGAGCCTATGTGTTTGACTCCGTAGATAATAAAGTCAGAATGTTCTTTGCAAAAAAAACAATATTGGCCACCGGCGGACTGGGAAATATATTTTTATATACATCAAATCCCTGTTGCTCAACAGGTGACGGACTGGCTATGGCATATAGAGCCGGTGCTAATATAATTAATGCAGAATATATACAATTCCACCCTACTACGCTTTTCCATAGAGATTCTAATAGGTTTTTAATAACTGAATCCCTTAGAGGTGAAGGAGCAAAACTCAAAAACCTCAAAGGAGAGTACTTTATGAAAAACTACGATAAAAGAAAAGATCTTGCACCAAGAGATATAGTATCCCGTGCCATATATGAAGAATTGTTGAAAACTGAAAAAGGATATGTATTTTTAGACTTATCCGACGTTATAAAACAAGGAGTGAATATAGAACAAAGATTCCCTACTATCTATAAAAAATGTAAAAGACTAGGCATAGACATGAATAATGACTTAATACCTATAGTCCCAGCCGCACACTACTTTTGCGGCGGTATACAGGTAAACCTAAATGGAGAGTCTAATTTAAAAAACCTCTACGCAGTAGGTGAGGTATCCTGTACTGGACTGCATGGAGCTAACCGTCTCGCCAGTGTATCATTATTAGAAGCAGTAGTCTGGGGTGTTAAGTCTGCAGAACATATTAGCAAGTTTATTGATAACCATGATAATACTATACACTATACAAAAGTATCCCAATGGAAAGGGGTTAACGGATACGAAAATGTAGACCCAGTGCTAATACTACAAGACTGGCTGACTATAAAAACTACCATGTGGAATTATACAGGCATAGTCAGAACAAAAAAACGTCTTTTACGTGCCAATGCCGATTTAAATTACTTATCCCATAGAATAGAGAAGTTCTATAAGGAGTCTAGCCTAACCAAAGAGCTAATCGAACTAAGAAATGGAATTATAGCCTCATTAATTATAGTAAAAGCCGCACTGAAAAATGAAGAAAGTATAGGATGTCATTTTCGTAAAAACTAATTAACCAACCTATCTATTTATAAGCCAATATTGTTAAGTTGTTGGAACTATCCAAAATATAAGGATTAAACCTTAAATCTGAATAAAAATCTATACTAGTAAAAAGTCCAAGATCATCAAATGTAGACCTAATCTGATCCGAGGTAACAGGGTTTAACTTATTACTAAACCATTCACTATCCAGCTTATCCCCTTTTAACCTAATTATGTTAAACTTAACTCCATCCTCTAAAAAGTCATAAAATCTTATGAATGTATTGTTATTATCCCCAGTAACATTAATTAACCTCTTTTTCTCCTTAAGAATCTTATGGTAGTTTAATAACTGAATCCACAAAATACCCCCTGGTTTAAGAGCATTATAACTAATAGTAAGAAAACTAATTAACTCATCCACAGAAAAGTGAGCTAAAGTATTACCAAAACATAAAACCCAATTAAGCTCTCCCCTAAAATCTAAAATATTATCTAAATTACCAGTTATAAACTTAACATTACTCTTTTCTGAATACTGCTTCAAATTGCTATTAGCCCTTTTAATCATCTCTTTAGAAGAATCTATACCAATAACCTCTAAACCTAAATTCCCAAGCACAATAGCGTTAAACCCACTACCACATCCAAAATCTAATACCTTTTTAGGCTTATACTTGTCTAGTAAATCATTCCATAAATAATCCCTATTAAACCACCTATTATCAAAGTCAGTCATCATATCATAAACATAAGCTAAGTCATCATACATTAATAACTCCCTATTTTATATTTATAAGCTTTTAAAGGTATATAAGCACTACAAGTTTAAGCAACTACTAAATATAATATTTAATTGTTTTAATTAATAGCCTCTTTATACTTTATAAACTCTAAAGCCTCAGAGTTAATACAATACCTTAATCCAGTAGGAGCCGGTCCGTCTTTAAATACATGCCCTAGATGACCTCCACACCTCTTGCAAACAACCTCTACACGAAGCATATTATAACTATAGTCTTTAACCTCTAATACACTATCTTCTGAGATTGGTTTCCAAAAGCTTGGCCACCCTGTACCCGAGTCAAACTTACCATCTGAACTAAAAAGCCTATTCTTACACGCAGCACATACAAAAATACCCTTCTCTTTTATATAATTATACTTACCAGAAAATGCCCTCTCTGTTCCCTTTTCTCTTAGTATATGGTATTGCTCAGGAGTTAAAATCTTTTTCCACTCCTTATCAGTTTTGGTTATCTCGTAGCTTTTATTTTCATCGCTATCAAGCTTAGGATCCTTTTTAATAACTGCTTTTGAATTTTGACATGATAAACCTAATATCAAAAAAACCATTATATATATTAACTTATTCATTGCATTTTCCTGTTTATAACTTTTTAGTAAAACTATCATAATATATTTTAACAGTTTATCAAAAGTAAACTAAGATTTACTATTTATAATAAAAATAATTACAACAACTACTAAAATAACAATATGAACAACTAATACCAGGATTAGGTGAAAAATCCTTTTCCATAACCCTATTAAAAATATTAGATATATCTAAACTCATTCTATTAATCTTATCCAAATTAATAGAATAGTCAATAATTTTATTCTCGAGTAAGTTATGAACTTTTATAGAAGAGACTAAGTTATCATTTCCCTCATTCTCCATGTTATATGCACAAGCATAAGTTAAAAGTTGATCCTCTGTAAAATCATCTATTTTACCAGTCTTAAAATCAATAATATCAACCATATTACGTTCATTTTTAAGTATAAGGTCAATACTACCAGTAAGCCTGTTATTCCCAAAGAATACCTCAAAATTCTTTTCTACGGCATATATCCTATCAAACTTACTAGAGTGATCTTCCATATAGCCTAATAACATATTCCTTCCCATATCCATAAAGCCAGAGCCTAAACCATAAAACTCTATCTGCTCACTAAGCATACTCAAAATAAGATTCTCTGATAAAGAATGACTAACAGACCGATGTAATCTCTCTAAAACCCTATGAATAATATTACCAAATACCGCACTTTCATTACTAGGAGTTTTAAAGCCATATACATACTCAAAACAATATCTCAATGGACAACTTAAATAACAATTTATTGCAGTATATGTTAAAGTTATACTATTAAATACCTCAATATTTTTCTTATCATTATACTTGTTTAAATAAAGCTCATCCCAATTAAAACTATTAATGACATTATCATCAATAGCCTTTTTCAATACAGAGTTAAGAGGATTTATATTATTAAACTTATCCCTCTTGGAATAAGCTAAAAATAAATAATCCTTTGCCCTAGTAATTCCTACATAAAAAAGCCTAAGCTGGTTAGTATAACTAGCCTTATAATTCAATAACTCATCAGGTATAGTAAAATAACCCTTCCACTCTTTATCAGTATTAAACTCGCATAAAAATACTATTTTATATTCTAGTCCTTTTGCATTATGAATTGTTGATATGTGTACGCTATTTTTATTATTATCAGGGATTAGCTCTTCAAGACTACGCTTTTTTCTTAAAATATCAAGGGTTTTTACAAATGCTGATAGTGAATTACCCCCTAATAACTCATAAGACTGGGCAAGAGATGTCATATATGCTAACTGATAAAAAGTATTTTCATCGTTATTATTAATAAGTTTAGTGAATAGATCAAACAGCTCAAAAATGTTATATAAAATGGATAATATAGTATAGTTAGTAGTTTTTATGTTATTAGCTGTATTATAAAACATATTCAACTTTTCTATATCTCTTTTATCAGTTATTCCATCCAGGGGCTTAATAGAATAAATACTGTCAAAAGATTTATTCATAATAATTTCGTAGGAGTTATCAGATAAGTTTAAACTGTCTAAAATAAAATGAAGTTCTTCATTGTTTATATTGCTTTTTAGAAAAATAATTAATAACTCTAAAACACTTCTCACATCTGTATTATCAAAATAACATCCGCTTCTATAAATAGTACTAGGGATATTGTTATTATCAAAAACTGCTTTATAGCCTTTTCCTATAAAGTCCCACCTAACACTAGAAAATAAAACTATGACTTCTGAATAAGATGAAATAGTTCCCTTATTAACAAGCCTTTTTATAAGATCGCAAATCAATTTAGCAGTATCAGAATAAGAATTACCCTCAATAAGCATAACCTTAGAACCACAATCCCTTTTGGATACAATGTTTTTAGGCATTCTATCACCACTATTCTTTATAATAGAATTAGAAAAGCCTACAATGTTTTTAGTAGATCTAAAGTTATCCTCAATAAAAACTGTTTTAACATTATCAAAATTATTAGCAAAACTTAATATATTATCAACACTAGCACCCCTAAATTGGTATATAGCTTGATCATCATCCCCTACAGCACATATTTTTGTTTTACCGCTAAGCAAAAGTTTAAATATCTCATTTTGAATGTAGCTTGTATCCTGAAACTCATCCACTAATATATACTTATACCTTTTCTGTAAGGCATCTCTCACTTTTTTATTGTCTTTTATTAAATTGTATACTAGCTTTAAAGCCTGTGAGTGATCCAGCCATCTATTTTCACCCATAAACCTACGATAGTTGTCGAATATCTTATATATTTGTCCATCATTAAGCCTAGGTATTAAATTAGGGTTTAAATTAAAAGTTAGTCTATTAGCTCCACCCTTCTCTATATATTTATATATATCCCTTCTGTCAATAAGGTTTTCGTTAAGAGAGTTAAACAAACCAAGTAAATGAAAAATGTATTTTTGAAATACTCCCTCATTAGAAAAAGAATCTGCTAAACCGCTAATATCATTATACCGTTCCAATAACAAAAACTTTTGGGTAATATCATTTAGTAATACAAATTCTTTTTTAAAGTCAATAAGATGTGAAAAATCCCTTAACACACTATTACAAAAGCTATTTATAGTATATACCTCTAAGTGATGAGGAGGAGTTTTACAGTGATAGGCCGCTCTAAGCCTTAACTCATTAGTAGCCTTGTTTGTAAAAGTAGTAATAAGAATATCGGAGGCATTATAACCTAAACTAATAAGATGTGCAACTTTATGAGCAATAATGTTAGTTTTTCCAGTACCAGGGCCGGATATAACTAAAAGATTATGATCAACATCAGTAATAGCCTTAAGTTGGTTTTCTGTAACGCTAAACTTAAGCTTTTGTTTAGTCATAATTATCTCTTTTTAGAATATTTGTCAATCTCTTTATAACTATAGCCCATTTTTCTTAATGCTTCTCTAGCCTCCTTTCTTACATTACCACTATTGTCCTTCACAAAAGCATATACCAATGGTTTTACAGCTCTTTTATCCTTAATTCTTCCCAATGCCCATGCGGCCATCTCTCTGGTATCTGGATTATGATCCTCTAAAGCCATAATTAAAAAAGGAACAGCTTTTTTACTCTTAAGCCTTCCCAGGGCACCAACCACGTGGAGTCTTACATAATTACTATCATCACCAAACTTTTTAATAAGGGGATTTATAGCCCTACTATCTCCTAATATACCAAGAACTTTTGCACTAGCACCTCTAACTTTCCAATGTCTATCATTTAAAGACTTTAATATATAGTCAAGCGTATTTTTATCCCCAATATCTCCCAAAGCCTCAACGCAACTAGCCCTAACTAAGGAGTTCTTATCCCCTCTAAGACAGCTAATAAGAGCAGGAATAGAGCTTTTTAATCCAATCTTCCCCAAAGCCTGCACACATGATATCCTAATATGATAGTTTTTATTTTTTAATGCACCTATAAGGCTGGGTATCGCTAGTCTATCCAGTTTTATGAGGGATTTCTTAGCATAATATCTAACTAGATAGTCTTTAGAGGATAATACTTTTATTAAGTGCTTAACAACTATAGCATTTCTATACTCACCCAGCTTTTGAACAGCTATACGCTTCATTTCAATAGAGCCTTCATTAATATATTTAATATATTTGGCTAGATTATCGTTCTTAGGGTATGCTATGTTAAAAAGAAAAAAGAATAAAATATATATTAAATACCTCATCCCTCTCCCCAACGTAGTGTTATAAATAAGGCCTTAGAAGTTGACAATTTTTATTATACTATTCTTTATCACTTAGCTCTCCCTCAGCAAGCTGGGGAAGTTTGGGGTGAATTTTTCTTTCTAATAAGATTCCATCTTTATTATATTTTTCTTCGATAAATTGCTCTTTATTATTTACTTTATAGGTGATATAAAACGTAAGTGTTTTATCAGTATCGGTTTTAAATCTTTCATATTTCTTTAAATATCTTATGAATACTTTTTTATTTCC
>CBDBPB010000007.1:0-479702 GCA_965208615.1 Spirochaetota bacterium
TATGAGCTATTAAAGCCAATAGAAGAGGGTATGGCTGATATGGTGGTTGCTAATAGATTAGATGATCATGATAAAAAGTCTTTTCCTCAGTTGCATAAAATAGGGAATAAGATGATTACTAAATTTATTAATCTTCTTTTTAGAGCTAAAGTTAAGGATATGCTATCGGGTTATAGGGCATTTACCAGGGCTTTTGTAAAGACCATACCTATTATGTCTAAGGGGTTTGAAGTTGAGACTGAATTAACCCTTCAGGCTCTTGAGAAAAACTTTGTTATAAAAGAAATAACCTTGCCGTATAACGAAAGACCTGCTGGAAGTTATTCCAAATTAAGTACTTTTAAAGATGGTTTTAGGATACTTGTCAAAATAATCTTTATTTTTATTAATTATTATCCTTTATTATTTTTTTCTGTATTGGGTATTATTTTTAATATAATAGGTTTGCTTGCTGGATCGGTTGTAGTTTATGACTACTTTGAAGACTATTATGTAAATAAAGTTCCGACTGCTATTTTTGCAGTTGCATCATGTTTATTCGGTTTTCTTTTAATTAGCGTTGGTATTATTCTTTACGTTGTTAGCAACAAAATGAAAGAGCTGGAAAGCATAATAAGAAAAATAAAATAATCTATAATTCATTAGAGCGTTTAATAACGATAATGTTTATTATATTAGTCTAACGACTATAAAGATCTTCTAACTTTAATAAATATGCTAAATCCCTTAAGGCTAATTTACTCTCTTTAGCTAAGATAGGGTTTTTTAAGTCCTCAATTCTAAGCTCATCACGATAATAAAAATCTATCCAGCTTAGTAGTTCATTATATAAATTATGAGTTAATACAACCCCCTTATGGATGTTATCCAACTGATCCTCAGATATAACTATTCTTAAGCGTAGGCAACCAGGTCCGCCACCATTAAGCATACTCCCTTTTAAATCAACATATACTATTCTCTTAAGATCAATGCTATTTCTTAGCCTGTTAAGTAGCTTATCAATATATTTATTATCCTTACACTCATTGGGAAGTATTAAACATAGTTCTGAATTGGCATTATGGAATAGTTGTCCATTAAAGAAGTAGGTCTTAACAGCCATATCAATGGGTAGATCGGTATTACTAATCTCTATGATATTTAGATTTACGGTAGAGTTATCTTTTAGGTCAGCCAAAACTTTAGCCTGGTTAGCAAAAGCCATCTCATGGATAATTAAAATATTCAAGTGACTAAGAGCTATAACGTCGTTATGAAAAACTCCTTTGTCTATTACATCAGGATTTTGGCGTACCAACAAACTATCTTTAACATTGTGATTATGGATAACCTCTTCTGATGCCTCTTTTGATTGACGTCCTACTGGCTTATCATTATCAGAACTATAACCGTATACAAAAACCTCAATTGCTTTTTGACCATGATCATTACAAAGCCTAAGATGATTAGCTGATCCCTCATCAGCAAATGACATCAGCGGTTTATGTATTATAATGCTGTCTGAGTGAAAGAGCTTTGTAAATAGACTATAGCTAAACTTAGGCTCTAATGAACGATGAAAGTTATTAACAAGATTAGCTATGGTTATATGGAGTTTATTATCTTTGGTATCAGGGCTTGGGGATATGGTTGCACTATTGGCTGTCCACATATTAGATGAACTATAAACCGAAATAAGCTGGTCTAAACTGGCAGACCTAATAATATCATTATGACTACCCTTTAAACCCATATTGTATAAGGCAGTCCAGTCTGGCCTTAGTATAGGAGGGATTATAACTTGTATAAGACCAAAGTCCATTATGGCTTTCATTTTATTAAGGCCTTGAATGGCAGTAGCCTTAGGGTAGGACAGCTCATATCTATGACTCTTTGAGGATATATTATCCATTGTCAAACCACCATAATTATAATTTGGTCCAGCTAAGCCGTCGCAGTTTATCTCAATGAACTTATCCATAAAATATATAACACTAAAAAAAAACAATGGACTAATCACTTAGTCCATTGTAAAATATACCCTAACTTAAAAAATACAACTAAGAGGTGGGTTTGGACCAAGTCAAAGTACGAATCTCACAACCTGTTGGTAATCCCTTTTTTAGTTTATCTATTATATTTTGTCTTTTCTTTACCTTCTCATCAAAAGTAAGACTAGAGTCAAGCCTAATGGCATTAAAAAGCTGAATATTTTATAGACCAAGCTCTTTCAAGTTTTTTAACTTTGCAAGAGCCATAGGGTTAAGATCTTTGTATTCAGCAATTTTACTATCAAATAAATTAAGCTTTTCCAGGTTTGTTAGTTCGCCTATATTATCTGGTAACGACTTTACATAAGTACGTGATATATTAAGGTTTTTCAACTTTGTTAACTTATTAATATTACCAGTGAGTTTACATTACTATTTTCTATTATAAGCTCTTTGTTACTAATTGTTTTAGTGGTGCAGATAAAAGGTATTATAAGGTAATTTATCTATCTAAAGCTTAAAAAATAGAGATTATCAAGTTATAGAAAGAGTTCTGATGAAAGTAAAAAAGGTTATGAAAGAGGTCTTTGACAATGGGGATAAATATAAACATGTAGGTTTAGATTTTGAGTTAGTGCAGGTAAGTATATTTATTTTTTTTGTTAATGTTAAGGGGATATTATTTAATAATTTAGTTATCATTTTATGATAGAGTTATGACTAGTCATACAAGGTAAAAAGTTAAGACATATAACGTAAAGGCAGATAGATTTCAGATTTCTTTATGGAACAGTAAAGTTAAGATATTCATGAAAAAGTTATTTTCTTGTCTCAAGCAGGTTATCCCATTATGCTCTTTAAGTGCTGCTTAAATACTTCAGCAATGAACACAAGATATCACTTCTTATGCTATTAGTCATCACTACGAGAGCTATTAAGAATCCCTTACTGAGACTAAGAATTATGGACATTTATTAAGTGATAACGGATTCGCCGTTCCATAAAGGCTTAGAGCGGATTATTGCAATATAATATATTGACTTTATATGTAAAACTTCAAAAAGTATACCTGATCCTCTATGAGTAAATAACAAATAAAAAAAATAATCTACTAAAACCCTTGTTAACAGCTCTATCAATTTATACTTTTTAAATATAACATTAAATAAAAAAAACATTATATTATTTATTAGTATTATCCAATACCTGGTGGTAGACTATCCAGAATAGACTGCCTTGTTAAAACCGATGCCACAGGATAATTACAATAATCTACAGCAAAAAACCCACTGGGATGATGATTACCACTAATACCAATACCTCCAAAAGGTAATGATCCACTGGCACCCGTTGTTTGACGATTCCAATTAATAATACCAGCCCTTATAGATAAATAAAATCGCTTATATAAATCCTCGTTATCGCTAAGAAGTGATGCCGATAAACCGTACTTAGTATTATTAGCCTCTTCTATAGCCATATCAAAGTTCTTAACCACTGTCAACCTTAACATAGGACCAAAATACTCCTCATCCTCGCAGTCAATATTAGTAACGTCTATTAATCCAGGACTTAATAAATTATCAGGCCTAAGCTTTTTAATAGGAACTAAAACCTTTGAACCCTTACTCACTAAAGAGTTTTGAACTTTTAAAATACTATTGGCTAACTTAATATTAATAAGTGGACCAATAAATGGCTCAGGTACATCATAAGGTAGGCCAACCCTAAGACCCTCTATGGCAGAACATAAACCATCTATAAACAAATTAAGATTATCACTATTTGGTATAATAAGTCGTCTAGCACAGGTACACCTCTGACCAGAACTTATATAAGCAGATAAAATAACTAACTTAATAGCCATGTCTATATTGCTATATTCATGAACTACAATAGGATTATTACCCCCCATCTCCAAAGCCAATATCTTATTGGGACAATGAGAAAGATGTCTATTCAACATAATTCCAGCTCTAACACTGCCAGTAAATAATACACCGTCTACATCAGCATGACCCGATAATAACCTAGCAGTATCAGCATTACCCTGGATAAGATTAATTACACCCTTTGGTAAACCTGTCTCATCCCAATACTCTATCATTTTTTGGCCAACCAATGGACTATGCTCACTAGGCTTAAATATAACCGTATTACCAGACAATAAAGCAGGTATTATATGTCCATTGGGTAAGTGACACGGAAAGTTATATGGACCCAATACAGCTAACACACCATGAGGCTTATATTTAGTAGTGAATATTATACCATTTTTATCTGTGGATACAGGTTTACAACGCTCCTCATAAGCTCTAACGGATAAGTCCAGCTTGGATATAACAGCTTTAACCTCTTCTTTTGCATCCCATAATAGTTTACCGGTTTCTAAGGATATTAACGATGATAATTCCTCAGCCTTATTAGCCACTATATCCCTAAATCTATATAAATAAACCAAACGCTCCTTAAAACCAATGGAATACCATTCTATAAAAGCCCTCTTAGCCGACTCTACAGCAGTATTAATCATTAATTCATCAGCTGTATATAGTTCGGCTAATAAGTCCCCATTAGACGGATTCATAGACTTTATAATATGTCCCTTGCCAGTTAACCATTTAGCATTTATATAGTTATTCATAGTACCCTCACAAAGCTAAACAACGACAACTATCCCCAACTTTTAAGCCTAAAACCTCAGCTGACTTATTATCAACTTGAACACCAGTACTAACTTTGTTAAATAAACCAATTAATGCCCTACAACTCCGATTAGTGGTCATAATAATCCCTTTGGAATGATGGGATAACTCACCAATATCACAAACCTTATCCCTAAAACTATTTTTAACAGAACTTATATTATCCACCTGACAGCTTATTAATGGTCCCCCTTCAAAAATATCCACCATTCCAGTTAGGTTAAACCCCTCTTTCTTTAAAATAGCTAAAGCCGGCTTGGTATTAGGATGCACCTTATTAATTACATTTTTTGCCTCTCTGGTTAGTATATCAACATATATGGGATATTTAGGCATTAACTCCGCTATAAACCCTTTGTCAACCACGCTTAAATAGTCAGCTATTATATAATCCATATTGAAGAAGTGTCTTCCTATGGCATCCCAAAATGGAGAGTTACCATATTCATCCAAATAGCCCCTCATTTCGGCTATAACCTTATCCTCAAACCATGATCTATGCTCCGCTATATATAAAAACCTAAATAGGGATAATAGTTTTCCATATTGTCCTTTTCGATAGTCAGGATGTAAAAATAGGCTTCCGATTTCTGTTGGACCATCATGCTCTTCAACTAAAGTTAATATTTTATGCTGTCCGGTTATATTAAGCTTTTTTGAATGGTGAGTCTTAACTTTTATTTTATAGGTATAAAAGGGCTTAAACCCTCCGACCTTGGATATAATAGCACTACATCCAACTAATTTTTTTGAATTAACATCCTCAAGCCCAAAAAAATATAGCTCTCCTTTTGGCATATTGGATTCAATAGCAAAAGTCTGCTGTGTAAAACTAAGCCTATCCCTTAATATATTTTTATCCTTTGGTAAAGTAGTTATGCCATGCTTAGTAAGATTAGCTAAGTTATATAAATTATCCAGATCCTCAACCACAAGAGGCCTTAATATTAACATAAACTATCCTAAAAGTTAGACTAGATAAACTTATCTAAAAAAATAATACATAAAAGACTTAAGGGAAACCTAGTTATTTATATATGCTACTTTCCTAAAAACTAGATAAACTAATCCTAATAAACAAAAAAGCAAGATAAGACATTGTCCTATCTTGCTAAGTTTTAAAAATACAGTCTAAAAAAGACTTATATATCAATTAAAGTTTTTCTTTAACTTAACTTTTGGCCTAAAAACTAATATTACAGCTTGTAGGTAAGTATCCTTTTGACTTAAGGTTAATTATCCTATCTTTCTCTTTTTTAGGAAAAGGATTAACACCCAAATGAAGAATCTCTAAACTAGGAAAATGTTTGACAATTTCACCATTAGTACTTTCTTTTATTGGTAAGCTCTTTAGGTTATTATTAGATAGGCTAAGAGTAGTTAATTTTTGTAGATTACCATTACCAATATTACTTGGTAGGCTACTTATTTTAGTGCCAGTATTGCTAATACTATGTCCCATAAAAAGTTTTTCTAAGTTAGTCAATTCAAGTATTACTTCTGGAAGGCTTGTAAACCAATTATCTGTTAAATCAAGCGTTTTCAAGTTTGCTAGGTTTTTAAGACTTTCTGGCAACTTTTGTAAAGGATTCCTTCCTAAATGAAGTTCTTCCAAGTTTGTTAAATAAGTGATCGTAGTAATGTCTTTTATATGATTACTTGTTAAAGAAAGACTTTTCAAGTTTGTTAGCTTTTTAAGACCCTCTGGCAAGTTAACAATCATGTTATTACTTAATGTTAAAGTTTTAAGATTTTTTAACTTTGCTAAAGCATCAAAAAAAACCTTCAGGGAATACTAAGTCATCATTATAATGTACAACGCGATCTAAATAAAGCTCTTCCAAGTTTGGATGGGCTTCAAAGTATTTTATAAATAATTTAAGTCTTTCCTTTATTTTACTTAGTCTTTCGGTTTTACCAGTTATTTCAGTAATTAACTTTTTACCATCTTGACCCACCGTTACTTTTTTATCTAATCTCCCTTTAAAAGTAAGCTTTTTCTCATTAGCGGTAACTTTATTAGGATCCTTATCAAGATTCAACTCATTTATAGCTTTTTTTGCAGCTTCTTTTTTCTTGGCTGTAGGATCATTTTGACCATTTTGACCATTTTGACCATTTTGATCATCTTGACCATTTCCATTAAGCTTACCAGCAATACTATTGCTATCAGTATCGCATCCTACTAGTGTAAACAGCACAAAAATAGTTGTAATAATTAATAGTTTTTTCATAAAACCTCCAGTTTAATTTATAATGTTATTAAGTAACACTATAATACAAAAAAGCCAAAAAACTATAAAATTAAAAAAGATTATTTTTTTTTTAGGATGATTTTAGGTTAGGTTAGGTTAGGTTAGGTTATGCTGTAGTAAAGGATTTCACTTAAAGCTAATCCCAATAAATAACTTTAAGTTTATCATCTTCTTTAAAGGTTATGTTATAGTTAAGTTTTTCCTCTATTTTTTTTATTGAGTTTTTAATTCTAACAGTTATTCCAGGAAAAACTCCATCGTGTATTTTTATGGTTGGAGGAGTAGCAAAATCAATAGCTGTTTTAAGCTTTTCGAGTTCCACTTTAAGCTTGACTATATTGTTATTAATGTTTTTTATATTTTTTAACATGGATAAAAACTGTTTTTTTCTATTAGCGGGCAAACCCTCTATTAGTCTTTTCACATCACTTAGAGCATTTTCTCCAAAATATACTGTAATTTGTCCAATTATGCTTTTTAGCTTTAAAATATGCTGGTTTATAGCGTCAGTTAACTTATTAATACTTTCTTCGGTTTTTACATCTTTTCCAACAACTAAAACAGTTTTTGCTCCAGAAGCCCCCCCTAGTACTCCCGCCTCAAGTCCCATTAATCCAGTAATCTCACCACCGACAATATGACCTGTTACTTTAACATGTCCTCTGGCAAAACATTTGCCTTGAACTATAGACTCACTAACAATAATATCTTTATTAGCAGTAATATCAGCATTTTGTATAAATCGTACATTAATATTACCACCGGCATAAACTTTACAAGACTCCTTACCTAATATACCATTTTCTACAGTGATACTTCCATCAGTTTTAACAGAGGCATCTTCTATGTTGCCGTGGATAACGATATCCTTAGTACCATTTAGCTCAAAGCCTGGTTGAACATTACCTCCAACTTCTATAAAGCCAGTAAAATGTATATTACCGATGGATAGATCAACGTCTCCGTCTATAGTAAGTTTTTCTTCAACGCTTACAACGCCATTTTCGTCAATATTGATAATCCCGTTAGTTGAGGATATATAAATATTTGATCCTTCTTCTTTAGGGACTATAGCATTGCCTATCTTATAAAGGTTGTTACCAGTCATATTACCTTTTATAGTTTTACCAAATATGTCCATTCCATCTTTTGGTAGAGTTTTAGGCATTCTTTCTATGATAACCTCTCCTTTATTTATTTTATTAAAAAGGGATTTTTCTTTATAATTTATACGTCCGTTTTCTAGTTCTTTTCCGACTGACTTTTTAAATACTTTTTTTAGTTCTAATATTTCTACAATACCGTCTATTGGTTTTACTCCCTCTGCAATTAATATTTTAACTCCAAGTTTAGTTTTATCGGCTTTAATTTTATCGATTTCCTGTTCGATTATATTTTCATCAACACTTTTTGTAATATTGTTATCCTTAAGTATTTTTTTGACTTCGGCTATTGTAGGAAACTCCTTTTTTATTGTTGGATAAATATAAAGGTAACCTTCTAGATAGTTATTTTCTATTTCGAAAAGGGATAATATATTAAATTTATTATCTTTTAGAATAGCAAATCCATATAACTTTGATATAAACTCTTTTGTCTTACCATTATATTGAACGGTTTCACTGGAATAAGATGAAGGAGCAGAAGTAAATTCTTCTATATTAGGATCTTTTTCGTCGTATTCTGGATCATCTACTCCAATAATTTTAGCAATAACACTTCCTTCTCCAACAACGTTACTACTAGAGGTCAATATTCTATTTTCCTTAGTAGGTTTTGTATTGATGAAAGTTTCTTTGGTAAATTTATCAATGTAATAAATAATCTTAAGTACTTCAGGTTCACTCATAACAAATGACCACGTTAATATAATTTATGATTATAAAGTGGTAAAATTAAACAAAATATTACCTACAAATTAATTTAACACATGATGGATAATAAAAACACTTTCTTTAATTAAAAGAATACCAAACTATAAATAAACTAACAGAATAGAAAGCTATAAATAGGGATATTTAAGTTGCTAATAACTTATATTTTTCTAAGCTTAGCAATATTGGATAGTTAATCGAGTATTATATTTTTTGTTTTAGAGGAATATAGTATTTTAATTATGTAATAGTATTTTTATATGGATCAAAGGTATTGTTTTCAACCACCTTATTAATTTTAACTGCCATTTTTTTATCGTATGTACCAGGCCAACAATAGAATTTATCTTTTTTAGAGGCTTTTAGAATAATTGGATTAGTTAGCTTAGAGTCTTCTAGTTTAATTATATCGCCTTTTTGGAGGGATATTACATCTCTCATTCTAATATCAATATTTCCTATTTCTGCAATTAGTTCGACATCTGCTGAATAAATGGAATCTTTTAGTATATGATAGCTATCTTTAGTTAATTCTTTTTTTACATTAGAATACCAATACTGCGCACTAAGCTTTGATGTAACTGGTTCAATTGTTATATAGGGAATACAAAAGTTAATTATTCCTTCAATATCACCGAGTTTAGTCTCCATTGTTATAAGTAGTACCATATCATTTGGATGAACTACCTGAGCAAACTGTGGGTTAGACTCTATTCTCTGAAGGCTTAATCTGAGGTCTACTACGCTAGACCAGGCTTCTCTAAGGTTTGCCAATATTTTAATAACAATAGCCTCTATAACCGAGGTCTCTATATCAGTAAGCTCACGATTAACTACACTACCTTCTCCTACACCGCCAAACAGCCTATCTATCATAGTGAAAGTGATCATTGGATCCATTTCAAGAATACCACTTCCTTTTAGGGGAGTCATATTTATTATGCAAAAGGTAGTGGGAGAGGGAATAGACCGAGTAAACTCTTCATAAGTTAACTGATCTACTGATACAACCCTTATTTGAACAAACTTTCTTAAAAGAGCAGATAAAGAAGTAGTTGTTAGACGGGCAAAACCTTCATAAAGCATTTCTAGTGTATTTATCTGATCTTTGGAGAACTTATCAGGTCTCTTAAAATCATATAGCTTTATACGATCATGGTCTTTACTGTTTAGGTTGTCTATGAATACTTCTTTATTATATTTGTTTTCTAAATCCATTAATGGGTTTAATAGGTTATCTACTTCTTCTTGAGATAACATCTCAGTCATATATTTACCTTGCTATTTAAGCCTTAATCTATAATACGAGAATACAACATATTCTTGTTTGGGTGATTAGTAAATCAGATATTTTAGGTGCTAAATATAATTAAAACTAATAAATTAGACTAAAACTTATTAATAAAATATTATGAATTCATAAAAAAAAACTTAATTTTATAAAAAAGCTATCGATCATCTTAAATTTAACTTTATTTATATAAAAAACAAAAGTAATATTATAATTTGCTATAACTTTTTTATAACCTAATGGATTTTACTTGTTATATTTATCTTATAGATAAATAGTTATATAAATTGGGTGTGTTATGATAAATCTATTAAGCATAAAAAAAGAATTTAAGTTCCACTCTAAGAGAAATCTTGTTTTAACTAATATTAACTTTAAAATTAAACAAAAATATTTTACGTCAATTATAGGCAGGTCTGGTTCTGGTAAGAGTACATTATTGAAGATTATTGCGGGACTAATTAAGCCTACATCAGGTAAAATTGTTTATGACGACTATGAGATTAAAAACTTTTCTGATAAGGTGATATCCCGTTTTAGGAGAGATAATATAGGATTTGTATTCCAAAACTTTAACATGATTCCCTATTATACAGCCTTAGAAAACCTAATAATACCCCTTAAGTTTACGTCTAAACCAAATAAAGAACATATAAACAAAGGCTTAGAACTGCTTAATGAGTTTAGCATATATGAAAAGAGAGATTATTATCCTTCATTGTTATCAGGTGGACAAATGCAAAGACTTGCAATATGTAGGGCCTTAATTAATAGTCCTAAGCTACTTATTGCTGATGAGCCAACTGGAAACCTTGATTCTAAAACCTCTAACGAGATATTAGATATATTTATAAAACTAAACTCTGAAGAGAATATGGCTTGTTTAATTGTAACCCATGATAATAATATTCTTTCTCATTCAAAAGAAAAGTATCTTTTAGAAAATAAAGTTCTAAATCAAATCTAATAATCTTAAGGCAGATTTCTTTATGAAAGGAATAAATAGACTTATAAACCTTATAAACTTATTTTGGATAAACATAAAACGTAACTTTATAAAAGAAGTTATAATGGGTTTAGGAGTTATTATTTCAACCGTAACTCTTGTTGTAGGAGTATTCTTAGGCGATATTTTAGAAAGACTCCATAAAGAAAGTATATTAGGAAAGATTCCAACCAATGAAATAAAAATTAAAGGAAAAGTTACTATTGGTACTCCCGATAAAAAGATAAGTGTTATTACTCCTAATTTTATATCTAAGATAAAGTTAATCCCTCACGTAAAGGATGTAATAGCAATTCATGAGGCTCATTTTCCTTCGACTCTTTTTATTAAGCTAAATATTGGTTTATTTACGGGTAATGTGAAAGCTGATAGAACTTTTTTGATAGAACCTCAAGTAGTTGGTATTCCTAATTCAATTGCACAAAAATATATTAACTCGCCGAGTATTAAAGCTGAGTTTCCAAAAGGATTTAAACGCCATAATAATATTACACCCATTTTAATACCAAATTATGTACGATATACAATAGAGAGCTTTAATAAAAATAATAATCTTCCTAACTTTGATCCAATACGCTTTAGGAATATGTTAAAACTAAAATTAGTTATGAATCGCTCATTAGTTTTGTCGTCTAAAAAACCTGTATATAATAATATTGACCTTACTCTTAACGGAGTGGTTGTTGGATTCACGGATATTAGCATAACTAATGGCATTGCTATTCCAATAGATGAACTTGAACGAATTAAAAAAATAGTACTCCCCAATCAACCCCGTGGATATGATGGAGCAATAATTAAAACGAAAGATGGATACACTAACATGGTTAATGAGCAACTTGAACCATTACTTTATAGTGAGGGACTCAGTTTTGATAATGTACTTTCTTTTAGAAGCTTGTCACATTATATTTACGGTGCGGTTAAGTCGTTTAACATAGCGATTTTTATTTTTGTTAGCTTTATACTTTTATTATCGGCTTTGACTGTTAGTTATGCTTTTTTGTATTTGATAATCCGTCGTAGTAAAGAAATAGGACTATACAGGTTTTTTGGGGGTACAAAAAGAGAAATTATTAGTATTATAGTTTTAGAATCAACAGTAATTGCTGTATTATGCGGTACCATAGGATATTTTATAAGCCACTATATAATATATTACATACCAAATAACTTTGAGGAAATTATAAAACTAATACCTAAGTCAATATTTAACGTTGTATTCCCAGATGGAGAACAGGTTAAATCGTTTAAAGATAAAGTATTAGTGGTTGATCATATTAAAAATATATACTTATCTATTATACCTATGTTAGTTTGTATTATATCAGCATTTACTACTGTATATATAACATCATCCAGAAGTATATTTAAACAGCTAAATAGAGCTTAGTTTACGATATTTTTTATTTATTATAAATTTGTCCAACTCTGTTTTTATAAGCTCTATTATTTCGTTATTATTAATATATTTTTCGTTCATTCTTTTAATATTTTCAGCATCATTGTTGTTAATGTAGTTCTGTAGTTCTTTTTTTATAAAGTTTTTTACGGTATTCATTAAAATATTTTTATCAATTAATATATCAAGACACTTTTCAAGAGCAACGAAGTCTTTCTTTTTAAAATAGTCTAAAATGTAGTTTGTAATTTCTAGTTGTAGCCTATGATTACCCGATAGATTATTTATTTGTTTATCTGGATTATCAAAGATTTCGGTTATATTGTATTGTTCTATATTCTTGTCTTCTTTTTTATCTTTTTGTTTTTTTAGTATGTTAATTTGGCCTATAAGAGATTGTTCTAGTCTTATTTTAATATAAGGTTCTTTGATTAAGGAAAATAACTTTTTTATGAAGGATGAATAGTCTTCTTTATATTTTAAATCTAAGGAGAAAACAATATCCATAGCAGCGGCATATATAGTCTCATCAGAGAAAGACTTTAAAACATCAAAAGCTTTTACAGGATCAATTTTTCCTTTAGGGCCTTTTATTTTTGACTCTTCTAATGACATATGCCCCTCTTGTATATATTTATATTATAATAAAAGATAACATTTTTTTTATTATTATATAAACGTTTAACAAAAAGTTACTTATTATTAATATTGACTTAAATTAATGTATAAGATATTATATTAATTTTCATTTTCTTATAGAGTGTACTAAAGCTTTTGAACTTTTGTAATTTTATCGTTTTCACCAAAAAACAATAACTTGTCATTCTGATGAAAGATATAGTCTCCTGGAGGTATAAATATTTGAGTATCTTTATCTCCATAAGGAGATTTAACTATCTTTCTTACCAAGAGTACTTCTACACCATAATTTACCCTAACATTAGCCGATATTAAAGTTTCACCAATAAGCTTTCTTGGAACAGATATTTCTATCATAGAAAAGCCTTCTACTACCTCTACCTCTTTGAACTTATCAATAGTACTAATTCTTGATGCCATACCATTAGCTGTATCAGCCTTAAGTATCTCACGGTTATAAGAGTTAATAACATCATTTTTCCATATAACACCAATAACTTTTTTTTCAGAGTCATCTAAAACGGGTAACTCATCAGTATTACCTAGTCCAAACTGCTTCATGGTATAATCAAGATTATTATCCTCTTTTACAAAAGGCATATTTGGCTCAGCAACATCCTCAGCAATAACAAAGTCTTTAATATCGTCGTAATCGGTTAATATTCTCTTAAAATCATGGAGGGTAAAATAACCCATAATAGTTTTATTATCATCTACAACAACGAAACATGTATGGGGACTATTAACTACATGATTCAATACCTCGGATAACTTCATATTACTGGGGATAATGGCTTGTTTATACTCCATTACATCAACTACCCTGATGGACTTTAAAATATTAATTTCTTGTCCTTCTTCGATGTCGACTCCACGTCTTAATAGCTTTAAAGTATAGATAGATTCTTTTTTCATACGTCTTGCAACCAGGGTACTGATTATAGATGCAATCATCAAAGGTAATATAATCTTATAATCGTTAGTAAGCTCAAAAATAACAAGAATGGCAGTAATAGGAGCCTGAGTAACAGCGGATACAACAGCACCCATAGCAACAAGGGCATAGGCTCCGGATGATGATACACTCCCGGGATATAATGTGTTTAGAAGCATCCCAAACCCCCCACCTAACATAGCCCCAATAAATAAAGATGGAGCAAATATACCTCCAGAACCACCAGAACCAAGAGTTAATGAAGTGGCAACTATCTTAACAAAACTCATAAGAATTAATAAAATAGCTATAATAAACCCTAGTTGTATATCTCCGGTAAAGTAACCACTGCTAAATAGATTAGGGAAGACATCTTTAATAGGCTTAGTGCCAGAAGTTAAAACAGCATTAACGGCTTCGTGTCCAACGCCAAATATCTGTGGTAAAGCGATACCAATAATACCAATTAATAATCCACCAATAAGAGGCTTAATATAATCAGGTATAGATAGTGCATCAAAGAAGTCCTCAGTTTTATAGAGTACCTTAATAAATAAAACCCCAACAGCAGCAGCTAAAAAACCCAGTATAACATAAGGTATAAGTTCCCATGTGCTAACCAGCTCATACTTAGGTACTACAAATATAGGGAAGTCGGGGAGAAACTGATGAGAAACCACTGTAGCAATAACCGATGATATAACAATAGGACTAAACTGTGCTACACCAAAATCACCTAATATAATCTCTACAGCAAAAAGAGCTCCAGCAACAGGTGCATTAAATGTAGCAGCTATTCCAGCGGCCGCACCACATCCTACTAATGTTCTAAGCTTGTTAGCAGGTAGTTTAAACAACTGACCAACAGCAGAACCAATAGAAGCTCCAATTTGTACTATAGGTCCCTCTCTACCAGTTGATCCTCCTGTACCAATACACAAAGAGGATGCAATAGCTTTAACAAGAACTACTCTTGGTCTAATAACGCCATCACGCTTTACAACAGCCTCCATAACCTCTGGTACACCGTGTCCTTTAGCCTCTTTCGCAAAGAAGTATATTATTGGACCTATTATTGCTCCACCAATGGCGGGTATAATAATTAATATGTACCACGGCATGGCAATAGCTTTATCTATTATGTGAGTACCATCACCAAAGGATAACTCCATGAAAGTCTTTATTAACCAGCGTACTCCTAATGCACCGAGTCCACCTAATACACCTATAAAAACAGCAACTAAAACCATAAAGGTATGTTCGGCCATTTTTGCCTGGTCAATTGATTTGTCTATTTTATTTTTTAACCAACTAAACATAGTTATAATATTTTGTTATTCCCTACAGATAATATAAAAGTTAAGATAAATTCTATATATGTTAAATATTATTGCTATATAATTTAGTAAAAATAAAAGATTTTGTAAGTTAGTTTTTTTTATGGTATGAGTTATGCTCTAACGAACATAAGCTTATTACCTACTATTATAACGAAGGAAATAGTTGTAGTGTTTTTTAAAGTTATTATAGCCGTCCTTTGTTTTTATAAATCCCTTTTTCCAACTCAGTTTAATCATATTATAAATCTTTATAGCATTTATTATCTCTAGCTTTTTACGTTTTATTATTCTTTTACGTCTAAGTATACCCCCAGACCATACATCTTCATCATCTATGTCTAAATAGTAATCGGGTATTGCTAAGTCATACTTAATTTTAACGTTTTTTATAAGCAGATAAAACTTGTTACCCATAGTACCGTCTTTTTTTTCTATCATAAAGCTGTCAAACTTTATATACGGTATTTCTTTTGGATATAGTTCTTGTCTTTTTAGATTTTTTCTTTTAGTAGGCAAGTATTTTGAGTTTGTCCACTCAAGTATGGTTTCATTATAAATAGGACTATTGTTTTTATACATTGTCCATAGGCTAACTTTAGCATTTTTGTAGTATACTTTATAAAAGTATATATTTTTTTGTTTATTATTTTTTATAAAGCTATCCATGTTTTGTATTTCATCGCTAAAGTTTTTGCCATCATATTCCCTAAAGTATTTATAGTTTCTATTTTGTTTTTTATAAATGAATCCAACGGGATATTCAACCAGATTTCCGTTGTAATCCCTAAGCCTAAGGTATAATAGATTATTATTCGGTTTACCTATAAAGCCTATTGTAACAAAAAGTTTTTCAATATCCCCAACGTTATCTAGAACACCGTTACCGATATTAGTTAGCTTACCGCGTTTATCAAACTCGTATAGCCTAAAGCCGGGACTAATAATGGCATACGTAGAGTCATAAATATTAGAAAAGTTAATTGGCACTCCAAGCAGGGTTTTGTTTATATTTTTATGTTTACTATAAGGAGACTGTCTTCTTTTGCTGAGAGCAGGAATAGGACTAGATAATTCTTTTGGATATATTAATTTAATTAGCCATTTATTTAGAGATATATCATTTGGAGTAATCTCTAGCTTAGGTATAAGCCTATTTTTAACATTGAACTCATTTGATTGCGGTATAAGTGATTTATTATAGATATTTTGCCTAATATTGTCATTTTCGTTTTTATAGAGATATTTATCTTTTTTATTACTTTCTTCATATTTAGTAAAGTCGATAAGGGTTTTAGTTCTTGCACCATAAGCATTATGATAAATAAAGATAGTTATAAATATCATTATAAAAAAGCTACTATTCATAATATCTAATCCTTAATGGCTATACTTTCGGTTTAAACTCTACAAAACTAACTATTTTTTTATTGTAATTATACTTTAGCTAATAAGTTTAGCTTTAGTACAATGTTATTAAGTTATCTAACTACTTTTTACTATAAGTATAGTATTAAGTTGATCTATATCGTGTTGATGGTTAGTGTTTACATTTAATATATGTTTTAGTAACTGTTTACTATTTAAGTCCTTATTCGACTTGATGGATTTTCCTAGGTATGATGATAGTGATTTTTTTATGTATTCTTCTTCTGTCCAAAATAATAGAAAGTCTTTTTTGTTATACTTTTTCATATATTCGTTAAGATTTTTATGTTTAGTTTTTTGTTTATCGCATTCTAGGCTAACAAGTTTATTTTTTTCACTATTAAACAGATAAAAGTTAACCCCCAGCCCGCTATATGCGTAGGTAATAACATAATTATTGGTATCAATAATGCAATAGACGGTCTGAATAGGCATTGTAGTTTTAGATTCCCCTAAGAACTGGTTGTTTAGCCAACTTAGAACCGATTTTGGTGAGGCATTATTTCTTATTTGTCCTCTTAATAGATTTTTAAATAAAGCAACGGATAATGCGGCTGGAACTCCCTTACTAAAAACCTTGCACATGGTAATAGCTAATTTTGATTCGTCTATTTCGATAAAGTCATAAAAGTTTCCGCTTACATCCAGCTTAGTATTATTAAAGACAGCTATATCGAGCTTATCAATATTGGGTATGGTTTTTGGGAGAAAGCTATTTTGTAATGTTGCTGCAATCTCTATTTCTTTTTTTATACGATTTTGTTCAGCAACCTTATCCCTTAGTTTAATGCTTTTATAAGCCTTTGCAATAAATGAGCCTACGTTTTTTAAAACCTCTAGATCAGAAGAACTAAAATACTGCTTACCTTTCGGATCAGACATATTAACCATGCCGACAATTTCTTCATCTATGATTATAGGAACAGATATATTCAACTTTTGATCGGCATAATTAATTTTAGTTTTCTCATATTCAAAATTACCATCATCAGTTAGCGAGATTTTACTATCAATAAACTTTTTATCATAGCCTATTGCGGATAGTATTCTAAAATGTTTGTCGTCTGCAAGTATTAAGTATGCCTTTTCAGCTTTTAGGAGTTTATAAGTTCCTTTTATTATTGCATCGAATATATCATTACTATTTTGATATTTTTGAGTTAGCAAGCTAAGCTTATAAAGATAGTTTAGCTCTCTTGCACGATTATCAAGGTCTTCGTTAGCTTTTATTAGGTTTTGAAATAATGTTCTGTTATTAATTCCAATTGCAGTAATACTCCCTATAAACATGAGTATGTTTTTATCTTTATCATCAAAGTGTCCTTTATTTGCGTTAATAATCTCAAGAACACCAATAGTCCTACTTTTTAGCCTCATAGGAACACATAAAAGACTCTTTAATATACCGGGTAATTTATTTTTTATTATAGAGGATCCTTTTTTAACAGCCTCTTCAGCCATTTTCATTTCTAGCTTTTTAGTTAGACTACTATTATAAGGTTTTTCTAAGGTTATATAAGACTCAAGCTTGTCAGACTCTTTATTTATCAGTAAAAGAAAAGCAGATTCACAAGGAATTAGCTCTTTTACAGACTCTATAGTAAGTTTTAAAAGAATATTTAAGTCTTCTGCCGAGTTGATCCTGCTACTCAGTATACTGAGCTTAGAAAATGTTTTTTTACTTAAGTAATTCATAATATAAAATTTGTCTATTTTAACTATATAATCTTTTATAATTAAACACTTATTACTAAATTATACTTATTGTTAAATCATTATAAAAGCTAGTTAATATTATTATATGATATAAAAAAATAAATAACAACGTATTTTTTTTAGGGTTTGTTATTAATTAAAACTATTATATATATATTAGTACTATTTTGTTTATTAGTTGATAAATAGAAAATTTATAGTCTTTATTTTTTTATACACAAAAATACTTTGTATATAGTTTATCAAGATTTTTTTAATTTTTTTCTTGACAGAACAGTTGATTTAAGTTAATTTATCGACAAAATATTTAAATAATCTATATAGGGTTATATAGTATGAAAAAAGTTAGCTTAGTAGTGTCCGTAATATTTACCATAGTTTTTTCAAACTTACTTTATTCCTCTAAAATAAAGAATACACCAAAAGATAGTGGTAATAATTTTATACAAAAAAAAGAAAAGAATAAAAAAAAATCAAGAAATATATATAGAAAAAAGAAATCTTTTTCTAAATATAATTTTTATAAAAAACAAAGTTTAAAACATAGAGCTAAGTTTTTAGTTTTTGATAATAAGACAATATATCGCTTTAAATCTGGTGAGAGTCTAAGTAAGGCCGAAATTAACCTTTATCTTAAGTTTATAAGAATGGGAGGTTATAAAAAAACACTAAAGTCAAAAGGTCATGTTCATAGGGTGGCTAACGGTAGTAGTCTAATGAGGTTGATAACATATGATCACCTTGAGAGAATATTAGTTACAATACACGAAAACCTTAGTAAAAAAAGTGATAATAATGATAAAAATAAAGAGTACTTGCTATTTTCGAATCCATATATAATAGAATTGCTAAATGGACAAGAAAATCTTAGAGGAAAATTGATAGATAGCTCATTAGGAGGACTATTAAACCCTGATCCTAGAGTAAGATTGGTATCTATATATTTGCTAAGACGACTGATACCCGATGTGGAAGACTGGGACTTTGTTAATGAATTAATTAAAGAACAAAAACATGGAATAATAAAGGATTCAAAAGTAGGTATAGATGCAAGTAGTATAGAAACAGTAAAAAAGCTACCCTATCTTTATATAGAGTTTAACAGTAAGGTAACCAGTAGAACGGTTTATGATGAGCTTAAAAAGCTTTTGAGGTTTATGTCTCGTTTTATTTTAATAAATCAGGTTAGAGATGGTAGTCTAAAGGATATAAACACTTATCCAAAGCTGTATACCCTGCTAAGCAAGACAATAGATAATGAAGGATACTGTAAAATACCGATAAACTATTTTAAAAGCCAAATGGAGGCTGAATTTATATTAACTGGTATAAATAGTAAAAATGAACTAATTAGAGAGACTAGTGCTGATAACGTTGTAAGAATAATTAGAACAGTTGATAGTGATCCTGACTTAAAAAAGTATCTTTTTAATTCGCTTTTAATAAGTAATTATCGTTATAAGGTTGCAGAGGGCTTGACTGATGAAGATGTTAACCTTTTAAAAGAAAATGAAATTGATGAAATGCTAAAAAACTTCTTAGATGAAAATGGTCTTATACAAGGCTGTCAAGCTGAATCATTGGATAGATATGATGCTAAGGGGCATTCTAGTAAAGGAAAGTCTAAACCTGTAAAAACTGAGAAAACTAAGAAGATTAAAAAAACCGATGAAAATCTTTATAAAAGAGTTGTAGAGCAGGATAAACAAAATAAAAATCTTATAGTAGAAGAGTATATATCAGAATAAGTTATTTTGTTTGGAGTTTTTGAATTTCATCTCTTATTACAGCGGCTTTTTCGAACTCTAAGTTTTGTGCGTATTTAAGCATTTCTTTTTCTAGGTTTTTTATAAGAGTTTGTTTATGGCCCTTAGTTTTTTTGTTATACTTTTTAGTAATATCTTTTATGTTTATAGGGCTAATCTTTTTTTCTTCTTCGTGATGCCTACGTTCTAAAATATCCTTAATAGACTTTTTAATACTCTTAGGCTTAATATTGTATTTATTATTGTATTCCTTTTGGAGTTTACGTCTACGGTATGTTTCATCGATAGCCATTTTCATTGCCGGACTAATTTTATCAGCATACATTATTACCTGACCATTAATATTACGTGCGGCTCGTCCTGCGGTTTGTATAAGGGATTTATTGGAGCGTAGAAATCCTATTTTATCGGCATCTAGAATAACAACTAGTGATACCTCTGGTAGATCAAGACCTTCTCGTAATAAGTTAATTCCCACTAGACAGTCAAATTTACCTGATCTAAGGTCTTTTAGGATTTCAACGCGTTCTATTGTTTCGATATCGGAGTGTAGGTAGCGTATTTTTATACCTTTTTCTGCTAGATATTCGGATAAGTCTTCGCTCATTTTTTTTGTTAGGGTAGTAACTAAGGTCCGTTCTCCTTTATCTGTACGCATTCTGATTTCTGAGAGTAGGTCATCTATTTGTCCATTTGTTGTTCTAACGTCAATAGGGGGATCTAATAGTCCAGTTGGTCTAACCACCTGTTCTACTATACGATTAGACTTATTAAGTTCGTAATCTCCCAATGTAGCAGATAAATAAACTGTTTGTGGTATCAGATCTTCAAACTCCTCAAAAGTTAGAGGACGATTATCTAGTGCAGATGGTAGTCTAAAGCCAAAATTAACTAAAGTCTGTTTTCTTGATCTATCCCCTGCATACATACCCCTAATCTGACTAAGGGATACATGGGATTCATCAACAAATAAAATGAAGTCATCTGAAAAGTAATCCAGTAGGGTATATGGTCTTTGTCCTTTTACTCTATTACTAAGGTGTAGGGAATAATTCTCTATGCCATTACAATAGCCTAATTCTTTCATCATTTCAATGTCATACATAGTTTTGGAGTATAGTCTATGTGCTTCGAAGTCTTTCTTTTCAGCTTTGAACTTTTCAATACGCTCATTTAATTCAATTTTAATATTTTTTATAGCTTTATCCATTTTATCCTTAGTTGTTACAAAGTGTTTTGCTGGGTAGATAACGATTTTATCGAGTTCTTCGATAAAGTTATTGGATATGTTTTCTAGTATGGATATTCTATCTATTTCGTCTCCGAATAGCTCTACCCTTATTATAGACTTGGAATAGGCAGGATGAATATCGAATACATCACCTCTTACTCTAAAGGTGGAGCGTGAGAATTGATTATCATCTCTAATATACTGTATATGTACAAGTTGCTTTAATATATCTTTTCTATTTATGGTCATTCCTTTTTTTATAAATAATGTTAGGTCTTTATAGTCTTCTGGTGATCCCAGCCCATAGATGAATGATACGCTGGCAACTATTATAACGTCTTTTCTTCCCATGAGAGAGCTTGTTGCGGATAATCTTAGTCTATCTATCTCATCGTTTATGGAGGCATCTTTTTCTATGTATGTATCTGTTGCTGGAACATAAGCTTCGGGCTGATAATAATCATAATAGCTAACGAAGTATTCAACGGCATTATCTGGGAAGAACTCTTTTATTTCTCTGTATAGCTGGGCAGTAAGAGTTTTATTATGGGATATAATAAGAGCAGGTTTTTGTACTTTATTAATGACATTAGCAATGGTAAAAGTTTTTCCTGAGCCGGTTACACCTAATAATGACTGATATTTTATATTGTTATTGATATTATTAACAATTTCTTTAATAGCTTTTGGTTGATCTCCCTTAGGTTTATATGGTGATTTAATTTTGAATTTCATGTTATTATCCTAAGTTTTATAATATATGCCATTTATTTTTTTATTAAACATAATAAAAAGCACTAGGATATTTAACAATTTAGCAAAGCTTACTATTTGTAATAAGTTTCATACATTATCTTTAAAGAATAGGTTCTTTATAATGGTCTATCAGGTGATAAGTAACAACTATTGCCTAAATAATAACCTTATTTCTTTTTCTGCTAACTTATAGGGAGTTTTACCATTTTTGTCTGTTGCCTTAATGTTGGCTCCATTGGATATCAATAAATTAATAACCTCAGTATGCCCATTAAAAGCGGCTACATGTAAAGATGACCAACCATATTTATCCACCAGATTAACATTAGCACCTTTATTTATTAACAACTTGACTATTGAAGTATATCCATATTTAGATGCCCAGTGCAAGGGAGTTTTACCCTGTTTATCTATTGCATTAACGTTAATAGTCTTTTCTATTAGTAATTTGACTACTTTTATATGTCCCTTATTAGCGGCATAGTGCAAGGGAGTTTTATTATATTTATCCACTAAGTTAATGTTAGTACCTTTATTTATTAATAATTTGACTGCTTTTATATGTCCCTTGTTAGCGGCATAGTGTAAGGGGGCTTTATCATATTCATCCACCAGATTAGCATTAGCACCCTTATTTATTAATAATTTGACTATTAAAGTATATCCATATTTAGATGCCCAGTGCAAGGGAGTTTTACCCTGTTTATCTATTGCATTGATTTTAGCACTTTCGTTTATCAATAGCTTGCTTAGCTTTATATGCCCCATACTAGTAGCCAAGTGTAAAGAAGTTTTACCGTATTTATCCACTAGATTAACATTAGAACATTTATATATTAATAATTTGACTGCTTTTATATGTCCACCACGAATAGCATAATGTAAAGGAGTCCACTTATCTTCATCTATCATATCAACATTAGCCCTATTAGCCAATAATAACTCAATAACTTTTGTATACCCCTTATAAGATGCCCAGTGTAACGGTGTACTATAAAGCTTATCCACCACGTTAACATTAGCACTTTTGTTTATTAATAGCGTGGTTATTTTAATATTTCCCTTATAAGATGACCAATGTAGAGGAGTCCAGCCGTATTTATCTGGTGCATTAACATTAGTACACTTGTCTATTAATAATTTGGCTATTTTCGTACGCTCAAATCTAATAGCATAATGTAAAAGAGTTTCACTGTTTTCATTTACCGCATTAACACTAAAACCCTTGGCTATTAACCTTTCTACCTGTTTATAGTTATTAACCTGTACAGCTTTAAAGAGTTTGGTATTAGCAAATAAAAATTGTCCTTGTAAGAGCAAAATAATTACTATAAATAGTATTTTCATCTTATACCTCGATAAGAAGGAGTATAACTATAGAAAAAATATCGTCATATTTTGTTAGTATTTTAATATTACTATTTTTACTATTTGTTACTAATTGTTCTAGTGGTGCAGATCAAAAGTATTATAAGGTTATGAAAGAGGTCTTTGACAATGGGGATAAATATAAACATGTAGGTTTAGATTTTGAGTTAGTGCTGTTACTAATTGTTTTAGTGGTGCAGATCAAAAGTATTATAAGGTTATGAAAGAGGTCTTTGACAATGGGGATAAATATAAACATGTAGGTTTAGATTTTGAGTTAGTGCTGTTACTAATTGTTTTAGTGGTGCAGATCAAAAGTATTATAAGGTTATGAAAGAGGTCTTTGACAATGGGGATAAATATAAACATGTAGGTTTAGATTTTGAGTTAGTGCAGGTAAGTATATTTATTTTTTTTGTTAATGTTAAGGGGATATTATTTAATAATTTAGTTATCATTTTATGACAAAGCGTAAAACGTAAAAAGGTAAGACATATAACGTAAAGGCAGATAGATTTCAGATTTCTTTATGGAACAGGAAAGTTAAGATATTCATGAAAAAGTTATTTTCTTGTCTCAAGCAGGTTATCCCATTATGCTCTTTAAGTGCTGTTTAAATACTTCAGCAATGAACACAAGATATCACTTCTTATGCTATTAGTCATCACTACGAGAGCTATTAAGAATCCCTTACTGAGACTAAGAATTATGGACATTTATTAAGTGATAACGGATTCGCCTTTCCATAAAGGCTTAGAGCGGATTATTGCAATATAATATATTGACTTTATATGTAAAACCTCGAAAAGTATACCTGATCCTATATGAGTAAATAACAAACAAAAAAATAATCTACTAAAACCTTCACTAACAAAATCGCCCAATAAAACCTTTTTTGTTATATTTGCTAAAACCGTTTGTTAACAAATATGCTATGTTTATACAACATTAAAGGATATAAATATGTTTTGGGTAGATAAAATACAAAATGAACTGCAGGATAATCAAATTATTAATGATTCTAAGACTCCATCAGGGAGAGTGCACGTCGGATCGCTAAGAGGCGTTGTTATACACCATATCATAAATAAAGTACTTCTAAAAGCCAATAAAAAAACTACATTCCTATATGGAGTCGATGACTATGATCCCCTTGATGAACTGCCTAAGAGTATGAAAAAAGAATTTGGAAGATATATGGGTATGCCTCTTGTTAATGTTCCTGCTCCTTGTGAAGAGGGAAACAAGAACTTTGCCGACTATTATATGGATGAGTTTATTAATGTTTTTAATAAACTTGGTATATATCCAAAGATATATAAAATGAGTGAGTATTATAAGTCTGGTAAAATGAATGAGGTAATTGAAATCATATTAAAAAATGAGGATAAAATTAGGGATATATATCTAAAAATTAGCGGATCTAAAAAACCTAAAACTTGGCACCCTTTTCAGGTACTGTGTCAAAAGTGCGGAAAGATAGGTACTACTCTAACACACTCATTTGACGGTAAAGAGGTGGAGTATACATGTGAGAAAAATATAGTCAAATGGGCTAAAGGATGTGAATACCATGGAAAGATATCCCCATTCAATGGAAACGGTAAACTACCGTGGAAATTAGAGTGGGTTGCTAAATGGAAGGTATTAGGCGTAACATTAGAAGGTGCTGGAAAAGATCATAGTTCAGATGGTGGTTCTAGGGATGTATCCGCTGAGATATTTAAAGTTCTTTTTAATAAACGGCCTCCTTATAATATTCCCTATGAGTTTTTCCTAACAGGGAAAAAGAAAATGAGTTCTTCTAAGGGGCTTGGTGCTACAAGTAAAGAGATTACTGAATTAATACCCCCTGAATTAGTTAAGTTTTTAATGATTAGAAGTCAACCTAATGCTGTTATTGACTTTAATCCTATGGGAGATACAATCCCCAGGCTATTTGATGAGTATGATCGTTGTGCAAAGCTGTTTTTTAGTAAGGATAAAAGTTTGTTTATAGAAAGGGCATTTGAGCTGTCTCAAACGGATGATAAAAATATTAAAGATAACTTTTTACCTCGCTTTTCGTTGTTGGCTACTCTTATGCAGATACCGAGTGTAGATATATACGATAAAATGAAGGCTGTAAAAGGGATGGAGCTTAGTAAAGATGATATAAACGAAATTGATATGAGAAAAGACTATGCTAATAAATGGCTGGAGAGGTGTGCTAGTGATGCTAGTAAGTTTAGAGTATTAGATGAGTTGCCAGAAATTAATGCGATAAGTGATTCTCAAAAGGTTTTTATAAAGGAGCTTATTAACATTTTTGATAAGGATAATCTTAGTGGTGAAGAAATACATCAAATGGTTTATGAGGTAACTCAAAAGGTTAATATTAAGCCTGCAGAGGGTTTTAAGACTATTTATCAAGTTTTTATTGGTAAGAGTAGAGGTCCTAAGGTAGGCACTCTACTATCCGCTTTAGATAACGCTTTTGTTAAAAAAAGGCTTAAAGAGGTTATTGATTTTTTATAAACAACTGGATTTTTTTTTATATTAATAGATAAGCTAAAGAAAGTATATTTTGTTTTTGTCCATATAGATAAATGCACATTCTAACAAAGTCGATATTAAAAGAGATTATACCAAACTATCTTATAGGCGTAGGATTTTTATCTGCAATTTTATTAATTGCTGAAATATTTAGACTTGTAAAATTAGCCGTAGAGAAGAATGTGGCTATAGGTACTGTATTAAAACTATTGGTTTTGTATTTACCAATAATTTTACAGCTTACTTTGCCTATTGCCGTAATTGTAGGCACTTTGTTAGCAATGGGACGGCTTAGTAATGATAATGAAATAACTGCGATGAGGTCGTGTGGGTTAAGCTTAAAAAAAGTTTTTCTTGCCTATATTAACTTTGGAATTATTATAACTATTTTAACTTTAGTATTTTATGAGTTTATTGTACCTGTTACTACTAAGGAATATGTAAAAGTAACGGTAAAAATGTTTCAAATAAATCCAACAGCAGAGTTATCAAAAAGTTTATCTTACAACACAATAGACGGAATAAGGATTTCAGTGGATTCTGTTAATAGTAGGACCAATGAAATTTTTAATGTTAGAATTAATTATGTTAACGAGAATAAGCTAATTTTTGCACCTCGCGGGATCATTCTAACAAAAGATAAAAAAAAGAATGTTTTTCCTATTGTTCTTTTCAATTCAACGATGCAACCCGGTAATCTTATATTTGAGTCTAGCAGAGAATCGAATATAAATATGAAAGGAGAATACTTTAATGAAAAACATAATGTATTACAGACTATATATATACCTGATGTGTCGGATGATAAGTTTATCCCAGGGGGTACTAGGCTGTGGAGTATTTCTGATTTCTTTATAAAAATTAAGGCTAAAAAGTTTGCTAATGCTTTATCAAATATACAAAACTATAATAAGCTTAAAAATTATAGAATAAGCTACGAAAACAAAAGAAAGCTTTATGATGAATATATAAAAGCTAATAAAGACTCAAAAAGTATAGAGGCTAAGAAGGATTATGAAAAACGTATACGAGATCTTAAAATTGCATATGCTAAGCCTCAACTAAGCTATAAAAAGGCTAAAGCGGTTATTGACAGAATAGAAAAAAGGAAGGGTGAGGGTTTTAATAGTAGAGATCTTAATGAATATGCTCTTCATAGAAGGCTAATTATTGCTTTTTCAGCTCTTGCTTTTGCATTACTTGGAGCTCCACTGGGTATTTTCTCTAAAAGATCGGGTAAGTCTTTGGGTTTAGGTATAAGCATTATTATTATTTTTATGTATTTAGGACTAATATTTTTAGGTAACTACTTAATGAATAAAGGTATACTATCGGTTATTATATCCTGTTGGTATGCAAATATTATACTATATATTTTAGGCTTTATATTAATTTATAGACGGTTACAGGGCAAGTAATTTAAATCTCCAAATTATCAAAAAGAGTATTGTATTTGTCATAGTACTTAGAATAAGCAAATTCTTTTATTACCGATTCTGGTAAATAAGCAAAGAGTCCATCTAAATACAATAAAATATCTCTTAGCTCGTTTTCTTTATCTTTTTGACTACTGAACTCGGTCATACTTTCGACGTCATTGTCTATATCATCCAATGTTAACCTGTCATAGTTGTTGTTAATAGAGTCGAATTTATCAGTATCGCTATTAAGTATTTCTATATGGTCTGTATCTAGGTCATCCAACAATAGTTTATCTTCTTCAGCTTGTTCATCTTGTTCTAGTAAAATAGGAGTAGTAATAATAGTATCCTCCAAATCGAAGGATAAGTCATCCAATGAGATTCTATCATCTTTATACAAGTCATCGTCAAGGATTTTATTTAACTCAGAGTCACGGTCTTTGCCAATATTATCATCCAGCTCTGTATCAACGTTACTTTCTAATTCTATATTATCATCCAGCGCTGTATCAACGTTACTTTCTAATTCTATATTATCATCCAGCTCTGTATCAATGTTACTTTCTAATTCTATATTATCATCCAGCTCTGTATCAATGTTACTTTCTAATTCTATATTATCATCCAGCTCTGTATCAACGTTACTTTCTAATTCTATATTATCATCCAGCTCTGTATCAATGTTACTTTCTAATTCTATATTATCATCCAGCTCTGTATCAATGTTACTTTCTAATTCTATATTATCATCCAGCTCTATATCAACGTTACTTTCTAATTCTATATTATCATCCAGCTCTGTATCAATGTTACTTTCTAATTCTATATTATCATCCAGCTCTATATCAACGTTACTTTCTAATTCTATATTATCATCCAGCTCTGTATCAATGTTACTTTCTAATTCTATATTATCATCCAGCTCTATATCAACGTTACTTTCTAATTCTATATTATCATCCAGCTCTGTATCAATGTTATTTTCTAATTCTATATTATCATCCAGCTCTGTATCAATGTTGCTTTCTAATTCTATATTATCATCCAGCTCTGTATCAACGTTACTTTCTAATTCTATATTATTATCCAGCTCTGTATCAACGTTACTTTCTAATTCTATATTATCATCCAGCTCTATATCAACGTTACTTTCTAATTCTATATTATCATCCAGCTCTGTATCAATGTTACTTTCTAATTCTATATTATCATCCAGCTCTATATCAACGTTACTTTCTAATTCTATATTATCATCCAGCTCTATATCAACGTTACTTTCTAATTCTATATTATCATCCAGCTCTGTATCCAGTTTATCATTTGATTTTATATCAAGTTTTTCAGGAGCTGTAATACTAAATGGTTTGAAAGGTTCGAGGCTAATTGATTTTTTTATAGTTTGATCATCAGGAATACGATATAAGGAGTAGTCCACATTTGGTACGGTTAACAAATACTTATCAAAAGGCGTATTAGTTTCTTTTTTCACAATTAAATACCAATTTTTTCTAATGCTTTCTTAGTATAATATACGACATTTTTATCTTTATCATTTAGTTTTTTAACAAGAGGCTGTATAGCTTTTTTACTACCGAGATTACCTAGAGCAACAGCGGCCTCACTTCTTATGTAACTATTTTCGTCATTTAGAGCGGTTATGAGTTTAGACACGGTGGATTTTTTTTTATATCCGCCTAGAACTTTAACTGTAGCACTTCTTATTCTATGATTTTTGTATTTTAGTAGGCTATAAAGCCAGAGTTCTACTTTTTCACAGGTATAATTACTCATAGCATATACTATAGCTTCTTTAACTTGATCATCTTGTTCATTAAAGAGTAGTATTAGTTGGTCCAAGCAGTTATAGTCTTTTATACTTCCTAGAACGCTAACGGCATTTATGCGAATATTTATATCGTTATTTTTTAGAAGGCTTAGGATAAAGTCAGCATATTTTTTATCATAATCCTTATTCATGGTGATTATGGCGAAAGCGGAATATAGTTTGGATAGTTTATTGTTATCATTTTTGTAAAGGAATTCGAGTATAGAGGATTTATTTTCTTTTTTTAAGTTATCTTCTAGTATTAAGCCGGATTTAATCCTAACATACCATATAGGATCTTTTAGGAGTTGTGCTATTACGGCTGGAACGCGTTTATCTTTAAAACGTTTTAGAGCATTTATCACGTAATATCTGACTTCTGGATTTTCATCATTAACAGAGTCTATTAAATAGTCGACTACTGGAGGATAATTAAGTTTACCTAGTTTTTCAGCAGCTTGCATTCGTTTAATAGGTTCAGGAGCCTTAAGTTCTTTTATTAGTTTATCGAGGTTCATTTATAAACCTTATTATTATAATAAATATCTTTAATATAAAGTTAAGTTATTTGGCGTTTTCCGGCAAGGTATATTTTTATATTGTATTAAGTTAAGTATAATATTTTATTGTTGTAAAAGGCGGTAGTAGTAGAGTAAAGAGGTTTTAATAGTTTAGTTTGTACTGCTATATTAATTTTATATTTTAATTATTTACATGTTAGCAAATATAGCAAAAAACATTCTATCAGGCATTTTGTTAGTGAAGGTTTTAGTAGATTATTTTTTTGTTTGTTATTTACTCATAAAGGATTGGGTATACTTTTTTGAAGTTTTACATATAAAGTCAACATGTAATATTTAAATAATCTGCTCTACACCTTTATGGAACTGCAAATCCGTTAACACTTAATAAAGGTCTATAATTCTTAGTCTCAGCAAGGGATTCTTAATAGCTCTCGTAGTGATGACTACTTGCATAAAAAGTGATATTTTGTGTTCATTGCTAAAGTATTTAAACAGCACTTAAAGAGCATAAAGGGATAACCTGCTTGAGACAAGAAAATAACTTTTTCATGAATATTTTAACTTTCCTGTTCCATAAAGAAATCTGAAATCTATCTGCCTTTACGTTATATGTCTTACCTTTTACGTTTTACGCTTTGTCATAAAATGATAACTAAATTATTAAATAATATCCCCTTAACATTATAACAAAAAAATAAATATGCTTACCAACACTAACTCAAAGTCTAAACCTACACGTTTATATTTATCCCCATTGTCAACAACCTTTTTACTTTCATCAGAACACTTTCTATAACTTCATAATCTGTGTTTTTTAAGCTTTAAAAAGATAAATTGCCTTAGAATACTTTTGATCTACACTACTAAAACAATTAGTATCCCCTTAACATTATAACAAAAAAATAAATATGCTTACCAACACTAACTCAAAGTCTAAACCTACACGTTTATATTTATCCCCATTGTCAACAACCTTTTTACTTTCATCAGAACACTTTCTATAACTTCATAATCTGTGTTTTTTAAGCTTTAAAAAGATAAATTACCTTAGAATACTTTTGATCTACACTACTAAAACAATTAGTAACAATAGAAATATATCATCTTTTTACTTTAATATTATAAATATTGTATTATTTTATAATTTTTATAGGTTTAACAATAAAAGTTTAAATCTAAATAACAATATGAGAGGCTTCTAATGGTAAGACTGTTTTTAATAATCACAATACTATTTTTAAGTGCATATTTATTAGGATGCGATGGAGGTATAGGTGCGTGTGAGGTTAATCTTAATCTTAAGACGAATAACAATAAGAAGAGCAACAAAAGTTTTTGTTATGAAAACTCTGTTAGGAATGAGTGTAATAAATATACTAAAGAAATACAAGCAGTAGTAGAAAGTAGAGCAGGAAATGAGCTTGTGGTTAATGCCGGTTGCACAAAAAGTAATAGAGTTGCTACATGTACTATGGGGGCTTTTAAGTTTTATGTCTATAAGAATACTAACTATAGCGAAGATGATAATAATGAGATTATAGTAGGGGCTAAAGTTTTTTGTGAGGCAGTAGATAAGGCCAGAGGTAAAATAAAGGGTACATGGCAACTTATTGGTGGTAATAACTAATCTAATAGCACTTGACAATAATTTAGAATAAAACTAACTTTTTACTTGAATATTATAAATATTGTGTTATTTTACTTTTTTATGGATTTAATAAGTTTAAATCTAAATAACAAATATAAGAGGTTTTTAATGAAACTATCGAGACTATTTTTAATAATCACGACATTATTTTTAAGTGCATATCTAATGGGTTGTGCTACTGAAGACAAGGCAGGAGTTACAGGTGCATGTGAGATTAATCTTAATCTACCTATAGGAAATGACCCTACAAAGACAAGTACTAAGAAAAGCTTTTGTTATGTAAACACTAGCGAAAACAATTGTAAGGGGTATCTTAAGAAATCAAAAGAACTAGCAGGAAGCCAAGCAAAACTAACAAGTAAGTTTGTCCCTAATGCTGGTTGTTCAGAAGAGGGTCGTAGTGGTGAATGTAAAAGTAGTTTGCTTACCTTTTACACCTATAAAATTGGTGTTAGTGACATTGATAATGGAATTGTAAAAACTCTTAAAGGAGCTGAAGGTGAAGCTGGGAAGTGTGAAACTGAAATGTCCGGAGTATGGAAAGACTTACCATCGACTAAATAAGTTAGCTTAATTAACTTAAATAATAGAACCATAGCTTTTTAGGCTATGGTTTTTTATGTTTTAGTTGACTTTTTTAAATTAACTATTTATTTTTAACGAAATATTATTTTAATTTTTAAAAATACTATTAAATATAGTTGCTTGCACTTAAAATAGGGGATTATTCATGATAATAAGGATTTTTCTGTTAATTATAAGTTTATCATTAACGATATATTTGGTTAGCTGTGGTGAGGGTAAAGGTGAAAATATAGTTGAAAAAGCCACTGGTGGAAGTGGTACTGGTAGTGGTGGAACAGGTGCATGTGAGATTATTGTTCATAGTGATAGTTGGGTATATAAAGAAGTTAAAAAAAGCCTATGTTTTAAGGATATTACAGAGGATCAGTGTAATAGTTATAAGGATAAACTAAGCAAACATAAATATACTGAAAAGAAGGTTATATTTTATATACCTATAACTTTCCCTCTTGGTGATATAAGCCTAAAAAGTAGTTATACAAAAGGTAAGAGCTGTTCTGATGATAGAGATGTTAGTGGTATTTGTACAATTGATAGTACAACGGCTTATGTTTATAAAAATAGCTATATAAGTCATGGTGGTGCTACTGAGATTATTGCTAGTGGTGTTGTTTTTAATAAGCTTAAGGCTGTATGTACAAATAAGGGGGATAATGATTTTGGTGGTGAGTGGACTGATGGTAAGGTAGAACCTGAAAAAGATAATAATAAAGAAGAGGATAATAATAAAGAAGAGGATAATAATAAAGAAGAGGATAATAATAAACCTAGTCCGTCGTCTACTGGTGCTTGTGAGGTTAAGCTTACCACAAAGACGAACTCTAACTTTAAAAAGAGCTTATGCTATGAAAGTGTTACAAAAACTCAGTGTGATACTTATGAGTATGAGGCAACCTCAAGAATAAAAGGTGATTCAACTGCCAAAATTATGTTTAGTGGTGCAAAGAGTGAGTTTAAAGAAAATAAAGGTTGTTCAGAACCAGGGGATATTACTGGTACTTGCAAAACTGATGCTATTACCTATCACACTTATAAGGACTCTGGACATGGGTTAGTTGTTGATGGTGTTATTAGAAGCAGTACTAAAACTCAATGTGAAAAGAGTAAAGCTGATGGTGGTGATGGCGGTACATGGAGCAAAGAAACTAACTTTATAAACTAATACAAGCCCAGATGGTGGAATTGGTAGACACGCTAGCTTGAGGGGCTAGTGGGAGTATTCCTGTGTTGGTTCGAGTCTGGCTTTGGGCATAAATAAAATTTTGTATTTAAGAAATAATAATATTGACGTCTTTTAAAAGTCAGCTTTTTGCTCTGCTTTCTTAGTATTAGCTTTTATCCAGTTATAAATAAGCAAAGTACTAGCTAAAGCAAATATAATTATCCCAGTAAACTGAGCCGCACTTAAACTAATTATGTTTTTAGGGGTATCATTCCTTATAATCTCTATCAAAAACCGACTAACAGAATAATACAAAGCAGATATAAAAAAAAGCAGTTCCTTATTAAATAAAAAGTCAACTACTTAAGTTAGCTTAATTAATTTAAATAATAGAACCATAGCTATAGAGCTATGGTTTTTTATGTTTTAGTTGACTTTTTTAAATTAACTATTTATTTTTAACGAAATATTATTTTAATTTTTAAAATTACTATTAAATATAGTTGCTTGCACTTAAAATAGGGGATTATTCATGATAATAAGGATTTTTCTGTTAATTATAAGTTTATCATTAACGATATATTTGGTTAGCTGTGGTGAGGGTAAAGGTGAAAATATAGTTGAAAAAGCCACTGGTGGCGGTGGAAGTGGTACTGGCGGTGGTGGAAGTGGTACTGGTGGCGGTGGAAGTGGTACTGGTGGTGGTGGAAGTGGTACTGGCGGTGGTGGAAGTGGTACTGGCGGTGGTGGAAGTGGTAATGGCGGTGGTGGAAGTGGTAATGGTGGCGGTGGAAGTGGTACTGGCGGTGGTGGAAGTGGTAATGGCGGTGGTGGAAGTGGTACTGGTGGTGGTGGAAGTGGTACTGGCGGTGGTGGAAGTGGTACTGGTGGTGGTGGAAGTGGTACTGGTGGTGGTGGAAGTGGTACTGGTGGTGGTGGAAGTGGTACTGGTGGCGGTGGAAGTGGTACTGGTGGTGGCGGTACTTGTGAACCTGAAGAAAACAAAAACCCTTTTGTAAGTAAATGTGAGATTACTGTTCATAGTGATAGTGGGCTGTATAAAGAAGTTAAAAAAAGCCTATGTTTTAAGGATATTACAGAAAAGCAATGTAATAG
Organism: Spirochaetota bacterium; assembly: GCA_965208615.1. Taxonomy (GTDB): domain Bacteria; phylum Spirochaetota; class UBA6919; order UBA6919; family CBDBPB01; genus CBDBPB01. The sequence goes on from CBDBPB010000007.1 coordinate 34,498, forward strand.
TTATAAGGATAAACTAAGCAAGCATTATCAGGGTATATCTATATCCCCTGTTGGTAATATAAGCCTAAAAACTAGTTATACAAAAGATAAGAGCTGTTCTGATGATAGAGATGTTAGTGGTACTTGTACAATTGATAGTACAACGGCTTATGTTTATAAAAATAGCTATATAAGTCATGGTGGGGCTACTGAGATTATTGCTAGTAATATTGTTTTTAAGAAGCTTAAGACTGTATGTACAGGTAAAGAGGATAATGATTTTGATGGTGAGTGGACTGATGGTAAGAAGGTTGAACCTCAAGAAGATAAGTGTAAAGTTAAGGGTGCATGTGAGATCAAGTTTACCAAAAAGGATAATTCTAACTTTAAGAAAAGCTTATGTTATGGATATGTTACAAAAACTCAGTGTGATACTCATACATCAAAAGTAAATAATGATCCACGTACCAAAATTATGTTTAGTGGTGCAAAGAGTGAGTTTAAAGAAAATAAAGGTTGTTCAGAACCAGGGGCTATTACTGGTACTTGCAAAACTGATAGTGTTATCTATCACACTTATAAGAACTCTGGACATGGGTTAGTTGTTGATGGTGTTATTAGAAGCAATACTAAAACTCAATGTGAAAAGAGTAAAGCTGATGGTGGTGATGGCGGTACATGGAGCAAAGAAACTAACTTTATAAACTAATACAAGCCCAGATGGTGGAATTGGTAGACACGCTAGCTTGAGGGGCTAGTGGGAGTATTCCTGTGCCGGTTCGAGTCCGGCTCTGGGCATAAATAAAATTTTGTATTTAAGAAATAATAATATTGACGTCTTTTAAAAGTCAGCTTTTTGCTCTGCTTTCTTAGTATTAGCTTTTATCCAGTTATAAATAAGCAAAGTACTAGCTAAAGCAAATATAATTATCCCAGTAAACTGAGCCGCACTTAAACTAATTATGTTTTTAGGGGTATCATTCCTTATAATCTCTATCAAAAACCGACTAACAGAATAATACAAAGCAAATATAAGAAAAAGCAGTCCCTCAAACTTAAATCTATTACGATAACGAGTGTAAATAAACTCCAAAATAAAAAATATAAAAAAGCCACTTATAGCTGAAATAAGTTGTGTAGGGAAAATAAAAGTACTGTTTTGTAAGCCGCTTTCAAAAATATGAGTATATGTATCATAAGTAGGATTTGAAAGGTAGCCTCCTATATGAGAATGCCTATCAAACAATGACAACGGTATACTTAAAAAATGATTATCCTTATCAATTAAGCCAAAACAACAACCAGCAAAATTACAGCCAAGACGAGCAAAACCAACACCCAAAGCTAAAGAAGGAGCAAATATATCAGCTGTTTTACCAAGAGGCAAACCATTTTTCTTAATGTAATAAATGCTAACAGCTACTCCACAAATAAACCCACCATAAGCCACAAACCCACCAGAGCTTATATCAAAAAGACTAAACAAATTACTAAAAAAGGCCATAGGTGGATTAACTATTCCACTATCACTAATCACGCTATACTCAAAAAGCATAAAAAATAGTCTTGCACCAATAACAGATGCTATAAGACCCCATAATGCAATATCACTAACAATATTCTTAGGAATATTTACTTTTTTAGCCTTTCTAATAACAAGTAAAACCCCTAACAAAAACGCCAAAGCCAACATAAAACCATAACTGTTAAAGTCCATGGACTTTTGGCCTGTTACAACTAATAATCCTAAGATTATGAAAATGAAAAGAAAAAAATAAAATAGACCATTAAATACCTTATATAAGCTCGTATTGCCTTTCTTAAGCTTCTTACCCTCAATATGCCTCAGGTAATAAAAAATAAAGGACAATATAGCAGATATAATAATAATTAAAATAGTCTTATCGCTAATAAAATCAATTGGGATCTGGAATAACTTAGGATACACCTTAAAACCTAACTTAACTTTAATAAATAATCAGTGCCTAAGAAGACTGTAATAACAAAGTCTAAGCAAAATAGCCAAAACTAATATATATAGCCCTCAATAACACTGATTTATAATAATTCTAATTTAACTTATCAAAAATAGTGTCAGCAACCTGAGATGGAGTATCACATACAGGTACACCCACAGCACTTAATGCCTTAATCTTACTCTCAGAAGTACCCATACCACCGGATATAATAGCACCAGCATGACCCATTCTCTTACCCTCAGGTGCAGTTCTACCAGCAATAAACGCAACAACAGGCTTTTTAATATTATCCCTAATGAACTCAGCGGCCTCCTCTTCATCTGTACCACCAATCTCACCAATCATGGCTATGGCTTTAGTTTCTGGATCACCGTTGAATAAAGTCAATACATCAATAAAATTAGTGCCAATAATAGGATCACCACCAATACCAATACAGGTACTCTGTCCAAGACCCTTTAAGGTAAGAGAATATACAATCTCATAAGTTAAGGTACCACTTTTTGATACCACCCCAACAGAACCAGGCTTTGCAATATGACCAGGCATAATACCAATCTTACTCTTACCAGGAGATAATAAACCAGGACAATTAGGTCCAACTAAACGTACATCCTTACCCTTAATATAATTATATACCCGTAGAGCATCATTAACAGGTACACCCTCAGTAATACATATAACTAACTTAACGCCACTCTCAACAGCCTCTAACATAGCATCACCAGCAAAAGCAGCAGGTACATAAATTACACTGGCATTAGCACCAGTTTCATTTACAGCCTCATTCATACTATTGAAAACAGGTACACCATCCATTTTTTGTCCACCCTTGCCAGGTGTAACACCCCCAACAACCTTAGTACCATAATCTATCATCTGCTTAGTGTGGAATGAACCATCCCTACCTGTAATCCCCTGAACCAAAACTCTAGTGTTTTTATCAATTAAAATACTCACTTTAAATACTCCTTCAAATCAATTAACTTTTAGGCACTAGCATTCTCAACAGCTAACTTAACAGCCTCGTTCATAGTCTTTGCCCCTATTAAATCAGTCTTAGCTAAAATATCCCTAGCTATATCCTCATTAGTACCAGTAAGACGAACAACTATAGGAATGTCAATCTTAATCTTACTAAGCCCCTCGATTATACCATTGGCAATGTCATCACACCTTGTTATACCGCCAAAAATATTAAATAAAATAGACCTAACATTCTTGTTAGACATAATTATCTCTAAAGCAGTAACCACCTTCTGAGGATTAGAACTACCTCCTACATCCAAGAAGTTTGCAGGCTCACCATTGTAAAGCTTAACAACATCCATAGTGGCCATAGCTAAACCAGCCCCGTTAACAACACAACCAACATTACCATCCAATGGAACAAATGATAAACCAGCCTCATCAGCCTTTAACTCTAAAGGATCAACCGCATCCATATCCATAAGCTCTCTCAAACCAGGACAACGGTCTAATGCATTATCATCAAAGTTAATCTTAGCATCAGCCGCAACTAACCGCCCATCACCCAATATGGCAAATGGATTAATCTCCACCAGTGAACAGTCCTTGTCCATAAAAATATTATACAACTTCTCAGTAGTGGATATAGCCATCTTAAGCTGAGCCTTATCCGTAAATATATTCTCAAAAAGCCTTTTAACATGATATAACTTTATACCAACAAGAGGATCTATACTAGCCTTAAGTATCTTCTCTGGAGTTTTAGCGGCAACCTCTTCAATATCCATACCCCCAGCCTCGCTTACCATTATAGTTACTTTTTTAGGTCCACGATCCAAAATTAAACCAACGTATAACTCCTTTTTAATATCAACAGCCTCTACTACTAAAACTTTTTTTACAGTTAAACCCTTAATATCCATACCCAATATCTTATTAGCGGCATCTTTAGCCTGCTCTGGACTATCCGCAAGCTTAACCCCACCAGCCTTACCCCTACCACCAACGTGTACCTGAGCCTTTACTACAACCTTTTTACCTATTTCTTTTGCAATCTGATAAACTTCATCAGCCGAAGAGGCTACCTTACCCCTAGGAGTAGGAATATTATATTGCTCAAAAATCTCTTTTGCCTGATATTCATGGATCTTCAATGCTAGTCTCCTTAAATAAATATTTTAATACTCCAAAACCTTAAAATTATAACAAAAATAACACTTCTATAAAAGCATAAAATATAAAATAATTCTTAATCTTATGCCTTATAAAAAATATATATCAAAATTAATATAGAAAAAGAAGATAGGCAAGTCTATTTATGCTAATCGTGCTACTTATGCTAACTTTTAAAAAAAAATAAACATTTTTAAAACAAAGCACCCAATCATTTTTTATTGGACAAATACCTTAGAAGTTTTTTTAGCTAAATTATTAGAAAGCTTAATTAAACTTTTGTAAAATCTTAATAAAAGCATCCATTTCTTTTTTAGTTCTTTTTTCTGTTACAGATAGCAATAAAAGGTTTTTACTATCGGAGCCATAAAAATCTTCCAATGGCAATCCCCCTATAAAACCCTCATTGAGTAAAGCCTCATTGACAACCTTAGGGGATACCTCCAAATGCACAAGAAATTCATTAAAAAAAGGCTTGTCATAAACTAACTTAAAAGAATTTAAACTACAAATCCTGTTCTGCAAATAATGTGCTTTGTGATAAGCAAGGTTAGATGCTTCTTTTAAACCATCCTCACCCAAAAGTGAAAGATATATTAAACCCCTTAAAGCCATGAGTGCCTGATTTGAACATATATTTGATGTAGCCCTCTCCCTTTTTATATGCTGTTCACGAGTCTGGAATGTAAGACAATATCCTTTTTGTGAAAGAACGTCATTAGTCTCTCCCACTACCCTACCTGGTATCCGCCTTATATACTCAGAACGACAAGATAAAAAACCAAAGTGTGGACCACCAAAAGCCATATAACTACCAAGAGATTGTCCATCACCAACTACTATATCAGCCTTCCAGTCACCTGGAGAAGGTAAAAAGCCTAAAGAAAAGGGATAACAACCAACTATTAATAAGCTATCGCCCAAATCAGCCTTTAAGCCTCTATAATCCTCTATTATGCCAAAGAAATTAGGACTCTGGATACAACAACATGCGGTATTATTGGTTAATAAAGACTTTAGACGGTTAAAGTCAGTTTGGCCGTTTATATGGTCAACAATTTTTATAGTTATATTTCTACCCGATAAATAAGTTTTTAACACCTCGATCCACTCAGGGTGAATAGTATTGGATACAATAACCTCAGATTTTTTAGTTATATCCACAGCCATCAAAACCGCCTCAGCCAGAGCAGAACTCCCATCGTATAAAGAACCGTTGGATATATCCATAGCAGTCAGCCGTGAAATTATACTCTGATACTCAATGATAGACTGTAATACACCCTGGCTTGCCTCAGGCTGATATGGGGTATAAGCAGTATAAAACTCGCTTCTATTCGCCAGAGCATCAAGAGCTGGAGGTATATAGTGATCGTAAATACCGCCGCCTAAAAAAGATGTATGGTTTGAAAGGGATATATTTTTTTTAGATAGTCTTTTTATTTTCTCAGAGACCTGAAGCTCATTTGAACCACTTTTTAAGCCGATATCATCTATATTAATTAGTTCTTTTGGAATGTGAGAAAAGAGATCATCAATACTATTAGCTCCAATAGCTTTTAACATCGATGTTATATCACTTTTAGTATGGGGTATATAGTCCATATTTTGTCCCAAAAATTAGTTTAAGATTAGAATAATAATAAAAATTTTAGATATATAAAAACTTTTTATTTTTATGTTATATTTGTTATCAAACGTTCTATTGGGTTACTCTAAAAGGGTCCTAAGGGATAATATTGGGGTGAAAAGCCTATTCTAGTGTATGCATATTTTTTTTATTAGAATAATTCTTTATCTAAAAGCTAGAGTAATTAGTAACAGATAATTTAGTTATCATTTTATGACAGAGCCTACAACGTAAAAAGCAAACTAACAAAACTCTTTTATAAACTATTATCTTTTATAATAATTCGCCTCCATATATAAAAAATAACTATTCCCAATATAACAACCCCTATCGCAAATAGTGATGTCATTGTCCACTCAATAATACTGGATAACATCATGTAAATAGTTAAAAATATAAATATTATCGGGGTTAATGGATATAGCGGTACACTGTAAGCCCTCTTAATGCCTGGATTCCTAATCCTAATGTATATAAGTCCGATAACACTAAGAAGAGGAAATATCCCTAATGCAAAACCTGTATAGGTCATAAGGGATTCTACGTTTCTGCCTATTAGTACATAAATAACCGTTAATACAATTTGAGTCATTATGGCAAAGGCAGGTGTGCCAAAACGAGAATGTATTTTTGCTATGGACTTAAAAAGAATCCTATCCTTAGCCATAGCATAGTAAACCCTTGGAGCTATCATCAACTGAACCGCAATAGACGATATTAAAATAAAAATAATACCTAAATTATACAATTGGGATACGTAATCACCAAAAATACTTTTTGTTGCTACAGCCCCAATAGCTGTCTTACCCTTTATATAATCAGCAGGAGCAGACATTATAAATACCAGATTTACTCCAATATATAAAATTGAGGTTAATAATGTTCCGTATAGTAAAGCCTTTGGAAGATTATTACTGGGATTCTTAATCTCACCCGCAATATAAACTGCTCCATTCCAGCCAGAGTAGGCAAACATTATAATTAAAAGTGATAAACCCATTGTTGAAAAACTAGTTATATTGTCGCCTGAGTAAACTATACGATGAGATTGTCCCCAGTCAATCATGTAAATACCAAATATTACTAGAGAAATAACTATAATAAGCTTTAATACGGTAAGTAGGTTTTGTATTTTACTACCAAGCTTTAGTCCGAAAATCTGAATGCTACCCAATACTACTACTAATGATGTACTAATTATCCCTCTTATGACTGGATCAGAAATAAATATAGCGGTTTGAGGACTAAATCTATATAAAAGTTTATCAAGATAGTGGAATAAAGTAATTGTACTAATTGCCGTAGAAGCAGAAAAACCTACTATTAAAGAAATCCACCCGGTTAAAAAGGAAGGTAATAGACCAAATATCTTTTTAAGATAAATATATTCTCCGCCAACATAAGGCCATATTGTTGCTAATTCAGCATAGCATAGGGTTCCAGTTATAGCCACTAACCCCCCAACTGCCCATAAAACTAATACTAGTAAACTATTATTAGTCATAGCTAAAACATTGCCTGTTGTTACGAATAATCCCGTTCCTATCATGCTCGCCATAACTACCATTATAGCAGTAAATAATCCTAACTCTCTTTTAAGTTGCATTATAGCTTTACCTTAATGTTATCTGTTATTAAATGTTATCAACCATCCAAAAGCAATTATAGGCGTTTTGGTTTGTTTTTATACCTGTTGGAACCCTCCATAACAATTTATAATAAGGATCAATGTAAGCCTTGTTTGTTGTTATTATGAATGAACTACTTAATACGTTTCTTTTTTCTATAATAGGACATTAACTGAGAAATAAAATCTTTCTTTTCAGGGGTAATATCATTAAACTGACAACCAATAATCGATATACCAGGATAATTGGGATCTTCTTTTTCCCATATCTTTTTAGCCTTTAGTACCCAAAGGCTGTCTTGGAGATTATTAGTATCATCAAAGGATATGTTAAATATATCGTCAACGTTATGCTCAATATGAATTTTTGCTCCGCTTTTACTAAGACTAGTAATATAACCATTAGCATTAGCTATTTTACATAGTATATTTACATTAATAGGATCAGTTCTTTCTCTGTTATTTGTTCTTTTATCGCTATACATAATAATTTCTCCGTATTTGTTATTATAATTGAACTAAAATTATAATATAACTCAAAAAGAATAACATATCCAAGAAAAATATTATCTGTTTGCCATTTTTAATGGCTTATTGTTAAGCTTGTAAAATAAGTAGGTTTTCAACTTGAGTATTAATTAATAAGATTTAGTGTAAAGTAGTTAATTATTTAAAGGAGTTTTTAAATTTTTCATATAAAGACTTAGGTTGAGGTTCAAATTCTTCTCCTCTTAATTCAGCAAACTTCTCTAAAAGCTTTCTTTCTTCTTGGGAAAGGTTTTTAGGTATTTCTACGCTTATCTTAACATGAAGATCGCCTTCACCATATCCATGTAAATATGGAACTCCGTTACCTCTTAGCCTAAAAATACTACCATTCTGAATACCTGGAGGAATTTTAAGTTTAATTTTTTTACCATTTAACGTAGGAACAAATATCTCAGTTCCCAAGGCGGCCTGTATCATAGAAATAGGAATCTCACAATATAGGTTGTTTTCTTCTCTTCTAAAAAACTCATGAGCTAATACATGAATGACTATATATAAGTCTCCTGAATCACCTCCAAATGTACCCCCTTCACCTTCTCTGGCTATTTTTATTTTAGTACCTGTTTCTACACCAGCAGGTATCTTAATTTGTATAGTTCTACGTTTTCTAACCTTACCATTACCATGACAAGTCTGACAAGGGTTTGTAATAACCACACCATTACCATTACAATTATGACAGGTGGATGAAAAACTAAAAAAACCTTGAGATCTAGTAACTTGTCCACTGCCACCGCATACAGAACAAGTAGTGGGAGATGTCCCATTTTTTGTTCCCATACCATTACATCGTGAGCATAATTCATTTCGTGGTATTTCTATTTTAGTTTCTTTACCATAGGCAGCATCTTCAAAGTTTATCTCTAAATCATATCTAAGATCACTACCTCGTCTCTTTTTGTTGTGGGAAGATGAACCCCTTCTATTTCTACTACCAAAGAATCCTTCAAATAGATCTTCAAAGCCTTCAAATATATCCTCAAAGCCGCTAAATCCACCAGATGGAAATCCACTAGTTCCACTAACACCAGCATGACCAAATTGATCATATTGGGATCGCTTTGTACTATCTCCTAATACCTCATAAGCCTCAGTAGCTTCTTTAAATTTATCTTCAGCCTCTTTATTGTTTGGATTTTTATCAGGATGATACTTAATAGCCAACTTGCGATATGCTTTTTTAATGTCATTCTGATTGGCATTATGATCAACTTCTAAAACTTCGTAATAATCTCTCTTACTTCCCATCTAAGTTATCCTAGTTAACTATTTCTTTTGTCCTTCTCCTTCATCAACGACCTCATAGTCAGCATCTACCACATTATCATTAGCAGAAGATTTTTTATTATTAGTGTTAGCCTCTTCGCTTTGATTAGGAGTTTCCTGTTGTGCTTGCTGAGATGCAGCACCTTGTTTATAAGCCGCTTGGGACAACTTATGAGTTACTTTAGTTAGATTATCCATTGCCTGCTTAATTTGTTCAATATTCTTTGACTCTAGAGCCTTCTTTGTTTTTTCAATTTCTTTTTCTACTTCTGCTTTATCGCTATCAGAAATCTTATTACCATATTCATCAACCATTTTTTCTGCCTGATAAATAAGGTTATCAGCATTATTAATTAGTTCAGCTTTTTCACGTTCTTTTATATCCTCTTCTGCATTAGCCTCTGCATCTTTAACCATTTTATCTATTTCATCTTCTGTTAGTCCACTGGATGTTTCTATACGGATACTTTGTTCTTTGCCGGTACCTAGATCTTTTGCCGAAACATGAATAATACCATTAGCATCGATATCAAAAGTTACTTCAATTTGAGGAACACCTCTTTGAGCAGGTGGAATACCAACTAGTTCAAAGTTACCGATAAGCTTATTATGGATGGCTATTTCTCTTTCTCCCTGAAACACTTTAACAGACACAGCAGGTTGATTATCAGTAGCAGTAGAGAAAACCTGACTTTTTTTAGTAGGGATGGTAGTATTTCTATCAATGAGTCTGGTCATGACTCCGCCAAGGGTTTCAATACCTAATGATAGAGGAGTAACGTCTAACAACAAAATATCCTTAACGTCACCAGCCAATACACCGCCTTGGATGGCGGCACCCATAGCGACAACCTCATCAGGATTAACTCCTTTGTGAGGCTCTTTGGCAAAAATATCTTTAACAAGGGCTTGTACAGCTGGAATACGAGTAGAGCCGCCAACTAAAATTACTTCATTAATATCAGAGGCGTTTAATCCGGCATCTCTAAGAGCGTTTTCACAAGGTATTCTTGTTTTATCTACTAAATCACTGGTTAACTGTTCGAACTTAGAGCGAGTAAGGGTAATGTTTAGATGTTTTGGTCCTGATGAGTCAGCGGTAATAAAAGGAAGATTAATATCGCTAGATTGTGCTCCAGAAAGTTCTTTTTTAGCTTTTTCGCCTTCTTCTTTTAGTCTTTGTAATGCCATTTTATCATGACTTAAATCAATACCCTGCTCTTTTTTAAATTCTTCAACCAGCCAGTCAATAGTTCTTTGATCAAAGTCATCACCGCCTAAATGAGTATCTCCATTAGTACTTTTTACTTCAAATACGCCGTCACCTAGTTCTAGTATGGTTATATCAAAAGTTCCACCACCGAGGTCATAAACAGCAATTTTTTCATTTTTTTTCTTATCGAGTCCATAAGCCAGAGCGGCAGCAGTAGGTTCATTTACAATTCTTTTTACTTCTAGGCCTGCAATTTTACCTGCATCTTTTGTAGCCTGACGTTGTGCATCATTAAAGTAAGCAGGTACGGTAATAACAGCTTCAGTAATTTTTTCACCTAGGTAGTCTTCAGCAGTTTGCCTCATTTTCTGCAAAATACGAGCAGATATTTCAGGGGGTGAATAGTCTCCATCTTTAACGGATATTCTTACATCGTTGTTTGGGCCTTGGGTTATTTTATACGCTACAGTTTTTCTTTCATTTTGAACTTCAGCAAATCTACGCCCCATAAACCGCTTAATAGACCTAATTGTATTTTCTGGATTAGTAATCACTTGATTTTTAGCAGTTTGTCCAACAAGCTTTTCTCCTTTTGGAGTAAAAGCAACAACTGAAGGAGTTGTTCTTGAGCCTTCAGAGTTAGCAATAACAACAGCATCACCACCTTCCATTACTGCTACACATGAGTTAGTTGTTCCTAAATCTATTCCAATTATTTTACCCATTCCGATTACTCCTTAAATATCAAGAAATTATTTAGTTATTTTTTTAACTTTTTAAAAAGCTCTAAAGCTTTATTTTTATCATTTTCGTTAATATCCTTTTTAAGGACATATTCTTCATCTACCTTATTATATAGGTTTTCGATAAAGTTATGGTCATCAGGATTATCTATATACTTAGTAATTTCGGAGTTAAACTTTTCTACGCTAATAGAGTTAGGTATATTTAGTTTATTATTTTCATCATCATCAGTCTTATTACCATCAAGATACTGACCCTTTGCGACTACTACTTTAGCATGACGAATTACTTTATTTCCCAGCAAATATCCTTTTTGCCATTGAAAGATAACGGTATCTACATTAAAGTTTTTTTTACTTTCATCGATTTGCAATGCCTCGTGAAAGTTAGGATCAAACTCAGTATCTACAGCCTCAATTTCTTTTACGCCATAGACTTCGAGAAGTTTTTTAAGTTGTTTTTCAATTAGGATTATACCGTCTCTAATTGTGGAGGCCTCATCTTGATCATTAGATGAGTGAATTGCCTTTTCTATATTATCTATAATTGGTAATAGTTCTTCAATAATTTTTTGATTAGCAAGCAGTTGAAAGTCGTTACGTTCTTTAGTAGTTCTTTTTTTATAGTTTTCGAATTCAGCTTGTTTTCTTTTGATAATTGATTCATATTCGCCAACAGTTTTTTCAAGGGTACTTATTACATCTTGATTTTCTTTAAGTTGTTGGTGTATTACAGTTAAGTCTTCAACGCGACCGTTTTCTATTTGTTTATCTATGGAATTTTTATTTATGAAGTTATCAGTATTATTTTTATAGTTAGCAGTTTTATTATTTAAGTTTTCTTTTTTAGAATTGCTCATATTATTATCTAAAGTCACTTTTCATAATACCTTTATATTTATAAAATAGTTTATCTATTTATTGGTTTATAATTATGTTGAATAAATTATTTTCCAAAGCTATATTGATAAACATGAATGCACTAAACTATAATACAACTTTATAGTAGACAAATCGTTAGCAATCAATTTGATTATTTAATAAACAAAATTAATAATAAGATTTTTTATACTCGTCAATAGGGCATTATTATTTTTATATTTTGCTTTAGTACTAATATTGCTATGAAGGCTTTTAGCAGGTTATTATAAAAAGGTTCTATATTAGTCAATTGTTTTTATAGGTATGAGCTATTCTATTATTTTTAATTCGCGTAGAAATTTACATATAAAGTCAACATATAATATTTAAATAATCAGCTCTATACCTTTATAGAACTGCAAATCCCTTAACACTTAAACAAAAATAAATATACCTACTCGTCTGACTAAACCTCTGAACGTATATGTCTTACCCTTTACGCTCTATCCTTTATCATAAAATGATAAATAAATTATCACATATTATGTCTACCTTATTAAATAAATTTAAGTGTTTTTTTTTAGCTGTACTTTCCCATGAGATTGATTGCCTTAGTAGTAGATTTATTTTTAAATTATATAGTTATATATGGGCTATTCTCTTAGAGCTTAACATTCTAAACTAAAAAACGATAGAGGGAATCATGAAAAAAAATATTCTTTATTTTACTAACTTTAGTTTTATTAATAGGACAAATACAATATGGATTCTTTATAAAAACTCAAAAAAATGGAGTCTTTGTAAAAGCTTTAAAAAAAGGCGAAACTCGTACTACTAAAGATGGAAAATCCTGGAATACTGCCTTTAGAGATCTGCAAATGGCTATTAATAAAGCCTCGGAAAAGTTTGACTATAGTAAAAGACCTGTTAAGGTATATATAGCAAAAGGGGTTTATAAACCTACTATTCATCCAAATGGTGGCACAGGTGAACGTTATAAGCATTTTTAACTAAAGAATGGCGTAGAGGTTATTGGGGGCTATCCTGGTCTAAGTATTGGTGAGTCTAATAATCCTAATGACCATAAAACCATTCTAAGCGGTGATATTGGAACAGAGAATAGTTATAATGATAACGCCTATCATGTTTTTTATCATCCTAATATAGCTAACCTAAATAACTCAGCAAAGTTAGTAGGGGTTACTATTACCAAAGGTAATGCTCATTTAATAAATGTGACTTTTGAGAATAATACGGCCATTGTTGGAAGGGGCATGTATAATTCTAAAAGCTCTCCCACTTTAGATAATACGGTGATTTTAAGAATAACATTGTTGGTCTTGGATATTTTCCTGATCCAAGAATAATAGGCAAACCAACTTGTGGAACAGGTTCTGAAATTAATAAAAAGGTTGTCAAAGTGGCTAATACATATAAACTTGTAAAGTCAGGCCCATAAATATATTTATCTTTGTTATAAAATTAAGGGGAGCATTGTTAATAATTGTTCTAATAGTTATAGATCAAACTAAGCTAACTTATAGTCTGATAATAAGTTCAAGGGTGCTTCCTTTCTTTGGAGTCGAGTAAATATTTACATTACCCTTAATTTCTTTAATACGATAATTAATATTATTAATGCCCTTACCCTCACTAATCTTATTTTTATCAAAACCTATACCATTATCTGAAATGGTGATATAAATACTGTTATCCTTAGTAGTACAATTTATGCCAACCTTAGTGGCACTAGAGTGCTTTATTACGTTTGTTAACCACTCTATAATTACTTTATAAATGTTGAACTTGCTTTTTGCTGGTAAACTGTTTACAATATCATCCGGACAAAAATATTGAAGGCTAATTCCTTTCATATCCAATAGTTCTTTACTGGATTTTAATAAATATTGTGCAAAATCACCTATAAAATTACTATCCTCCATTATTGAGTGAATAGACTCCCTCATTTTTATAAGGGCATCTCTTGCTAAACTTTCAAGAAGATCCAAAGTTTCTTCAGTCTTATCGATATTTTTATGTAATAAATCCTTAGCAACCTCTACATATAGTATAGTACCAGTAAGATAAGAACCTAGTGTATCATGTAGTTCTCTGGATATTCTTTCACGATCCCTAATAATATTTACCTCACCTAACTTTCTTACTAACTTAAGATTATTTTCTGTAATCATTAGTTCGTTTTTTCTTAATCTACACTGATAATGGTATAATATTGCAAAAACTATACCAATAAAAAAAACCAAAGGATTTATGAAAAAGAGAAAATCGCATTTCAGGAGTTATTAGGTATAATATAGAGATAGTCCAGGGTAACAGCAGGAATAACAAAAAGAAAAATAAAGAAAACTTACTAAGCTGAGAAATTAAAACTAATAAAATTAAATATGATAACCACCAGCCATTCCTGGGATCCTTAGAAAAGTAAATAACAATTGCCATAACAATGCAAATTATAGTCTTGCTCATAAAATTAAAGGTTCTGAATACCTTAGAGTCAAAGCCGTATTTTTTGTATGTGATTGCTGTTATTATAAGACAAATCTGGAATAAAACAATTCCGGGTATCAAAATGTTTGGCGTTACCTTAAGAAGGTCGATAGTTATATCAAAGGTTGATATTATTATTAGCAGTATACTAATTGCAAATATAAGAATAACGCCTTTGGATAGTCTAAGAGCTTCGTAGCTGTCTTTATAAAGGACTAAACCGGTAAATAAATTTAACTTCATATTCCAGTACTTCCAAAACCACCATTATCCCTTAAACTGGTGGTTAGCGTTATAGTAGTTTTTATTTGTGCAGAACTAACCTTATTTATTACCATTTGTGCAATACGACTTTTGGGAGTAATAATAAAATCCTTTTCGCCGAAGTTAATAAGTATTACCTTAACTTCACCTCTATAGTCGCTGTCAATAGTTCCAGGAGTATTGAGTACAGTAATTCCGTATTTTAGAGCTAATCCACTTCTTGGTCTTATTTGTGCTTCATATCCAATGGGTATGCTCATGGCAAACCCTGTTGGGATTAATGTTCTCTTCATTGGAGATAATACAATATCTCCTTTTATGCAGGCGTATAAATCCATGCCACTGGCACCTTCAGACTCATACGATGGACTAACAAAATATTTGGATACTGGTTTTATGTTTATATTAACTTTATCCATTTTAGTTTACTTTTACTACTTTTATATAAATGCTGTAAACAGATTCGGAGATAAAACAAAATACCATATATCTTTTTAAAATACTGCTTTTTATTTTATGTACTTTAGCATTATAACTAACTTACTATTCCATGCAATAAACCAAGCGACTAACTTTATTATATATTTAGGTTTAAGTTAGCATTAACTTAATTGCAAGTTAAACATAATACCTTTTTATTATGATACTTTTAACAAAGTTATAGCATTTTTAATTAAGTTATTAAATATAAATAGCAACTTTTATTTATTTGAAAATTATAGCAATTTGTATTATAGTTAAATTATATAACAATAAATTTTGAGGTGCTTTTTATGGCTAAATTATTACTAGCTAACTTAGTATTTCTTGTTAGCGTGTTTATAATAAGTTATAGCTTGGCGAATAATATTTATAGCGATAGTAAAAAACAGTATAGTAAAACAAAAAATAAAGTTATTAATAAAAATAAAAAAACTAATAAAAAAACTAATAGATGTTATAAATGTTCCGGGGTTAATTATGTTTGTTATAAAGCTAAGGATACCTTCTTAAAGCGTCAAAAGGCCGCTAAACTTTGTAAAACTAGAATAAATCCACGATCCTTTTATTGTACTAGTAAACAGTGTGATAAGTGGATAAAATAATATTTTTTTTTAATGTTATTAACAAAGCATTAACAAAAATTATAAATCCTTTTAGGAAGGTTCTATTTTCAAATAGGCGAATCTTTATATATAATTTATAACTTTAAAGATTGACATCTTTATTAAAAAAGTTATTCTTAAATTAATTGATTGACTAATGAATAGGAGTTTTAAATGAGTAAAAAATTATATTATATAATTTCTTTAGCGGCAATTATCCTAGGGTTATCTTCATCTGTATTACTTTCCTATACATATTTTAAGGGGTATAACACTATTATATCTCTATTTTGTTCAGATTCCGGTTATCTTGACTGTTCTAGTGTTATTAGTGGTAAATACTCTAGTATTTTTGGGCTGCCTATATCAGTATTGGGAGTTTGGTTATATATTATGGCGGCTTTGTATTTGATATTCCCTTTAATGAATAATGATAAGAAAAACTATTTATACGGCTTATTATTTTGGATGCTTATATTAGCTAATATTGCTAACTTGGCTTTATTATTGGTCTCTATTTTTGAAAAGAATAGTCTATGTACATTTTGCGTAATACATTATATAAGTACCCTCATGCTAACTTTTGCTGTTTTACGCAATGACTTTAAAAATAAAGTTATAAAAGAGAGCAAAAGCTATTTTAAGTCTTTATGGTCTAATAGGTTATATAAAAAAGATGTAATAACCTTTGTTATAGTTGGCTTATTTATGCTTTCTAGTTTGTTTCTATTTTCTCAAAGTACACTAAATAGTTGGACAAAGTTAAAATTCGAATCTAGCTTTTTTAAACAAAAAATACTTGACTTTGATGCAAAAAATGTCCCGTTTATTGGGGATAGTAATGCTCCTGCTAAGTTTTTAGTATTTCATGACTATCAATGTGGAGTCTGTTTGAATAGCTATTATGAGTTTAAGGCTCTTGCGAAGGAATATCCAAAATTAGTAAAGGTACAATATATTAACTTTCCTTTTTTTAGTAGTTCAAGAAAGTCCAAGTTTGACTCCAATAAGCTATCCCAATATTCTTTAGTCGCACATAAGTTTGGTAAGTATTTTGAGTTTACTGAGTTAATTTATGAGAGCCTACAAAAAAAGATATATATTGACCTTAATCGCATAAAGGAGATATTTAAAAAGTTAAATATAACTAAGCCCTTTAGCGAAATAGAAAAGATTGCTAATGAGTCATCCGCTGAAATAGATAGACAAAAAGCTTTTGCTAAAAAAGTTGGTGTAAGAGGTACTCCTACTATTTTGTTTAATGGTAGAGTAATACCCTCAGGACATAACAAACGTTTTATAGATAAACTAATTGAGGTTACTAAGCTCTCAGTTAAGACTGGTAAAAGAATAGAAGATCTTGTTGATTTGAGTACACCTTCTGTTAAGCCTAAGCCTGCTAGTAGTAAGCTAATAAGTTATTTTAGAAAGCCTGTTTTTAACTTTGATGCAAAGGATGCCCCGTTTATTGGTGTTAAGGATGCTCCTGTTAAGTTTTTAGTATTTCACGATTATCAATGTGGATTTTGTTTACGTAGCTATTATGAGTTTAAGGCTCTTGCGAAGGAATATCCAAAATTAGTAAAGGTACAATATATTAACTTTCCTTTTTTTGGTGCTACAAAGAAGTCCAAGCTTGTATCTAATGAGTTGGCTAAATATTCCTTAGCTGCACATAAGTTTGGTAAGTATTTTGAGTTTACTGAGTTAATTTATGAGAGTATAAAGAATAATGTACCGATTGACCTTAACCAAATAAAAGCTATTTTTAAAAAGTTAAATATAACTAAGCCCTTTAGTCAGATAGAAAAGATTGCTAATGAGTCATCCGCTGAGATAGATAGACAAAAAGCTTTTGCTAAAAAAGTTGGTGTAAGAGGTACTCCTACTATTTTGCTAAATGGCAGGGTAGCTGGTTCAGGGCATGACAGTAAGCTTATAAGTGAATTCATTGAGGTTACTAAGCTCTCAATTAAGACTGGTAAAAAAATAGAGGATCTTGTTGATTTAAGTGTACCTCCTGTTAAGCCTAAGCCTGCTGAGAATAAGCTAGCAAGTTATTTTAAACAGCCTGTTTTTAACTTTGATGCAAAGGATGCCCCGTTTATTGGTGTTAAGGATGCCCCTGTTAAGTTTTTAGTATTTCACGATTATCAATGTGGATTTTGTTTACGTAGCTATTATGAGTTTAAGGCTCTTGCGAAGGAATATCCAAAATTAGTAAAGGTACAATATATTAACTTTCCTTTTTTTGGTGCTACAAGGAAGTCCAAGCTTGTATCTAATGAGTTAGCTAAATATTCCTTAGCTGCACATAAGTTTGGTAAGTATTTTGAGTTTACTGAGTTAATTTATGAGAGTATAAAGAATAATGTACCGATTGACCTTAACCAAATAAAAGCTATTTTTAAAAAGTTAAATATAACTAAACCCTTTAGTCAGATAGAAAAGATTGCTAATGAGTCATCCGCTGAGATAGATAGACAAAAAGCTTTTGCTAAAAAAGTTGGTGTAAATGGTACTCCTACTATTTTGTTAAATGGCAGGATAGCTGGTTCAGGTCATGACGGCAAGCTTATTGGTAAACTAATTGACCTTACTAAACTCTCGATTAAGACTGGTAAAAAAATAGAGGATCTTGTTGATTTGAGTGCACCTTCTGTTAAGCCTAAGCCTGCTGAGAATAAGCTAGTAAGTTATTTTAAACAGCCTGTTTTTAACTTTGATGCAAAGGATGCCCCGTTTATTGGTGTTAAGGATGCCCCTGTTAAGTTTTTAGTATTTCACGATTATCAATGTGGATTTTGTTTACGTAGCTATTATGAGTTTAAGGCTCTTGCGAAGGAATATCCAAAATTAGTAAAGGTACAATATATTAACTTTCCTTTTTTTGGTGCTACAAGGAAGTCCAAGCTTGTATCTAATGAGTTAGCTAAATATTCCTTAGCTGCACATAAGTTTGGTAAGTATTTTGAGTTTACTGAGTTAATTTATGAGAGTATAAAGAATAATGTACTGATTGACCTTAACCAAATAAAAGCTATTTTTAAAAAGTTAAATATAACTAAACCCTTTAGTCGGATAGAAAAGATTGCTAATGAGTCATCCGCTGAGATAGATAGACAAAAAGCTTTTGCTAAAAAAGTTGGTGTAAGAGGTACTCCTACTATTTTGTTAAATGGCAGGATAGCTGGTTCAGGTCATGACGGTAAGCTTATTGGTAAACTAATTGACCTTACTAAACTCTCGATTAAGACTGGTAAAAAAGTAGAGGATCTTATAAAAGCTGGAAACTAAGTATTTATTAACAAGCACTTTAAAGACGTTATATTATAAATATAACGTCAAAGGCAGACTATTTTTATAAAAGTCTTATTCTATTTTTGTGGTAAGTTTTTTAATATCCTCATTGGTTAAGTTTAAGCTGGTATTGACTATATAACCTTCGTTTTCAATTTTGATCTTGTCAATAATATTAAGAGGGAGTACTTTATTTATATTACTTCTCCCAATGAGTAATATACCCCGTAATTGGGAAGTTAGTAATTTAGCAGATAATTCACTTTTAGAGAATCCTTTTAGCGATAGGTTAAGGTTATCACTAATATTAGAACTAATAGTAATTATATCAGGTTTACCATCCTTAGGTATTATAGGTAATGAAGGAGATTCAAGTGCTATCCAAAATAAGTTATTTTTGTTAACATTTTTGATAGCAGAATATAGTTTTTGATTATTTAAAGGTCCAGTTTTATTTTTAGTTATAATGTCTATTCCTTCGTTAATCTTTGCTGAGGATGCAATTATAATATATTTATCTTCTATAAAAGCAGTTTTTATATTTTGTCCTTTATAGCCGGTTGATATAACCTTATGCTCTTGTATTATTTCTTCCGATATTTTATATTGCCTTTTAGTGGCTTCTATAAATTTATCAGTATCATATTTTATTTTGATAAATATGATAAACTCACTATTTTTAGCTCCTATATCAATTGTTGAGAATCCACCAGACATACAGTTAAGGTCTGTATAAAGGTTTATATTATATTTTAAGTTTATTTCATCAATTTTACTAGACAGTTTTTTGTTATTTTTGATTATGTCTATTAAAGAGGATTTAGTTAGGGTATTGGCGTTAAAGTAGAATGCGGCTTTAGACCAAGATGGTATAATTTTATCCCCACAAGTTATTTCTTGTTTTTCATTACATTGGGTAATAGATATTATAAGTAGTAGGTATAACAAAAAGCTTGGTAGTTTGTATTTTTTTTTATTACTTATTAACAGTGTATTTGTCATATTTTCCTCGTTATATATAAAGTTTTGTATAAAGATGTTATTTAACAGTACAAATGTCAAATATATTATTTTTTTTATATTGATTTAGGTATACATAATAGTTTAGTTTGTATTACTTTTTATAATTACTATTAAACATTAAGGTTTTTTTGTGGACAAGGTTATTTATAGCCCCATTGGTTTAGTACATACTCCTTACGACTGTCCAAAGGGCATTAAGGTTAAGAAGCTATCCAAAAGGGATACCATTGGCAAGGTAGAGCTTTTTTCTGAGTATGTTGAGGGTCTTTGTGATATTAGTGGTTTTTCACATATTATACTTATTTGTCATTTGCATTTGATAGAGGGTTTTAAGCTAAAGACCATACCTTATATGGATAAAGTTTTAAGGGGTATATTTTCGACTAGGTCTCCATCAAGGCCTAATAGCATTGGATTGTCAACTGTGGAGCTTTTGGATGTTAGTGATAACTATTTAATTGTTAGGGGAGTTGATCTTGTTGATAGAACGCCTCTATTGGATATAAAGCCTTTTGTAACCAAGGTTGATTGGGTTAAAGAGCCTAGTCTTGGTTGGCTTGAGGGGCTTATATAGTTTATCGGGGTTTATATGATTAGTCGTAAGAAGACGCTAAAAATTAAGTTGGGTAATATATATATTGGTGGTGATGCTCCTATAACCATCCAGTCTATGACTAACACGGATACCAAAGATATATTGGCTACCGTTGATCAAATTAAAGAGTTAGAACGTGTTGGATGTGATATTGTTAGGGTAGCGGTTCCTAATATGAAGTCTGCAAGGGTAATTGATAAGATTAGGTCTAACATATCTATTCCGTTGATTGCTGATATTCACTTTGATTATCGTTTAGCGTTAGAGTCTATTAAAAGGGGTGTGGATGGCCTAAGATTAAACCCTGGTAATATTACTCGGCGGGATAAGGTTGAGGCTATTGTAAAAGAGGCTAAAAATAACAGCATACCCATTAGGATAGGGGTTAATAGTGGGTCTGTTGATAGAGATAAATATTCTATTTTATCGGCGGAGAGTTTGGTTAGTTCTGCTATGGAGCATATAAAGATTCTCGAGGGCTTGGATTATTATAATATTAAGGTATCGCTTAAGTCGGCTGATGTGCCTATGACCATAGATAGCTATTTACTTATGAGCAAAACAAGGGACTATCCTCTTCATATTGGTATTACTGAGGCTGGTACTATGTTTAGGGGTACTATTAAAAGCTCTGTTGGCATTGGTACCTTATTGGCTATGGGAATTGGGGATACCTTTAGGGTTTCTTTGACTGCTGATCCTGTTGAGGAGGTTAGGGTAGCAAGGCAAATATTAAATACTTTGGGTATACGAAAAGAGGGGGTTGAGTTAATATCCTGTCCTACATGCGGGCGTTGTGATATTGATCTTATTGATATAGCCAATAAAGTTGATAAAGAGGTGGGTCATATTAAAAAGCCTATTAAGGTTGCGGTTATGGGCTGTATAGTTAATGGTCCTGGTGAGTCTAAGGGTGCTGATATTGGTATAGCTGGTGCTAAGGGTATGGGGGTTTTATTTAAGAATGGCAAAGAGGTTAGGCGGGTTAAGGAGAAGGATTTAGTTAATGTTTTGCTAGAAGAGGTAAATAAGCTTGACTAACATAGAAAAGAGATATAGCGATTTAAAGGCTGTTATTGGATCATACTCTAGTGTATTAGTTGGGTTTTCTGGTGGGGTGGATTCGAGTTTCCTTGTTAAGACTGCTTATGACGTTTTGGGGGATAGGGCATTAGCAGTTATTGGTACTTCTATGTCTTACCCTGATAGAGAAGAATATAAGGCATTTAATTTAGCTAATCAGATTGGCATACCTTGTATAAAAGTTAGTACTGATGAGATAAGTATAGAAGAGTACAGGCTTAATCGTGGGGATAGGTGTTATTTTTGCAAAAGGGAGCTATATTCAAGGCTTAATAATATTAAGGATAGTCTTAATTATGCTGAGGTGTTGGATGCAACTAATTTATCCGATATTAGTGATGATAGACCTGGTATGAGGGCTATTTCTGAGTTGGGGATAAGAACTCCTTTAGTTGATGTTGGTCTTTCTAAGACTGACATTAGGAATTTGAGTTGTAAGCTTGGTTTATCTGTATGGGATAAGCCATCATTTGCTTGTTTGTCATCTAGATTTAGTGTGGGTACTATTATTAGTGAGGATAAGCTTTTACTTATTGACAAAGGTGAGCAGTATTTATATGATTTGGGTTTAAGGCAGTTTAGGCTTAGGTATCACGATGATTTAGTTAGGATAGAGTTATTAGAAAAGGATTTTAATATATTGATTAATAGTGATATTCGTAATAGTTTGGTTAACAGTTTAAGGGGATTAGGTTTTCGTTTTATTACTATGGATTTATTAGGTTATAGGTCTAAGGACGGGGAGTTATAGATTGTTTAGTAGGTTAGTGGAGTTATTCAGGTATTTTAGGCCTTATTTATCGAAGGTATATATTGGTGGTGGTTTATTAGTATTATCCGTTATTTTTGAGATAGTCATTCCGAGGATAATTCGTTATATGGTTGATGAGTTAAACGTATCATCGGATATGATTAATCTTGATAGTATTTATTTTTATAGTGGTATTATGTTATTAGTTATGGTTTTTAGGGGGATTATTTTATATTATGCGAGGCTTATTTTAATTAGCATATCCCGCCGTATAGAGTATGACATTAGGAACAAGCTTTATAAGAAGCTTTTAACTTTTGAGCCTGCTTTTTTTAACAAGGCACGTACTGGTGATTTATTATCCAGGATGGTATCTGACATTGAGCAGATTAGGATGATATTTGGACCTGGATTAATGTATTCTGCTAATGTGATTATTTTGTTTATACTTTGTTTTGCCTCTATGGTTTTGATTGATTTATACTTAACTATTTTGGCTATTATACCGCTTTTGCTTTTGACTATCTTGATTAGGGTTGTGGGTATAAAGTATTATGAGAGGTCTAGGGATGTTCAGGAGGAGTTAGCTAATGTAGCCGCCTTTGTGGATGAGCATATACAGGGTATTAGGGTTATAAAATCTTATGTGAAGGAGGCATTTACTTTAGACATATTCCATAAGATTAATTTACGGTTTATATTAAAGAATATGTTATTCGCACGTTTAAATGGATTATTTCGTCCATTACTTATGCTTATAGTGGGTTTATCGTCTATTATTATTTTGTGGGTTGTTGGTACTAGGATTGATAGTGGTGAGATGACTTTGGGTAATCTAATTGAGTTTTTTGTGTATATAGAGATGTTGGGTATGCCGTTAATGGCTATGGGATGGGTTTTATCTTTATTCCAGAGGGGTAGTGCCGCTTATGACAGGATTAAGGTGCTTTTGGATAGGGAGCCTAATATTGTTGATTCTGTTGACGTCAGTGGATTATATAGTTTAAAGCGTGATATTAGGTTTAAGAACTTATCATTTTCGTATAACGGCAGTTATTTAGCTTTGGATGATATTTCGTTTAGTATTAAGAGGGGGGAAAAGGTTGCTATTATAGGTCCTACTGGATCAGGTAAGACAACGTTAATATCACTTTTATTGAGGCTATACGACTGTTCTGGTATTTTTATTGATGATATACCTATAAATGAGATTGCTCTAAAGGATTTGAGGGGTTTTATAGGTTATATACCCCAAGAGGAGTTTATATTCCCTGATAGTGTGTTGGAGAACATTAAGTTTGGTGCTAACTTAAACAGGGATTATTTGGATCCAAAACATAGTGCAAGGCTTAGCAAGTTAGACGATGAGATTAATTTATTCCCTAATAAGTATGATGAACTTATTGGTGAGAGGGGTATAACTTTATCTGGCGGACAAAAACAGAGGCTGGGTATTGCAAGGGCATTAGTTAGTGATCCTGATGTTCTTATATTTGATGATTCATTCTCTAACATTGACTCGTCGACTGAGAGTGAAATATTAGCTAATATTTATAAGCGGTTTAGGGATAAAACGGTTATAATAGTTGCCCACCGTGCCTCTACTATAAATAATGTGGATAAGGTTGTGGTATTGGATTATGGTAAGTTAGTTGAGATTGGTAGTCCATCAGGTTTACTTAAGGCTGGTGGATATTATGCTAATCTAATTAACCATGAGTCTTTATCCTATTAGCCTATGGTGTTTTACTCTCTTTCACCAGAAAAGACTTGCACTCCGTGAAAGTAGATAGGACCATTAATATCGTCTAGCATTACCCCTGCACCCAAATAGTTAAAGTTTTGTCTTAGTATATTTGCTCTATGACCGGGAGAGTTCATCCAGCTATCTAATGCAGACTTAGCAAATGATATATATGTATGAGGGGGTATACCATCAAAAGAGGGTACTTGTGTACCAGATTTATATTGCTTACCAAACGTTCTTATAATGTTCTCACCCCATGAGTTAGCATTATGGCCAACGAGCCTAAGTCTATCTCCAGCAGTTGTACGGCCTTGAATAGGGCTATTATGAGAGAAGAAGTTTAGTCTTGACATATCCTCTGCATGCATTTGAGCCGCTCTTTTTAGATATGGCGAATATTTAAAAAGGGGTCTATTATTAGTAGAACGTCTAACATTGGTCTCATAGAATATAGCGGCTTGCAAAAGGGGATAGCTAATATTACTAAAGTCTATTTTTTCATTAGCTTTGTGATAACTATAAAACTGTTTATAGTTATAGGCGGCATACATTTCATCGTACCACAATTCAGCATTTTGATTATTATTGCAAAAGCTAAAAAGTGAAAGGATAATGACTAATAGGGTCATTATTAAATATCTTTTTGTTATTTTCATACTCATATCTTAAAATATTGTTTGATAATTATAGTAGGACTAATACTATAAAATAAATAGGATGGTTATTACATAGCTATATAGATAATAAAAAGAAAGCCAAAAGTCAAGTGTAAACAAAGTTGAGCGTTATAGATAACAACTATACTAATCTGCTTTGCTAGTATTACTAATCCATTTTAGATATTTGGGGTCACCTTCTTTAATTTCGAAGGATACTATTTCAACGGTATCGTATGGGTGTATTTCATTAATTTTGTTTATTAGTTTGGGCATAACTTCTTTTTTAGTTTTAATTATTAGCATGGACTCTTCATCATTGCATAACTCATTCTTCCAATAGTAATAGCTACTTACTTTTGGTACTATATTTACGCAAGCAGCTAATCTATCTACTACTAAGGTTTTGGCAATTGTATTAGCATTTTCTAATGGTGTGGTACAAAAAACAACACGCATAAACTACCTACGCAGTGGACTATAAAACCTTTGATTCTCAGCTTGAACAATTTTGTCTGTTGATAAGCCTTGCTTATAAAGTTCGTATGCCATAATAGCTTGGTTCTGACAAATATTACAGTTAGCACCATGATCAGTTGCAAAACAGCTTTTAAGGCTTTTATGCTTTATTTTTGGATGGTATTCACAATAGCAATAGCAAAATACTTTATCCAATACATGGGGTATCTCTTTAGCCAGTTTATAAGCCTTTGCGGCTTTTCCCTTATACATACTGGCTGGCAGTATGGGTCTATTTTCTCCTCCTGGAGCCTTTGGATATGAGTTAAGAGTAGGTTGTTTAGTTGTTAGCTTATTATTAGTTGTTTTTTTATTGCAAGCAAATAGTCCAATGGTTATTACCATAAGTAAGACTAGTAGGCTATTATACCTTTTAGTAGTGGATCGGTTTATCATATATATCTCCTATATTTATAGTCGTATTATTTTTAAGCAATATAAAATTGCCTTATATACAAGCTTAATATTTTAAGTTTAAACCAGTATATAAGTATAAAAATAACCAATAAAAGTTAATATTCAACCATATTATTAGTATTTTGTAAAGTTTATAGTTAAAGTATTAGTTGGATGGCACCTATCAAAAAGCCTAATATAGCTCCAAAGATATTTATCCATTTTAAATGCTTTTTTATCATAGTTAGCATTATGTTCTCTACTTCTTCTAATGGGAATAGGTTTACCTTTTGTTTAACAACTTGTTCTAAATTCATAGCCTTAACCAAATACTGTATGTCATTTTTTATGAGGGTTAAAACTCTTTTTGTAAGATAGGCTGATATATTATCTTTATGGGAAGACGTTATATAAAATATTTTATTTAGATTAGTAAAGTTTGTTCGAAAAACTAAGTTATCAATTTTCTCTTCGATGAGATTAAAAATACTATTCACTATTTTCTCTTTCTGTAAAGACTTTGCAATAAATCTACTAATATAATCACTGGCTAAGCCAATATCAATAGAGAGCTTATTTAATATATCACTAATATTAAGACTTTCTATATGACTATACAACTTTAGTAGCTCAGTAGAAAAGGAAGTAATTATTTTTTCATTGTCAAAAGCTTTATGAATCATACTTTTTAACTTATCCCTAAACTCATCCTGTTCATCTATTATGTTTACTATCTCACCAATTTCTTTGTCCATAAGTTTATATGTTGAGCTAAAAATATGCTTTATTATTTTATTTTGCATATCATCGGACTTTAAGCTGTCAAATAGCTGTTCAATGGTCTGTACAATGGCAGGAGGTAGGTCTTCATTAACCCTTTCTTCTATACCCCAAAGGTTTACCATAATTTTTTGTGCAAGGTTTAAATTATTTATATAGTCATCTACTGCCTTTTTGAGTGCTATGAATAGTTTTTCATCCATTTTGTAGTCGAATACCATATATTTTATGCTGTCAATTATACCAGGAAGTTCTTTTAATACAAGCTTATATACTAATTTAACTGCTATATCCGGTATAATACTAGCAAGTTTGGTTTTAGAGAGTTTAAGGTTTTCGAATTTGTCATCTACCCACTTATCGACTACAGAGCTTTTTGAAAGAGACTTACTAATAGCCGTAATAAGCTTATGTAAAAATGCCTTGACATCGCTTTTGCTGATAAGCTTTGATAACTGCTTATTGGATAAATCAGTAATAATTAGCTCTACAAAAGGTTTAATGGTATTTTTAAGATCTTTTTTAAATACTAATTCTAGGAGGATTAGCCTAAGTTTATCTTTTACATTAGAATAGTTGGATGAAAACATATCCCTTAGCTCTACTGGTATTAGGCTATATAAACTAGAGCTATCTTTATTAAATAGATCATTAAGATTTTTGCTAATTAGCTTATAAATAGTGTTATAGGACTTATCCGATAGCAGTTGATTTTCTAGAGTTTCTTTGTTTAGGAGTATTTTACCAACAACCTTACCAATATTATTTGCCAGTTCATCTCTATGACGGGGTATTACACCTGGTGTAAATGGTATTCTAATGCCAAAGACCGTCCATTTTTTGTATGGCTTAAAAAGCATCTTAATAGCAAGAGAATTAGTAAGATAGCCAATGCTAGCGCCGATTATAGGGGGTAAAATATAATTAATATAGGGTATATTACTAAATAATTCCATAAACAACCTGCTTTATATTATATAATCCTTAATAATAAATAGTTAGATAATATTTATTTGTTAATTTTGATATTAATAAGTTTAAGATAATAAAGTTTACATTATCAATATTGCATTTTAGTATTACTATTTTTTTTGTTAAACAGCTTAACTCCTTTAATAAT
Source organism: Spirochaetota bacterium (assembly GCA_965208615.1). Taxonomy (GTDB): domain Bacteria; phylum Spirochaetota; class UBA6919; order UBA6919; family CBDBPB01; genus CBDBPB01. Next base: position 62,314 of record CBDBPB010000007.1, read on the forward strand.
AACTTGATAAACGGATAACCTTTAAATTAACTATATTATTTTGTATATCCATTATATAATGTTTTAATTTATATTAAATTATCCGATGTTTTTAAAACTTAATTTTAATAATATCTGCTCCGTGACTAAAAATATATACCTATATATAATTAGACGTGACTAGATAATAGATGGAACTTATGTTTAGAAAATGGATTTTCTTTATTATTACTTTTTTGTTAATACTTGTAACTATAAGTATAATTACATTTAATCCTTATGATTCAAACTCCATTACTGATCAAGGTAATACACAAGTTGAGAACTACTTAGGTTTACCGGGCAGTTATATATCAACTATATTGTTTACTTTGTTTGGTAGATGGACATATTTCTTTATTTTGTTTTTTGTATTGCTATATTTCTCTTTATTTTTTAATATTCTGTCAAATAACAGGGTTAATAAGTTTATAGGCTTGTTTTTATTTGTTTTTGCAATTGCCTATTTTAATGTTATACTAACTAACGATGTTAGCTTTAGAGCTGGAGGTATTTTAGCTGGAGCATTACATCACTTTATTAAGGTTATTGGTGGTATAGTTGGGGAATGGTTATTATTAATTATTTTAGTTTTACTATCCATATCCTTAATATTTGGCATTGATAAGAAGAATATGCTTTGTTATTTGGAAAAGACTATTCAATTTTTTAAGCGGAGTAGTATAGGTTTAGGTAATAAAGCTAATTTAGCTAATAAGCCACCTCTTATCCAGAAGGTAACTTCTCATAATGTAGAACATGAAAAGCATACTGATAATGGGGTAACAATTAAGCATACCAGCTATAAAAAGGATTATGATGAGAGTTGCGATATAGAAGGGGATGGTTTATGCGTATTAGAAATAGACAAGGATATAGAGGATAGCAAAAAAGACTTAATAGATAATAATGTAAATATAATGTTATCTGAAGGATATACAAAGAGTGATGGTTTTTATGGCGAAAAAGTGGATTATGATATTAGTGAATATGAGGTTATTACTGATCCTCTTAAAAGTATTAATAAACACTACATAGAGCATAGTAAAAGCAATAGCATAGATAAAAGTATTCTTTCTTTAGAAAGTGATAACTTAGAAACAGTGGATAAGCCTATTATAGCTAATACCGATGATCAGGCTAATAATAGTATACATTGTTCTTCGGACTTAGAATATGATGAAAATAATACATCCCTTAAGCTAGAGAGAACTTTAAATGAATTTGGTGTTGATGCAAGGGTAGATAAGGTAACAAGGGGACCAGTTATTACCCGTTATGAGATTATTATTCCTGCTGGTATAAAGGTTAGTAAGATAGTTGGTCTGCAGGATAATTTAGCATTATCTTTAGCGTCGTCCAAGATTAGGATAATTGCTCCTATTCCTGGTAAGTCGGCTGTTGGAGTTGAGGTTCCTAACAAGCATAGAAAGGTTGTTACCTTAGACGAACTAGTTAATACTGATGAATATAGGAGTCAGCCTTATAGTCTGCCTATTATTTTGGGTAAGGGTATATCTGGTATACCTTTAATATTTGACTTATCCTCTATGCCTCATTTACTTATAGCTGGTTCTACGGGTTCTGGCAAGAGTGTTTTTGTTAATGTTCTTATTTCCAGTATTCTTTTGTCTAAGACGGCTAATGAGGTAAGATTTTTGATGATTGATCCAAAGAGGGTTGAATTAAAGCTTTACGATGAAATACCACATCTTATTGCTCCTGTTATTACCGAGGCTAAAAAGGCGGTAGTAGCTTTGAAGTGGGCTGTTAATAACATGGAAGAGCGATATATACTTTTGGAGAAGTATAACTCTAGGGATATAAAAAGTTATAATAAAAAGTTGGCTGAGCTTAAGAAAAAACAACCTAACTATGTTTTAGACCCTCCATTAGAATACTTGACAATTATAGTGGATGAGTTTGCAGACTTGATGATGGTGTGTGGTAAAGAGGTTGAAGGATATGTATCCCGTTTAGCCGCTATGGCAAGGGCTGTTGGTATACATTTGGTATTAGCTACACAAAGGCCTTCGGTAGATGTTATTACTGGGTTGATTAAGGCTAACTTCCCAGCTAGGATTGCTTTTCAGGTATCCAGTAAAACAGAGTCGAGGATAATACTTGATTGCAATGGTGCTGAAAAGCTTTTGGGAAAAGGAGACTTTTTATTTTCGGCTCCTGGAATAGGTGATAATAAAAGGATACAAGGGGTATTGCTTAAGGATGATGAAGTTTATGATATTACTTCCCGTTTAAAAAGTCAGGAAAAACCTAACTATATTCCGGAACTTTTAGCCATTGAGGATACTGAAAGCATTAATACATTTACTATTGCTGATGAGCCGTTATTCAGGGAGGCCGTAGAGATTATTTTGGCTGATAGGAAGGTCTCTGCATCGTATTTACAAAGAAGGATGAGAATTGGCTATAATAGGGCAGCTAGGATTATAGAGCTTTTGGAGGAAGAGGGTATAGTTAGTAGTTCTAAGGGTTCAAGGCCAAGAGATATTTTAATTGAGAGCTATGAGTTTTAAATTGCTTGTTTTAGTTATAAACTGTGTTATTGTATAATTGACTTGCCTTATTTAAACATATCATATAAATTTATCTTTACAGAAATTAAAAATATGCTTAACTTTATTTGAAAATATAATAGGGTATCTTTATGGTTGTCAGGTTTATTGTCTTTTTATTAATTATTTTAAGTGTTGAGTTAGGTTATGGTCTCACAACTGATAGCCTTATTAAACGGATAAATAACTTTTTTAAAAATATTCACTCTTATAACGGAGACTTTGAACTTCATGATGGAAAAAGCCTATCAAAGGGCTATTTTATGTTTAAGCAACCTCATTTTTTTAAGATGGTTTTTGCTAAAAAGGGTTCTGACGAAGAAAAAGTAAAGAGAATTATTTCTAATGGTACAACTTTGTGGATATATTATCCTAAAAGTCCTTTTGGACAAATTGTAATTGAGCAGGATTTAAAAAGTGCATTGGAATCTTCTATTACTATTCCAGCCAAGTCATTGGGAATTAGAAGGCTTATTAGAGATTATAACATTCAATTTGAGAACAATAATGCTGATCTTAGGAGTGTGGATAAGTTAGCGGATAAAGTTTATATTCTTGAGTTAAATGGAAAGAATAAAAATTATGGCTTTAAAAAGCTTTTTTTTTATGTTAGACAGGATGGCTTTATCGTTAAAACCGTTGCTATGGCCTATGATAAAGGGAATAGAAAGTTTATTTTTATTAGAAAGAACGTAGTTTTAAATAATAAAATTGCCGATAAAGAGTTTACACGTAAAGTACCAAAGGATGCTAAGGTTATTAGAAATCCTTTTGTATCCGGAAGAGGCTACTAGTCATATTAATAAATAATGTGATAGGTTAGTTTAATAGAGTATTTAGAGGGGATAAAAAAATAATAGAGGGATACTCTAATGGAACTAGTGGGAGATATATTAAAATCTGAACGTAAAAAGAAAAATCTTAGTTTAAGTGATATTTCTAAAGAGACAAAAATATTAAAAAGACATCTTGAACAAATTGAAAATAATGACTTTACCAGCATAGGAGGACAAGTTTATACCGAAGGCTTTATTCGCCTATACGCTGCTGAATTGGATATTAATCCAAAAAAACTTATTGAATTATATCACATTTATGGTTTACCAAAAATTGATGTCTTTATTGAAAAACAAAAAAAAACTTTTGAATGGAGATATTTACTCATTTTAATACAAATTATTATTGTTATATTGGTTTTACTGTATGAATAAGCTATATATAGAAACTTTAGGTTGTCCTAAGAACTGGGTGGATTCTGAACGTTTACTTGGTGGGTTAAAGAATATTACTATTACATCTGATCCTAAAGAGGCAGAGACTATTATTGTAAATACTTGTAGTTTTATAAATAGTAGTAGGGTGGAGTCTATTGATAGTATTTTGGAGCTGGCTAAATTTAAAGAAACTGGACTTTGTAAAAAGTTTATTGTATCAGGATGTCTTGTAAGCTCCCATGAATCTGATTTGCGAAAAGAGTTATATGAAGTAGACTTTTTTCATAGTTCCAATAACTCTAAGGAGCTAATAGAGTTTTTAGATAATGATTCCTCCTTAGACAGAGATAATGAGCGACATTTTCTTAGAAGTAAAGGTAATAATTACTTAAAAATAGCAGAGGGATGTAATCATAACTGTACATTTTGTACTATTCCCCAGTTTAAGGGTAGGGTTTCTACTAGGAATAAGGATGAGCTTATTTCTGAGGTTGAAAAAATGGTATCTTCGGGCTTTGATGAGGTTACCTTGGTGGCTCAGGACCTTACCAGTTATGGAGTGGATACTGATGATCATAATTTATGCTTATTATTACGTTCTTTGGTTAAGGTTAAGGGGCTTAAGTGGATTAGGTTGCTTTATTTGTATCCAACGTTGATAGATGATGAGCTTATTAATATAGTTAGCAATGAAGAGAAAATATGCAGATATTTTGATATACCATTGCAATATCTTGATGATAGAATTTTAAAGTCAATGGGAAGAACCGGGAATGTTAATTTATATTGGGACTTAATTCAAAAAATTAGAGATAAAATTAAAGAAGTAGCTATTAGAACAACAATTATAGTTGGTTTTCCTGGAGAGAATGATGATATTTTTAATTGTTTGATCAATGAGGTTAAACGATTTAGATTTGATTATTTAGGTGCATTTGAATATTCTCCTGAAGAGAGTACTAAGAGTTATTCATTGGCTAATCATGTTGATAGCAAGGTAAAGAGTTATAGACTTAATAAGCTTATGGAGAGTCAGGCTGGTGTATCTGCTAATCTTATTAAAAAGCGTATTGGTAAAAGTTATGAGGTCATTATTGAGGATGTTATTCCCAAAAAAGAAGATAATTTTAACTATTACATTGCCAGAAGTGAGTTTGAAGCCGCTGAGGTGGATGGTAATATTGTTTTTAGTTCTGATATATCGCTTATACCTGGACAAAGGGTTAGGATTAGGGTTATAAGCTCATCCCAATATGATTTATATGGTATATTGTTATAGCTAAATAAATAATAAACTATGGTAGAGTTTCATGACATGGGCTAATTGGGTAACAATTTTAAGAATAGTTTTAATTATACCTTTTTTATATCTTTTATATTTAAAGAATCCCAATTTTTTTAACATTTCTGAATTTACTGCAAAGTTACTGGCATTTAGTATATTTGTTGTTGCATCTTTTACTGATTTCCTTGATGGATGGTTAGCCAGGTATTGGAATGAGTCAACTAGCTTGGGTAAGTTTTTGGATCCTTTAGCTGATAAGTTTTTGGTTATTAGTGCGTTTATTGCTTTTGTTCAACTGGAAGGTGGTCTTATTCCTTTTTGGATGGTACTGCTTATTGTTATGAGAGAAATTCTTATTACTACTTTACGGCTTACTGCTCTTTCAAAGACTACTGAGTTTGAGACTATGACCTTAGGAAAGGCTAAAACTACTTCTCAGATGGTTACTATTATAGTTATATTAGGTTTTTTAGTTTTGAGGGCATACTATTATCCTCAGGATAGCTATACACCTCCTGTTTCTCTTTATCAATTTCTTGATGCATACTTTGAGAGCTTTGGATATTTTATCAAACATACCCCTCTTGCCTTAATGTTTATAACCACTGTTTTAACTGTATCTTCGGGCATACGCTATTTAATTAAAAACAGGCTAATTATTTTAGGTGATTAAGGCAGAATTGAGAGTGGAATTAAACAGATTATTTTTGTTAATAGTTAAGTTCTTTGCTACAGGTGGATATATAGGTTTTATGCCCTATATGCCGGGTACTTTTGGCACATTACTTGGGGTTATGCTATTTTTGTTTATATACTCAAGTTTTTTTTTATATGTATTGGTTAGTGTATTTTTAGTTTTATTTGGAATATGGATTAGTTCTGTTGCTGAAAGAGAGATCTTTAAGGTTAAGGATAGTCCAGAGATTGTTATTGATGAGGTTGTTGGTTTTCTTATTGCAATGGCCTTTATTGGCGATATTAACTTTTTTAGTGTTATTACCGGATTTATATTATTTAGGGCTTTTGATATTTTAAAACCTTATCCTATAAAACGTATTCAGAATATAGGGGGAGGGCTTGGGATCATGATAGATGATATTATTGCTGGTATATATTCTAATATTTTATTGAGATTAGTTTTATTTATTGTTAGTTATCTTTTTAAATAGTTTAGTAGTTATGAAGATCAATCGTGAACAGTTTATTGCTGTTATTAGTTTATATATATTGCTTATTAGTTTATATTTTACTTTAGGTGGCTCTAATATTTATATGCCTTATCGTAGGAGCTTGAAAAAACCTTTAGTGAAATGGATAGAGGTTGAAATATTGGGTGCAGTTAGACGCCCAGGTGTTTATAAGGTTATTAAGGGTAGTCGTTTTAGTGATCTGGTAAAGAGAGCCGGAGGTTTTAGTAAGAGTGCTAAGATACCTGTTAATAACAAGAATTATTATTTAAAGGCTGGGCAAAGTTATTATATAAAAAAGAAATAGCTGTTAACACGTTTTAGAGTTGTTAAAATATTTGATACTTTTGTACTCTATTTAGATAGAGTAAATATACTGGTTTAGACTAATGATGAGGATAACATAGGTTTTTACTATGGGGTTTATATAATGGATAAGTTAGAAGGCTTAAAAAAGAATACGACTGATGATTTTATCTCTGACATAAAGGATGTACCAGTTTTATCTTTTGATGAAGAGTTACTAAGTGACTTTGATGAACACTCTCTTTTAGGGGACTATGAAGAAGATTTAGATGAAAGTATTGTTTCAGATAAAATTGACTTAGCTTATGATAGGCTTGCTGAGGAAGAAATTGTTGATGAGGCTAAGGATGACTTTTCTTTAATTGATAATTATAATACTCATGATATGATTACATCGGATGATGATTCTGTTGATAGTATAGTTAGTAGTATTGAAGAAGAGTTAAACATGGAGCTTGGTGTAGTAGTTGATGTAGTTACAGAAGAGCCTGATAGTAAAAATGAAACTGAGGCACCTGCTATTTCTAATATAGCTTTAGAAAGCCATACTATTGAAGATATAGATAAAAAAGATGTTGGAGTAAAGGAAGATACTGGTGATATAATAATAGTAGAGGATGATACTGATGATATAGTAGAGGATGTATTTTCAAATTTTGTTTATTCTAAAGGGGTTAATAATATGGATACTGAAGATAATGAAATCAAATGGGTTAATGTGAGCTTAAGTGATGTTGTTGATAAGGAGTTGGATAGTGGTATAGTGGATGATGATATAGGCGTAGATATCGTTGATAAGGAGCTGGATAGTGGTATAGTGGATGATGATATAGGCGTAGATATTGTTGATAAGGAGTTGGATAGTGGTATAGTGGATGATGATATAGGCGTAGATATTGTTGATAAGGAGTTGGATAGTGGTATAGTGGATGATGATATAGGCGTAGATATCGTTGATAAGGAGTTGGATAGCGGTATAGTGGATGATGATATAGACGTGGATATTGTTGATAAGGAGTTGGATAGTGGTACAGTGGATGATGATATAGACGTGGATATTGTTGATAAGGAGTTGGATAGTGGTACAGTGGATGATGATGTAAATGTGGATGTTGTTGATAATATAAAATCCTCTAAGGGCGACGGTTATATACCCGATGTAGTAGATAAAGAGGATAAAATAATGTTAGATGATGAAAGTGATATCCAAAAGTCGACTTTTAATAAAGAAAAAGATAAAGAGAGTAAAATGTATTCTGATGAGGTAAAGGCAGATAATAATATAAGTGAAGAGGCGTTAGAATATAGTTCATCGCAAGGGGATAGTAATGAGCCTCTAGTTAAAAATATAGTTATGGGTACTGTTGATGAAGATCTAAGTGAATCAGAGGTTAGCGATACCGAAGATGAGGTTATTGTTTTAGAAGATGATATATTACTTTCTATTGATGAGTCTATATTAGAAGAGGTAGAAAAGACTTCAGTTACACCTATACAGGAAAATGATGATGTTCAACTAGAAGATGATACTGGTGTAGAGTCTGAGTTTTTAATTGATGAGCATCCTGAAGATGAGGAATATGATAAAGAGAGTGGTTTTGATAATGTAATTGTTAATAAAGATGATGTCTCTGTGGATGAGGAAGTAACTAAAGCTGAAAAGCTATTAGAGGATAAAGTTTTAAGTGCTGCAAACGGTATTGAGGTTGAAGAAGAAGAAGTTGTATCAATTAATGACATAGAAAAGACTGATAACATAGAAAAAGATGAATTAGATGTATATAGCAAAGGTCATGATAGACTTGATGTTAAAGCTGATCGTTCAAATTTAATTGAGAACAAAAAAGAGGATATAAAGGAAGTCCTAAAGTATATAGATAGTCTTTTTGGAGACTTACCAAATGAAAAAATAGAAGAATTTGCAAAGTCTAAGTATTATACTTTATATAACAAGTTGTTTAAAGACTTGGGGATTTAAAAAGTGCTTAGTCTAAGGGAAAAGGCAAGGTATATGAAAATGGGTTTTAGAGAAAAGGCTAGTTATGTTTTGCAAAAGAGTAATGACTCGAAGGATGATAATTTAAAAGTAAATGAAGAGTTTTTGGAGTCAGAAGTGGGCAGTGATAAGGCAGTAGAACAGCCTCCTATAAAGGATGAGGACACTTTAGACCAGATTACAAATACTGATTCTATTTATATAGGGGATAGGTTAGAGCATGAGAATAGTAAAATGCCGGATTATATTAGCGGATTATCTAGCTTAACCTCTTTTATTAAGCTGTTAGAAAAGGACTTTGAGGATAAATCATCTATTACTTATAGTGATGCGACTAATATTTTAACCAAGCTTTTAAGGAAGTTAAACGAGTTGTTTGGCGTTGGAATGGCATCTATTCTAATTAATAATGCTGATAACAACTTAGAATCTTGTAGTACTATTGGTTTTACTGGTAATGAGAATAAAAAGTTTATTTTATCGAAAAGCGATAAACAACTAAGGGAGTTTTTTTATAAATGCGATACTACTTTTATAGATGGCTATAAAAATAACAATGAGATATCTAATGGACTAGCCGACAATATGACTAATGTTAGATTTTTTTTACTTTTGCCAATGGTTGTTCAAGGGCATTTCTTTGGAGCATTAAATATATTGAGTTTAGAAGACCAATCAGTAGAAAAGTTATCTAGTAAAGAGGTTGAGGTATTTTCTATTATTAGTTTTTTATTTAGTTCTATTTTGTATAGGCTTATTGGACATTTATCCAGCATTGATGAGCAGGATAAAGGTTGATTTTAAGTTAGAGCTTCAAGTTTATTCTAAAGGCTCCTTTGGAATATAAACTCATTACATCCCGTTGGAACTAAAGCCTTATTTAACTTTATATGCTTAAAACCTAAATTAGTTATGTAATTAATAACCTCATCCGCTGTTGCATACTCATAAGGATAGCCTCCCACCCAATCAATTACGTCATAAAAGAAATCCATTCCCCTGGATTTATTTAAAGGATTCCCCTTTGTAACAACGAGCTTGGCTAAAAAGATTATGGGGAATAAAGAATATATATAAACATACTTGAAAACCTTTGGAGAACGATTATATAGCCACTTTATAAAAAGCCAAATCAATGAAGACCAATGTCTATTATAAATTGATAAAACATAATAACCCTTTGAATTAACCAATTCTGAACTCTTTTTAATAGCAGACCACATATCCCCAGTATGGTGTAAAACACCCCATGAATGAACAACGTCATATAGCTTATTATGACTTTTAATCTGGCTAATAACTTTGTTATCCAAGATTGAGCCAGTTATAGTGGGTATATCCTTATCTTTTAATGAGTCAAACTTTTTTTTATTATAGTCAATAACCTCTTTAGATAATGGATTAATATCAACTCCCAGAGGCTTAGCACCCATCTCCGTAGCAATAAGCAGTGATAACCCCTGACCAAACCCAATATCTAAAAAAGACCTATCCCTAATGTTAATATCAGCAAATAAATCCTTAAAAGCTATTTTTGCTTGATCAACCTTCTCTTTGGTTAATGCCTTATTAGAAAAGTTCTTCCAATTCTCTCCAAAGTTAAATTGCATATATATCCCTTAAAAGTTAAGCTTAATTCTACCTATTATCCTTTCTAGATCACTAATCCTATTATTATACTCATCCAAAAGCTCACTAAGCAAAATGGGCGAAATAGTAGATCGCTTATATTTATCCTTTGAGCATAATAATAATGCCTCTTGTATAGACTTTTTATATATTATACAATGGCCTTTATACTGTGAACAAACCTCACAAAGCATTTTTAACCTTCTGCTTAAATAAATTACCTAAGTCAAGTTCTTTATAGATTCCAGCAGAGGCAGGCATAACATCAACCGAAAGATAAACCTTTCTCTTTTCAGGTAAAAAAACCATAGCCTGTATGTTCTGATCAGCTAAAGCAACTAATCCTAAAGTAGTTTTTATAGTGGATAAACTAATCCTAATCCCAAAAGTATTATGATAATTACTTACCATACTCATAATATTATACCTATAACCTTTATCAGAACTGGATAGCTTACCCTCTTCCTCAATAAAATAGTTGGTGGCAAGTAGACTATGTCCAGTAAACCTTCTTATATTGGGCTTTCTGATAGGGGATAGCTCAAACACTAAAGCATTATTATTTGTATCAGCAACGGTAAGGTTATTAGCAGAGGCAATATTAATAATCTTATTAAAGTATTTAACACTACCATTAACGGTCTTTTCTTTTTCTAAAAGCTCCCTAAAGGCAATAGTACTCGGTATATACGGCTTATAGTTCTTTTTACCGGTAGCACTAACAAGCATATTAGCCGTTAAACCATACTCATTCATGGCGGATACTGCACCAATAAGACCAGGCCAAGTTATAGATATAACCTTATTAGCGTTATCCGAGTGATATACAACAATTATATCATATTTATTAAGCACTCCCAAAGGATAAAAATCAAGATTACGCCCCACCATTAATGTATTCTCTTCTGAATTAGCCTTCTTAACCACGAAAGTACTGCAGAACATATACTCCCTCATCTCTAAGAAGGTGTTGGCCAAGAGTATATGGTCATAAGGTATATTTGATGTTTCACTAATACCAAGCATCTCATCTAAATAACGCTTTGGTATAGTTTTCTCCATAGCATAAGCCTTTTTAAGAGCCTCTTTATACTTATCACTATGCTTTGGGAATAATTTCTTATGGAATAAATAACCATTTACTAATGCCCTAATCTGTTTAGCCGTAAGATAGCCTAAAGCCTTACCCATTTCTTTAGGCGTACCATATAGATGGACAATAGGTATACCCTTTTTGAACTCTAAATAAGACTTATTATATTTGCCTTTAGAAAATGGATGTATAGGCTTGGCTGATAGCTTAGGCTCAGGACTAAATACAATACAAAATATACTAACAAGAATAATAATACTAAGCCCTGCCCATATAACCTTTTTCATAAAGCTTATCCTTGTCTACACCTTAAAAAGCTGTCTCATATCCTCACGGTTAAAGCCTCTACCAGGTGTATAAGGTTTTATCCACTGTCCATCAAGGTAGAAGTGGGGTATAGCCTTTTTACCAGTCTCTTTTTCTAAATAGTGAGCCGCCTCTTCGTTTTTATCTATATCCACCAAAGTATATGGTATTTTAAACTCTTTCAAAAAAGATAATGCCCTCTTACAATCAGGACACCACGGTGTTGAATAAACTCTTAACTCTTTATAGTCTAACACTCTAACTCCTTAGTTTAAATTTAGTAAAACTATAGTAAACCTAACAAGTTAAAAACTCTATGTCAAGACTTTTATTAGTTAAACCAGATAACTTAAGCTTTATAATTGACTAACCTAAAGCATTTATACTATCTACAAAGTTATTAGCAAAGCTATCCAAGTCCTTTTTAGCGGATAGTTTAGCATTATCTAAATTATCCACATTACTCTTTATTATGCTAAAATAAAACTTTATCTTAGGCTCAGTCCCACTAGGCCTAATGGTAACCTTGCTATTATCCTCGAGATAAAATGTTAATACATTACTCTTTGGTAAGTCAAGAGGCTCTTCTTTACCATTTGTTAGATCAGTTGTCTTACCAAGATAGACATCCCTTATGCGGATAACCTTTGAATTGTTTATCCTATCAGGTGGACTATCCCTAAAATGGGTGATTATCTTTTGTATTTGTTCAACACCCTCTTTACCCTTCAAAGTTAGAGACCTAAGACCCTCTAAATAAAAGCCGTATTTCTTATATATCTCATCAAGATAGTCTATTAACGTAATACCCTTATTCTTGCATAGTGCGGCAACCTCGGCAATAATAGCACATGTACTAACCGCATCCTTATCCCTAACAAAGTCTCCTAAAAGATAACCGTAACTTTCCTCAAAACCAAATATATACTCTTTTGATTTATTCTCCAAATCATGGTACTGATAAATCTTCTCAGCAATATACTTAAATCCAGTAAGAACCTCAAACTGATGGACATTAAAGTCATCGCAGATAGCACTAGTCAAATCAGTGGATACTATTGTCTTAACTACAAAGCTATCTTTAGGTAAACGTCCATGAGCCTTATACTGAGATAGCAAATAATAAGTGATAATAACTCCCACTTGATTACCGTTTAAAAGTATAAAGTCATTTTTATGTTTAATAGCAGTACCAACCCTGTCTCCATCAGGATCAGTAGCTAATACTATATCACTATCATTAGTCTTAGCTAACTTTATAGCAAGTTCTAAGGCTTTACTCTCCTCAGGGTTAGGATAGCTAACCGTAGGAAAGTTACCATCAGGCTCTTCCTGCTCCTTAACCACGTATACATTATTAAAACCCCATCTTTTAAGAAGCTCTCTTACAGCTATATTAGATGCCCCGTGTAATGGAGTGAATACAATTTTAAGCTTATCAGACATCTGTTTTACGGTATCCCTGTTTATGGATAGTGAAAGTGCCCGTTTATAATAAGCCTCATCAACCTCTTTGTCTATATAAGACAATAAACTTTTATTAATAGCCTCTTTTTCGGATATAGACTTTACCTCAGACATTGACTTTATAGCCCTCACCTCATCAATTATACCAACGTCATGAGGAGGTAAGACCTGCCCCCCGTCTTTGTAGTATACCTTATAGCCATTATACTCAGGTGGATTATGACTAGCAGTAACCACAATACCAGCAATAGCATTTAAACGCCTTATAGCAAAAGACAATATAGGAGTAGGGCGTAGTGAACTAAAAATATACGCCTTAATACCATTTGCAGCAAATATTAACCCAGACCTAAGTGCAAATATGTCAGAGAAGTTCCGTGAGTCATAGGCTATAACAATCCCTTTGCTATAATCCTTTTCGTTCTTAGTTATGTAGTTGGCAATACCCTGTGCAGACTTTCCAACGGTATATATATTCATCCTATTGGTACCAGCACCAATAACGCCCCTTAGTCCCCCTGTACCAAAGTCTAACTCTTTATAAAAGCGATCTGTTAACTCAGCCTCGTTGTTCTGCTGAACCAGCTTATTAATCTCAAGCTGGGTATCTTTATCGTAGTCATCCCCAAGCCATTCTTTTATACGATCTTGGATAAGTTTATCAAGCATAATATTGTCCTATAATACAGTTTAGTTAAATTATATTATAGGCGTATAGTTTAGTCAACTTCTTTATTTAAAAATAACTTTACAACCAGGCAAAAGTTCTTTTAGTCTGTTAATCTCTTCTCCACTAATAGGATTACCCCATAAAGTAAGCTTCTTTAAGTTCTTTAATTGCCCAATCTCTTTTGGGATAGTCTTAAGCTGGTTATGGCCTAAACTAAGCTCCTTTAAGTTCTTTAATTGCCCAATCTCTTTTGGGATAGTCTTAAGCTGGTTATGGCCTAAACTAAGCTCCTTTAAGTTCTTTAATTGACCAATCTCTTTTGGGATAGTCTTAAGCTGGTTAAAGTCTAACCAAAGCTCCTTTAAGTTTGTTAACTGTACAATCTCTTTTGGGATAGTCTTAAGCTGGTTATTGTATAACCAAAGCTCCTTTAAGTTCTTTAATTGACCAATTTCTTTTGGGATAGTCTTAAGCTGGTTATTGTATAAATAAAGCGATTCTAAGTTTGTTAATTGTACAATCTCTTTTGGGATAGTCTTAAGCTGGTTATTGTATAACCAAAGCTTCTCTAAGTTCTTTAACTGTACAATCTCTTTTGGGATAGTCTTAAGCTGGTTATAATCTAAAGTAAGCTCCTTTAAGTTATTTAATAGCCCTATCTTTGTTAATAGTCTTATAGTTAGCGGAAGTTCTGTTAATTTACTATTAGACAAATCTAAACTTTCTTTGTTTAAAAAAGAAACAGGAACAGAAGCTAATATGACTATAACAGTTAATAAAATAATGGTTAGTTTTTTCCTTTTCATTTATTACTCCTATTCTAAATATATTAGAGGCTATAAAGCTATATATAGCTCTATGAGAAATCAACTATTACAAAACATTTTGTAGTAAAGTAATTAACAATTAGCTTTTATCATGGGCAATAAAGAACTCACTAACAAAGTTAATACTCTCTTCGGATGGCTTATAGCGTAATAGACTATTCAAACATACATCACAGTTATAACATTTTTCAGCCTTATAATCCACGAGGCTATTCCTTAAGAATACCATTCTACACTTTTTAGTTGATGTATAATCTATCATTTGCTTTAGTTCATTTAGCCTATGTTGTTTTAGCTTAAGGTGATGGTATAAGCTAATTCTATAGGGATATTTAATAAGATGATATTTACCATTATTTAGTTTTATAACTTTCTTTTTTTCCATATTAAGGAGTATAGCTTTTAATATTGTATTGGATAAGCCTGTTTTATTTGCTATATCAGTAAGGTTATCCCCATTTTTTAGTGCATCAAGGATTAGGTAATAGTCTTTCTTATTAGGGCAGGCGGATATAATACCGTTCTCATGAGTATTTTTATCATTTTGGTTATATAACAGTATAACTTTTGCTTTTTTACCATCTCTACCTGCTCTACCGATCTCTTGATAATAGTGCATAGGGGATGCGGTTATGTTAGTGTGTATTACAAAACGTATATCTGGCTTATCCAGACCCATACCAAGGGCATTGGTAGCACATACCACTTTATATTTATTTTGTATAAGGTTTTGTTCGACATATAGTCTTTTATTTTTCTCCATACCTGCGTGATATGCTGTTGATGGTATATTTAGTGAGTTTATAAGGTTGCTGTATAGTTCTGTATCCCTTCTTTTGGCTGAGTATATTAACCCAATACCGTTTAACTTGGGGATAATATCTTTTATATAAGCAAACTTAGATTGCTTATCTATTACTTTTACCACTGATAAATTAAGGCTAGGACGATCAAGACTGGCTCTAAGGACTTTAGCTTTACCCATTTGTGATTTAATATCCTTAATAGTTTTTTTATTGGCTGTAGCCGTTGTACTAAGTATTGGTATATTGGTTTTGATAGTATTTATTGTTTTTATAATGTTTTGGTATGATGGTCTAAAGTTATGCCCCCATTGGGATATACAATGTGCTTCATCTATTACTATCATGGAGATGTTTAGACTATTTATATAATCTATCCACGATTTGCTTTCTTGGTGTTCGGGGGATATATACAAAAGTTTAAGCTCACCATTTAGGGCTGATGATATTATATTTTGTTTTTCTTTATACGTTTGTCCGCTGTATAGGGCTTTTCCTTGTATATTAAGTAGGCTTAGGTTATTTATTTGGTCTCTCATTAGGGATATTAACGGGCTAAACACTAAGGTAATGCCTTCTAGTTGGGTAGCGGTAAACTGATAACATAGTGATTTACCAAAGCCTGTTTTTTCTATTAGTATGACGGACTTTTTATTTAGTAGTTTTTTAATTACGGTCCACTGGTTGTCGTAGAAGTTATTTATTTTAAAGAGGTTTTTTAATTTTTGTTCATACTCTTTGCGGTTAGGGTATGACATTAATTTTTATTCTCCGATTATGGTTAATACAAGTTGCCTTGATCCGCCGTAATCCCTGTGTTCACATAGGTATATACCTTGCCACGTACCCAGGTTTAGTTTGTAGTTACTAATTGGGATAGTTAAAGAACTACCTAGTATAGACGATTTTAGGTGTGCAGGCATATCGTCTTTGCCTTCTAGGGTATGTTTATAATGCTTTGCGTTTTCGGGGATCATTATATTAAAGTGGCTTTCAAAGTCTTGTCTGACGGTGGGGTCTGCGTTTTCGTTTATGGTTAGGCTTGCTGATGAGTGTTTTATAAATATGTGTAATAATCCTGTTTTGACTTTGTTTATAGTTTCTTTTTCAATTAGCTTAGTTATTATGTGAAAGCCTCTTGGATATGGTGCTAATGTTATTTCTTTTTGTGATAGGTCCATATTTTTATGATAGTAGGTATGCCGTAAAATATTTATCGTTTATTAATAGGCATAACTTTACGTTCGTTAGGCCCTATATATTGGCTTAACGGTCTTATTAGGCGATTATCTTTAAGTTGTTCCATTATATGTGCAGTCCAACCTGTTATACGGCTTATAACAAAGATAGGGGTAAAGGTTTCTATATTAAAGCCCATCATATAGTATGCAGGGCCTGTTGGGAAGTCTAAATTAGGGTGTATATTCTTTTCTTTTAGCATATGGTCTTTTAGGATGTGATATATTTTAGCCCATTTATCCTGACCTTTTATCTCAGCCATTTTTAGCATATACTTTTGCATAGTGGGTACTCTAGAGTCACCTTTTTTATATACTCTATGTCCAAAGCCCATTATTTTGGTATTATTTTTCAATGCTGTTTCAAGCCATGCTTTTGCATTATTGGGATCATTAATTTCTTTCATGGTATGCATAACTGCTTCATTGGCTCCACCGTGCAGTGGACCTTTTAGGGAGCCAATAGCCCCTGTTACAGCTGAATATATATCAGATAGTGACGATATAACGACTCTAGCCGTAAAAGTGGAGGCATTAAATGTGTGTTCTGCATATAGGATCATGGATACGTCAAAAGCTTTTATTACGTATTCGTTGGGAACTTCATTAAAGCACATATAAAAGAAGTTTTCTGCTATTGAGAGGTCATTACGAGGATCAATGATATTTTTACCTTGTCTTGATCTAAAATCAGCGGCAACAATGATTGGTATTTTAGCTAATAATTTAATAGACTTAATATAATTAGACTCACGGCTAAGAGAACCAGCATCACTATCTTCGGTACCTAAAAAGCTAACAGCAGTTTTTAGAGAGTCCATTGGATGGCATTTATTATTAAATAGTTTTATTAGGGTTTTAAGCTTGTCGGATATAGTTCTATATGTTTTTTCGTTTTGTATAAAGCTACTAAGTTCTGTTTGATTAGGCAATTCACCGTTTAACAAGAGGTATGCAACCTCTTCAAAGGAGCAGTTTTCAGCTAAGTCCTGTACAGGATAGCCATAATAGACCAGAGCATTAATTTCTGGCATAACCTTTGACACAGATGATTCATCGACAATAACACCTTCTAGACCTTTTCTTGCTTTCATTTTTTCCATAACTACCTACCTTTTATAGAAGTGATACTTGACAATTATATGTTAAATAGCTAACTTAACAAGTATAATAACAACTAATCATATTGGCAATATACAAAGCTATATTCTTCAATATAAAAGCTAATTTTTATTTACTTTTTAAGTTAAAAATCTTTTAAGGGTTAGAAGGCAAGATATATTGTTAAAAGGGAGATATATATGGGGTATCAGCAATTATACGATGAGTCAATAAATGATCCTATAGGGTTTTGGGATAAGGCCGCTAAGGATATTATATGGGATAAGCCTTATCAAAAGGTATTGGATGACTCTAACAAGCCGTTTTACAGGTGGTTTAGTGGTGGAGAGCTAAACACGTGTTATAATGCCATTGATTATCATGTTGAGAATGGCAGGGCTAATCAGACTGCTATTATTTATGATAGCCCTGTAACAAATACTATAAGAAGGATTAGTTATAAGGAGTTACTGGATGAGGTATCAAGGTTTGCAGGTGTATTAAGGTCATTTGGTGTTGGAAAGGGCGATAGGGTTATAATATATTTACCTATGACTCCAGAGGCACTTATTGCAATGTATGCCTGTGCAAGGATTGGAGCTATACACTCAGTAGTGTTTGGTGGATTTGCATCCCATGAGTTAGCCATTAGGATTGATGATGCTGAACCAAAGTTAATTATATCAGCCTCATGCGGGATTGAGGTTAAGAGGATTGTTGACTATAAAACCTTACTTGATGAGGCTATTGATCAGGCTAATCATAAGGTGGATAAGTGTATTATATATCAGAGGAGTCAACATATATGTCATTTGAAAGAGGGCAGGGATTTTGACTGGTATAAGCTTATGGAGACTGCTAAATCTGTTGATTGCGTATCTGTTAAGGCCAGTGACCCTCTATATATATTATATACCTCTGGTACAACGGGTATACCAAAGGGCATAGTGAGGGATAATGGTGGTCATGCTGTTGCACTGAAGTGGTCTATGAGGTATATATATGATGTTAGCCCTGGGGATGTTTATTGGGCGGCTTCTGACGTTGGATGGGTTGTTGGACATTCATATATAGTCTATGCACCTCTTTTGTACGGCTGTACTACTGTGGTATACGAGGGAAAGCCTGTTGGTACTCCTGATGCAGGGGCATTTTATAGGGTTATTCAGGATCATAATGTAAAAGTTTTGTTTACTGCTCCAACTGCTTTTAGGGCTATCAAAAAGGAGGATCCTAATGGGGAGCATTTAAAGCGGTATAACATATCTGGTTTTAAGTATCTTTTTTTAGCTGGTGAGCGTTTAGACCCTGATACATATTACTGGGCGTGTAATTTATTAAAAGTACCTGTTATTGATCATTGGTGGCAAACCGAAACTGGATGGGCTATTGTAGCTAATTGTATGGGTGTTGAGTCACTTGATCAAAAGGCTGGTTCGTCTACAAAGGCTGTACCTGGCTATAAGGTAGAGGTTGTTGATGAGAAGGGTGAAGTTTGTTCTCCTGATGCTGAGGGATCGGTTACCATAAAGCTACCCTTACCACCGGGTGCATTATTATCTTTGTGGAATAATGATAGGCGTTATAAAGAGTCATATCTTGATACTAATCCGGGTAGGTATACCACTGGGGATGGGGGTTTTATTGATAATGACGACTACGTTTTTATTATGGGGCGAACTGATGATGTTATTATTGTAGCTGGGCATAATTTATCTACAGGTAGTTTAGAGGAGGTTATAGCCTCACATCCTGATATTGCAGAGTGTGCTGTTATAGGGGCATCGGATAAGTTAAAAACGCAACTACCTCTTGGACTTGTTGTGCTAAAAGCTGGTGTTAAAAAGGATCATGCTATTATCATAAAAGAGCTTGTACAGTTAGTTAGGCATAAGATTGGACCAGTTGCTAATTTTAAGCAATGTATTATTGTAAATAGGCTACCTAAGACTCGTTCTGGTAAGATATTAAGGGCTGTTATGAGGAAGATTGCTGATCAAAAGGATTATAATATACCATCTACTATTGAGGATCCTGTTGTTTTGGACGAGATAGCAGAAGGTTTATTATCTATTGGTTACGGTAAAAAGTAGCTGTCGTACAACATCCTATATATTGTTAGTCTAATATTTACGAGCTTATTGTAGATATTAGAATACTATCTTATCTAAATTATACAGCCGAATATGGGCTATTGACTTATCTGTAATTTCTTTTTAATTTTAAATAGATTTTATTTATATTTTGTTAAGTTTTAGAAATATAAGTTAGCTTAGAGTACTTTTGATCTACACTATTAGGACAATTAGTAACAAATATTCTAGTAGGTTATTGTAAAAGCGTTTTAAGTTTATCGATTTTTATAGATACAAACTGTTTTATTATTTTCAATTCACATAGAAAACATATAATGTCAATATAGAATATTCTAATAATCCGCCCTATCCTTTTATGGAACAGCAAATTCCTTGTCACTTAATAAAGGTCTATAATTCTTAGTCTCAGTAAGGGATTCTTAATAGCTCTCGTAGTGATGACTACTTGCATAAAAAGTGATATTTTGTGTTCATTGCTAAAGTATTTAAGCAGCACTTAAAGAGCATAGTGGGATAACCTTCTTGATACAAGAAAATAACTTTTTCATAAATATTTTAACTTTCCTGTTCCATAAAGAAATCTAAAATTCACTTGCCTTTACATTATATGTCTTGCTTTTTACCTTGTATGACTCGTCATAACTCTATCATAAAATGATAACTAAATTATTAAATAATATCTCTCTGAATAACCTGGATTATCACAAAATACCTTCTTATTATGTTTACCTATACCAAATATAGATTCCTAATAAATTATAAAAATATCCCGTAAAACTCCTTTACAATAACTCTAGCAGAATGATCGAAAAGCCCTATTGACTTAACTATAATTTCTTTTTAATTTTAAATGATACACAAACTGTTAATTTAAAGGGAGACTAATAATAACATGGCATTACAATTTTATAATACGCTTAGTAGAAAAAAAGAAAACTTTATACCCCTATCTGATGGAGAGGTATTACTATATACTTGTGGACCTACTATTTATAACCATATCCACATTGGTAATTTAAGGACTTTCTTATTTGAGGATATTTTAGTACGTTATTTAAGGTATAAGGGGTATAAGGTTAGGCAGATCATGAACTTAACCGATGTCGATGATAAAACAATTAAAAACTCTATTAAAGAGGGAAAGTCATTAAAAGACTATACTAATAAGTATAAACAATCCTTCTTTCACGACATTAACCTTTTAAATATAACTCCAGCAGAAAGCTATCCCGCGGCTACTGATCACATTGAGGATATGGTAAGGCTTATCCAAAAGCTTAGTCAAAACGGATATACCTATGAAATCGCCGGCTCTACATATTTTAGTATAAATAAGTTTAAGGATTATGGTAAACTTGCTCATTTGGATAAGTCGAGTTTAAGGGCTGGAGCAGGCGGAAGGGTATCTTCTGACGAGTACGATAAAGAAAATGTTAGCGACTTTGTTTTGTGGAAGGCTCATACAAAAGACGATGGTGACGTTTATTGGAATACACCCATTGGTAAAGGTAGACCTGGATGGCATATAGAGTGCAGTGGTATGAGTATGAGGTATTTGGGGGAGACATTTGACATCCACACTGGCGGAGTGGATAATATATTCCCTCATCATGAAAATGAAATTGCTCAAAGTGAGGGTGCAACAGCTAAGAAGTTCGTTAATTATTGGATGCACTCCGAGTTCCTTAATCTTAAAGGTGAGAAAAGCTCTAAAAGTAAGGGCAATGTTATTTACTTAAAAGATCTCTTGGATAAAGGCTTTTCTAAAGAGGCTATACGCTTTAGCCTTATTCAGTCTCATTATAGGTCTAAGATAAACTATGGTGATGATATTTTGGATCAGGCAAAATCAACTCTCGCCGGCATAAATTATTTTATACAACGATGCCTTCAGATAAACAAAACAACTCATAATTGTGAAAAGGTCATGGATATTATATCCACTGGGCTTAGTAAGTTCGAAAACGCTATGGATGATGATCTGAACATATCCTTGGCATTGGCTGGCGTTTTTGAGGTTATTAAAAACTTGAATCTTAACTTTGATAGCTTGTCCAAGAACGATATTACTAGAATAATAGACTTTTTTCGCAAGATAAATGAGGTTTTAGGTGTTCTTTCTTTTGAGAGACCTATTTTAGATGAAGAGATAAATAGGTTAATAAAAGAGCGTAATACTGCAAGACAAAAAAAAGACTATATTACGGCTGATACAATTAGAGACCGTCTTAAAGAAAGCGGAATACTTTTAGAAGACACTCCTAAAGGAGTTATTTGGAAAAAGGTATAATATGGATGGTGTTATGATCTGATGAGAGAATATGAGATTAATGTTGGTGTAGGTGAGATGGTAAGTGCATGTAGCCCTACTATATTAAAAACAATTTTAGGTTCATGCGTTGCTCTTATATTATATGATAAGATAAATCAGGTTGGGGGAATGGCTCATATATTCCTACCCAAAAAAAAAGACTCTAACTCTAATGAACCAAATGGTAAGTATGCTGATACAGCTGTACCTTCTCTTTTAGAAGAGATTATTAAACTAGGTGCTAAAAAGCAGTATATTTTTGCTTTTATGGTTGGCGGCGGTAATATCTTTCAGCATAGTAGAAGAGGTGGTATTCCAACAATTGCTGAAAGTAATGTTAAAAGCACTAAAAAAGAACTTAAAAAGATAGGCCTTAATTTAGTTGGACTAGATGTAAGGCGTGATAAGGGGTGTAAAGTTAGATTTAATCTGGATTCTGGGGATATTAAAGTAGAAGACTTAAAAAAATAACGAAAACTTAATATAAGTTTAAATAAGGATAAAACTGTGAAGCAAGACCATTTTAAACATACTGTTTTGGATGTATTTCAGTCTTTTACAAAAATATTCTTTGATTATAGTCCTGTTTGTAAGGTTGCTAGCCGTACCAAAAAGCATGAAAAGCGTTTTGATAATATTATTTTTATAACAATATTGGGTGATATAGAAGGCGGATTTACATTAGAAATTGATAATGAAACTGTTCATGGATTATTATGTAAAATAAATCAAGTTAGACTAGAAAAACAAATGGATATGGATATCCTTATAAAAAGTTATATAGGAGAGTTTGCTAATATTTTAGTCAGTAAAATAATTGCTAACTTGGGTAGGAAATTTGGTAATACTTTGTTATCAAGCCCTTCTCTGTTTTCTGGAATGAGAATCGATGCTACTTTATTTTATGATGAAACTTATACTGCTTATATAATATGTGAAGTAGGGGTTTTAAAAATTAGTATATCAATTAAGAATTAGATTAAACTAGTTCTTAGTTTTTTCACAATAGTTAATTTTTTCTTTAATGGTAAAAGAAAATCTATTTTTAAATCTTTTTTCTTTTACTAAGGCAAACCTCCCCCCTCCGATATAGTATATTTTATCTTTATTTTTTATGTCAAAGCTTTTTTTTATCTTTGATGTAATACAGTTAAAGTGGGCATCTTCTTTAGTTGTTTTTTCTTTAATTGCTGTTAGACGATCTTTAACCTCTTTTGAGCAAATTGGACAAATACTAAAAGAAGGTTTTTCTTCTTTTTTTTTGTCGACTTTATAATATTTCTTACTACTTTTATTTTTCATAGGTTTAGTAATATTATTTGATGACGGATTATTAGTTTTTTTATCTTTTTGTTTACTGTCTTTTCTCATGGATAGCTCTACTTATATTTTATTTGGATAGATTATTAATATTAATAACGTTAATAGTTTTTGTCAAATTTGATAGTGGTATTGCTACTAGTTTAGAGATAGGCTGTTAGAGGTTGTCTATATATTTATAATGGCTTTTGAACTTATATCTAGTTGTTTTTTTGTTATTATGTTTTTCTTGTTTAATTAGCTTTACAAGCTGATGATATTTTTGTTCGGATATTTGTTTTAGTCTATCTAGGAGGTTCCTATATATGCGGGACTTATAATTAAGTACATTATTGTGGAGGCTTTTATCTATTAGACTGATTTTTATTTTTTGTTTATTATATTCACTGGGTATACCTCTAACTGAGTCTATTTTAAATAGATTTTTAAAGGTATGTTTTTTAGTGTTTATGGTTATTTGGGTATTTTTATATTTCCAGGATAACATAATCTTTTCTGCATTACTTTTACTGCGTATGTATTTATATTTACCATACTTAGCCTTAAAGTTATTAAAGAGTCTTTTAAAGCTGTCCAGGTTAACCGCTATATCATAATTAACTCCATAGAGCTTATCATTATAAAAATAAAAAGAAATATTTTGTAGATACGGATTTATAATTGAAAGATCGTGGATATTTTCTATCTTTAGATGTTTTAGCTTTAAATAGTTTACATAAAAATTACTTTGTTTTTTAGTATTTACTGTTTTGAAGATTGAATAATCCTCATTATTAATGTTAATATCATCAAAGGTTAAATAGTATTTTTGATTGTTAATATTGTATACCATTGAGTATGGGGAGTATTTATAATGGAATCTCTTAGCCAGCATAAGATAGGGATTAATAAATGTACTCTGCAATGACAGTCTATTGGATATATCATTTATTTTATAGTGCCTTAGCTTGTCTAAAACAGATTTAATACTATCTTTTAGGTATATATTCTGAAAGCCTATTTTGGGATCAGGTTTTTTAGTATTTCCCATTGCACTAATGGATAAAATAATTATAATAAAAACTATGCTAACAGCTATTTTATTCAATGTAGAAGATAATTTCATATAGTCTAAGTTCATTTTTTAAGCCAGTGTATATATCTTTTGGTATTAATTTTATTCCTTTACAAAAAATACTTTTATAAAAGTAGATAATTTGTAATCCTGGTTTATCATCCAGCTCTATGCTGTATATCAAATTATCATATAGAGCCTTAGTCTTGCCTATACCGCCGTTATAGTAGCCGGTAAATTGTATTTCTATTTTTCTAATTCGGTGAAAGTTATCCTTAGCTTTAATACTTTCATAGTTTTGTGCATGCCTATTTATAAACCCTATACCTCTTACTTTAACCTTTGAGTCTAGTTTTTCTTTATTTTTGCTGTAAAAAAATAACTCAAAGAAGTCGTTGAATTTATAGTTTATCTTTTTATGCCAATAACTACTATATTTTTTATCTACAAGATTGCTAATTTTATCCTTTTTATTAGAACTCCTAATCAAGTATTTTTTATTAGCTAATTCAAAGCCGCCATCTTTTAAAAAATCCTTTATTTCATCGTCATATAGCAGTGAGAAGTCCTTTGATATATTAGTTTTATTGTTCTTAGTAAGGGTATATCTATAATCGCTATTGGGGAGCTTTATATTGGAGGTAATAAGACTATCCTTATTTATTATTTTGCTAAAAGAAATAAAACTATTAACACTATATTTACTTTTTATAGCTGGATCAAGGTTAACAATTTTATAATTTAGATCATTATTATTGGATATAGTTTTATTGGCAACTAAAATGATATTTTTATTTTCTTTTAGAATTAATTGTTTTTTTTTAAAGTCAAAGGTAATGTTTTCTCCTTCGAGATGCCATAGTCCTTTGATCTCACTGTTAGAACAACTGATTATTAATATAGTTAGAATAATAATATTAATGGAAGTCGTTATCATATGGCTTATTCATTAGTAGTTTTATATTATCCCTGTAAGAACAGTTGTTTAAATAATAATAATTAGTTTTGATTTAATGGGTTAATATTTTAATTTATATGTCTAAAAAGCTTAACTTTTTATATTATATCCCCTCTACTATAACTATTTTATTTACTATCTTTATATATATACACCACTAAACTAAGCGGCTTATAACTTTAGGAGGACAAATGAAGCTAGATAATAGTTATAGTGAAAAGGAAGAACTAGTCTTTTTAAAAAGTCGATTTCTTATAAATGAAAAAAACCTCTATGGAGTCTTTTATATATTATTTAATATCAATAATAATGGCTATGAGAAAGTAGATATTATTGCCTCAAGATATAGAGACTTTATAGAAGAAGCTTTTCCAATCAAACTTTGGTCAACATATAGCTGGATAGATTTAGAACATTTTATTACTATGTCAAAAATTAAGGGTCAGTATGCTGATGTTCAAACTAAGGATATACATGATGCAATTGATATAGTTTTAAAATCTATAAACGTTAGTCTTTTAGTGTTAGAGATAAAAAAGGAAAAAGTAACTGAACTAGAACAAGAGTTTACTAATATATTTATAAAGGCAGTAGGTAACTGTAGTCCTGTATTTGAGTTTACTTTTGAATCTACTACATACGCACAAATTGAGAGTCAAAAAAAGGATAAGGAAAAATTATATGACGAACAACAAAAAGATATAGCTACTAAGACAGTAGAGTTCGAACAGGTAAAAAAACAAATTATACCAGGTGATGCCGCATTAATAAATGTTTTATTCGTATTAGCACCAATTAGCGGTGTGCCTATAGAAAAGCTAAATGTCGGGGATAGAGTTATGATTAAGGTTGATATTAGTGATCCTAAGAGCAATTATTTTGCGGATATATTAAACTCAGTAAAGGATAAAAAAGCTAATCCCATACCAGCCATTATAGAGAAAATAGAGAAAACACCTAAAGGAGGCTATTTTGTTCTTACTAAAATACAGGATGGAATATATGGTCAGCTTACTGAAGAGGAGCCTATTAAGGTACAAGAGGTTGATAACGAAAAATATAAACTTTTAGAAAAGCATAATACTAAAAAATCCCATGACTATTATGATCCAGAGTCTATTGTGATGAATAAAAAGGATAATATGCAGTTAATAATTTTACTTTCGGCTTTTGCTCTAATTATTACTGCTGTATTATATATATTTTTTGTATTCTATTGAAAAAGTATTAATTTTTGCCACTTTTTTAACGATTTATTAATTAATTCTACATTTTAATTTACCTCTTATAAAGTTATCGAGGATATAATGGTTGAGTACTCTCTAGATAAACTGCAGGATTTTATAACAGATATACCTGATTTTGACTATAGCAAAATAGGAAAAAACATAAAAAGTAAAAGTCTAAAACCAAAAGAATCCAAACATGATATAGCCGCCTTGAAAACTGATAAACACTTTTCTAAAAGTGAGTTAAAACTAAAAAAGCCTATATCCCCACACTTAAAGCTTATTATGGATGTAAAACTTAATGTTAGTGTTGAGATTGGTAAAACAAATATTACTCTGGATGACATATTAAAGCTGGAGGATGGATCAATTATAAGGCTGAATAATAATGCTAGTGAGCCTATAGACATAATTGTTGATGATATTCCAATAGCTAAAGGCGAGGTCATAATTATAGATGAGTCTTTTGGTATAAGGCTTGTAGAAAAGTTATCCAACAAAGAGCAGAAACTTATCATCTTTAATAAAAATGTACAAAAATAATTTACACATTTTAAAGATAAAAGATCTTTTAAAAGAATATGTTAGTTATGAGCGATATAAACATATACTGTCTGTAGAAGAGACTGCTATTTTTATAGGTAAATATCATAATCTTGATTTAGAAAAGCTATCTTTAGCATCTCTGCTCCACGACTGGGGAAAGATGTACTCTATAAAAGATATGATTAATATATGCAGGGATAATAACGTTAAACTATCCCCCATGGAGATTGAGAGTCATGGATTACTACATGCTAAGGTCAGTAGAATAGAGGCTCAGAAACGTTTTAATATTAATGACTTAGAAGTTTTAAATGCCATTAGTAGTCATACTACAGGACGGCTTAATATGTCGTCTTATGAACAGGTGATTTTTATTGCTGACTACTGTGAGCCTCTTAGAAAGATAGATAATAGTAAAACTATTTTAGATATAGCTATAAAAGACCTTATTGAGGGTATGCTTAAGGTTATATCCCAAAAAATTATATACGTTATAGAAAGGGGACTAGTTATAAGTCCTGTTAGTATAGAGGTATATAATTTTTATCAAAAAGAGTATATAAAAAAGAATAAGTTCAATACTAGTTTATACTAAGGAGTTTTATAGTAAATATTAGGTTTTTGCCTGCTAATGGATGATTAAAGTCTATACTTACTATATTGCCGTTGACTTTAGTTATTTTTCCGTGTCTTATATTGCCTAAGCTGTCTTTAACGGATATTTGTTTACCTATTTTAAGGTCAAAGTTTTTAGGGAACTTATTTTTATTTATCTTAGCTAATAGTTTTTTTATCCATTTACCGTATCCATCTTGTGGTGGGATTGTTACTACTTTTTGCGTTCCTACTTTCATATTAATAACGGCCTTGTCAAAGCCTGGTATTACTTGTCCTGTTCCAATGGTAAACTCAAAAGGCCCTCTATTTTTTGATTTATCTATAATCTTACCGTTTTTAAGCTTTAGTATATAGTGTACTTTTACTTTATCTCCTTTTTTAGCAACTATAGCTTTTTTGGGGTATATATTATTTTGACTAAGGATAATAGCTATCAAAGTGTATAATAATAAGTTAAGCTTCATAATATCTCCTGTTTATTACTAATAACGAAACTTACTATATACAAAAATGATAGTCAAGTTAAACTTTGTATAATGTTAGATATAATACTTTTTTTATTTTTAAGTTAGTGGTATTATCTTAAACATTAGAAAATAAATTTTTACATAAGGAGATTTTATGAAAAAGATATTTATTACTGGTGGAACAGGATATGTTGGGCGTAAAATAGTTAAACTATTATTGGATAAAGGATATAGAGTAACATGTCTTGTAAGAATGGGTTCTGAGAATAAGATTAATATTTATTCAAAGGTAAACATAGTTTTTGGTGATGCCTTGGATATAGGTTCCATAGACCTTAGTGGTCATGATGTTGTTATACATTTGGTTGCAATTATAAAAGAGGTTAAAAGCGAGGATATTACCTTTGAAAGGCTTAACTTTCATACTGCAAAAAATATGATTGATAAATCAATAAGTCAGGGTATTAATAGGTTTTTATTTATGAGTGCGGCTGGTTATGTTCCAGGCATAGGAAAGGGATATTTTAAATATAAGCTTATGGCAGAGGATTATTTAAAACAATCCGGCTTAAAATGGACTATTTTTAGACCATCACTTATATATGATAAAAGTATAGTGGGTAAGAGTATGGGCTGGGTTAGGATGATGAAGCCACTTTTTAATCTTGGCTCACACTTAAACTTAGCTAAAAACTTTATTGAAACTTGGGAGCCTATATCAAAAAATGAGATTGCAAAAGCCTATATTAAAGCAATTGAAGATGATTTTTATATTAATAAAACTCTTAATACCAGTGAGTTGATTAGCATAAGCAAACATTAAAATGGCTCTATTATTTAATATCTTTAACTTTACTATGTTATAAAATTGTTTATTTTTTTTAATATAGCAGGTACTAGTATTAAGCCAAATTAATAACAATCAAAAACGATTTGGAGTAGGATAAGTTAATTTATAGAACAAGGATTTTATGATAAGAGAAGCTTTATATTATGATAAATCTAGGGATAATAAGATAAAATGCTATTTATGTCCTTTTCAGTGTAGGATTAAAGAGGGTGAGGTTGCTATGTGCATGGGTAGAAAGAACATAGGGGGTGTTCTGTATGCAGTAAATTACGGTAAGACAACTTCTATGGCAGTGGATCCTATTGAAAAAAAGCCTCTATTTCATTTTTATCCCGCTAATAAGATATTATCTATATCGGCTAACAGTTGTAATTTAAAATGTTCATTTTGTCAGAATTTTAGTATTTCTCAGGAACAATCCTCTACCAGAGATATTACCCCAGAACAAATACTAGATTGTGCCACTATTAGTAATTCTATAGGGGTAGCATATACCTATAGTGAACCTCTTATGTGGTATGAGTTTGTTTTGGATACTGCAAAGCTTACTCAAAAAGCAGGATTAAAAAATGTTTTAGTAACCAATGGTACTATTAATCAAAAACCATTAAGACAACTAATCCCTTATATTGATGCTGTTAATGTTGATCTTAAAAGTATTAATGATAAGTTTTATAGAAAGGTATGCAAGGGACTATTGAAGCCAGTTTTAGATTCTATTATATTAATTAATGATAGCAATATTATGTTAGAGATTACTAATTTGATTATTCCCACTTTAAACGACTCCGATGAGGATATATCCGGACTTATTGACTGGATAGCCGATTTAAACCCTAAAATACCTCTTCATTTTTCTGCCTATCATCCATGTTATATGTTAGACCTACCTCCTACTCCTTATTATATTTTAAAGGAGGCTTATGAAAAGGCTTCTGAGAAACTTGAATATGTATATTTGGGTAATGTTAGTACTAGAGGTACTACTGATAGTTATTGTCCAGGTTGTAAAAAAACAATTATAAAAAGAGATGGTTATACTACTAAGGTTGTTGGGTTAGATAAAGACAGATGCTTATTTTGTAAAGAGAAGATTAATATTAGGTTATAGTAATTTTAGGTTTATAATTTTTGGGGTAATATATGCCAAAACCTGATAGCAATAGGGAATTTACTAATGTTACTGATAAAGAACAGCTAATTTATTTAGTTGATCATTATCTAGTTGGTAGAAATATATATGTTAAGGGTCTTTCTAAGGAGTTTTTAGCTGATTTAAAGACCTTATTCCCAGAACCCTCTATTAGATTATTCTTTTTTAAAGGTCTTCCTAGCGACTACTCTGTTATTGATAAGATAACAATTTATGCAGTTGTAAAGCGGTATATAGAATTAACTGTTAAGAAAATATATTTTGAAAAAAATAAAGGAGATTTTGAACTAATTAGTGCTAAGATTGCTCATAATAATAGGCTGGATCAAAGAATACCTGTTAGTGGTGAGGAGTTTTATGCCGAAAACTTTAGGCTTAGTCAATATTCTTTAAATCCTAATACTATGGATATTCCTATTTCTGTAAAGGTTGCATTTGATAAGATAAAGCCTTCACTTTTAAAAGATATACCAGAATGTGAAAGTCATATTTTTGGTGAAGAAAAAGAAGAAAAGTTGATCGAGGCAACTAAAAAGACTCAAAAGGTTGTTTATATAGAAAATGTTTACGATAAAAATAGTTTTTTGCTTGAAGAAGAAGGCTTTTTAAATTGTAAGAAACACTTTGGTGATACTCTGGATAAAGAAATTAGTGATTTGATAGCAAATAATATAAATTCATTACTTATTTATCCCGTTATTTTTGTTAACATTAAGGGTGAAGGAGTACCAGTTGGCTATTTTAAAATTACATCTAGTGAGCCTAATGTTAATAGAAGTATTATATCTCGTTTATATCTTTCTGCTATCGATATAGTTAACTATATCCGTGATGCTAATGTTACAATCATAAAAGAGAAGCAAGAGGTAATGAATGTCTCAAGAAAAGGTGTACAGTTATTAATTAAGGACTTGAATACTTTAGATATCTTTATTGCCAATCGTGAAGATATAGTTTTTGATATAAGGCCAAAGCCTACTTTTAGATTAACTTTATTTGGTAAGATGGTTAATGTAATTAAAACTCCTAATAATAATCACTTAATTGGATTAAAAATAATAGGTGGTGAAAAGCGCCATGGTATGGGAGCATGGGAAAGTTTTCTTTCCAGGTTTTTAGCTAGTATATAAATAGTTAAGCTTTTTAACTAATCTATTTTTAATATGTAAGTATTGTTTTTTTATTAAAATTAGCATAAATAGATATAATCTTACTTGCCTGACTCCTTTTTTATATTAGTTTTTAATAGTATAATTTTTAATGGTTAGCTAATAAAAATATAAGTTGTTATGTTAAATAATATTATTGCTGTAGTAGGGCTTTGTGGTTCTGGAAAATCTGTTGTTTGTGGCTATCTCAAAGAAAAAGGCTATTATACAATTCATTTTGGCGGCTTGACAATGGATGAGCTTAAACGTTTAAATCTACCGGTTAATGAGAGTAATGAACGATTTGTTAGAGAGAAAATTAGAAAAGAACATGGCATGAATGCCTATGCTATACTGTCTTTAAGTAAGATAGAGTCTGCTATTAGCTGTGGTGATAAGGTTTTGATTGATGGATTATACAGTTTTTCTGAATATAAAATCTTAAAAAAGAATTATGGGGATAATTTAGTTTTATTGGCAATATTTACTCCTAAAAGCTTGAGGTATAGTCGCCTGGCAAGCAGAACTATAAGGCCTATTAAGAAAGAGGATGCACAAAAACGTGATTATGCAGAAATAGAGAATATTGAAAAAGGCGGACCTATATCCATTGCTGACTATACTATTATCAATGATAAGTCCATAAATGACTTAAAAAGTAAAGTTGACCTTTTGTTGAACCAGGGACTTATATAAAAAAAGTGGTTTAAATATTATAGAAAGGCTATTCTATCTTTTTAGTATTATATACTAATTAATTTTTGTATATTTATTAGATATAGTTATAATAAATATATACTACTATATGTTATGGATATAGTTATGAAAAAAGCTTTCATAGATAGTAACAAGCCCATTAACCATAATAATAAAAATAGTAACTCTTATGACCTAGAGGGTAATAGGAAGTTAGGCGAAGAGTGGATAAACTGGGATGGACGTATAACAGATAATAGTATTATTTATGATTCAAGAAAGAGTATTTTTCTTATTTTTGCATTTGTGGTAATTATTATGTTTAACCTAGCTATGTATGCTGGCTATTATTTAGTTATCCCTAGGCTTGAAGAGTTTAACGTATACTTTCCCTCTATTCTATTGTTTTTTTTGATATTGATTACTATCTATTTATTGTTTTGGTATATTATTATACTTATTACCTCCTATACTAGCATTAAGCTTTCTTATTTGGATAAGGGTAATCGTTTGTTAATAGGTTTTCTGTTGGATATGGTTTTTAAGTTAGGAGGCCTAATAGGCTATTCTAGGGATAAATTAGGTAATTCTTTTATAAAGGTATCCAATAATTTTATTAGGAGTACTAAAAAGCTTGGTTTAAAAGAGCGGATATTACTACTCTTACCCAGATGTTTGACTAAAAACTCATATAAAGAGATTAAACAGATTAGCAAAGAGTTTGCTATTGAGATGGCTGTATGTACTGGTGGAGAGGTCGCTAGACTCAAAATTAAAAAATATAAGCCTAGTGCTGTTATTGGTGTTGCCTGCGAGAGGGATTTAGTTAGTGGTATTAGGGATGTTAGTGGAAAGATTGCTGTTCTTGGTATACCTAACATACGTCCAGAAGGTCCTTGTAGGAATACTTATATTAATTTTGATCTTTTAAGGACATGTATAAAGTTTTATTTGGGTCAATAGTTTTGGTTTAATAGGGGCAGAAATTGATTAAGCAGGTATTATATGAAAAGGGCTTACTTGTTGAACAGTATATAGATAATCACTTACCAAAAGAGACTGAAAAGCCAAGTATTATTTTTAAGGCAATGAGATATAGTATTTTTGCTGGGGGTAAGAGAATTAGACCTATACTTAGTTTATTGGTTAATGATATGATTGGCGGTGATGAGTATAAATTACTTCCTTGTGCATGTGCTATTGAGCTTATACATACATATTCACTTATTCATGATGATTTACCTTCTATTGATAATGATGACTATAGACGGGGAAAGTTTACTTGTCATAAGCGCTTTGGGGAGGCTACTGCTGTTTTAGCAGGTGATGCACTTTTAACATTAGCTTTTCAGTGGATTAGTTTTACTGATCAGCGTCCTAAGGTTATTGTTGACATTATTAGAGAGTTAGCTGTGGCATCTGGTATTAGGGGAATGATAGCTGGTCAGGTTGCTGATTTAGAAGCAGAGGGCTTATTAAAAAAAAACTCTTTGGATAAGCCTAATATTGAAGAGGAACTTAAATATATACATACAAATAAGACTGCCGCATTAATTAGGGCATCTGTTGTAGTTGGGGCATATTCTGCTGGTGCTGAAGAGGATGACGTTAAAATCTGTAGGATATTTGGTTCATTAATTGGTTTAGCATTTCAGATTGCTGATGATATTTTAGATATTGAAGGGGATATAGAGGGCTTAGGTAAGGCTGTTGGAAAGGATCATGAACATAATAAGCTTACCTATCCTGCATTATATGGTTTAGATAGTTCTAAGGAAAAGGCAAAGGAATTGATATTAGAGGCTAAGGATGTTATAAGCTCATTTGATAATAGTTTATTGCTTAGTCAGTTAGCCGATTTGATAATAAACAGAGCTAATTAATATTTTATAATATAGAAATATTTTTATTAGATTTATAATGGCAGTTTAACTTGGAGTTTATTTATGGGGTTATTAAATCAGATAGATAATCCGCAGGACTTAAAAAGGTTTAATCCAAAAGATTTACCTATTCTGAGTAAAGAAATTAGAGAATTTATTAAGTTAATCGTATTCGAAAATGGTGGTCATCTTGCATCCAATCTTGGAGTAGTAGAGCTTACCATTGCACTACATTACGTTTTTGACTTCTTAGTGGATAGTTTAATTTTTGATGTTAGTCATCAATGTTATACGCATAAAATATTGACTGGCAGAAGAAAGGTATTTAATACCTTAAGACAATTAAATGGTATTACAGGATTTACTAGTAAAAAAGAGAGTCCTTATGATATGTTTACTACTGGTCATGCAGGGACATCTATATCTACTGCACTTGGTATATCAGCCGCAAAGCGTCTTAGGGGTGATAATAGTAAAACTATTGTTATTATAGGGGATGCCTCTATTGGTACAGGAATGGCTTTTGAGGCTCTTAATCATGCAGGACATATTGGGGAAAACTTAATTGTTATATTAAATGATAATGAGATGTCTATTGCAGAGACTGTTGGATCATTATCTACATATTTAGCTAAGGTACGCCTAGCACCTGTTTATAAGGACATGAAGCGTGAGTTTATACATTTAATTGATAAGATACCAAAATCAATGCGTAATCTTGTAAGGGATAAAATCCTTTTTTTAACTGAGTCTGTAAAAAGGCATATACACGAAGGACACTTATTTCAAGAGTTAAACTTTAATTATTATGGTCCTTTTGACGGCCATGATATACCAGTATTACTAAAGGTTTTTAATACTGCTAATGACGTTAAAGGCCCTATACTACTCCATATCCTCACTGAGAAAGGAAGGGGATGTAATAGAGCAGTGAGTGATCCCGAAAAATATCATGGTATATCTCCTTCGGTTATTGATAAAGGTGGTACTACTAAAGTCTCTTTTACGGATGCATTTAGTAATTCTTTGATAGAGCTTGCTAATAAGGATGAGAGAATTGTAGCTATTACTGCCGCTATGCCTGGGGGGACAGGCTTATCTAATTTTCAGAAAGTATTTCCTGATAGATATTTTGATACTGGAATCTGTGAACAGCATGCCATAGGATTAGCATCTGGATTAAGTATTATGGGTCAGAAGGTGGTATGTGCTATATACTCTACTTTTTTGCAAAGGGCTTATGATCAGGTTTTTCAGGAGTTATGTCTTAATAATATTAATGTGGTATTGGTAATGGATCGTGCAGGGGTTGTTGGAGAGGATGGTGCAACACATTCTGGTGTTTTTGACATTGCTTATTTACGAACATTACCAAATATTGTTTTGATGTCGCCTAAGGATGGCTATGAGCTTAAAGAAATGCTTAAGTTTGCCCTTAGGATTAATTATCCTGTTGGTATACGTTTTCCTCGTGGATATTGTAGTAATGCCTTTAAGGATATGGGTTTTAAGCCTATTGAGCTGGGAAAGGCAGAGCTATTAAGGGAGGGAGATGACCTTATACTAATTGGATATGGAACAATGACTGAGATTTGTTTTGAGGTTGCTAATAGGCTTACAGAGTTTAATATTGAGTCTAGTGTAATTAATCCTAGATTTGCAAAGCCTCTTGATAAAGAATTAATTTATGAGTTACTTGATAAAGAAAAGCCTATTTTGCTTGTGGAAGAGCATAGTATTGTTGGTGGCTTTGGTTCGGCTGTTTTAGAGATTGCTAATAGTATTGGTAAGGATACTTCAAATATTCATATAATAGGTATACCTGATCAATTTACTGATCACGGAAATAGAGAACAACTTCTTTCAAGGCTTGGTTTGGATGTGGATGGTATTATATCATTTGTTAAGTCTATTTTGTCTATTGAAGAGTCAGTAAGGGTTTAATAAGTTAAAGAGAGGTTTATGGGTTTATTCCAAAAGCAATTAGGGTTATATTTAATTGAGAGCAAACTATTTAATAAGATAGTTTTATGGAAGCATTATTATACTAAAGAGAAGGAGTTATATAATGCTAAGGTTAACAGGTTTTTGTCATCTTTGGGTAGTAGGTTAGCTATTAAAAAAGATAAGGCTAGTTTGTTTAATCATAAATCAATGGATAAGCTAAGTCGCTCTATAGATAAAGGAAAGGACTTTTTATTATCTATTAGGGAACATGGATTATATTGGAATGGTAAGTTAGAGTCTAATGTTGGGTTAAATGCACAATATATACTGTTAAAGAGGTTTATGGCTATTGACAGGGATATTTGTGAAGATGAAAAAATCATTAACTATATTATTAAAAACCAAAACAAGGACGGAAGTTGGAGTATTTATAAAGGTGGAAAAGGTCATATTAGCTATAGTATTCTATCATATTTTGCTTTAAAGGTATTTGGCTATTCAAAAGATAGTCCTATTATGAAAAGGGCTAAAGATTACATTATCAATAGTGGCGGTATTATAAAAGCGAATGTAGAAACAAGATTTTGGCTTGCTATATATGGACAATACCCTTGGAAAGGTTTACCTCCTATTCCTGTTCAGATTATGTTAGCGCCCCTTAGTTTTACTTTTTCTATTTATAACATATCTTATTGGTGTAGAACGTCTTTAGTGCCTATGTCTATTATTTATAATAAGAAAACCACTGTTGATATTGATATTTCTATTGATGAGCTTTATACCTATGATGTTGATATACATAAGATTACCTTTGATGCTAAGATATCAAGGTTATTTAGTCTTGAAAGCATACTTCTTCAGATGAGCAAGGTGGCAAAGGTTTTAGAAAAGGTATCTATTGACATATTGGATAATATATCTATAAAAAAGGCTAAGGATTGGATTTTAAACCATCAAGATGAACAAGGTGATTGGGGGGGAATATATCCCGCTATTCAGTATTCTGTTATGGCGCTTAAGGTTTTAGGTTATGATAATACTTATGGTCCTATAAAAAGGGGTTTAGAGGCTTTAAAGAGGCTTCAAATTGAGAGTAAGGATGATATTATGTTGTCCCCTTGCACCTCTCCTGTTTGGGATACTGCCTGGAGCTTAATAGCATTAAATAATATTCCTTATTCTGTTTGTGGTATTGATAGTTCTGTTGAATGGTTATTTAGTAAGCAGATTTTTCGTGAGGGTGATTGGTGTATACGTAATCCTAATATCTTACCTGGAGGCTGGTCTTTTCAGTTTAACAATGATTTTTACCCCGATGTGGATGATACTGCTGTTGTACTCATGGCTATATTGCCAAACATAAAAAATGATAAACATAAAAATAGTGTTAAGGTTGGTATAAACTGGGTTTTGTCAATGCAGAACAGTGATGGTGGGTGGGGTGCTTTTGAGCGAAACGTAAATAAAGAAATTATGAATTATTTACCTATTAATGATATTAAAAACTTCCTTGATCAGAGTACTTCTGATGTTACTGGTAGAGTGATAGAGCTTTTGGGAAAGTTAGACTTCTCTATTGAAGAGCCTATTATAAGAAGGGCTATAAACTTTATCAAAACTGAGCAGGAAAACTTTGGTGCATGGTATGGTAGATGGGGAGTTAATTATATTTATGGTACGTGGAGTGTAATTAGGGGATTAGTTAGTATTAAGGAGAATATCAATAGTGATTATATACAAAAGGCTATTGCTTGGTTAAAGGGCTGTCAAAACCCTGATGGGGGTTGGGGAGAGAGTTGTTTATCCTATGAGGATATTCGTTATGCTGGAAAAGGAGAGAGTACTCCAAGTCAGACTGCATGGGCATTGATGACCTTAGTTGATACTAATGAGGCTTATAGTGAATCTGTTAATAGGGCTATTGCTTATCTTTTATCTACTCAAAATAAAGAGGGCGGATGGGATGAAGAGTTATATACTGGAACAGGTTTTGAAAAGGCTTTTTATTTGAGATATGATTATTATTCATATTATTTTCCTATACTTGCTCTTGTTAGTTATTACAATAAAGTTAGTTAGTTTAAATCTTTATTTAGGTTATGCAGTTTTTGTTTTTTTTAAGAAGTCATCTGACTCTGAAAGATTTAGTGGATGACTAAAAAAATAGCCTTGTCCGTTATTGCAGTCCTTATTTACTAAGTAATTAAGTTGATTTTTGTTTTCTATTCCCTCTGCCACTATATTTAGTGATAGATCGTGTCCTAAAGATATAATAGCAGTAACTATAGCCTTATTATCAATATCCTTATCTATGTTTTTTAGGAATATCTTATCAATTTTTAGAGTGTCAATTGGGAACTTCTTTAGATAATTTAATGATGAATAACCAGTACCAAAGTCATCAATGGCGATTTTAATACCCATAGCCTTTAGCTCATTGAGATATTTAATAGTAGTGTCGACGTTTTTCATGATTACGCTTTCAGTAATTTCTAGTTCTAAGAACTTTCCATCAATGTGTTCATCGGCGAGTATCTTTTTTATTCTTTTTACAAGGTTCTTTTGTCTAAACTGCACTGCTGATAAATTAACTGCTATTGTTAAATTATTATATCCTTGTTTATGCCATGAAGCAAGTTGTCTACAAGCATTTCTTAATGTCCACTCGCCAATGGCAACGATAAAGCCTGACTCTTCAGCAAGGGGAATGAATACATTTGGTAAGATCAAGCCATATTTTGGTGAGTTCCATCGTAAAAGTGCCTCCATTCCAACAATTTTATTTGTTTTACAATCAAACTGAGGCTGATAATATAGCTCTAGCTCCTTATTTTTCAAAACCTTATAGAGCTCTATTATTATAGTCATATGCTCTCGTGTTTTGCTATTTATCTCTTCAGAATAAAACTGATACTCATTTTTACCAGAATTCTTTGAATAATACATTGCTATATCTGACTTTTGCATAAGGACAGTTTTATTAGTACCATCAATAGGGTAGAGTGCTATTCCCACACAACAAGTAATAAACATTTCATATTTGTCTATGGTAAGAGAAGTGGATACATTTTTAATTATTTTACTTGCGATCTTTGCAACAGTCTTGGGATTATTAACATTAGTTATTATAATTGCAAACTCGTCTCCAGATAGCCTTGCTACGGTATCTGTTTCTCTAAATAGATTTTGTAGCCTATATGCAGTTGTTTTCAAGAGCTGATCACCAACTGGATGTCCATAGGTATCATTAACTTTCTTAAAGTTATCGAGGTCAATTAGCATTAGTGCAACCATTCCATTTGTTCTTGAGGCATTTAATACTGCCTGATTGATTCGCTCATTGAATAAAGTTCTATTTGCTAATCCGGTTAGTGAGTCGTGGTATGCCAGGAAGTGAAGCTTTTTTTCAGCACTTTTTAAATGAGAAATATTTTTGATAATACCCTGATAACCAACAAGACAATGATTTTCATCAAATTGTGTACTTGACGTTAAAAGACATTGAACAATAGAATCGTTTCTTCTTTTCATATCAACTGCAAAGCCATTAACAACATCTTCTTTTTCTAGGGTATCTTTAAATTTTATCCAGTCTTCATTATTAAAAAATAACTTTTCAAGTTTTAATCCTAACATCTCATCATGACTATAACTAAAAAGTTTGACTCCAGCTTTGTTTATGTCATATATAACCTTATCTGGAGTGGTTAAATATATTACATCTTGCGAGTTTTCAAATAGCGTTCTATAACGTTTTTCGCTTTTTTTTAACTCTTCTTCGGCCTGCTTTCTTAGAGTAACATCTCTGGATATAACCAAAGCATGGGTAACTAAGTTGTTTTCATTAAAATATGGATAATAAATAATCTCGAAGCATCTTTTATCGTTACTGGCAAACTCAAACCATGCAAAATCATAAATTTCTTTTCCGCTAAAGCACTCATCTAAACACTTTTTAATAAATTTATAGGCTCTTTTCTTACCCCAAACCTCAACTATGGTCTTACCTATAATCTCTTCTCTAGCTTTATTGGAGCCGATACAATAAGTATCATTAACAACTTCGTAAATATAATCCCGGTTTATTAATGACATACGTTCTTTTGAGTTGTTGATTAAAAATTCATAACGCTTCCAATTATTTTCTTGTTCTATATTTTTTGTTCTATCCAGCAGTACAACTAAATATACAGCCTTAGAGTTATTTTGATCTAGCTTAGAAAAAAGTAACTCTACCCATAAAGTTTCGTTGTTAGTCTTATTTATGCAGGTTTTTAAGTGATAATAGTTTCTTGGATTTTTTTCAAGTTCTGAAGTGAATTTGTACATCTTTTTAAAATAGTCAGTAGAAACTATATCCAAAATAGACAAGCTAGTTAACACATCAGAACTATAAGAGAGCTTAGTAATAAGCTTATCATTAAATGAGATAAACTTGCTTTTTTCATTAATAATAAACATTGGGATATGAGATTTCTCAACTATACTCTGATATGGGTCTATAAAATCATACTTTAAAGGCTCCACTATAATACTTGTCTCCTGAACATGGATAGTTTATTTTACTACTATCGTATGCAGAATAAAACACTTGTATTAATACTAGGCAATTTATTTTAGTTAACTTTTTTCTATTTTTGATAAATTGTAGTATATTTATATAAAATTTATAAAGGTTACATAGACTGACTTATTGTTTAGTAGTCTTTTGCAAAAACTATAAAGTTAAAGGAGTATACTATGAGTCAAGAGGATCAAATAATAGAAGCAATGAAAAATGCTGGCAAACCTCTAAAAAACGCTGAAATAGCCCAGCTAACAGGTATTGATAGCAAAGCTATTACCAAATTAATGAAATCCCTAAAGGATAATGGTAAAATTACATCTCCGAAAAGATGTTATTATCAGCCTGTATAAAAAATAAGTTTCTAATAACTAAAAAACTAATATTATTAGCTTGAGGCAAGTCTCAGGCTATTAAATCTTTGTTTGTTAATGGAGGATACTATCTCAAACTTTAATGGTATACATCATATAGCCTTAGCTACAAACGATATGGACAAAACTATAAGGTTCTGGAGAGACTTCCTAAAACTTAAAATTGTTTTAACTAGCGGTAAACCAGGTGAAAAACAATATTTCTTTGAACTATCAAAAAATAATATGATAGCCTTTTTTGAGTGGCCTAATATAAATAAATTTCCGTATAAGCGTCATGGAGAAAAATCGGATAAGCCGTTTATATTTGACCATTTATCTATTGGAGTTAATAGTTATAAAGAGTTAACCGAATTACAAGATAGGCTAATAGAGGCTGAAATGCCAGTATCTAACATAATTGATCACGGATTTATATACTCTATTTATAGTTATGATCCGAATGCCATTCCCATAGAGTTTACCTACTCTAAAGAGAGTATCAATATTAGAGAAAACCCTGTTATGGGTGACCCTAATCCAAGTGGGATAACTCTAGAAGGTAATGTTCCACAAAATAATATGTGGCCCACTCCAGAATATAGCTATAATGAAGAGGATCATCCCATTATAAAAGGCGAAGGGAGTGAGCTTTTTTCTAAAAATAAAACCAAATAAATAATAACTATGTTCCTATCATAGCACTGGACTTAATTCTATTAAGCTCATCCATAAATAGGTCATGTTTTCGTTCATCCTCGAGTAAATACTTTAATAACATCCTTGGTATTGGTAATTTTGTTTTGTTAACTGCATTTTCAGCTGTCTCAACCGCTGTTTTTTCGATGATTGAGTGCCTTTCTATAAAGCTGTCTATGATTTTCATATCATCTTGATCAAAGGTAATAGTAGACTCAATATGTAGTCTAATACCCTCCAATATATGCTTATGTTTTACAGAATCCCTTTTTAAAAGATCAATTAGGATTTGTACCATAGGATTTTTAGCTTGTTTAATAAGGTCATCAGCCATATTAATAGTGTTATCTTCTATGGTTATCCATCTTTGGATTAGGGTTTTAAACTCTTCTCTTTCTTGGGAAGCCTTATTCATATTATATACTCCTATTAGATTATATAAGTATATAGTATAACAAATAAAAAGCTAACACAGTTCCAGCATTTATCTTTGGGGACTTTTTATAGTATAAGAACTAAATAAATCCCATAATGATCTACTGATGTTAAGCCTAGAAGGATAACTTAGTAAAATAAATATAACATACCAACCATAACCACCAAAAAAATAATAGTCATACCAGACCCCGCTTTAACATAGTCTATGGTTCTATATCCCCCAGGCCTCATAACAAGGGCATTAACCTGATGAGTGGGTATAATAAACGTATTGGACGCAGATAAAGCAACAACTAATGCGGCCATTCTGGGGTCTACACCAGCTTTAACAGCCATGCTTATAGCAAGAGGTACTAATAATACGGTTGCTCCAACGTTTGATACCACCAGAGTAAAGAATGACGTCATTAAACCAATAACTAAAAGAAAAATAATAGGTGAAACAGCTCCAATTATACTCATAATATTATTAGCAATATAACCAGCCGCTCCAGTCTCTGCAAAAGCCTTTCCTAAAGGAATAAGTCCCGCTAATAAAAATACAGTCATCCAGTCAACGGACTTATAAGCCTCGTCAACGCTCATAACCTTTGTTACAATCATGCCTAAAGCACCAGTCAATAAGGCAATGGATAACTTAATATCAGTTGCCATAACCAAAATTAATGCAATAACTAACCATGCAAAAGCTAATGGAGCCTTCTCAGTTCTAACTACATCAC
Organism: Spirochaetota bacterium; assembly: GCA_965208615.1. Taxonomy (GTDB): domain Bacteria; phylum Spirochaetota; class UBA6919; order UBA6919; family CBDBPB01; genus CBDBPB01. Next base: position 105,082 of record CBDBPB010000007.1, read on the forward strand.
CTTTTATATCAGTGGTAAAGGTAAATGTATCCTGATTCTTTAGAAAGTGAAACTTCTCCCATCTACCAAATAACAAAAAAGCATCTCCAACGTTAACCTTAGTCTTAGATAGATCACTAAATATACTACCACCTTGTCTGGATAAAACTATAGGATTAACCTCATAGGTTTTTCTAAAGTTAAAGTCAATCATACGCTTGCCAACTAGATCAGACCTAGGAGTGATTATACCTTCAATCATACCCGCATTATTGGGGGATAAATCTTCAGCAAAAACATTAAGATCATCCTTTAGATTAAAACCGAAGTCATTTGCTAAGTTTCTAATTTTATCAGAAAAAGCAATAACAGCGATATCATTTCCCGGTTTAAGAGTGTCATACTTACTTGGATGAAAGTTCTTACGCCTTTTACTAGCTATTGCCACAATAGTAAGACCATATTTCTCCCTTAGTCCAAAATCTTTTAACTCCCTTTTATCACTAAAACCCTCAGGAACACCTAAGCTCATAAATGCCGGAGAACTCTTGATAAGTATCCGAAATAGACTTTGGTAATAAATCAGCAGAATCATCATCGCCCTGTTTTTTGGGTAGAATAAACTTTCCAAAAATAACAAAATATAATATAGCACTAACAGCTAATGCCAAACCTATTGGTGTTTGTTCGAATAAGTTAAAATGCTCTAACTCTTTACCATCAAAAACTAAAAGCTCGTTCAACAGTATAGTAGGACTAGCACCAACTAATGTAATAGTACCCCCAACAATAGCACAAAAGCCCATAGGCATTAATATACGGGATACAGGTATTTTAACTTGTTTACTTATCCTAATGGCGGCAGGCATAAATAGTGCCGCAGCACCAATGTTCTGCATAAAGCTAGATATAATAGCTACAGTACCAGATATTACAGAAATTATACGACTCTCTGACTTGCCAGCAATAGATAACACTTTTCTAGCCAGTATATTAATAACTCCAGTTTTATCTAGCCCTGCACCAATAATAATAACAGCAATAATGGATACTACCGCATTACTACTTAATCCACTAATGGCATCAGCCGCACTCAAAAATGGTTTATCGCTACCCTGAATCAGCATCATAACATAAGCTACAATGGGTATAAATACCATCATAATAATTCCAACAACATCGACCCTAACCCATTCAAAAATAAAAAGGGCTATAGCAAAAATAAGTATACATATGAACAACAGCCATCTCAGTAGTTAAACCAAGAGCATTGCTATTAGACCCACTGGACGTAGCAAAAACAATGTTAACAATACATAACAAAATACCCACTAAAGCAATAGGCAATACTAACTTTCTCCTTATTCTGAACATATTGAACATATCTTCTCCTTAAATATTAATGTATCTATAAATAAAAAGTTTATAAGCTTAATAAAATATAACAGATAGTGGTAAATGATTGTAATGATGGTTTAGATCTTTTATACTTAGAAACAAAACAAAAAAGGATAAAGTTCCCTTGGTATAGAAAGTTGGAGAGAATAGATTATGCGGATAATCTAATGGAAAACTATTTAATCTTATTAGTAAAAATTACCACATTGTTATCCTTAACCTCAGAAAAGCCTTTTTCAATTTGATATTGTGTTAATTTTCCAGCGGAGTCTATTTCTAGTCTACCCTTCCTAAGAAGGGTTATAATAGGGGCATGATCCTCTAATATACCAAGATCACCGTCTAATCCAGGCATTATAATAGAATCAACCTGTCCTTCAAAAAATAAAGATTCAGGAGTTACAATCTTACACCTCATAACTTATTCCTCGCTCTCCAAACGCTTGCCTTTCTCAATAACCTCATCAATACCCCCAACCATATAAAATGCCTGTTCAGGTAAATGATCATACTTACCAGATATAACCTCTTTAAAGCTTCTAATGGTTTCCTCAAGGGTAACATATTTGCCCTCAAAACCAGTAAAAGCCTCAGCAACAGCAAATGGCTGAGATAAAAAACGCTCTATACGCCTTGCACGATTAACCAAAGCCTTATCATCTTCGGATAGCTCTTCCATACCAAGTATGGCAATAATATCTTGAAGGTCTTTATATCGCTGAAGAATACGTTGAACCTCTCTGGCAATTTTATAGTGTTCCTCACCAATGTACTCTGGGGATAATATTCTCGAGCTGGAATCAAGAGGATCAACAGCCGGATATATACCTTTTTCAGAAATCTTTCTGGATAGTACAGTACTAGAGTCAAGATGAGTAAAAGTAGTGGCAGGAGCAGGATCAGTTAAGTCATCAGCGGGTACATAAACAGCCTGTACACTGGTAATAGAACCATGTTTAGTAGAGGTAATTCTTTCTTGTAGCTCTCCCATCTCAGTAGCAAGTGTAGGCTGATAGCCAACAGCCGACGGCATACGACCTAATAAAGCGGATACTTCTGATCCAGCCTGAGAAAACCTGAATATATTATCAATAAAAAGAAGAACATCAGTACCAAAGTGATCCCTAAAGTGTTCAGCCATAGTAAGTGCACTAAGTCCAACTCTAAGTCTTGCTCCAGGAGGTTCATTCATCTGTCCGTAACATAAAAACAGTCTTTTCAATAACACCAGATTCCTGCATCTCAAGCCATAAATCATTACCCTCTCTTGTTCGCTCACCCACACCACTAAAAACAGAAAATCCACCATGATGAATGGCAATATTATTAATAAGCTCCATAATGAGAACTGTCTTACCAACACCAGCACCGCCAAAAAGACCAGTCTTACCTCCCTTTACATAAGGAGCCAAAAGATCAACTACTTTTATACCTGTTTCAAATATCTCAGTTTTAGGTTCTAAGTCCTCAAACTTAACAGACTCTTTATGAATAGGCTCCCAATTATTAAAAGTAGGAGCTTCTTTTTCATCCACCACATCGCCAAACATATTGAATACTCTACCCAATACCTCTTTTCCAACAGGTACAGTAATAGCCTTTCCAGTATCAACAGCAGTCATACCCCTAACCATACCATCAGTAGATGTTAATGCTACTGCTTTTATCTGTCCCTCACCAATATGCTGTTGCACCTCACCAATAACCTTAGTTTTATGTCCCTCAACATCAACATCAATCTCAAGGGCATTATAAATAGCAGGGAGTTCATCCTCGCTAAACTGTGCATCAAATGTAGAACCAATAATTTGTGTTACAATTCCTTTAGCCATAACTATGTCCTCTTACTATAAAAAAAGCAATACTTTTCTCAATTTTAAACACTATGTGCATAAAAAATAATTTATTATAAATGTTAATAAGTTTAATTAACTCGTTAACACCTTAGCCGCACCAACAATCTCAATAAGCTCTTTTGTAATTTTACTCTGTCTGGCACGATTATACTCTAATGTCAAGCTTTTTATCATATCACCAGCAGAATCAGACGCCTGCTTCATGGCTATCTTTCTAGCTATCTGCTCGGATAAAGTAGCCTCTAAAACAGTATTAAATACCTTCACCCTGATAGAAGTAGGTAAAATCTCTTCCAAAACCTTTTTTTTATCAGGCTCAAAAATGTATATAGATCGATAATCTTCCTCTACTTCAACATCTTCTTCTTTTTCGATCTCAAAAGGTAAAATCTTTTCAACAATAGCCTTTTGCTGAGCCGCTGAAAAATAACTGGTATATACAAGATATATTTCATCAGCCTTTTCTTTGGTGTATAAGTCAACAAGTTCATCAGCAACTTCTGTTATTCGTTCATAGTTAACGTTTTCATCAATATCAGTAAATGCCTTATCAACAGATAGTTTAAGATATTTAAAATAGCTTATTGCCTTATTACCAGAAGCATATATCTTTATATTGTTCTTCTTTTCTTCAAGAGATAAATAAAGATTCTTGGCAAGACGGTTTACACTATTATTATATCCACCACATAGACCACGATTGGATGTTAATACAAAGATAATACTATTTTTGTTACTTTTGTGGGGAGTAGTTAATGGATGTAGGAAATCCCACTTTTCTTCTTGAGAAAACAAAATTATATGCCTTGTTAACTTAAGAAGATTATAATAATAATCCCTTGACGCAATTAGTCTGTTAGTAGCCTTTCTGGACTTAGCCGTAGCAATTTTTTCCATTGTTTCTGTTATTTTTTTGATGTTCTTAACAGCTCCAATTCTATTTTTGATATCCTTGGCGTTTGCCATAGTTTATATTCCTTTAAGTTAGTCCCTTTTGCTTTTTAAAGTCATTAACGTATTCCTCAATAATAGACCTAAGCTTAGTTTCATTTTCAATAACTTTAGCTTCTCTAATCATTTTTAAAATATTACTTTGTTCTTTTTGCATATAGTCTAAGAATCTATTTTCAAAACTCCTAATCATATCAATAGGGATAGAATCAAGATAGCCTTGAGTACCAGCAAATATAATAATCATTTGTTTTTCAACAGACATAGGAGAATACTGTCCTTGTTTTAGTATTTCAACAAGTATTGCACCACGATCGAGCTGTTTTTTAGTAGCCTTATCAAGGTCAGTTCCGAGTTGAGCAAAAGCCTCGAGCTCTCTATATTGAGCTAAGTCAAGACGGAGTGATCCAGCTACTTTTTTCATACCCTTTATCTGAGCATTACCCCCAACCCTAGATACTGATATACCAACATCCACAGCGGGTCTAACACCACCAGCAAATAAATTAGGTGTTAAATATATTTGTCCATCGGTAATGGATATAACATTAGTTGGGATATATGCAGATACTTCACCTTCTTGAGTCTCAATAATAGGAAGTGCAGTTAATGATCCACCACCAAGTTTATCATTCAATTTTGCAGAACGCTCCAATAACCGTGAGTGGAGATAGAATACATCACCTGGATAAGCCTCTCTACCTGGAGGTCTTTGTAATAAAAGAGATAATTGCCTATAGGCATTGGCATGCTTTGACAGATCGTCAGAAATTACAAGGGTATCCTTACCCTCAGCGATACATAAACTCCTCAGCCATTGTACAACCAGCAAAAGGTGCAATATATAGCATAGGAGCAGGCTCACTGGCACTTGTGGATATAACAATTGTATGATCCATAGCACCATTGTCTTTAAGCCTCTCTACCACTGCGGAAACAGTGGAGGCTTTTTGTCCTACTGCAACATATACACAAATTACTCCAGGTTCCTTTTTGGTTTATAATAGTATCAATTGCGATTGCAGTTTTACCAGTTTGTCTATCACCAATAATAAGTTCTCTCTGCCCTCTACCAATAGGGATCATAGAGTCTATAGCCTTAATACCTGTTTGAAGAGGTACTTTAACAGGCTGTCTTTTAGCAATACCGGGAGCCATTATCTCAAGGGAGCGTTTTTTAGTTGTTTTAATAGGAGGTCCGCCATCAATAGCCTCACCAAGAGGATTAACTACCCTGACCTATTAATTCAGCACCTACAGGAACAGATAGTAAACGTTTTAATCTCTTTACACTAACTCCTTCTTTAAGATGAAGATAATTACCTAAAATAACTGTACCTACAGAGTTCTCCTCAAGATTAAGAGCTAAACCAGTTGTTCCATCCTCAAACTCGACCATCTCACCAGCCATAATATTATTTAAACCATGTATTTTAGCAATACCATCTCCAACATCAAGAACAGTACCCACTTCTTCTTCTGACAGGACAGCTTTATATCCCTCAATTTCCTTTTTTATAAGAGTGTTGATCTCTTCAACATTGATCTTCACTGTATAGCTCCTTTTAATTTTATAGACTCTATATTGCTCTGGAATATCTTTAGCGATTTTAAAATAGAAATATCTACTCTAATATCCCCAACCTTAAAAACTAAGCCGCCAATAATCTTTTTATCAATCACATTGGTTAAAGCGATCTTTTTATTAAATCTTTTAGTTAAGGTATTAGTAATCTCAGCCATCATCTTATCGCTAATAGCCTGAGTAGAAAGTACTTTAGCACGTAATATATTTTTATGTTTATCAACCAATAACCGAAAATCATCATGAATATCAACTAACAGATATTGACATTTTTTAACTATAATAACAGCTAAAAATCCTAAGAACTCTTTTGAAAAGGAATTATTAAAAACTTTATTAATAAACTCTTTTTTCATTTTACGATTTATCCTAGGGGATAACATAAATTTCTTAAAAGTTTTATTTGTTTTATAGACTTCGATAAATTGGCTAAAGTCTTCCGAATAAACATCTAATTTATTAGCCGCAAGACCCATCTTAAATAATGTATTGGAGAATACACTAATATCATGTTCTTTGGTCATAATCTTAACAATACTAATTCAAATTTTGATATTGATCTAAAGAGCGATTGATTAACTCTTCATGATCTTTATAGCTTAATGACTTGTTAATAATCTTAGAAGCAATATCTAGAGATATTATAGCAATTTCTTTTTTGAGCTCATCTAATGCTTTGTTTTTAGCAGTCTCAACCTCTTTTTTAGCCTTATCAATAATATCCTTTGCTTGTAGGTTAACCTTATCAAGTTCTTCTTTTTTAACTATAATAGCCTCTGACCTTGCATTTACTATTATATTTTCAGCTTCTTTTCTACTTTCTTCTAAAAGTTTTTTTTGTTCTTCTAAAATCTTTTGGGCTTGATCCTTATTATCTTTAGCATTTTTAATATCTTCTTTAATACGTTCTCGTCTTGCATCTAAAGCATTAATAATTGGCTTCCAGGCGTATTTACCTATAATTAAAACAAGAAGACCAAAAGTAATAAGAGTCCAAAATATAATGCCCCCCGTTAACTTTAGAAATGATCCATCACCAAATAAATCAGCCATAACTTGCTCCTGTAAACCAACTAAATAAAATATATATATTTTACTTGTTAGTTCAATATCTTATATATCAGCGAACCTATATATCCTTTTTAACTTATTTTAACGCTAAAATAATACAGATTACCAAAGCAAATAATGCAACTCCTTCGACAAAAGCGGCAGTTAAAATCATTGATCCCCTAATTTCATTATTAGCCTGAGGTTGTCTTGAAATACCATCTACAGCACTACCTCCAATTCGTCCAATTCCAATACCAGCACCAATAGCTACTAAACCAGCTCCAATACCGGCTCCGATACCAGAAAAGCTACCTACCAGACTATTTCCAAAAACCTTTATTAACTCCTCCATATTAAACACTCCTAAATTATATTTTTTTTTATATACAATCTTAGACTTAACAATAAACTAATTAAACCCACATACCCCTTTTAATGCTCCTCTCCAGCAGAGGCTATAAAAATAGCCGATAAAAATGTAAATATAAATGCCTGAATAACCGCAATTAAAATCTCAAGTAAGTCGACTAGTACAGAGCCTACTACAGCAAAAGGTGCAACTAATATTTTATTCCACCCGACCGCAGATGCCGCCAAAAATAAAAGAACCGTAAATAACTATATGTCCAGCAATCATATTAGCAAAAAGTCGAATCATCAATGCAAATGGCTTAGTAAAAAGTCCTACGAACTCAATCACAAACATAAGAGGCCATAATGCCAGCGGAACACCCTCAGGTACAATCTTTATCCAATATCTAAAAATGCCTTTCTTTGTCATACCGTATATTTGAGTAGCGATAAACGTTATAGTAGCTAATGTCATTGTAACCGCAAGATTACCAGTTACAGTAGCACTACCTGGTATAAGACCAAATAGATTACACAGCATAATAAAAAAGAATAACGTAGCAAAAAACGGTAAGTATTTCTTTGCCTCAGTATGATTATGGAATGTTGGTTTAACAATATCATTATTGAGAAAATCTAAAAGTACCTGAACTAAAATAGATAGTCTATTACCAGAAGCGCTCTTATCCTTCTTTATAGACCTTGCCGCCAAAATAGTAACCAATGCAAAAATTAATGCAACACCCCACATTATAAGAACATGTTTTGTGATAGATATGTCAATTCCAAAAAGGCTTGGCAAAGCAATAAATGCTTCTGAATCACCGATATGGTGGAGAAGAGTATCCATAATAGAATTACTCCCCTCTTTTGCACTAATAAAAAAATTGTGTTAAATAATCCATAGTAAACCTATTTTTTATTAACTAGCTTTTTGTAAATCATAATAACTTCGATCATCTGTAAAGCAATAAAAAAACCTATATATGATAGTAAATAACTTATTATACGGTCTTTGTCTATCAAATAAATAACTAAGGTTAAAATTAAAATTATAAAAAGACGAACCCCTATTCCTCCGTAAAATACAAAAAAAAAGAATTTTTATTAATAACAGCATTTGTAATAAAGTAGCTAATCTTAAATACGAGTAAACTAAGTAGTCCAGTTACTAAAAAGGGTATATAAATCTTAATCTCAGAAAAATATATCAAACTAAAAAGCATATAAATAATAATTGTTGTAATTAAACTTAATATTATATAATATATATCAATTTTTTTTATCATTTTTTTGTTCTGTAGCCTTAACAATGGTATATAAAGCTATACCAAAACCTATAAATACAAATACAATTAAAAATATAGGAAATGTGTTAATCTTAGAATCCAACCAATATCCAATACCTAAAAATAAAAAAATAATTATAACAAACTGAATACCTATAGAAAGAGCATCCAAAATTAAAATCCAATAATATAGTACAACATAGAAAAATCAATAACTAAACAATATAGAAAATAATATAAGGTTAGTCAATAAAAAAAATAATATTATTATATTAGCTTTAAATTATAGTTTTCCAGTCTAAAGGGCTTATGATTATAGAGATAGTTAATGCTTTAAACATATCTTACAAGTTTTAAGTCTTTTTGTAGAAGTAGTTTTACACGAAAATCGGAATGATATTCTTTTAGCTTATTCTTTATCCGACTTTTAATTTTCTTAGAAAATGGAGTAGATTCTCTATGAGCCTTAGTTAGAATAAGGTCTTCATATTCTAGTGTAATGGCTTTTACCTCGTGATAATTTATTTGAGGATTATCTTTATAATGCTTATAAAGGTTTATAAGCAAAGGAATAACTCTTGTATTATTTATTCTTAAAATAGATAAACATATTTTATATCTTTCCAGTTCACTTATGGGCATTGTAAGATAGTTTGTTAACAATAACCAAACAGTTTTGTTGCCAAGATAAACTAATGCCTTAAATATTTCTGGAAAAAAGTTATTTTGCTTTAAGCTTTCTTTAAAGTTGTCAAGAAGAATAAGTTCACCGGATGAGTCTGGGAAATACGCTAATGATATTGCACAACGATATGCTATTCTTTTGTTTTTAAGGTTTTTACGTAAAAAAGTTTTTGATAAATCAGTCTTAAACTTTCCAATGGTATTACAAATATCTTCCATATAGGCAGAAACTTTTTCGTCTTCGGCTAGCGTAATTAGCTCAGGGACACAAATAGGATCATTATAATGTTCTAGTATTAATAGCATATGGGTTATACGTATATCAACTGTAGTTTTGAGATAACGTTTATCCCTTATGTATTTTAGGAAGTGTTTTACTACATAAGAGGCGTTTATTTTAATAATGGAATCAGTTAGTTGATTTAGCCTTCTATAGCTAGAGAAATCACTAATATAAACTTTTAGTTTTTCAAATTCGTTTAGTATAGGTATTAGTGATTTTTTCATCATTATATACCAACTTTATAAACTGCCTTAACTAGCTTTGGGATAACTGAGATATAGTCATTTTTAAATTAATATTATAGTACTATATTGTATTCGACATTATTTTAAATTACTTAATGGCGCATTTTTTTATATTAAATATTATTAAAAGCGGTATAACATTTTAAGTGTAGGCTTACTAGGGTTAATTAGTCTAAGTTCTAATTTTAGCTTAGAAGATTTATATATGTCTATTACGATTATTTTATTTGTTATGGTTAGAGTTTCTGACAGCATACTCCTGAATTTATAATTATGAGGTAATCTATTGTTAATTAAAGAAATCATATTGAGTTGTTTATTACTACTAGTTATTATATGCTTACTTTTAGTCCTAGAGGCTAATTTACTAGCCTTATGAGCTAATCTAGTAGTTAATGCAAACTTATAGCCATAAGAAGGCTTTAAAAAAATTAATATAATAGTAATAGCTAATATTAAAATACTATATAGCTTCATAAATTAAAGTTATCCATAGTTTTTTTTTTTTTTATATATTGATTTAACTAATCTTGTTATAACTCTAAATTTAACACAGCTTATAAAAAAATCAACTTTTATTTACAAGTAAGAATATATAGTTAAGACTATCTATTTTGTTATGTCTTAAGGTAAAAGAGGCTAATACAATAAAGGTTTTAGCCAGGCTAATGTAAAATGAAAGCTAAAATAAATTAAAAAGACTTGATTTTTTACTTATTTTTTTATTTAATTTTAATACTATTTTACTGTTTTAGTTAGAGTTAAATATTTTATGATTAGATTTTCTTATAATAAATTATATATATTTTGCTTTATAAGTTTTTTGCTTTCTAGTAGTTATATATATGGTAAAGAATTTACTATTAAATGGAATAAAAATCCTAATAGTATAAAATATGTTGTTGAGCTATCCAAAACCAAAGACTTTAAAGTAATTAATAAAAGGCTTACTATAAAAGGCCTTAGGACGCAATTAGAACTTGATGTTGGTATTTATTATGTTCGTGTTTACGGTATAAACAGGGATAAGTCTAAGACTAAATATAGTAGTATACGTAGGATTGTTATAAGATATAGTGCTAATAAATATAGCTATAAGAAAAATAATAAAATATATGTTTCAGCTTATCCTAATATAGACTTTCTTTTTAAAAGTGGAAAAGGATCTTTATACTATGCAATAGATAGCCAAAAGTTTAAAAAATACAGAAAAAAAGATCTTATAAAGATTAACCAAGAAAAGGAATATATACTACATTACTATTTTATTAAAAATGCTAAGAAAACGGCTATACAAAAAGTCAACCTTATTGTTGATAAAACTTTTCCGGCATATAGTATTTTAGTAAATGGTACTCATAAAAAAAGTAGAAATATTAAGATTTCAAAGAATAGAGAAATAAGAATTACTGCCAAAGATAAAGGATCTGGGGTAAAGGAAATCCTTTATGCATACAAAGATGACCATGTTTACTACCTCTATAAGGGCTATATACCATTACTTAATAAAAAGGTTTTTAGGATATACTTTAAGCTTGTAGACAATGTTGGGAATACTAGTCCGGTTTATTATAGAAATATTAGTTTGTTAAAGTAACTGTATTTTATATAATTTATGGTATTGTAAAACATTAAGGAGATATTCTTTTTTGATTAAGAGGCATTGGTTTACCTTGGGAATGATTATAGCTATTCCTATGGGATTATATTTTTATAAAGCTGGAGAGTTTCTTTTTCCTAATTCTAGTTATATTACTTTTTTAGCAATGTACTTTACTGGTCTAAACCTTGATTTAAAATACTTTAGTTTTAAAAAGAATATTATACTATCTATAGCTTTAAGTAGTTTAATTAATTGTTTACTATCTCCCATAATATTTTATTTTTTTGGAAAGCTTTTTCTTCATAGTAATAGTGATATATTTGTAGGACTTATTGTTCTAAGTGTTCTTCCTACAACACTTATAAGTCATATAGTAATTTGTCAAGAGGCAGGAGGCAACAGTTTACTATCTGCGTTTTGTACAATTAGTTCTAATATATTATCGATTTTATTTATTCCGTTTTTTCTTAACATCTTTTTAGATGTATATATTCAACTATCCTATATGGAACTTTTTATAAGGTTAGTTTTGGTAGTGATACTGCCTGTAGCTATAGCACAGATAATCAAGCGTTTTTTTAAAAAGGTTATTTTACGTTATAAGTGGTTATATCCAAAGGCAGCTCAGACTTTTGTTTTAATTTTTGTATTTATTAGTATTTCTATAAACCAATCCCATTTTATGAGAATATACTATTTTGCTTATGAGTTTATTATTTTAATATTTACAGTAATACTTCTTCATTTTATATTGTTGATATTATCATATCTTACTGCTAAAATTATTAAGCTTTCCAAGGAGGATAGTATATCTCTTTTATTTTCTGCTTCTCAGAAAACCTTAGCCGTTGGGATAGCTATATTGGCTGATGCTATTCCAAATGGAGAAAAGGGTGCCTTAGCAATTATATCATATCATTTTTTTCAGATACTTTTTGATAATTATATAGCAACAAGGATATCGATAATGAAAAGTAGATTTTTATAAAAATGAAAACTTTTCTACACTTCTTAACTCATCAATAGTTTTTTTATAAGTACTAGCATTATTTTTCATAGCTTCTGTTTCGCTATCAGAAAGGCTTAGCTCTATTATATCTTCTATACCGCTTAGTACCAAGTTTAGCGGGAACGCCGATATATACGTCATTAATTCCATATTCGCCTTCTAAGTAGCATGAGCTTGGTAATATACGTTTTTGTCCTTTTAGAATGGATTCTACCATAGCCACTACAGATGCACCTGGAGCATAATATGCACTACCAGTTTTAAGCAGGTCTACTATTTCTGCTCCACCTTTTTGAGTACGATTAACAATTTTTTCAATTTTGTTTTTAGTCATAAGTTCGGTAATAGGTATACCGCTAACTGTGGTATATTTTGGCAGGGGTACCATATTATCTCCGTGTCCGCCTAAAACCATAGGGGATATATCTTTTATTGATACATCTAACTCTAGAGCAATAAATGCGGCGAGTCTTGCTGAGTCTAATACTCCAGCCATGCCTATTACTCTATTTTTTGTAAACTTGCTAACTTTATAAACGAGGTAACTCATTATATCTACGGGGTTTGAGACTACTACGATAGTGGAGTTAGGAGCATATTTCACAATATTATTGGTAATCTCGGTTAAGATGGTTGCATTTTTTTTAAGTAGGTCTAGTCTATCCATACCTGGTTTTCGTGCTAGTCCAGCGGTAACTATTACAATGTCGGAGTTCTCCATGAGAGAGGGGTCAGTAGATCCTCTAAAGTGGCAGTCAAAATGTTGTATAGGTGAAGCTTGTAATATATCCAGGCTTAAGCCTTGTGGAAATCCTTCAATTATGTCGACTAGTACGATTTCGGCCAATTCTTTTTGTGCAAGGTATAATGCAGTTGTAGCTCCTACATGTCCTGAACCGACAACTGTTATTTTTTTTTCTCTCATATAAATCTCCTTTAAGTAATATATTTATTATTTTATAGATGGATTAAACGTTCTAACACCCAGAAGGCGGGCAAGGGTAAATATAATAAAAAGTGATATAGTGGTTATTTTTATTTACTATTTATTGTTATTTTATTAAGTATTCTTGTTTATAGTTTAATTTTTCATTTTATTATTTACAATAATCTATTTTAGGCGAGTCTGAGAAGTGTATTTTAATTTATAAGTAATATATTTATTATTTTAGTGATATAGTGGTTATTTATTCATAGAGGATTAGGCATACTTTTTGAAGTTTTACATATAAAGTCAATATAAGATATTTGAATAATTCGCTCTACGTCTTTGTGGAACTGCAAATCCTTTAACACTTAATAAATGTCTATAATTCTTAGTCTCAGTAAGGGATTCTTAACAGCTCTCGTAGTGATGACTACTTGCATAAAAAGTGATATTTTGTGTTCATTGCTAAGGCATTTAAACAGTACTTAAAGAGCATAGTGGGATAAGCTGTTTGATACAAGAAAATAACTTTTTCATAAATATTTTAACTTTTCTGTTCTACAAAGAAATCTAAAATATATCTACCTTTACGTTATATGTCTTTTTTTGTGTAAAACTTGTTATAAAATAATAGCCCTTTTTAATAATTCAATTATCATGAAATATCATTTTATTATAATTGTATCTGATAAAAAGTATTTATACATTAAATATCCCTTCTACCTCAATATTAAAAAATATAATAACAAAATTGACTTTGTTATTATATTTAGTTATTAATTATTATGTTTGATTATTAACATATTACAATGAATATGCCTATTAGATTGTTAAAAAGCTTTTTTAGTATAAAATCTTTCTAATCGTAAATGGCATTTAAAGTATTATCTAAGATTAAAATAAAACTTGCGGGATAATTAAAACATTGAAACTAATCCCTATACCTTTGTATGTCTTTTTGCTTATATATGTTATAATATTTTCATCTTCAAGTTTTGCTGAAAATTATACTAACTCGAAAACTAAAGATAAGTTAAGCCTTGATAAATGTATATCCATGGCCCTAGTTCAAAGTCCAAATTATAAAAGTGCTTACTATAGCGTAAAAGCTAAAAAAATCCTCACTTCTATGTCTGCCCTCCTAATCCCAGATATAACCTTCACTACTAAATATGCCTATACTGAATCAAGCCCTGCTTTAGCATTTCCTGTACCCCCAGGGAGCCTGTCCAACTCTCTTAGCATTAATAAAGTTCTATATAATTTTGGCCAAATGGAAGCTCAACTCGTAATGGCAAGAAAAGACCATAGAATTGCTATTCTAAAAGCAAAACAAGTGAAAAATGACCTTGTTAGAAATGTAACAATTGCTTTTTTTTACAGTATTACTAAGCCAAGAAAATCTTAAAGTCGTATATGAAGGACATAAAATATTAAAAGAAAATGTCGAATATCAAAAAAAGAACTTCTTAAGGGGTAATACTCCAAAGTTCGAATACTTAAGAGTACTAGTGCAATACGAAAATGATAAAGTCCAAGTTCAAGGAGCTAGAAAAAAATATATTAATTCTATTAATAATTTATATACTCTAATCGGAGTAAAGCTTATTAGTAAGTTGGAAGATGTTAACCATAACATAGTAGGAGATTTGCTTACTAAAATAACTGATTTTGACATATCTAATATTTCTTTGTTCAGAGCAAAAAATATGGGGCTTTCTAATAGAATCGATATAAGAGAGTTATATATACAAAAAAGAATGCTAGAGTTAAAAAAAGAAATAACCGGAGCAGGCTGGAAACCAACTATTAGTATTTTTGGCAAAATAAGTTATGACTATGCACAAGATAGAGAACTATCCCCACTGGGAGGAATTACTATTGGCCCCTATAAAGGTATATTTAACTGGATGGTAGGTGTACAGATGCAAATTACTATTTCTGATGCTATACCAGGTTCGGTGGGTTATAATATGAGGACTAGCCTTGGGTATGATATAAAAGCTCTTAGATATAATATAAAAAGCCTAAAGGATAGGGTTAAACAAGAAATTACACAAAACTATCTTACACTAAAAGAAGCTGAAAAAAATATAGAAAAAAGAAAGTCCGTTATGAAAATGGCAAAAGAAAATTTTAAAATAGCAAGAAGACTCTTTTATACTGGCGGAATGGACTATCTTAATTATAGAGATGTTGACTTGCAGGCACGTCAAGCCAAAATTGGATATTATAGAGAATTATATGCCTATAATGTTGCATATTTAAACTTTGCTAATTCAATAGGCAAATATAAATACTAGCAAAGAGTGATAAATAAAATGAAGCTTTTAACTACTGTACTTTTAATAATCCTTTTTACTATAGGATGCGAGAAAACTAAAAAAAAAGTTTATGTTAGACCTAATACTCGTGTTAAAGTAGAAAGTATAAAACTAGAGGAATCATATGATAAACTTATTTTGGTGGGTCAGCTCGAAGGTATAAAAGAAATTAATATCTTTCCCGACGGCAAGGTTACCGGAATTGTAAAAAATATAAGAATATCCGAAGGAAATAAAGTTAAATACGGTTCCCCCCTTATGGAGATAGATCAGGGTAGTTTTACTGGCTATCAGTTTAAAAACTTTATTGTTAAATCTAAAATTAGTGGAACAGTTACTAATGTTTATGTTAAAGATGGTGCATTGGCAACTCCTAAAACTATACTATGTAAAATTGTTAAAATGAAAAAACTAAAGCTTGTAGTGGATGTCTCTGAGGCAGATATTAGTAAAGTTGAAGTAGGACAATTAGTTCATTTTTATGTTAAAACCTATCCCAATGAAAGATTTACTGGAAGATTTAGTAATATTTTTCCTGCACTAGACCCTAATACCCTTACACTAAGAGCTGAGGTAATAGTTAATAATAAATCTTATAGGTTAAAGCCTGGTATGTTTGCAAGAGCAGAAGCAGTTATTAGTAAGGCTATGAAGATTTTAATACCTTTAAATTCCATGATGATAGAAGATAATATTCGTTATGTATATGTTTATGATAAAAAAACAAAAAAAGTTAATTATAGAACTATTGTTACCGGAAATTACTATGATAAAAAAATAGAGGTTATTTCTGGTTTAAAGGCCGGTGATCTTATTGTTGTAGACGGTAATTATCAAGTTACTGATAATGAGAAGGTTCGAGTTGAGGGTTTAGAAAACTAGAATTAATAAAATATGACTAAACTAAACTGTCTATTATAACTAATAGTAAAGCTTTATATGCCTGTTAGCCAGAGTATAATATATAAATTAAATATTATTTTTTATCTTCTGTACTTTTGCTTATCTTACGAAAAAGTTTGTATGATATAAAAAACTTCAAATAAATATACATAAATGCGTACTAATAGGAAAAGGCATGAAAATATCTATTAAGGCTATTGATAACCCTCTTAATTCTATGCTTTTCATTATTACTATAGTGGTAGTGGGTATAATCTCTCTTAGATTACTGCCTTTGGAACTATTTCCAGAGGTTGAACCGCCTATAATATTTGTTACTGTTATTTATCACGGTGCATCTCCAACGGAAATAGAGTTTCAGGTCAACAAAAAGATAGAGACTGAAGTTAAAAATCTCGACGATATAAAGAAAATACAGTCTATAGCTACAGTTGGCGTTGGAACTACTATAATTGAGTTTACTAGCGGCTCTGACTCTGATGAAAAGAAAAGAGAGGTTAGGGATGCTGTGAATCAGATGGAACACGACTTACCTGACGATATTGAGGCTCCTATTGTTAAGTCATTAGGTTTTACTAACATACCCGTTATGAATATTTTGCTTTATGCCAAAGAAATGGACTATGTTAAATTAAAAGATATAGCTAAAATAGTTAAAGAAAAGTTTGAAACTGTATCAGATGTATCTACGGTAAATATTTTTGGTGGATTGGATAGAGAAATATCTATATCTGTTGATCCAATTTCTCTATGGGCTAACAAAGTTGTATTGAGAGACGTTATAAACTTCTTTAATAAGGGTAACCTTAATACTCCTGGAGGAAAGGTTTCTATTGATAAAAGAGATTATTATATTAGGGTTCTTGCAAAGTTTATTGATGCCGGCGATGTTAATAAGGTTGTACTAGCTTATAGAAATGGAAAACCTTTATACCTAAAGGATTTGGGTACTATTAAGGCTGGTACAGCAGAAGTGGATAGCTTTGCAAGATTTAATGGTTATCCTTCAATATCATTGGCTATTAACAAACAAAGTGGTAGTAACTTAATTGACATATCTGACAAGATTTATAAAATGATTGATCAGGTTAAAAAATCTAAATTATTACCAAAGGGCGTTGGCATAGCTGTTGTAGGTGATCAGGCTGATGAGGTTAAGATAAGGGTTAACGAGCTTACCACTAACGCTGTTCAGGGTATTATAATAGTATTTATTTTATTAGCTCTTACTATGGGTATTAGAAATGCTCTTATTGCTAGCATGGGTATTCCTTTTGCTATAGTATTTACTATGGTTGGTTTTTTGATTTTTGATGAGACTATTAATAATATATCTCAATTTGGACTTATTTTGATAGTTGGAATTGTTGTTGATGGTGCTATTGTGGTATTAGAAAATAGCTATAGGCATCTTGAGCTAGGAGAAAATCCTATTTCTTCGTCTAAGATTGCTATTGAAGAAGTTGGATCAGCTGTTATATCCTCTGGACTTACTACTATGGCCGCATTTGCTCCTATGCTGTTTATGACAGGTATTGTTGGTAGGTTTATGGGCGTTATACCAAAAACTGTTATTATTGCTATTTTTGGCTCTTTGGTATTTGATCATATTGTTATACCTGTTTTATGTAGTAAGTTTATAAGGGTTGGTGATCAGCGTAAAGATTCTATTTTTGTTAAGCTTCTAAAAAAGACTAGATGGAAGAATAAAGTTGAGAATATACACCCTTTTAAGGTTATATTTGCTGGTTATAAAAAGATTTTTTTATGGTCTATTAATAATCGCTTTAAGGTTCTTATTATTGCTGGTGTTGCTTTTATATCCGGCATTACTATTTTAAGGTCTATACCTGGAGAGTTCTTTCCAGAGATGGATTTCGGAAAAGTTTATATTGATATTGAATTACCAAGAGGGAGTACTGTTAAGTCTACTGATCGTATTGCAAAGCAGATTGAGGCTTTTGTTAATAAGCACTTAAGAACTAAGGATAATCAAAATGGACCAGTAGAGATGTATTCTTCAAGTATTGGTTCTATTGGTGCCTCTACAATGGGTAATGTCAGTAGTAGTGCTGGACCTCATATTGCAAAGATAACCATTGATATGGTTGACGTTAGTGAAAGGGGTATTGGGGTTAATGAGTTTATTTCTAATCTAAGGCATACTATATTAACTAATTCTGTAGGAGCAAAGTTTAGAGTTACTAAGCCTAAGGGTGGTCCTCCTACTGGTGATCCTATTAATGCTGTTATTTTTGGTGATGATGTTAGGGTTTTAAAGAGATTATCCAAAAGGGTTCAGTCTATTGCTAAGAATGTGCCTGGAACTATTGAGATTATTGATAACTATGGTGTTGGAAGGCCTGAAATTCAGATGCCTATTAATAGGGTAAAGGCTGAGAGATATGGTATTAGTGTTCAGGAAATACAGAATCTTATTTTTGTATTGTATAACGGATTTGATGTTGCTAAATATCAGTTTGGTCAGGACGAATACGAAATTAGATTAAAGCTTAGTGATGACTATAAAAAGAATATTGGGGATTTAAAAAAGCTAACTATTTATAGTAATAGGCTTAGAAAGTCTATTCCTATTTCTGAGTTGGTGGATATTAAACTAAATGAGGGGCTTTCTGTTATACGAAGAGAAGATTTAAAACGGGCTATTACTATTGGCGGTGAGGTTGACAGAAGTCGTTATACTACCTCTGACGTTGCTAAAGAGTTTATGACTTCCATTAGTGACCTTAGTCTTCCTCCTGGATACTCTATTAGGTTCCGCGGAGAGAATGAAGATAGGGATGAGTCATTTGAGGGGCTTAAAATGGCATTTGTTGTGGGAGTTATGTTAATTTATTTTATTGTGGTTATGCAGTTAAGGTCTTTTTTACAGCCTATTTCTATTATGGTCTCAGTTATACTTTCGGTATTTGGTATAGCTTTGGGATTAGTTGTGAGCGGTAGTAATTTAGGGGTTATGGCTATGTTTGGAGCTGTTGCTCTAACAGGGATTGTTGTAAATGGAGCTATTGTCTTAGTTACATATATTAATCTTCTTAGAGATAAGGGTAAAGATGTTAGAGAAGCTGTAATAGAGGCGAGTGAGACTAGACTTAGACCTATATTATTAACTACATTTAGTACTATTGGCGGTTTATTACCGTTAGCTTTGGCTTTAGGCGGTGCAAGGGATTTCTGGACTCCTTTAGGCTGGTCAATTATTGGGGGATTATTAATTGCTACATTCCAGACTTTAATTGTTGTGCCTGTTGTTTATTCCTTATTAGAAGACCTAAAGGCTAAGTATACCCTTAAAAAGCATAAGGAGCTAAATAGAACTAAGGATTTTTTATAACTTAATACATACCAATACAGTTATATAAAACAAATATGAAAAAAAAGAAGATTATTATTGCTACAAGGGGTTCTGAGCTTGCTCTTATCCAGAGTAATTTTGTTAAAAGTTGGATTATAGATAGACACCCTGATATTGTTGTGGAACTTACTATTATAAAGACCACAGGGGATAAGATATTAGATTCACCACTTTCAAAGGTTGGTGAAAAAGGACTTTTTGTTAAAGAAATTGAAGAGGCTTTGTTGGATAAAAAGGCTGATATAGCTGTACATAGTATGAAGGATGTGCCTACTGCTTTGCCTGAGGGCTTACATATTACTGCTATTGGCGAAAGAGAGCCTGCTAATGATGTTTTTATTTCTAATAAGTATAGTTCATTAAAAGATTTACCTCCTAACGCTAAAATAGCTACTAGTAGTTTAAGAAGGCGAGTTCAATTGCTATACCATTTTTCTAACCTAAATATTGTGGATATACGGGGTAATTTAAATACCAGGCTTAAAAAGCTCAAAACTAACGATCTCGATGGTATAATACTTGCCTATGCTGGCATTAACAGGATAGGACTTAATAATTTGATTACTGAGATTATACCTACTAATATTTTTATACCTGCTGTTGGACAGGGGGCTTTGGGTATAGAGAGTCGTTGTGATGACCATTGGATTAATGATATTTTATTATCTTTTAATCATAAACAGACTCACAGGTGTTTGATTAGTGAAAGGGCTTTTATGAGGCGTTTAGAAGGTGGATGTCAGGTGCCTATAGGCGGATATGCTTATTATGAGGGTGATAATATAATATTAGAGGGTATGGTATCTTCGCTAGATGGCAAAGATATGATAATTGATAGTATTAAGGCAAAACCTTATGAGGCCGAGGATATGGGTTTAATATTAGCGAATAAGCTGTTAGACAGGGGTGCTAAGGATATTCTTAGTTCTATTAGCAGGTTATAGTTTTATTATTCTATGTGATTATGTAAGTTTAACTTAGTTGCTGAGTATACTTTATCTTTAAAGAAGTTATTAATTTCGGATTTAAACTTTTTATAAGGAAATTGTTTTCCAGGACAATCAGTTTCATTAGCGTCTTTATGTAAGATAACATTTTCAGGCATAATATCAAATCTATTCATTAGGAACTTTGTTAGTTTTATTAGCATTTCTATTTGCTTTTTAGTAGGGGGATTATTATTAAAGTTACCCACAAGGCATATTCCAATTCCGTATTGGTTGTACTTATCTACTTTAGCAACAACATGTCCACCTGCTTTTTGTGTTTTCCAGCGATAACCTATTTCTGGTTTACCATCAGGTGAACCCTTACCATTCCCTATCACAAAGTGGTATAGCAGTTTATTATTATATTTATGTTTATGAAAACGATTAAATGCTTTAGCATTACCCTCTTTAGTTGCACTATGGTGGATAACAATATACTTCCATTTTTTAGTTATTTTTGTTTTAATAGGTTTTTTATGTTTATTAGGGATAGTATTAGGAGTTGTAGAGTTAAATAATATATAGATGCCAGCCACTATAAGCAGAATAAAGTATAGTTTTTTGTTGTAATACTTTTTCTTTTTTTTGCAACTGACTTTATTCTTATATACTTTTTTTTTGTAGTCTTTATAGTACATTGTTATTTTTTCGGAGAATATTTATATTTTATTATTAGTTTTATATATTTTAACTCGACGTTATCAGGGTTATTATACTGCAAAGTCATAAAATAGCCTTAACTTAGGGATAATTATTTGTATAGATATATATTTGGTCCAGTAAACTCTCGTAGATTAGGTAGTTCACTGGGTATAGACTTATTTGATGAAAAGGTGTGCAGTCATAATTGTGTATATTGTGAGGCTAAAAAAACCCAACTACTTACCATAAAGAGAAGGGCCTTTGTAAAAGCAAAACTAATTAATAACGAAATAGATAGCTTTATAAAGAATAATAATATAAACCTTGACTATATAACCTTTTCTGGAAAAGGAGAGCCTACATTAAGTAGTGAGATTAGAAAAGTAATAAGGCATATAAAAAGGTATTATTTGTATAACGTTTGTGTGTTGACTAATGGATCATTATTACATTTAAAAAGTGTAAGAAGGGACTTATTGGAAGCTGATTTAATAATATCATCCATTGATGCTGTTTCTGATAAGGTATTTAGGATTATTAATCGTCCTTATGGTCTTTTGGATAGCAAAAAAATGTTTGATGGTATAAAAGCTCTTAGACTGGAGTTTAATAAGGAACTCTGGATAGAAATCCTTTTTGTTAAGGGGATAAATGATAGTAAAAATGAGATAGACTTATTAAAAAGTAAGATTATGGAGATTAACCCTAATAGAGTTTATATAAATACAATATATAGGCCTCCTGCATTTGATGGTTACTTAGCAATTGATAGTTCTACTCTTGAAGAGCTACAGTTTGAGTTTGACTCTATTTTAGGTATTACATCTAAAGATATATGTACTAAAAATACAAATATCTTTACCACTACAGATAATCTTTTGGATAAGTTAATACCCATGTTAAGGATACGTCCTTGTACTCTTGAGGATATTTATAACATATTTTACCTTAATTCTTCTATAACAAAGGATGTTCTTAAGGATATGTTAACTGATTTAGTTAAAAATAAAAAACTTTTTATTAGTAATTTTAATAGTAATACGTTTTACTATTGTAATCAGAAGGCTTATACCAGTCAGTAATTTACTAGTCTATAATAGAATTTAAATTATGATGCTATAGCATGGTTATGCTCTAAGGCAAGGTTAATGACAAAGTAGCCGTGATCTGTTTCCAGCTCAATAACAAAAGTAGTATCAAAAAAAGGAATTAGTGGAACGTCTTTTCCAATATAGAATTTTGGAGGAGTTATACTACAATTACATCCATTTTTCATTAAATAGGTAATGGCTCTAGCGGAAATAAGATTTCCAAGTTCTGCAATGCCGGACTTTAATAGTTTTAAGAAATTCTCTTTTTGTTCAAGATAAATTTTACTTTTTTTAATCATTTTCAATGATAGCTGCATAGTCATACTTCTTGAGAACTCGTATACTACTTTGCCGGATAGTTCACCGTTAATATCAAGGATAATCCCTACACCCCCTAAACTAACCTTACCTTTACGTGCATAAATATTTTTCTTAACTACTTTTACTCCCGTTGTTTTTTTTATAATGTTTATGGCCGCAGTTACAAATGGATTAATAAAAAATGGTTTCATTTTTAATATCATAGATTTTTTTAATATAGACTTAACTTAACCTTCGGATAAAATTAAAATTATTATAGTGTGTTTTTTTTATATTGTCGATAATAGAAAAATCTTGAGAAAATGTTAAATAGATAAATATTTTAAACTTTTTTATAAAAAGTCATAGGTTTTTATAAATATATAGAGTATATTTATAAAAAAAATAATATAATAAAAACCGTTTTAACAACTTTTAAGTCTTCTATACGCAGAATAAAGAGTTTTCTATTAAGTATATATTAGTTTAATTGTCAAGGAAAAGTTTATCATAAGCTTTAAATACAAGTGTTTAGTATGCTTTAACATACAAATAGTGGGATAAAATATATGATTAAAAGGTTTAGTATATTTTTTATACTGTTTTTTTTAATATTGGTATCATGCTCTAAGGACGTAAAAAAATCAGAATCCTTGAAGGAATCGCCCTTTATTACATTGATAAAACAAAAAGCGAATACCATTGTAAGGGAATTTGATTTATCTGTTAAAATTAATAAAAGTGATGCACTACATTTGATGTGGAGCGGGAATGGACTTGTAAAAACTCAAAAAACGAAAAAACATAAATTAATAAAACATTTTACACATCCAATTAATTTTGCTAATATGCTAAAAGTATATTATGTGGATAAAAATGGTATTTATCGTTATAACTATAATAAAAGTAATATAGAACTTGTCAAAAAGGGAGATTATCTTTCTTTTTTAAAGGTGCCAAAGTGGATTAGATATGATACTCCAGCCCATATTTTTATCTCTATAAGGCCTGATAAAGAGAAAATGTTAAAAGGACTCTCTAATTATGAAGGAATATATAAGCAAAAATTATTAAATAAAATTAAGAATACCATAGTTGATATATACTCTGATGACAGGATTAAAGAGTCGTCTCTTCTTGAGTTGGGAATGGCAGCTCAAAACATTATGCTGTTATCAACTGCTTATAATTTTTCTTATTATCCAATTAGTTTTCAAGGTTCTTCAGAAAGACTAAAAAGTTATTTTAAATTAGATAAAAACGAAAAGCTGTTTTTGGCTATTTCATTGGCATCCAAAAAAGATAAAAAGAAAAATAGTCTTTTTATTAACTATGTAACTAAATTAATAAAAAATGCTAAAAATCATTCTCCAACAAAGGCATTCAATAATTTAGCTCCTGTTAAGCTTGAGAATATTAAAAAACTATTATGGGTTGGTAATGGTATTATTAAAAAAACTATAGGAAATAAAAAAACATTTTTGTTTACTCATAGCACCCTGCTAAACTCGTTAATAGACCTTTATTACATAACTGATAAGAAACTTTATAAATATGATCCTATAGCTAATAAACTGCTAACTAAAAAACATGGTGATTTTAGATATAGGCTAGGGCGTATGGTAACTAAATATAAGGCTCCTGGTGCAATTATTATTACAATAAAAAATAAGGTGCCAGAAGTAAAAAATCTTGTAGTACCCTCAAAAAGGACTATTAGGTATTATCAAAGGCTTTTTAAATATTCAAATGGCTTATATTATTCATCGATAATCCAGGCAGGTGGAGCTATTGAAAATATAAGGCTCCTGGCAACTGACTTTAATCTAGCTTATCAACTAATAGAAATACGTTTTAATGCTGCTAGAGAGAAAATGAGAAGGTTTTTGTCATTAGATGAGAATAACTTGCCGATTTTTATAATTCCCATAGGAAATAAGAAAAAACTAAATAATTAAGAGATAAATTATGCATAGGTTAATTACATTTATATTATCTATTTGTTTTTTTATAACAGCTATAGAGCTTAGTTATTCTCAAACTGATACAGAAAAAGCAAATGATGGCTTAATAGAAATACGAGAAAAAGAAGTAAAAGAAGTAGAAAAAATACTTAATCTTAGAAAAAAAGACTTAATAAATAATACTATTATGCCTTTATCCAAAATTGATAAGGGGATTGCAAGAATAAAACAAGGGGATGGCAATTTCTTAAAAAAGATAACTTATATAAAATATCGCCTGTTTTTAAGAGGAGTAAATATTTACGCTCAGGCACTTAAAGTTCACCCTGTTGAGATCTTAAGTATAGATGATAAATTCGATACTGCTAACAGGTTAAATAATACTAAAAGGAATGATAATATTATTAAGGCTTTGATTGGAGGTATTAAAAATAAAGATCCTAGGGTTCGCCTTAGTATTTCTTATTTTCTTAAAGAGATAGAATTTGATTATTATATAGAAGAAAAATTGTTTAAAATATTCAAAGAAGAAACAGTAGAAACTGGATATTATGTTTTTGTTGATCCAGAACTAAATGTTAGTGAAGCTAATCCACAGTTTGAGGTAGCATTAATACAAAAATACCTTGAGAGAAAGAGATTAACTTTATTAATTAAAAGAAATGTTCTAAAGCCAAGTGATATGTCTAATATAAAGCGTTATTTTTTTATTCTTTTAACTGAGCGTATTGCTAATGAACCAAGTAATGAGATTCCATTAATATCTTTTGGAGCCAAAAAGATTGACTATTTTATTGCAGGGCTATTCAATAAAGACTCATATATAAAAGGGAAGTGTGCTGAACATATATATTTATTATTTCCAAAGCTAAATAGTAAAAAGCAAAAAGAAATTAAAAAACTAATAGATAGGTTTTATGTATTAAAATTAATTTTTAGACAAAAAAGTAGAGAACGTTATGAATAAAAGTCCTAACTTTGCTAAGTATAAGTTAATTCCGGTGATAATACAAGATTTTAAAAGCTTAAAGGTTTTGATGTTGGCATATATGAATAGTGAAGCTTTTGAAAAAACTGTTAAAGAGAATATTGTTCATTTTTTTAGTAGGAGTAGGAATGCCTTATGGAAAAAAGGTGAACAGTCTGGTAATATCCAAAAAGTTAAGCGTATTCTTTTTGATTGTGATGATGATACCTTAGTTATTCAGGTTGAGCAGATAGGGGATGCCTCATGTCATACAGGTCATTTAAGCTGTTTTTATAGAGAGCTAAAAGGTGATTCTTTTGAAGTTGTTGAACCTAAAATATTTGATCCTAATACGGTATATCGTAGTTAGAGTTTTTGGAACGGCTAAATGAATAACTTTGGTACAGAATATATAGAAGAACTCGATAGCGAACAGCGAAAGATAATACTTCCTGCAAAGGAAATACTTAAAAAAACTGGTCTTAAGCCAAATATGACTATTGCAGATATGGGCTGTGGAACCGGATTCTTTACTATTCCTGCTGCAAATATCCTTGGAAATGAAGGTAAAGTTTATGCTTTTGATATTGAAAGAAAAATGCTTACTCGTCTTAGGATGAAAATTGAAAAACCAAATATTGTACCTATTTTAATAAATGGTGATAGCCTGCCTTTGAAAGATAAACTTTTAGATTATGTTCTTGTAGCGTTTGTTCTGAACGAGGTTGAGGATTTATCATTATTATTAGCTGAAATAAAAAGAGTTATAAAGCATAGTGGAATAATAACTATTATTGATTGGGTTACACTGCCTGAAGATGATAAAGCCCTTAAAAAAAAGCAAATAGATCAAAATGATTTAGTATATTTGTTTAATGAAGGAAATATTAAAATCGAGCAAACTTATTTGCTGAATCCATCTCATTATCTTATTCAAGGCAAGGTTCAACACTCTTAGACTAAAAAATAATAGAATAATGGGGATTTATAATAATTTGTTAATAGCTAAAATAAATACACTGATTTGGAGGTAGTTATGGCTGATAATAGATTTAAAGCTATGAAGGTGTTTGAAAGCGACGATGGAAAGTTTAATAGAGAGATTGTTACTAAAGAAATAGATGAGTTACCCCAAAATGATGTTCTAATTAAGGTGTGTTATTCTTCATTAAATTATAAGGATGCACTTTCTGCAACAGGACATAAGGGGATTACTAGGAACTTTCCACATACACCGGGCATTGATGCGGCTGGTACGGTCGTTGATAGCAAAAATAATAGCTTTAGAGTTGGTGATGAGGTTATAGTAATTGGTTTTGATTTAGGTATGAATACATCGGGTGGATTTGCACAGTATATTAGGGTTCCGTCTTCGTGGATAGTTAAGCTTCCTGAAAACTTATCCCTAAAAGAGAGTATGATTTATGGTACAGCAGGTTTTACTGCTGCTTTATCCATTTACAAGTTAGAGTTGAATGGTGTTAGGCCGGGAACAGGAGAAATATTAGTAACTGGGGCTACTGGCGGAGTAGGATCTATGGCTGTTGCTATGCTTAGTCATATAGGGTATGAGGTAGTAGCTGTAACTGGAAAACACTCAGAAAAAGACTTTTTAAGAAAAATAGGAGCCAAAACTATTATAAGTAGAGAAGAGGCAGATGATACAAAAGAAAAACCTCTACTAAAAGAGAGATGGGCAGGAGTAATAGATACTGTAGGAGGAAGGATACTTTCTACTGCCATAAAGTCTACTAAATATGGAGCTAGTGTAACCTGTTGTGGTATGATTACTTCTACAGAGCTAAAATCTACAATATTTCCGTTTATTTTGAGGGGAGTTAATTTATTAGGTATAGCGTCATCAGACTCTACTTTAGAAGAAAAAAGAGAAATATGGTCAAAGATTTCATCTGAATGGAAGTTAAATAATTTAGATTATATTCATAGGGAGTGTGCATTAGAGAGCGTTATAGATGAAATACCAGTAATCTTAGACGGCAAGTTAAGAGGGAGGATAGTTATAAATTTATTAAGCTAACTAATATTAATCAACTATTTTATATTTTTACTTTAGCTATTTGCTGACTTTAAAATACGTTAGTTAGCTCTAAAAGTTATTATATAATATATAGCTCGGGTTTTTCAAAGAAAATGGATGTTCCTTTAAGACAGCCAATAAACTTATTGTCTTTATCAAATATTTTACCAGAACTTATAATATATCCTTTAAGTTTTTCGAATTTATTATAAATAAGTCCTATTTCATTGATATATCCACCATAGTTGTGGTTGATGTCAAAAATAGTACCATCATTAAGGGTATATCCAAAGTAATTTAGTTTTTCGTCTTCAAAAAAGCAATTGGATGCTTTGTCGTGACAAATATCTTTTTGTTCATTAAGGTTATTATCAATTAGCATGCTACTAAAACTGAAGTCGCTATAAGTAATATCCATTAAATATGTCTCCGCTAACAAATAAAATATATTAAGTAATATATACTCTTATTTTAAAGATGGCAAAAACAAGCCTATTAGTCAATATAAATTTATTTTTATATAGATTTAGCTATCTTTTGGTATATTATGTCAATATATAATAAATCTAAGAAGTTAGTCTAGTGTTTTGCGGAATAGCAAATAATATTACTAATACGTTTCAGCATAATACTTTACTTTTTTTGTTCTAAAAAGGAATGAAAACATATCTTAACATTATATGTTAATTAGCATATTATAAAATTATAATCTTTTTTAACTAGTTAAAGTTATGCTTAAGCTTTTTATTATATTCTAATTGGTTATACCTTCTGGATATTTGTTCGAAGTTATATTTTTGCTAACTCTATGTTGTATATAAGTGAGAATCTTTGTATTAAATAATATAAAAATTAATGTTTGCTAAAAGGTTGTTTTATGCCTGAGTCAAAAATAATAGATATAAATAGTGCATTAGTCAGCTATATAAAAGATAATGGATTGGATAGAAGAGTTAAAGAAGCTAATGTCGTTAATATTTATAACTCAATAAAAGATAAGGAGATATACTACCATACTAAAGCGTATAAGGTAGTAGATAAAGAGCTATATATAAAAGTGGAATCTCCTGTTTATGCCAATGAGATATCTTTAAGAAGTGCTGATATTATTTCCCGTATTAATAAAGAAAGAAAAAGCTACCTGATCCATAGGCTAAAGTTTAAGCTGGGAGAGGTAAGTCGTCATGAGGATGATTTGTATAAGCCTATAGAGCATGATAAGAAGTTATGCCTTAGTTTGGATGAGGAAAATAAAATATTAAGCTCTTTATCTGGCATTATGGATAAGGATTTACGTCATAGATTATATAAGGTGTTTAAATTAATATTGCAAACTAGAAATAGGAGAGTTGAGTGAATAATAAAAACAATGGATACATGGCTGAACATGTACAGATAAAAGAAGGTATAGAGCATGTTAGAATTCGTCCTGGTATGTATATTGGTAGTACTGGTACTGTTGGATTACATCACCTTGTGTATGAGGTTGTGGATAATAGTATTGATGAGGCTTTAGCTGGTTATTGTAATAAAATTATGGTAACTATTCATCCCGATAATATTATAGAGGTTACTGATGATGGTCGAGGTATACCTGTTGACATTCACAGTGATACTGGAACATCTACCCTAGAGGTTGTTATGACAAAGCTTGGTGCTGGGGGCAAGTTTGAGAGCGATGCTTATAAGGTATCCGGAGGACTACATGGAGTTGGGGTATCTGTAGTTAATGCTTTATCTGAGTGGTGCAAGGCTTATGTAAAAAGGGATAATAAGCTATATTATCAGGGTTATAAAAGAGGTCTTGTAGATGAACCTGTTAAAATTGTTGATGGTTCTGGTGAAGACGGTACTAGGATTATTTTTAAACCTGATCATAAGATATTTGAGACACTTATTTATAGTTTTGATATTTTATCCAAGAGGTTAAGGGAGCTTGCATTCCTTAATAAGGGTGTAAATATACGTATTGAGGATAAGCGTGAGGGCAGGGAGAGAGAACATGATTTTAAGTTTGATGGAGGAATTGTATCCTTTGTTGAGTATTTAAATGAGAGTAAGACATCTATTCAGTCTAAGGCCATTTATTTTAATGATATTAAGAGTGATGTTGATGTTGAGATTGCTGCTGAATATAATGACGGTTTTAAGGAAACTATATTTACCTATGTTAACAACATTAATACTGTGGATGGTGGTACACATTTATCTGGCTTTAAGTCAGCCTTGACTAAGAGTGCTAATGAGTATGTTAAGAAGTTTGGCATGGATAAAAAACTTAAGGACAACTTAGAGGGGGAGGATGTGAGAGAAGGTTTGACTGTTGTTATTAGCATTAAGCTTAGGGATCCCCAATTTGAGGGGCAAACTAAGGGTAAGTTGGGTAATAGTAATGTAAAGGGTATTGTTGAGTCTATAACCAATGAGGGGTTTAGGAGCTTTTTTGAAGAGAATCCACAAATTGCAAAAAAGATATTTGAGAAGTTTATATCTGCATATATGGCTAGGAAGGCGGCACAGTCTAAGAGGGATGCTATTCGTAAGGGCTATTTAGATAAGGATATTTTACCTGGTAAGCTTGCTGATTGTAGTGAAAAGGATCCTAAGTTATGCGAGGTATATTTAGTAGAGGGTGATTCAGCAGGTGGTAGTGCTAAACAGGGTAGAAGTAGGGAGTTTCAAGCTATATTACCTTTATGGGGTAAGATGCTTAATGTTGAAAAGACAAGGGCTGAAAAGGTATTGGAGAATGATAAATTACATCCTGTGGTAGCTACACTGGGTACCAATATCGGAAAGGACTTTGATTATAATAAGTTACGTTATCATAAGATTATTATTATGGCTGATGCTGATGTAGACGGTTCACATATTAGGACTTTATTATTGACGTTTTTTTATCGTTATTTCACAGAGATTGTAGAAAAGGGTCATGTATATATTGCAATGCCGCCGTTGTACAAGATTCAAAATGGTAAGAAGGTTTATTATGCCTATAATGATAGTGATCGTGATAAGGTTTTATCTGGCCTTGCAAATAAGGATAAGGTTAACATTCAGCGGTATAAGGGTCTTGGAGAGATGAATCCTGATCAGTTATGGGAGACTACTATGGATCCAGAAAGAAGGTCTATAATTAAGGTTACTCTTGAGGATGTTGTAGAGGCTGATGAGACCTTCTCCATACTTATGGGGGATAAAGTTGAACCCAGGCGACAGTTTATTGAGAGGTATGCCAAAAAAGCAAAAAATCTTGATATTTAAAGCTAAAGATTTTATACTTGTAGTTTTGGTTTAGAATTGGGTTGCAAAGTATTCTTTTAGGTTATTTATTGCTATTCGTTCTTGATTCATTGAGTCTCTTTCTCTTATGGTAACTTTTTGATCGTCTTCTATTGTTTGGAAGTCTACGGTTATACAAAATGGAGTACCTATTTCATCTTGTCGTCTATAGAGCTTGCCTATACTACCTGTATCGTCGTATTGAACATGATAATCATCTTTTAACATGTTGAATATTTCTCTAGCTTTAGCTTTGATACGTTGTTCATTGCGTTTTAGGGGTAGGATAGCTATTTTGATTGGTGCTAAACGGCGATCTAGCTTTAGTAAGTTTCTAGTACCCTTTTCAAGTTTCTCTTCTTCGAATGCGGCCGATAAGAAAGCTAAGAATGCTCTATCTGCACCAAAAGACGGCTCAATTACATATGGTATATATTTTTCATTTGTATCTGTATCATGGTAGTTTAGTTCATCGTTACTAAAGTTTGAATGTTGAGTTAGGTCAAAGCTGGTACGAGAGGCTATTCCTTCGAGTTCTCCCCAGCCAAAGGGAAAGTTAAATTCTATATCAACGGTTTTGTTGGAGTAGTGTGATAGTTCATCTTTGCTGTGTTCTCTTAGTCTCAATTTATTTTTGTTAATGCCAAGCCCAACAAACCAGTTCATAGACTCTTCTACAAGGTGATCAAGGGTAGTAAACTCTGTTCCTGGTTTGACAAAGTATTCTATTTCCATTTGTTCAAATTCTCTTGTTCTAAATATGAAGTTACCTGGAGTGATTTCGTTTCTAAATGATTTTCCTATTTGTGCTATTCCAAAGGGTATCTTTTTTCTTGATGTTCTTAATATGTTTTTAAAGTTTACGAATATGCCTTGTGCGGTTTCTGGACGTAGATATAATTCAGTACTTTTATCTTCTATTACGCCTTGGAAGGTTTTAAACATAAGGTTAAACTCTCTTAGTTCAGTAAAGTTGTGGTTACCGCAGCTAGGACATGGTATTTTATTATCTTTAATGATGTTGGATAATTCATCTATGGTTTTACCTGCCATATCTATTTTTAGTTTTTGTTCAATTAGGTGATCGGCTCTAAAGCGTTCTTTACAGTTTTTGCAGTCTATTAGGGGATCAGAAAATGAGCCAATATGTCCACTTGCCTCCCATACTTTTGGATGCATTAATATTGCACAGTCCAGTCCTACCATATCCTCTTTATTTTGTACAAAGTCTTTCCACCACTGATTTTTGATATTATTTTTTAGTTCAACTCCAAGGGGACCATAGTCCCAAGTATTTGCTAGTCCGCCGTATATCTCAGAGCCTGGGAATATAATTCCTCTTTGTTTACAAATAGAAATCATTTTTTTCATAATGTCTTCAGTCATCAGAACCTCATTCATAAGTTAGTTAATCTTAGAGATATGTGTTATAATAAGATTATATAATCGTAGTAACAGGTTATGGTAAAAGCTTTATTGTTTGCCGTAATTGTTAGGATAAAATATAACAATTTTGAGCATAATTAGCAAAATGATAAGTTAAAATCTCAAAGATTAAAGTATAACCACAGATCATTTTTAGTAATGTTTTTTTGCTATTTGAATATTATTCTTAAAAGGGCTAATTCTTAGATATACGGTTTGCCAAAAAGTTATATAGCCATGCAAATATAGCTCCACTGATTGCACCATCAACGAGTCCCCATATTAGCCCGTATATACTACCCATAGGACTAATATTATAACCTCTATATATTTTAGCAATAATAGTAGGTTCATTGGTTATGCCGTCAAATAGGATTATCCACCATGTTATACCGAATATGGTTAATCCTAGTGTTATACCAAAGGTTATGCTAAAAGCTTTAATATTTAGTTTCATATTAATCACCTATTAATAGTGGATTAATAAAAATAGCCTTATAAGTATGTTGCTAATTTATTGTTATATATAACGGTTATATTTTTTGGTTTTAGATCATAATTTAATGCTAATAGTTTTCTTCAATAAACTTCTCTGCATCCAAAGCAGCCATACATCCAGTACCAGCGGCGGTAATAGCCTGCTTATATAGTGTATCTTGAACATCACCACAGGCAAATACACCTGGTATAGAGGTTTCAGTGAGTTTAGTTGGATTTTTTTTAGTAATAATAAATCCTTTATTATCGAGGTCAATTTGTCCTTTGAATATTGAGGTGTTTGGAGTATGTCCTATTGCAAGAAAGATGCCGTCACACTTTTCTATAAAGGTATTATTGGTTTTAACGTTTTTTAATAATGCACCTGTAACTTTTTGCTGTTTAATGTCTAGCACATCTTCTACAACAGTATCCCAAATAACGGAGGCTTTATTAGTTTTAAACAATCTGTTCTGCATAATATGTGATGCTCTAAGTTTATTTCTTCTGTGTACTAGTTTAACCTCACTTGCAAACTTAGTTAAGAATATAGCTTCTTCAATGGCAGAGTCTCCTCCACCAATCACTATAACCTTTTTATTTTTAAAAAAGAAGCCATCACAGGTTGCACATGCGGATACTCCTCTACCTATTAGTTTTAGTTCATTTTCTAGTCCTAGATAGTTAGCAGAGGCTCCGGTAGCTATAATTATAGTTTTAGTTTCAATTTGTTCACGGTTGTCTATTTTTAGTGTAAAAGGATTTGTATTAAGGTTGACTTGTGTAACATCACCTGCTTTAGTTTTGGTACCGAATTTTATAGCTTGATTTTTCATTTTATCAATGATTTCAGGCCCCATAACACCATCAGGAAAGCCAGGGAAGTTTTCCACATCATTAGTTGTCATAAGCTGTCCACCACTTGCTATGCCTTCAATCAAAAGTGGATTAAGACTAGCTCGGGCGGTATAGATAGCGGCTGTATATCCAGCTGGACCAGAGCCAATAATGACAACTTCTTTTTTCATTCTTCCTCCAAAAGCTTTTTGTATACTTGTTAGCAAACGTTCTAATAAATATAATAAAAAGCGTTCTATGATAATTTAACAAAATTAGATTGAAAAGTATACTAATATTTGCGGTTTATTAGTTGGTACGGTTTTTGATGGCATAATCTATTTTTATTAATAGTCCGTTTTGATTAGTATGAAAAAAGGTTATAGGATAACGTTTTAAGTTAGGATGGCTTATTATACGCGGGGATTTTACTGAAATATGCCTAATCAATTAGTTATTAATTTTATAATAGCTTTAAGAAAATTAATAATATCATATTAAGATATTTAAAGGCTAACACAGGAGTCTTAGATTATCCATCATGACTCCTTTTTTTGAACTTGGCTTTGATGCTTGTCTTAAGCTGGATTACTTACACAACCTTTGCATTATATAACTAACCCACCTTCTCAATGAAGATTTGAGCATAGATAGCCTTAAGACCAGTGGGAGGTGTACGTCTATTAGAGGATGCTACGCCTAACGTTTCTTTGGGATTTGGAGCTTCCTTTAGAACATAGTGCTCTAGTTTAAAGTTGTCATCTGAAGAGATATTCAATACCCCTATCAAATGCGATCTTGTTTGTACACTTTCAATATCAGAATACTCCCATGAGCCGTTTATTGTTTTTCCTCTATCGCTTTTAATTCTAAAAGTGTGCTTTTGTACTCGAATAGCTGGTGCAGAAGCTCGAATTTTATATATCCCTTTTGGTAATGTAAATTCGTTTTTAGGCTTATCTAATTTTAATCCTGCTATGTTAGTGTCTATTTTGTTTAGCTCTCTAGTTGTCCAGGCATTATCTTTAGCTTCACCACCACCTATTCCCATGTGTCTATTTACATCAAGTTCATGCCATATTTTAGCGTATTCATATTTTAGCTTTGGTGGAGTGATGGCACCATTAGCTATCTTAGCCGTTTTGATAGCATTATCAGCTACCTTAGTCTTTGTGATGGCACCATTAGCTATTTTAGGCGTTGTGATGGCCTCACTATCTACCTTATCCTTTGTGATGGCACCATTAGCTATCTTATTCGTTGTGATGGCATCATCAGCTACCTTAGCCCTTATGATGGTATTATCAGGTATCTTATCCGTTGTGATGGCACCATTAGCTATTTTAGGCGTTGTGATGGCACCATCAGCTACCTTAGCCGTTTTGATGGCTTCATTAGCTATTTTAGGCGTTGTGATGGCACCATCAGCTACCTTAGCCGTTTTGATGGCTTCATCAGGGATCTTACTTTCTATAACAGTATCGTCTGCTATCTCATAAACGCCTTTTTTTAGCGTTGACTTTTGTCTGGTGATTTCTATTTTTTTATAAGTCCCGTCTGATATGGCTTTTATGATTATCTTTCCGCATAAAACGCCATGTTCACTTTTATGCTCGTGATCATTAGTATCTTTAACAAGGCTTATTTCAGCAGCAAAACTGCTGTACTCATGCTCTTTAGTAAAAGGGTCTTCTGATATTTCAGTAGTCTTTACGTCCTCAACAGCTTTTAGGTATACATAGTACTCACCGTACTCAGAGGGCATTGAATGGGTTTTATCCTTGTCTAAAGAGGCATAATTTCCATTGTAATAAAATCCGTTAGGACAGCTTGTTATTTTTATTTTATCGGTACCTACGGTTTCTATTAATCCGTGATCAGTACCAAGGGGAGTGCAAAAGCCATCGGTCATATACTTTTCTACATTTCTTTTGATACGACTGCTAAGCTCATCCATAGTGTTAGTCCAATCTGTATCGAAAAACTTTATAGGCTTATCCAGATTCCCAAGTTTTAAATATCCCATGTTATATCCTTTAATGAATAAAATTTCTAATCCATGTTTATAATGTTTTTAATTTTGTTGTTATATGTGATCCACTTGCTTAAATTAGAATTGGGATCACGAGTTAAAGTTTTTAGCTTTCTCTTTAAGGATGACATTGTAAGAGAGTGCATTATTGTATTAATGAGGGTATCCATAGCCTTACGGTTTAGAGATAGTTCTTTGGATGTCTCAAAAGCCTCAGCTATATTAGTTTTAGCCCTTAACTTTTTCTGATCAACATAGTCAGGATGATTTTTGATTTCTTGATCACTTCGTTTTTTTACGGTTACCTTCATGTTAGGTAGTTCTGAATGATATTTCTTTCTTCGATGATATTTTTCGTAATCATCTATATGGTGATATTCCTTTCTTAGTCTTGGATCATATTTTTCATAATCCTCATGATCAAGGTTTTCCATAGTATTTGGGTCTATGTAGTACACATATACGTCGTCTTTTATTGGATTAAATTGTTCGTCAAAGACATCTGGATTATTAACTAAAATATAATCCCCATACCGTCCTCTATGATCAATGTCAACAACGTTGTTATTATTATCTATTCTTACAAACATAATTCCCTCTTTTTATATTTAATAGTCTATAATGTGGGACTTAGCAACTACTGCCCTAAGGTCAGAGCTATATTTGCCCCATCTTTGTGTTTCCCACTTTTCGCCTTTAGAGGAGCTAAGGATATTGTCATAATCTCCCACAGCTATGAACTTATTATTACCGTATGCAACTCCCGCTAAGCCACGAAGCGTATCGTTTGTTTTAACCCATGTTATGCCATCATTAGAGCTAAAGATATAGCCATACACTCCTCCCACAGCTATGAACTTATTATTTGCATAGGCAACTCCCCTTAAGTATTTATAAGTGAAGTTTTCGTTATTATCCTTTTCATTCACTATTTTAGTCCAGCTTTCGCCGTCAGAGGAGCTAAGGATAGTGCCATACGTTCCCACAGCTATGAACTTATTATTTGCATAGGCAACTCCCTCTAAGTATTTATCAGTGAAGTTTTTGTTATTATCCTTTTCATTCACTATTTTAGTCCAGCTTTCGCCGTCAGAGGAGCTAAGGATAGTGCCACCACTTCCCACAGCTATGAACTTATTGTTACCGTATGCAACTCCATTTAAGTAATTAGTAGTTTCACTTGTTTGTTTAGTCCAGCTTTTGCCATCATAGGAGCTAAGGATAGTGCCATTTTCTCCCACAGCTATGAACTTATTATTTGCATAGACAACTCCACTTAAACCGTCACATTTTTCAATTATCTCCCACTTTTCATTATCAGAGGAGCTAAGGATAGTGCCATCCCACCCCACAGCTATGAACTTATTATTTGCATAGGCAACTCCACTTAAACCGTCACATTTTTCAATTATCTCCCACTTTTCATTATCAGAGGAGCTAAGGATAGTGCCATCCCACCCCACAGCTATGAACTTATTATTTGCATAGACAACTCCACTTAAACTGTCACATTTTTCAATTATCTCCCACTTTTCATTATCAGAGGAGCTAAGGATAGTGCCATTTTCTCCCACAGCTATGAACTTATTATTTACATAGGCAACTCCCTCTAAGTCATAACTCGTACCGCTTGTTTGTTTAGTCCAGCTTGTGCCATCAGAGGAGCTAAGGATAGTGCCATACGTTCCCACAGCTATGAACTTATTATTTGCATAGGCAACTCCCTCTAAGTATTTATCAGTGAAGTTTTTGTTATTATCCTTTTCATTCACTATTTTAGTCCAGCTTTCGCCGTCAGAGGAGCTAAGGATAGTGCCATTATTACCCACAGCTATGAACTTATTATTAATATATGCAACTCCATATAAGCTATTAGTAGTTTCACTTGTTTGTTTAGTCCAAGTTTTTTCATCATCAGAGGAGCTAAGGATAGTGCCACCACTTCCCACAGCTATGAACTTATTATTACCGTATGCAACTCCCTGTAACCATTCAGTAGTTTTACTTGTTTGTTCAGTCCAGCTTTCGCCGTTATTAGATGAGCTAAGGATAGCGCCACTTGATCCCACAGCTATGAACTTATTATTACCGTATGCAACTCCATATAAGCTATTACTCGCATCGTATGTTTCAACCCATGTTATGCCATCATAGGAGCTAAGGATATCGCTATACTTTCCCACAGCTATGAACTTATTATTACCATAGGCAACTCCATTTAAATTGTTATATTGTTTAGCTCTCTCCCACTTTTCTCCATCATAGGAGCTGAGGGTAGTGCCTTCTCCCACTATTATATAATTTACTCCAGTTACAGCTTTAATCCTTGATAGGAGATAGTTCATTTGTTCTTCTATTGTTTTATGGTCTATACTACCTTTTAAGTGTTTCTGCTTAGTCCTACTAAAATAAATGTCTTCACCTGTTAGAGAGGTTTTGTCAGTGTCACGTTTTACTTTATTCGTTGTGATGGCTTTATCGTTTACCTTATCCGTTGTGATGGCATCATTAGCTATCTTAGCCCTTGTGATGGCATTATTGACTATCTGAGGGGTGTTAACGGTTTTGTCCTTTAGGGTTGACTTTTGTCTGTCAGTGTTTAGTATTTCTATCTTTCCGCTAGAAAGCTTTATCTTCCCGCATAAAACTCCATATTCACTTTTATGCTTGTGATCATTAACAGCTTTAAGAAAATGTATCTCAGGCTTAAAACTGCTATACTCATGATCCTTAGTAAGAGGGTCTTCTGGTATTTTAATGGCTTCTACGTTTTCAACAGCTTTTAGGTATACGTAATAATCCCCATCCTTAGGGGGTTCACCGTCCTTAGAGGGTATTGAGGAGGTTGTATCCTCGTTTAAAGAGGCATAATTTCCATTGTGATAGAATCCATTTGGACATTTGCTTATTTTGATCGTATTCGGTTGATCAGTCTTTATTATTTTGCCCTCGTTATCCCCAAGGGGAGTGCAAAAGCCATCGGTCATATACTTTTCTACATTTCTTTTGATACGACCGCTAAGCTCATCCATAGTGTTAGTCCAGTCGGTGTCGAAAAACTTTATAGGCTTATCCAACTCATCAAGTTTTAGATATCCCCTTTTTGTATCTCCCATTTTTGTCTCCTTGAACAAAATAGTTAACTTTTCTGGTTTTATTGTTATACCCCTTGCTAAGGTATAACCAGTATCCAAAAGGCTATGCCGATCTAACTAAATGGATATGTTTATCTTAGCTAAAGTATTCAACTTTTTAGCCCTCAATAAGGATTTTTTAAGTTTATCAGCCTTTTCATCGAGATCAAGTTTTTGTTTAATCTCCTCAAAAGACTGCTTTAGCATGTTGGAGTCTATATCTTTCTTTTTACTTTTGTCTAGCTTTAACTCATCCACTAAATTATTATGTTCCCTAATGGCTATAACCCTTTGGGATGCCAATTGTAATTCATTACTAAGGCTAATCTGCTTATCCTTTAAGGCATTAAGCCTTTCTTTGCGTAACTCTTCAATATCCTTTGCCTCAATAAAGGTCTTTTTGTCCTTGTCATATTTAGGCTTTAATAATTTATCATCAGGATTAATATCAACCCATTTCTGATCAGTAAAATATATGTCGGATAAGTCTATATCCTTAGTCGTTACAAATCCATCATTGTCCAAAACCGTAACCTTTTTATTAGCCTCTTCCCATTCGCTCTTCGTTTTATTCCATTTTGCTAACTTTAAATCCTTATTAGGCTCTTTAAAAGGCAGATCAGGCACCTTATCAAAGCATCCACCCTCATTAAGGTCATTTAAGAAGTATCCGTCTTTGTCGATCTTATAAGACGGCTCAGGGATATAATAAGCCTGATCCCAATGGCCTTCTATCGCCATATAGTTGTCCCATATCCATCTGTCAACCTTATTAGCCATTCGCCAATCAAGACTTTTTAGTTTAGACTCATATTCGTCACTATGCTCAAAAGGGGAATTGTTAAGCTTAGGCTCAAGTTCTGTAGCATCAGACGGCACCTGAGGATCGTTAGAGTTAGGTAATGGCAAAGCCTTACTAGAGTGTTTATATACCCCATTTTCAGCATCAAAAAAGTATATCGTTGTGTTAGACATATTCATATCAATCTCCTTAACCTAATTTAATAAAACAATTAAAAGCAATATTCTTCATACGAGTCTCAGACGCAGTACGAACAGTGCCATAGGTTGATGAGTAGGTTACTGCGTTGCCAAGATTGGCTTTGCCTGACCTTGTGTTAAGATTAAAAACCCTAAAAGCCGTTCGAGATCGACGTGTTGCAGTATACCCACCCCCTGTTTGCCATCTCCAGCCAGTAAGTTCATAATCACCTTTACTATGGTTTATAACCTCATGCCTATGCCCAGGGTCATGATGCTTATGTCCTTGAAGGGCGTCGTCTTGTCTTGAGCCTAATTCTCTTCTTGAATCAGGACCAGTACTTTCCGTATTAGTAAACCTTATACCATATCCCCTTGTGTCTGGTAAACGAAACTGAGTACTATTAGAGCCAAACTTAGTACCTATTCTATCGTAAGTTTTACGATAGGTTGACTTTGAAACAGGCTGGCCATGACATGGAACAAAGGTTGGATCAGGGTGGCTTACGTCAAAAGTCATTATAATATCACCTGGCCTAAAAGCTGACGTATCCTTGTGTAGTTTGTCAAAGGTGATAGTGTTGTCAGCTATCTTGCTTTCTGTAATGGCACTATTGTTTATCTTACTCGTTGTGATGGCATTATTGTCTATTTTATCCGTTGTGATAGCATCACTAGCTACCTTATACGTTGTGATGGCATCATTAGCTATCTTATTCGTTGTGATGGCATCATTAGCTACCTTAGCCCTTGTGATGGCATCATTAGCTATCTTATTCGTTGTGATGGCATTATCAAGTATCTTAGGCGTTGTGATAGCACCATTAGCTATCTTATCTGTTGTGATGGAATTATTAAGGATCTTACTTGCTATAACAGTTTTGTCTGCTATCTCATAAACGCCTTTTTTTAGCGTTGACTTTTGTCTGTTGATTTCTATTTCTTTATAAGTCCCGTCTGATATGGCTATCTTCCCGCATAAAACTCCATATTCACTTTTATGCTTGTGATCATTAGTACCTTCAACAAGGTTTATTTCAGCAGCAAAACTGCTATACTCATGCTTTTTAGTAAAAGGGTCTTCTTGTATTTCAGTAGTCTTTACGTCCTCAACAGCTTTTAGGTATGCGTAATAATCCCCATCACTTTTGCCGTCTATGCTGAACTCTTTATCTTCTTTTAAGTCAGCGTAGTTACCATTGTGATAAAATCCGTTAGGACAGCTTGTTATTTTTATTTTATCGGTACTTACGGTTTCTATTAATCCGTCATCAGTACCAAGGGGAGTGCAAAAGCCATCGGTCATATACTTTTCTACATTTTTTTTAATACGACCACTAAGCTCATCCATAGTGTTAGTCCAGTCGGTATCGAAAAACTTAATAGGCTTATCCAGCTCTCCAAGTTTTAGATATCCCATTTTTGTATCTCCCATGTTTGTATCTCCCATTTTTGTCTCCTTACTTTTTGCTGCAGATTAAACAATCTAGGACCTAATAGCCACTCCGTAAAGTTCATCTCCATTTTCTACGTCTCTTTGTATTTCCCAGTTTTCGCCGTCAGAGGAACTAAGTATAGTCTCTTTATCCCCCACAGCTATGAACTTATTATTTGCATAGGCAACTTTGTATAACCGTTTATCAGTGAAGTTTTTGTTATTATCCTTATCTATTATTTTAGTCCAATCTTTGTCGTCATTAGATGAGCTAAGGATAGTGCCACTCTTTCCCACAGCTATGAACTTATTATTACCGTATGAAACTCCCTCTAAGTCTTTATCAGTGAAGTTTTTGTTATTATCCTTTTCATTCACTATTTTAGTCCAGCTTTCGCCGTTATTAGATGAGCTAAGGATAGTGCCATCCGCTCCCACAGCTATGAACTTATTATTACCGTATGAAACTCCCTCTAACTGATTAGTAGTTTCACTTGTTTGTTTAGTCCAAGTTTTTTCATTATCAGAGGAGCTAAGGATAGTGCCACTCTTTCCCACAGCTATAAACTTATTATTACCGTATGCAACTCCATATAAGTACTTCTCAGTGAACTTTTTGTTATCCTTATCTAGTATTTTAGTCCATATTTTTTCATTATCAGAGGAGCTAAGGATCCTACCCCAGTCTCCCACAGCTATGAACTTATTATTTCCATAGGCAACTTCATTTAAGTAATTAGTAGTTCCACTTGTTTGTTCAGTCCAGCTTTCGCCGTCAGAGGAGCTAAGGATAGTGCCACCCGCTCCCACAGCTATGAACTTATTATTACCGTATGCAACTTCATGTAAGGCTTTATCAGTAAAGTTTTTGTTACCATCATCTTTATTTACTATTTTAGTCCAATCTTTGCCATCATTAGAGCCAAGGATAGAACCACTTTTTCCCACAACTATATAGTTTATTTCAGTAATAGATTCAATATAGTACTCATATCCAGGGACTCTTTTCTTTAATATAGATTTAAGCTCATCTATAGATTTAAGTTCCTTATTAGTAGACGGGTTGGGTTTAGATTTAAGTTTATATTCATGTGAATCTTTTTAGTTTTCTTTATTCCGTTTACGTTCTAATTGGTTGTACTTAAGTTTATAGTGGTCCAATATCTTTTTTATAGCCTTTTTACCTGTATAAGGCATGAGGTAAACACCTTGATAAGGCTCAACAATATCATCAAGGGTTCTTTTAATGAGGTCTATATTTATACCAGGCATATTGAAGAAGCGTATATAAGCTCTGGACCAAGTTCTCTTATGTGAGGTAATAAAGCTAAGTTTTTCGCTTTTGTCTTCGTCACTATTTTCGCTTTTGTTTTTAAGAATTCTAATGGTAAGATCGTGTTCATCATCAATTGAATTTATATTTAAGTTTTTACTATAAAACTCTAAAAACTTTTTAATAGCCTCTCTTGGTATACCAGGGCTATTAGCACTATTAATCATTATCTCCTTGATTTTCTCTATATGTTTTCTAAAGTCACTATCTGATTCTTC
The DNA here is from genome assembly GCA_965208615.1 of Spirochaetota bacterium. GTDB lineage: Bacteria > Spirochaetota > UBA6919 > UBA6919 > CBDBPB01 > CBDBPB01. The sequence goes on from CBDBPB010000007.1 coordinate 148,044, forward strand.
TTTAACCTCTTTATTTTTAACCTCATCCTTACGACTAACTCCGTATAACTGGCCTATAAGGTCTAAAAACCTTTTCTCAGCAGTATTCAAAAATAGTTGTTTGGCAAGGTAGTTTATCTTTTTTAGTGAGCGATCCTTAATTAGAATATCAAATATGGTATTATGGAACTTATAGATATTCGATTTCTTAGTAAGGCTGGTTATAGTAGGGGGGACAGTTACTCCAAACGTCTTTGTCAAAAGTTATATCCACCTCTGGAGCTGTTTTCTCAGTATCATCTGAATTAGCTGGATTACTCATCTTGGAACCTCATTAAAATCTTCAAACTTTAACTTAGGCCAACCTTTATCTTTATAATAATCTATTATAATATTAGGCTTAGGATCAATAATCCCTTTATTAATATCAATATCCTTCCAAGGCTGACCAGTATCGCTATCATTATTAGGAATCTTTATGGAACCAGTCTTAATATTAAAAACATTAGGAGCGTTTATAATAAAGCTTTCCATTTTTTCTTTAACAAAGACATCTCCTGGATTAAACTTATTAAAATATTGATCAAGTGCATCTTTAATATCTTTTTCAAGGGGTTTAGTTTTTCTATAGTATATAGTAAGTTCAATTTTAATTGGTTGTACTTCAGCAAGACTTACAAAAGCTCTCCAGTTAGCTAATGGCTTATGCTCTTTAGCATTAATCTTATTTTCGATATCTTTAGGATTAATACTAGCATTACTAGAGTCCTTATATCCTCTTACAATAATCCCAACAGAACCTTCACCATGCATTCGTGGTACAATCTTTGCTTCTTTTACTAATTCTTGTGATTCAGCTTTAGCTTTAAACCATCCAATAGATCCCTCTACTGAACCGCTAGCACTATGTATGATTCTTTGTCTAAAATCGTCATCGCTTTCTTTGTCTATACCTCCTCCGATAATGCTTTTATTTCTTACATAATCAAAATGTTGAACAGCGGTTGATATTTCTGTTATCATTGCCCCATTTATACTTATCCCCGCCTTTTAAGGCTATTACAGGCACTTCTACACGATATACCTTTTTATCATCGTCATCAATGGTATTATCCTCATAAGGCTTGGTTTCTTCATTAATTTCAACATCATTTAGTGTTTTAAACTTCAAAGGCTCATTGTTAATAGTACTTTTAGCAGCCACAATATTACCTTTCTTAAATGTATAAGTGATTTTAGGCTTAGTGGTAGCACCAACATACACCTTTCCAACGGCATTAGTTAGGATTTTACGCTCTATACTATATCTTTGTGCATGTAGGTCAAGCCATTCGTCTTCAGCGGTCTGTACAAGCATTTGTTTTTTAAGCTCTTCAATACCCTTATCTAAGACTTCATACTGCATGAGGGCGAATATCTTTAACACTCTCATTATTTTACCTTGTGGTCTTAAGTTAGAGATACTTTTATCATCACTTTCATTATCAGGTTTAACAACATTATTATAAAAACGAGTAATTAAGTCCTCTAACAAGTCGTTAAACTCGGGTTCTTTTTCGATTATACTATCTAACAACAAGTTATAATCGCTTCGTGATAACTTCTTATCTTCGATAAGCTTTACTATTTCTTTTACACTTTCATTCATTAATATTCCTCCAAAGCATTATTAATAATATTGACTTTCAAAGTGCTAATGTTAATCCTGTCATCCATGCTAAGCCAATTTTCTATATTTTGTTTAAGCTCAATAGCGGTTCCTTTAGTATAAGTCCGATTTTTAAACTTCCAAATATCATTACCCTCTTGGACGTCGATAATATCATCGAAATATTTAAGTCTAAATCCCTCTATTAAGTCCTGTTCCAGAGCCTTTTTTCCATCAGCTATCTGCCAATCGTTTGTATATTCATTCGGAGCTATCACAAAGCTCCAGTCTTCTGGAATCTTTCTACTATATTTGTCAGCCTCAGTATAGCATAGAATGTCATTATCTAGGTTATCATCAACAACGTCGAATGATAACTCAATTTTATAATCTCCAATATTAAACTCCATATAATTCTCCTACTCTAAAACAACTTTTTTAGATTCAACTTCATTAGAAGTGACAAAAATAGGTTTCTCAGGGATCTTTACAGCACCATTCCCAATAAAAAAATGAGAATGACTATTAAACTCCTTGACAATTTTATCAATAATCTTTTTAAGAGGTCCAGCAAGAACAGCCTTCTCACTGTCACCAGCAAGTTTAATCTTGTCTGCCTCTAGGACAATGTTATCCTTAGCCTTAATGTTAATATCCTTTTCTTTTGCGGTAATGGCTATTCCATCTTTTTTTGCCGTTATATTTACGGTTTTTTCAGCGAGGATAATATACTCCTCCACCTCTGAAAACTGTATAACAGCCCAGTCATTCTCTTCTTCAGATTCAAAATGAAGGGGTATAACGCTTACCATGGAGTCTTTTTTAGGGATAACCAATATACCGCTTTTATTAATGGGAGTTAATTTAGCCTCTACTATCGGAGCCGATTGATCCTCTGGGTCAACATCACATACGTATATGCCTTTGTCATCATCTTTTTTAACAGACTTAACAATTCCCCTCTTTCCACCTTTTTGATGGATTACCACATTAACTAAGTCCGTAAAAACATCTGTAAAACTACGATTACCTGTCATGGAATAACCTCTATTATGAAAAGCCATAGTGATTTATATAAAAGCTAATGTAGAAACCTGATAAGGCAAGTACACTTATGCTATATATGCTATATATGCTACCTTTCTAAAAAAGTGATAAAAATCTATGATATTTTAAAAGGCTAATAGTCTTTTCAGCAAAATAACACTGTCTTTTTTGTACAAAAGCTAAAATGTGATAAGTTAAAACAATAGGTTAAAAGAGAGATTAACAGCAGTATAGGGTTAAAATCAAAGGCTAAAACCTCATCAGCTTTCAGTTCTAATTTGTCGAGCATCTCTTCTAATTTGTTCAACATCTCTTCTAATACTTTCTTCGAGACAATTCTTAGCATCCCACCCCTCGTATGAGCCTATCCAGTTGGGGTTTTGCTTATATGCATTAATATTATGTAGATTATTAAAAAGTTGCCAACCCCATTCAATAGCTCTACCAGAATGGGGATTCATGCCATAATAAGGCTTATTTTCACATTCATCATGAGCAGCATAATTAAAAATAGCCTTGACTAACGCTATATCTATACCGCCGGATAGTTGGAATGCAGCAGCCAATAATATAGTCTTCCTCAAATCTAAGGTTATACCTAAGGTTTCCCCACGTGTAGCCATATGCATACCAAAGAAAAAGTTTCCTAACTCTTTGACTGTCATATAATAGTTATAACAATGAACGCCGTTAAAGTGTTTACCAGAGCCTCCGCCGTATTCTTTTAAATTTTTAAAGTCATAGATTTGGTTAGTTCGAGAATTCATGATTGTTGTAACTATATTATCACTAACTGCAGGACTAAGAAAACCGCTTATCTTATCGCTATAATCGTATATTTTTATAGTGCCTTTTGTATTACTTTCCCTATCCATAAAGGAGTCCCAAAATATAGTTTCACCTATATACATACCCGTATGATCATATACTTCATTAGAACCCTCATTCACAGCTATAACCTTACGATCCTTATCAATATAGGTGCCAGGTTTAGAGGTATCAACCTTTTTATTTTGTTCATCTTTTTTATCTTGCTCATCTTTTTTATCTTGGTCATCTTTTTTAGGCTGTGCTGGCTTTTTATTTTGTGTTGCCTTAGTTAGGGCACTAGGTTTTTTAGGTATATAGCCGGATTTTTTACCTACTATAACCTCAGTACCTGGTTTTGGGAAATAATGGTTAACTCCGTCTAGGGGTACGTTATAGCTATCTTCATCGAGTTTTTGATTTAGTAAGTCAGAGCCCTTTTGTTTTAGGATAACCTCGGATAATAAGTTAATTGTTGGATCTAGTCCTGTTTTAACGGATCCCACTAAACCTGATGAGCTTAGGTTTTTATATATTTTATTGGCAAGAAGAGGTAGTTCATTTTTGCTTAATCCTGGTTCAAAGTAGTTATAAGCGTTTTTACCGCTACCTTTTTTAGCAATATTGACTTTTCTTTTTTCATCTTTGCCAATGACGGATACTTCTAAATCCGATATACCCTTATCCATCTTAAGATCGTTTGTATTGGTGGATAGGTCTATATTATTGGAACTTATAATTTGTCCCTTTTTCCCATACTTTTTAATACTAGGTTTTATAAAGCTGTACTTATTGCCGTAATAAAGTTGTTTGCCTATTAGAAACCATTCTCCAAAGGCTTTAGTGGCCAACCTATTTATTATATACCTAACTGATCTGTTTGTAAAGGATAATACCTTATACTTATTTATCTTTTTCACATTGGAGGTAATAATACTAACGCCTTTAACCTCGGATATTATATTTTTAATAATTTCGTCATCACTCATATCCTTAAAGGTTTTGGTAATTTTGTTTTGAGCAAATTTATAACTATAGTCCTCGCATTCTATACGTATAGAGTCTTGGAGAATATTAACATCCGTAATTACTCCCTCAAAGACCTCTTCAATGTTATTGTTATGTCCAAGGGATACTATAATAGTATTTTCTTTTTCATAGGGATAGCTATCCCTTCCGCCTTTTTTAAAGAGTTCCACAACGCAGCTATTAGGACGGTTAAGCCTTGTATTTTGAACATGTAGAGATTTTATAATATCTTGTTCAACGCTGTTATTAGCGATTTTTATTTTTGCTTTAAAGACTAACATTTTTTATATCTCTTTGTTTTTAGCAAGGGCGGGTAGTGTTATTATAATGCCCTCGATTAGTTTAATGTAATTATTTGCTTTTCTAATTTTTTTAGCATGTCTTGTGTCATTATAATATGCGTTAGCTATGCTAAAATATGTATCGCCTTTTTTTACAACATATTCCTTGTCTTTCTTGGGGATTATTGGTATTTTAGCGGTTTTACCTGTATTACCAAGATCTTTAGCCTTTTTCATATCACCGTCTTGTATGGCCTTAAGGATTTTTTTTAATTCTGTTACCTTATTTTCTTCTAGTCCGAGTGTGTCTTTTGCAAATCCTAGAATTTCAGTAACGCCTTCAAAGCCTTTAACAGCCTTATTAACGTATTTATTAAGTTCATCAACTTCTTCTTTGCTAGATGTTTTTCCTTGTAGGATAGAGAGTAATGGATGAGCTCCCATATCTTTATTAATTTTTAAGAACTCTTTTTCTAAAGTATGATCTCCGAATACGTCAGCGGCTATTTTTGCAAAGTCATCGCCTTTTTTCAGTATCAGTTTTGAATATTTATTAGCTTTTTTTATGCCGTTTATTACTTTTACAATTCCACCTATGGATTCGCTTAGGAATGAGGGAGTACTAGTCTTAGATTTATCTTCCACACACTCGATTCTCATGTCTCTTGCCGAGTCTATCCCCTCTACGGTGGATATATAATGATTTTCTATAATAACTTTTTTAATATCGTGATTTTCGGTTTCTATTGATACCATAGATAAAGACTCTAGTTTTTTAGCCAGATCCCTTATCAATTTAATTTGTTTATTTAGGGATAGGTTATCTGTAGATATAAGACGTCCTGTAATGGTAACTTTAAAGTCGTTCCATCCTGTTTGACGTTTTACACCATTTTGAGTAGTTATTATTTTACCTCCGCCATGAACCTTAACATCGCATGGACAGGGGATGTCTACTCCACCAAGCTTAACTTTATTTTGAGGATCTATTTTATAATATTTACCCATGGTGTTTTTCCTTTTATTTTGCAGGATTTGATGATAATACATAAAAGCTAATGTAGAAAATTGATAAGACAAGCACACTTATGCTATATATGCTATATATGCTACCTTTCAGAAAAAGTACGAGTTTTTTTTTTAAGAAGATAATCTTCAAAATGACAAAATTTATCATTTTCGATTTTATAGTCTAAATGCGGTTCAGTTGATATATTGTAGGGGGGGGGGGGAGGGTTATTTTTTTAGTAGTTTTGTTTTATAGCGGTGAAATTTTATTAATGCTTTTTTTGAGTTTTGTTTCCAAAGTTTTAAATATTCGATCCATGTATAATGGGATTCGATTTCTGACAAAGTGGATCTGTTATTTTCTTGAGCCTCCTTATTGAATATTGTATATAGCGATTTAACTCTATAGTATTCCTTAGGGTTTAACTCTTTAGATAGCATATCGTTAGGGATGATTTTTGATAATTTCCTGCCGTGATATTCGAATATAATTTTATAATAATCTGTTTCAGAAAGCATAGTAATTTTATCATCGAGAGCATCTATTAACATGTATCGGTAATCTGGATAAGTGATAAGATCATCCCATATTTTTCTATACTGAGTAGCAAGCTTTTTTGAGTGGGGTAGCATTTTATTTATTGTAGACTTATCAACACTAATTTCTAGATTCTTTTCTAGTTTATGAGTAATACCAGCACCTAAGGGAGTAGTAAGACGGCCCCTAGTCCGCTCTAAATCTATGTTGCTTATTTTTGGCGTCTTAGATAACTCAGTAAGCTCATCTACACTTTCTATTATAGTACTAAAAGAGCTATAATATGATTTAAATGCTTTAGAGTTAAGAGATATTTTTTCCCCTTTAACTTTGCTTAAGCTATGGAGATAGTTATTAAACATATCACTCATAGCTACACCATAGTGAATATTAATAAGGTTGTTTTTAAGTTCATAAGCCAACAACTTTTCATTCATATAGCTATCAAAAATATTTTTATTTAACATAGCTATTATATCTTTATTTCCTTTGTAAGTCAGGTTGTATAAGATAGTTATAACGCTTAATGCTAAAACAATTAGGAAGATAATGGATCGTTTTTTTTTCATTATGAACCCTCCAAAAAGTTATGCTGTAAAGTTAGCCCGTAAGGATAGGGGATATCAACATTCACCTGCGATAAAAGTTAATATATAAAAATGTAGAGTCAAGGCTTATTCTAGTTTTCAGGAAGGGTTAAGAAGTTTTTTTTATACATACAATAGTTCTTTACTAAAACTACTATTAGGTATATAATCGTTATTGTTCTGGTTACGGATTTGATATGCCTGTTGATAAATCTCACTAATCCCCTCTTCATTATTTGGGAAATGCTTAGCGAAGTTGTTAAGATCATTCTCAGTCAATCTATTACCATTATTATAAAAAGGCCTTATATCCTTTTTAATCTGCTTGGGTAGGCTGTCAGATAAAATCTTCTCTATATTAATTTTATTACTAGCCTTACTAAGAACAGCATTTATAATTCCGCCTTTGTTGGAGGCGTTATTAATCATGCCTCCAAGGTGGAGAAGCTTTCTCTCGCCGTTATTACCACTATGGCTAGTAGGATTAACTTTAACATTACTCCCTTTCAAAGAACTGATTCTATTATTCTTTCTCTTATCATAGCTATTTATATAACTATTTACTTCCTTTTCTATATCTTTATATTTATCTTCGATAATGTTATTATAGTAAGTCAATGAAAGTGATTTTGTATCTAAAGCATTAGCCGCATATAGAATATCAGCTGTAGAAGCCCCTGTTTTAACTTCCAAATCGCCTAATGTATTTCTATACTCTATTTTTTCACTTAAATAATCATAAAGATAATTATCATAGAGCTCTGCATATTTTTTTTTGTTAAGCTTTTTGACTGAATACTTTGGTACCTTTGCCTTTCTAAACTTATTAGCTATATTTTTTATGACATCTGTCTCTTTAAATGTTTTTAATAATTTATTTCTATAACAGAAGAAGTCCATCATTTTATCTTGAGAAAACTTGGTAAAAATCCTAATTAACTTGCACATTCTCAAGCTATTACCAAAAAGCATTGAAGCTGTTGTAGCACGTCCGATAGATATCCTTGCCCTTGCTTTTCTATCAAGTATCATATATAACGATCTAGCAAGATAGTATTTATCAAGATTTAAATTAGGCTTAAAATAAGGCTTAGGCAAATTTAGCCTATCATAAAGCCCTCCTTCTGCATCATCAAGGTCATCATAATTATATTTTGTAAGAATCTCTTGCCATAACCTTCTATAAGCCTTTACAGTAAGCAATGACTCGCTAATGGCAGACTTATGTATTTTAATAGGGATATTAATATAATAACCTTTCTCATCCATATTTGATTTTAGTAAAGAATCAATGGAATAACCATACCCTTGAGCTTTTAAGTAATTATTAATAGCTTTACTAATAAGTGCATGTGCCCCAAAGTTAGTATCAGTACCAAAATCTTTATAATCTAAGTAATTTATCTGAGCTTTTGTCTTATCTAAACTATTAGAATATTTCTTAAATATCTTGACGTTAAACCTTTTTTCTTTTACTGAGTCATCATCACTTTCTATAGTCTCTAGATTAAGCAAATATTTATGAAACATATCACTAATAAACATACCATAGTGGGTACCCATTATAGGAGTTCGTTTCCCCTTATCGAGTGCTTTAGTATGTTCATATATAGCGCCTATTGTTACTCCAATAAGAGCTGCATAAGGATTTGGAATTCTAGAAGTTGCTGCACTAGTTGCTAATGCTACTGCAATACTATCATAATCTACTCCTGCTTCATTTTTATCTTTAAGGATAGTACTTTTATTAATTGCCTCATTCTTAATTGCCTTCTTTAATAGATTCATATGGTGATAATTTTTTAAGATACTACTGTTACCCATAGTTATTACCTCATATTTTTATTTTTGCCTTATAGGCTAATACTTTATCTTAATATAAAAAGTTCTATTTTATATTAGTCCTTTTTTCAAGAGAAAAAAGGTCTGTCTTGTCCTTAAGCTTGTATTCTTCATCATCAAGCTCATCATATTTATGCTTTTTAAGGCTTCTCCACAGCTTTATATAAGCCTTTACAGTAAGCAATGACTCGCTAATGGCATAATTATGTATTTCAATAGGAATATTAATATAATAACCTTTCTCATCCCACATATTTAATGTTAGTAAATAACCAATGGAATAACCATACCCTTGAGCTTTTAAGTAACTATCAATAGCTATATTAATAAGTGCATGTGCCCTAAAGTTAGTATCAGTACCAAAATCTTTATAATCTAAGTAATTTATCTGAGCTTTTGTCTTATCTAAACTATTAGAATATTTCTTAAATATCTTGACGTTAAACCTTTTTTCTTTTACTGAGTCATCATCACTTTCTATAGTCTCTAGACTAAGCAAATATTTATGAAACTTATAGCTCTCTATCATACCATAGTAAGCACCATGATAAGCAATCTTTTTATATTCCTTTTCCTCATTGATTAGTGGAAGATTTATTATTATAACTCCAACAACCACTAAAAGAGTCACTAACCACTTATATCTAACCAAAAAACTCTTTAAACCATTAACTTGCTTTATCATGTATGCTCCCTATACCAATAAGTCGCTTTTAAAGTGGCAAGGCGACGAGTCGCTTTAAAGGGTGACTGATCACTAAGCTACGTAGCCAGCTACTCTAATGTGACCTGGCTGTGTGTACACCTTGTGGGTATCATCAAGCCGTCTATAAAATTAATATATAAAAATGTAGAGTCAAGCCTGGTTATGCTATATATGCTACTTTTCTTACGCTGTATGAGCTAATACTTCTTTAACATTATGTCCCTGAGGAACACTAGAATTAGTTATTTCGTTATAGGCCTGATACAGCAGTTGAGAAATCCCATTAAGCTTATCTTTATTATCTGGATGACATCTAACTAGCTGGTTAATATTATCCTCAGTCAATATATTATCATTATTTTCAGTATTAGCATGAGAGTCATTACTAAAAAGATTTTCCAAGTTATCATTATAGCTAGCTTTGACTACTCTTTCAGTGTTGGCTACTCCTACAGCATTTCTGAGTACCGGATTAAGAGATTTTCTCCTAAGAGATCTTTTCCTAATAAGATTTGCCAACTTGTTATAGTTATATGCCAAGTTCTTATAATTAGCGGTATTAGCTACTCCAGCTATCTTGTCATTCTTAGAACCAATTCCTTTAGTGTTGTTAGTATATTCCACATTTGTCTTTGTAAATAGATTACTAATTCTGTTATGATTATCATTTACAAAAAGTCTACTCTCATCGTTATCAAATGCGGCAGCAAGTATGTCAGAATGACTAACTCCTGTTTCTTTTATTAGGCTATTTATATTTAGGTTATATAAAGAAGCGTACATCTCTCTAGATTTCACATCACTAGTTAGGTACGGATCTGTAGCATATCTGTATTGTTTTTTTATATGTCTAAGAAAGTTCGCGTATTTACTCTGTAATATTCCTTTTCTATATCGGTAGAATTCTTCCATTGCAGCTTGACCACTAAACCTATCCCATTCACGCCCTTCTGCTGCTCTTGAGTTAATCTTTAAAATTGTTGGATAACTAATATAATGATTAATTGCCTTAGCTTCAGCTTGCTTATCAAGTACCATATATAGTGATCTAGCAGCATAATATTCATTAAGATCAAGGTCAGTATCTGGAGTATAAGGTATATTCGTGCCTATCTTAGCATCAAGTAATAGTCCTAATAAACCTAAGTTATTTTTATTATTAGTAATGGAGCTCCACATATTTCTATAACCAGTAGCAAAGTTTTTTGACTTACCCTTAACTTTTTTATATATAGCAAAAGGAATAGTAAAAGATTCCTTGTCTTTTAGTACAGTATCAATTGTTACTGAATTATTAGAACTATTTCCCAAGTACTCATTAATTATGTCCACAATAGCTCCAGAACTTCCGAATACAGACCCAAGTCCATGTTTACCAATTAGATTTTTAGGAATATTACTTACGGCATCTTGTATAGGAGTCCAAGACTTCATATATGAATCAAATGTTTTACTATTAATAACAACTGGCTTATTTTTAGTACCAATTGATTCTAAGTAATTATCAAACAGCTCACTAATAACCATACCATGATGAGCACCTAATACACTGTAGCTTTTTTTAGTTCGTATATTACGATAGATAGCTAAACTGCTCAGTAATAACCCAATGATTGTTCCAACCGCGGCTGGTGGAACAGAACTAATACCAGCAATTAATATTGTTAATAAAATATTATTAATCAGTTTCCTCTGATCTTCATTCTTTTCACTTTTAAAAATACTTTTAACATTTTTATCCTTTTTAATTGCTCTATCTAATAGGTTTTCATGGTGATAGTTTTTTAGAATACTGGGGGCATTATTCTTAGAAAGATTAGCTATACTACTTGTTTTTCCCATTATAAAATTCCTCTAAAAACTTGATATCAGCTATAAGTTTGTAATAGTCATCCGATAGCGGTAGGATGGTGGATTCGCTAATATTTTTATTAGGGAACCACCTACCGGCAAGCAAGTATACAGAAGGGTCATATCCCACTTCTATAGAGCCAAGTTTTATATACTTACCTTTATTGAGTTCTGTTACCCGCTTGTCTATTAATTCTTTCCCGCTTCGGCTATTCCAACCCCCTCTTTGGTTAGGAGTATATTACCCAAACTGAGCAGGAAGGTTGCTGGGACTTCGTGATTATCAAAACTTATATCATTAATTAGTTTTAAAGTTCCGCCCTCACTGTTACCAGCAGCCATGAGCCTACAGATTTGTATATTTTGATCTAACCCATCCTTTGACGGTTTATTAATCACTCTCATAAGCCTTTTAACATCGGCTGAGTGGAATATTCCACTAAATTCAAAGTCGGGTTCATGCACTAAATATACCCGTTTATTTTTTTTAATGACAATATCAATCTCAACCTTATGATTGTTAAATGCTTTAACATCCTCGTTATTGTCCAAGAAGTCTTTTGGATCAACTCCGTCTTTAATTTTATCTCTGTGTCTGTGCAAGCTAATGCAGTATATCATATTTTTATCCTTTAACGAGTTGGATTAGTCTTTTTATTTATTTACTGGATATTTTAACATCACCGAGTACAGTAAAGTCAATACTAGTTTTGTCATCAGCTGTTTTACCAAGATTATATCCGTCATTGCTAAAGCGAGCTTGTTTTATCTCGACTTTTCTACCTTGATCGTCTGTAGCAGTGATATCACAAATTAGATCAGACAGTGTACCGTCAGTTGATCCTAGTTCTTCAGCAATAATAAGTTTTTCACTTTGTTCTAAAGATATTTTACCCTTATTACTTTCCACAGCACTCGCAGTACTAACCACTTTACCATTTCTAAAAGTGTTAGCCTCTTTTAGAGTTTTTGTCCACTCAAGACTTTCGATAGTTACAGTCTGTTTTCCGTTTATGAGTACATCGGTTTTATCTAAATCAAACTTTTTATATATTTGTTCAGCCATAATTCACCTCCTTAACTAAGTTTTGGCATTGCATACATTGCATCAAATGTCATACTCTCAATATGACTATTTTCATAAAGCTTAAAAGTTCCCTCTAGCTTACCCTTTATGATAAGTTCAGCCAGGTCAGCCACTGTCGTATTAGGGTTGTCAATAGCAGGTATATCAATTTCATAACCATTAATCTCATCCCTACCCATCATACCGTCTAATGCAGTCTCCATTTTAAGCTTTAGATTTAGGATACCAGCTTTAGAACCAGCTACTAACTTTGAACTTCCCTGATTAGACCTCAAAAATGGGAATACTGCATTATGTATTACTCTTAATGCCTTATCCATAACCCGTCCTGAGCTAATCTTTCTGAAATCGCTTTTTGGCGGAGCCTTTAATAAACCAATACCAAAAAATGGATATTTACCAGCGGCTTCTCCATCTTCATAATAAAGACTGTTAAAGTTTTTATCAGTAAGAGCACTGTGATTATCTCTTATAACGCTGTCCCAGTCTTCAATACTAATTACGTCGTCTTGAGGGAATGCACCTGTCCATCCAATACTCTCTTGTACCTTAGCCCTGCTTAGCGTTGCAAGAGCATGATTAGCAACACTAGTAGTCTCATTTAGTGTTTTTGACTTAACATCTTGATAGAATAAGGCTATATTCTTACTATCAAGGCCGGCAAGATCTTTTAGCTTATCAATATTATCTTTACTCTCCACTTTATCCACACTAGCAATAGCCCTAACCCAACGCTTAGATTGACGCATTTCCTTTATTTTAGTGTCTAGGGTTTTAAAAAAACTAGTGTCTATCTTAGGAATACTGGAATCAATAATAGGGTCTACAATGTGTATTATCCTAACTTCCTTAGCACTTTCATCATCTTTAACGGCTTTCAATGCATTAATTAAACTACCAGTATTTAGTTCATTACCCTCTAACCTAACACAATATAAGGTTGACCCCCCTAATGCAAAGTGCAATAAACATGATTTGTGTAGTGAACTATCTTTTCCATAAAGCTTTTCTGCATAGGATGCAGAAGTAACTTTTTCAACTTTACTAGTAGTAGTGTCTCCATTGTTTGCAGTACCAATCTTAGCAAAGATATTATCAGCACCTGCCACTAATGAATTACGATCACTTTCTTTAACTACAAATTTAATTTTACTATCACTCATACTTACCTCCTTTTGTTGAGTCATAATTAAACTTTAGATTTCTTTTCATTTTTCCTCCTGTCCACAAAATGGACTATCTATTATTATTTTTTTAAAACGAACATTATCTGTTTTAAAACCTTTTACGAACTATCTTTCTTTTCATCTTTCAGGACTATTTCAAGTTTTTCCACAAGATGTATTGTCTCTTTTTCGTATATCCCTGTTTTGATAGCAAAATCCAGGATAATTTCTGTATGGCTTTTTGGAACTTCATTAGCCTTATCAGGTCTTTTTGTGTAGTGGTGATAATATCCGTGGAAGTCCCTATTACGGGTTATCGATATTATATCATAGTACCTAACTGTGCCGCTTTCTCTTTTGTGATAGGTTTTATTGTCGTGTTTTCTTTCGTATCTTAGGGATGGCGTTATATTTTCAGTAATCCTGCCTATGGTATTAGGTTCACCATATCGGTTATATAGAGCGCTGAAAAGCTTGTATAGAATATCGTCGTAGTCCTTATCTTTATTTATAATCAGCCTCAGCCTTAGGTTGTATAGAACTTCTAAAACTTGCTTTTCTACAAACTGATATTTTTTATCATCGTCAATATCTTCAATACTTATGGGTCTAGTTTTTTGTTTAACTTTGCCATAAACGTTTAGGAACTCGGCCAAAGGACTTTTGAGATTATCATTAGACCAATTATCCTGTTCGTGATAAAAAACATTTGCGTCTGTAAAGCCTATTTTAGTTAGCTTTTCTTTGATTAACTTTTTAACAGCCTGCATATTTTACTCCTATTACAAAAAAAGTTAATACCTAAACTCTATTAGGCAAGGACAGTTATGCTATATATGCTATTTGTGCTACCTATCTGAAAAAAGTTAGGAAAAAGCTGGGTATTCCATGAAAAACCTTGACTGACACAATAATGCTGAGGGTTTGGATAAAAAAATATTTTTATTTTAGCCAGAAATTGTATACCGAGAATATAAAAAAACTAATTATTAAACAATTGCTATCTAGTTTGGCTATATGATATTATCTTTTAAAAAGAGAAGTAACTAGTCAAATCCAGCAAGTTGAGATTACTGACGTTAAAATGGAAAAGCTTAAAAATGAGATAACTGGTGCTGAATCAAGGCTGAGAGTGGAGTTAAAAGCAGTCGAAAATAAAATATTAGCTGTGGAAAATAAGCTTGACAGTAAAATATCAGATGTCGAAAATAGACTTGATAATAAGATTAGTAAACTGGAAGGCATGATGAAGGTTGTTATAACGATAACATCGGCTACAGCAATAGGAATTGTCATGCTAATGCTTAAGGATATTTTTAAATAGCCCGCTTGACAGTGCTATACCTCAAAAGGAGAGAAATATGATAACGGATGACCTAAGACAGGAGATAAAAAGAGAAGTAACTAGTCAAATCCAGCAAGTTGAGATTACTGACGTTAAAATGGAAAAGCTTAAAAATGAGATAACTGGTGCTGAATCAAGGCTGAGAGTGGAGTTAAAAGCAGTCGAAAATAAAATATTAGCTGTGGAAAATAAGCTTGACAGTAAAATATCAGACGTGGAAAATAGACTTGATAATAAGATTAGTAAGCTGGAAGGCATGATGAAGGTTATTATAACGATAACATCGGCTACAGCAATAGGAATTGTCATGCTAATGCTTAAGGATATTTTTAAATAGCCCGCTTGACAGTGCTATACCTCAAAAGGAGAGAAATATGATAACGGATGACCTAAGACAGGAGATAAAAAGAGAAGTAACTAGTCAAATCCAGCAAGTTGAGATTACTGACGTTAAAATGGAAAAGCTTAAAAATGAGATAACTGGTGCTGAATCAAGGCTGAGAGTGGAGTTAAAAGCAGTCGAAAATAAAATATTAGCTGTGGAAAATAAGCTTGACAGTAAAATATCAGATGTCGAAAATAGACTTGATAATAAGATTAGTAAACTGGAAGGCATGATGAAGGTTGTTATAACGATAACATCGGCTACAGCAATAGGAATTGTCATGTTAATGCTTAAGGATATTTTTAAATAGCCCGTTTAGCAGTGCTATACCTCAAAAGGAGAGAAATATGATAACGGATGACCTAAGACAGGAGATAAAAAGAGAAGTAACTAGTCAAATCCAGCAAGTTGAGATTACTGACGTTAAAATGGAAAAGCTTAAAAACGAGATAACTGGTGCTGAATCGAGGCTGAGGCTGGAGTTAAAAGAAGTGGAAAATAGACTTGATAATAAGATTAGTAAACTGGAAGGTATGATGAAGGTTATTATAACGATAACATCGGCTACAGCAATAGGAATTGTCATGTTAATGCTTAAGGATATTTTTAAATAGCCCGCTTAGCAGTGCTATACCTCAAAAGGAGAGAAATATGATAACGGATGACCTAAGACAGGAGATAAAAAGAGAAGTAACTAGTCAAATCCAGCAGTCTGAGATTACTGACGTTAAAATGGAAAAGCTTAAAAATGAGATAACTGGTGCTGAATCAAGGCTGAGAGTGGAGTTAAAAGCAGTCGAAAATAGACTTGATAATAAAATATCAGACGTGGAAAATAGACTTGACAGTAAAATATCAGACGTGGAAAATAAGCTTGATAATAAAATATCAGACGTGGAAAACAGGCTTGATAATAAGATTAGTAAGCTGGAAGGTATGATGAAGGTTATTATAACGATAACATCGGCTACAGCAATAGGAATTGTCATGTTAATGCTTAAGGATATTTTTAAATAGCCCGCTTAGCAGTGCTATACCTCAAAAGGAGAGAAATATGATAACGGATGACCTAAGACAGGAGATAAAAAGAGAAGTAACTAGTCAAATCCAGCAAGTTGAGATTACTGACGTTAAAATGGAAAAGCTTAAAAATGAGATAACTGGTGCTGAATCAAGGCTGAGAGTGGAGTTAAAAGCAGTCGAAAATAAAATATTAGCTGTGGAAAATAGACTTGACAGTAAAATATCAGACGTGGAAAATAAGCTTGATAGTAAAATATCAGATGTCGAAAATAGACTTGATAATAAGATTAGTAAACTGGAAGGTATGATGAAGGTTATTATAACGATAACATCGGCTACAGCAATAGGAATTGTCATGTTAATGCTTAAGGATATTTTTAAATAGCCCGCTTGACAGTGCTATACCTCAAAAGGAGAGAAATATGATAACGGATGACCTAAGACAGGAGATAAAAAGAGAAGTAACTAGTCAAATCCAGCAGTCTGAGATTACGGATGTTAAAATGGAAAAGCTTAAAAATGAGATAACTGGTGCTGAATCGAGGCTGAGAGTGGAGTTAAAAGAAGTCGAAAATAGACTTGATAATAAAATATCAGATGTCGAAAATAAGCTTGGCAGTAAAATATCAGATGTCGAAAATAAGCTTGACAGTAAAATATCAGATGTCGAAAATAAGCTTGACAGTAAAATATCAGATGTCGAAAATAGACTTGATAATAAGATTAGTAAACTGGAAGGTATGATGAAGGTTATTATAACGATAACATCGGCTACAGCGATAGGAATTGTCATGCTAATGCTTAAGGATATTTTTAAATAGTACTATGAGCCTGCATTAAACCTGTAAATACATATTATAAACTATATCCAATGCCGACTAACCAATAAAAATCCCCTTTATGTTTATATATATACTCATATCCCCCTGTCAGGAAGAAGTTAAAGCTTTTCAAAGCCTTAAAAGGACTAATACGTACAGAGGCCTCTGTTCTAAGTTTGTCATTGCTTACTCCAAAATTAATGGACATGCTTATCCATTTGTGAGCAAACTTTTTATTTCTTAACTTTTCGTATTCCTTTATCCAAAAGGTTTGCTTATCCAGACTGTTGTTTAGCTTAGTCCTTACAGCAATAAGCTCATTAGTAATCTCTATACTCTGCTTTAGCAAAGCCTTATACCTTTTTCTGAGATTATAATTAACCTGCCTTAGCTCTATTATAACCCTATTGGCATCCTCAAGTCCTTTATACAGGTCTATAGCGGCCTTTTTGTGATTGTTTTCATTATTTGCCTGTGCTATAGTGCTTATAACGCTCAAGGAGATTATTAATATCCACTTTAGAGCGAACTTTTTTATTTTTCTCAAACTCTATTTCCTCTTTTTTAAGTTCATTTAGCTTTATTTTAATGGTTTTGATTTTTGAGTTATTATCTTTTTTATTTTTTTTAATTTCTTTTTTTCTTTCTATAAGATTATGCCAATTTAACTGGCTGTTCTTGTTTACCATAAAGAAAATAGCAATAGCTATTATAATAGCTATTGCGATAATTATAAGTTTTTTCATTGTACTAGCCTATTGTTATCCAGCGTATAGTAATAGTACAGCTAAACAAATAGCACCTATGGTAAGGGCTATTATTTTCCAATGTTTAGCTAGTTGACCAAGTATTGTCTTGACGCTTGTCATAGTTTTTACTCCTTAAATTAAAAGTTAGATTTTCTATAAAACTATCCTTATTCTTCATAGAGAATTTTCTTAGATAGAAGTCGAAAAACTCGAAAGAACCATCTTTATCCGCAGAAAAATATTTACTATTATTCTTCCAGACATCTTTTTCATGACCCCCGAATTCTGACCACTTTTTTATTAGAGTGTTCTTAGCTTTTTTGAGATTTTCATTGTACCACAAAAATTCACTTTTAAAGCTTAATTTTTTAGCCATTTATAACCACCTCATAGTTTTTCTATCCTTATATTTTAGTGATGACCCAGAAGTTAGACCAGTTGGTTTAACATTAGTTCCGAGTTTTGATGTATAAGCTGTCATAAAGTATGTTAAAAACAGCAAATACGTACTCACTGACCTACCGAGGGAGCTTTCCAGTTGTTTAGCTCTATCTTGCCAAGATTTCAGCTGTTCCTTAGTTATTTTAAGCTCATCCCATTTTTTAACTACGATAGAAAAGGCAATTTGGATGTTCTTATGCCTAATGTCGTTCATTTTAGTTTTGGTGTATTTTCTAATGTATACGTTACTTCTAAGGATAGAGTCGTCAACCATCTCTTTTTTAGTTTTTACGTATACGATATTCCCCACTCTACCGCTTATAGCAGAGACTGGGTAAGCTAATTGTATTTTAGCCATATATATCCTCCTATATTTTTTTTAGAATAACCTTTTTATAAGGTTATTAAGATCCTTATTTAATAAGGCAGTGTTAAGTTTTTTAGTCTTACTGGGATATCGTCTAATATATAGTTTATTTTTTCTATTTACTAGTACGAACTTTCTTATATCGTTTTTGTTGAATGCAAACTCTATACTAGCCATTATTGCTGTCCCTATTATCTAAATAGCTGTTTAATCCGTTGTGAGCCACATTACCCACGATATAACTAGCGCCAATGACCTCCACAACATCCACCCAGTTATCGCTATTTATTATATTATTCATAAGCAGTATGGTAGCGGATATTATAATTATAATAGTTACAATGAACTTTCTGCTTATGATAGAGCCAATTTTTTTATTCATAGATAATTATTAGGCATAATGCCTTCCCAGAGTTTATAAGACCTCTTATTTTTTATGGGATAGCTTACCATTAAGACTTTCCCGCCATAATCTTTATAATTTCTGTCTATGTGGAACCAAGGAATGCCGTCTATTCTGCCATTCCACTCCATAATAACTCTAAAACCGTTATTGGTGCTGAATTGGAACCAGTTCATAGATAATTTATATAATTTTATATTGTCCTCATAGAATTGTATATCTATAGCCTTACCCAGCCCGTGCGACCCCTTATCCTTTGGCCTATAGGTGCTATTAATCCTAATAGGTTCTTTTATGTATGACCTCAATTTTTGTATTAGTTCCATAGTGTGTATGAGGTTTCTTTTAATTTTGCCTGGCAGTTCCAGCCAATTATACGGGCAGTCATCAAGATTAGGGTTAACTATTTCGTTTATGGTAAAGTTAGTCCAATTCATTTAAGAGCCTCTTTTGCGAACCATGCAATAAGTGCTAAACAGCCGGTTAACAATCCCCCTAATACTATTTCCATAATGCGTTTCCCCGCAGTCCTTGTATTAGTAAGGGTATTAAGAGCTATACTATGTTCGTCGAGTTTTTTAAGAATTTCGTTATCAGTTATTTTTTGCTCGTTTACAGCCAGTTTAACATATTGCAAATCTTTTTTAATTTCAGTTTGTCCAATTTGTAATAGTTTTATATCTTTTTCAGCTTCTTTTAGCCTTTCTTCAGGATCAGTCATTTTGGAACCTTTATTTTTAAATATTTTTTACTATTGCAAATATATGTTCAGAAAAGCAATACGGCAAGTCTAAGAATGCTATAACTGCTATAAATGCTATTAGTGTTATTCTTTTTTAAAAAAGCCATTATTTTACGGAATAGCTATAAGATAACTATTGGCATTTCGTTAATTCATTTATGGCAAACAAAAAGGAACTTTTAACAATAAAAGAGGCAGAGCTGAAGTACAGGATAGGGCGTAATACTTTATACAGTCTATATGAAGATGGGCTGATTAAGGGTTATAAGCCGGGCAAAAAGAAGATTTTTCTTTATAAGGATAGCATAGAAAAATATTTGTTAGGCAAGTCGAACATAAATTGACAATAGTTGTCATTTTCTTCATTTTTTTATTACGAATCTTTTTCTTAAAGATTCGTATATAAGCTAGTTAAACTTTATTTTTTAATAAAGCCCCTCTATATAGAGGGGTTTTATTTTATTAAGGAAAGTATAAATTGTTAATTACAAGGCATTTATAATATATACTTTATAGCAGTTATGCAAAAACAGCTCTCACTCTTTAGAGCAGGAGTTTAATCAAAAAGACAAAAAAACTAAAGAAATCATTTTTATATAAACAAGCAAATTTACAGCCGTATTCTTTCAAAAAATAGCTCCCTCTCCCAGAGGATTAGGAGCTTATGTGTCAAGTAATGCAGAGTTTTTTTTATAAATTTAGTAATATTTCTAACTGCTAAGCGAGTTTTAGCATTACATCTATTTGTTTTTTATCGGCATTTTGTTCTTCTTTTTTATAGTGTAGAAAAAGGTTTACAATTTGCTCAGCCTTTTTCATTGGATCAATTTTAGCATTTAATTCTACGCATGCTTTTTCGGATAAATATATAATTTCAGTGAGTAAATCTATATCATTATTGTCAATTTCATTATTTTCTTCATTGACAGCAAACATGGTACCAGAGCCAGTTAGGAGCCAATTTATACTTACGTTATATGTTTTTATGAGGTCAGCAAGCTGATGGAAGTTTAAGACACTTTCTCCACGTTCAACTCTGCTCAAGAAAGTCTGTTTTACCTTTATAGCATTGGCAACTTCTTCTTGTTTTATGTTTAGCATTTTTCTAAAATATTTAATTCTGTATCCTGGGTTCATACTATGCACTCAAAATGTAAAAAAAAAAGAATTTATACACAAAATCCCTTGACTTTTAGAACTTAAAGTTATATATTAACAACTTCTTAAGCTTTAGAAATTTAAGGTCTAAAATAACTTCTCATTATGTAATCTAATTCTCATTATGTAATGTAACCTAATATGCCAGAAAAGCAAGTTATTTTTTTTAAAAATAAAATATGGAGGTTATATGAGTTTTTATAGCTATAAAAAATATAAGAATACAAAGGGCAAAAAGTGTATTAACCATAAGATATTACTAATTTTAATCATGCTTGTAATCTAATATATTTTTTTAACCATGTTTTACCAATTAAAACTAAAAAAAACTAAAATATTAAAAAAATATAACCTAATCAGCTTGCTACAAAAAGAATTAGGTTTATCCGCCAGTAGCTGTTATAAATTTCTTTTAAAAAAAGAATCTATAGGTTTTCTGAAAAAGAAAAACCTCTTAAACAAAGAAATCGAAATCTTGAACACTCCAATATTAAAAGAAGGATCTCTTAAAAAACAGGAGCGTAGCTTTTTAACTATTTGTCTTATGGATTTGTTAAACAATAATCCAAAGATTTTCTCTAAAGAAGAGTGGAAGAGACTTATAAAAATACGCCTTAGAAGGGCTAACCTTAAATATGATAGTAAAATAGATGATTGCTCAGAAAAAGAACTACACGAGCTTTCTGAAAAGCTTTATCTAAAAGGATATAAAGGAGAATAACATGGAAAATGATACTGTGAATAACGGTTTAATAGTAGACGGCCTTATAGAAGGCGTTATGGAAGAGGATATTACAGATGATATAACGGAGAGTTCTATTGAGGAACAGGCAAAGCATACTATAAAAGATAGCCTAACGGATGGTTTAGTGTTCCATCCTGATAAAACTGCGGGAATAATAAGGGAACTCCATGCTAAAACGCTACTCAGCATTCTCGAAATTGGAAGGCATTTACTGGTCGCCAAAGAGCGTCTTAATCACGGTGAGTTCGGCCGCTGGATAGAGGATCGATGCGGATTTTCTTATAGCACGGCTAGGAGCTATATGCAGATGACCAAGATAGGCTATCTACATAAAAATGAGATAGTTAACATGAAGGCAAGTGCATTTAGGTCAATAGCGAAGGGCAAACTGCCCCCTGATCTTTTTGGTGAGGTCATGAAAACGGGTATGATAAACGATAAGGAGATTTCTAATATGTCTACAAAAGAGATTGAAAATGAGATTGAAAAATTAAAATCCGAGATTGACAAAGAGATAGACAGGCGTATGGATGCTGAAAAGACTTTGGAGATCAGTAAAAACATCTTAGAGGAAAAGGATAAGGAAATATCTAGCCTGGAAAGCAAGCTGGATAAGCTAAAGAGCCCTGATAAGCAATACGAACTCCACTTTGAACAAACTCAGGATATTATATCCGAGGCGATTTTTAACGTCCAAAAGGCGAGTTTAAAGTCTCCAAAGCCTAATGACGCTCTTAGTCTTCTGTCTTCCTTAATCATAGCGACAAACAGGCTGGGGGAAGAGTGGGGCGTTAAATGGGACGATAAAAGTTTTATAAGCAGAAATTAAGTGTTAAAAGGGTTATAAGGGGTTATTATGCCTATGATGAACTCTATAACCAGCAAGCAAATAGCCAAAATATGGTCTTATTCCAATGAGCTTGGCCTAAGCCTGGGTGAGTTGCATAATATAGTAAATACCTTCTTCAGAAAGCCTCTAAGACAGCTATCCGAGGAGGAGGCACATAGGCTTATGACATTATTATCTAAATATAGAAAGCCTAATAAGATAGTTAATTTAATTAGTCCCACACAAAGAAAAAGGATACTCAATCTTAAGTCCAGCCTTAGCTGGACAGAGAATGAGCTAAACTGCTTCTCTATAAAGCTGACTGGTAAACCTTATAGTAAGCTTACCCAAGAGAAGGCATATAGACTAATAAAAGGTTTAAAATCTTTGTTTTAAAAAACTTATTTGATTTTAACCATTTATATATAAAAACAAAAATAAATGGATCTTTATTAGTAAAAAAGTAATTTTTTTTATTTTTATCAAATTGATAAAATTTATCATTATGAATTCTTGATGTATTTTTGTACGGTGGATAACTTGTTATATTTATAATAAGTTAGCTTAATCTTTTATAAAAAAAAACAAAGTTACGCTGATATTTATTAGCAAAAAAAAATAAAATTACAAATTTTAGTTGACTTTAATGTTATATAGTTATATAATAAATATATTAATTTATATACATAGTTAAATATACTAATAAAGAAATAGTGTTTACGTGTTATTATGTGTATGATTAATATGTAGTTAGAGAGAGGTTCAGGCAGTTTATGCCTGCTTACCAATGGGTAATCCTAACGCTTACCGATAGGCGATATGGCTAATCGTTTACAGCGAGGCAACTGTGCGATTAGTCAGCTTTTTCAGGGAATATCCTGCTTACCGATAGGACAATATTTCCCTTAGTGACAGATTGTTAAAGAGGGTTTGTTTACTGATAATGTTTTATTAGTGAAATTTAGTCGGGGTGTAGCTCAGTTGGCAGAGTGCTGGTTTTGGGAACCAGTTGTCGGAGGTTCAAGTCCTCTCACCCCGAAAAAAGGGCCGGTAGCTCAGCTGGATAGAGCAACAGCCTTCTAAGCTGTGGGTCGCAGGTTCGAATCTTGCTCGGCTCAGTATGGGGAGTGTAGTTCAATGGTAGAGCATTAGATTGTGGTTCTAATAACGCGGGTTCAATTCCCGTCATTCCCCCAGTAGGCCTTCGTAGCTCAACTGGATAGAGCATCTGACTTCGGATCAGAGGGTTGAAGGTTCAAATCCTTCCGAGGGTAGAGGGCCGTTAGCTCATTTGGTAGAGCAACTGACTCTTAATCAGTTGGTGGGAGGTTCGAGCCCTCCACGGCTCAAAAAGCGAGAGTGGTGGAACTGGTAGACACGCAAGACTTAGAATCTTGTGCCTTTGGTGTGTGGGTTCAACTCCCACCTCTCGCATGCGGGAATAGTTCAGCGGTAGAACAGTACCTTGCCAAGGTGAAGGTCGCGGGTTCAAATCCCGTTTCCCGCTATTTGCTTTTTTTTTCCAAAAATGAATTTTCTTCGGTATAAAAATTAAAAATTATTTGTTATTAATTATATGCTATCAAACATGATTGAAACTAAAATTGAAAAAATGGATAATGCCAAAGTTAAGCTCTTTATCAACGTTCCAGCCGAGATCGTTAATAGAGAATTCTCTAATGGCTGTATGAATATCGCTAAAAAGATTAGTATGCCAGGGTTTAGACGAGGAAAAGTCCCCAGTAATATTATCAAAAAACGATTCGGGGATAATCTTAAAATTGAGGTTTTTAATAATATTGTCAATCTCGCTGTGACAGAAGCTTGCAAAAAAGAAAACCTTAGTTTTATCAACATAGATCTCGTTGATAACTCTGCCTTTACTAAACTCGATGAAAACTGCCCCCTGCCCATAGAAGCCGTTTTGGAACTCTATCCATGGGTCGACGTTGCACCCTATACTAACTTGAAAATCGAAACTTCTAAATATGTGTTCAACGAAAAAGACGCCCTGAACAAACTTAAAGAGTTTCAGGAAAAGGCATCCGAAATAGTTAAGAGCGAGGATCCTGTTGAAGACAGCAATATACTGGATATTAATTATAAGTTCTATCTCGTAGATAAAAGTGAACCCTATGAAAATATCGTCTGGAACATGAATGAAGATAACTGGCTCTCTGAAATCAAGACTGAGATTATTGGTATGAGGATTGGTCAAGAAAAAAATATTGCTATAAAAATCCCCGATACCTGTAAGGATGAAGGTCTTAGGGCTAAGCAGGGTTTTGTTTACATTAAGATTAGCGGTGTGGAAAAGATAGTCTTGCCTCCTATTAACGATGATCTGGCTCTGGACTTCGGTTTTGACAATATAGAAAAGGCTAAAGCTTCTATAGAAGACTCATTAAAAGATATTTGTGATCGTGAAACTCGTAATCTTGCATACAAAAAGATAATGGAAAAAATAACTGATGAATCGACCTTTAGCATTGGGAATAAGGCTATAGACTTCCAGGTTGACAGCTATATTGATAGGCTTAAATCAAACTTCAAAAGCGAGGATGACTTTCAGCTCTACTTAAATAGTATAAATAAGTCCATGAATAACCTTAGAAGCGAAATTAAAGATGACAGCGAAAAGAATATTAAAACTAGCCTGATTAGGGATAACATTATCAAAGATAACTCCATTGAACTAAACGATGACGACCTCTCTAAAATACTCTCGGATTATAAATATAATATATCCCTGGATGAGGCAAAATTATCCAACTCTGGCGACATGAAAACTATTAAAGAATTAAAACTTTATGATAAACTAATGGATTATTTGCTAAATAACAATGAAATAGAATATATAAATGAATTATCCATCTCTAAGGTCTAACTTTTTTTAATTTGTCTGCCTTCAAACTAAAAACTTAAACTATACTATAACACTTTTATTATAATAAAATAGAGCGTTTAATAATAATGTTATTTAATTATTAAGTGTTATTTTTTATTTATAAGCTCCCCATAAAAAATATTAAGGATTCACAGTGAAAATAAAAGTTAATTATATGAACTTATTATATTTATTATTTATTTTATTATATCTAATCGGCTGTAAGCCTATAGATATGAGACCAACTATAGAAGTAGATGTTACAAATATAGATAACGTAACATTAAATAAAGTCCAACAAACAAAACTATACGACTATACAAAGAATGCTGTTAAAGCATGGGAATCAAATATACCTAACGCTAACTATACTACAAAAAGGATGCTTATAAAAAAAGGTAATAATATGCATTTAAGGCCAAGCTTTTGGGTTACTTTAGCAGATTATCATTGTAATGGTCATGGAATATCAGAGCTAGAAAAAAAATACTGTAACTTTACTCCTAAGACACTGGGGATAACAGTAATAACCACTTACGGCAACATAATAGACAGTGCAACTGTTATAATAAATAAGGCAAAGTTTGAAGAGTTTGAAAATGAAAATGAAAATAAAAATAAAAATAAAAATCAAATAATAATGACTCATGAAATAGGACATCTTCTTGGTTTACGACACCCAAACAGGCTTCCCCCTACCCGTACCCCTATCCCTAGTTTAGAGTCACTATCTGGCCTAATAGACCTTAGAAGTCTTATTATGTATAGCCATTTAAGTCCAGCTATCCCTAATATACCCCATGACTACGAACTTCAAGCAATAAAAGGAGTTTATGGTGGTAATGGTTATACACAATACCCGGGTTATAAAACTATTAATATTAATAAACCTATTAATAATATAAATGTATTTATCAAAGATTTTTATTATCAATTTTATGAATATCCTTATTATCATCCCTGGCGTATAAAAACAAAGCCGCAGATTTATGTATATGGAAAACCAAGTCGAACAAAAAGGTCTGCTAAACTCGAAGATAGTTATATAATAGATGATAGCCTTAAGGATAAAGAAAGAAAGGTACACGTTATAGATAACTAGTCTATTAAAAAACCTACTAAAATTGACCTTTTTTAAGGTCTAACTTTTTTTAAATATTTCTACCTTAAAACTAAAAACTTAAACTATACTAGAACGTTTTTATTATAAAAAAATAGAGCGTTTAATAATAAGATTATAGTCTATTAAAAAACCTACTAAAATTGACTTTACCTAAAAAATATTATATCCTTATTTTCTAGCTTCTAAAAAAACAAGCTAGAATAAATATTTACACAAACAAATATAGAGAGATATATGACCATAGAACAAGAGCTAAATGTTTTAACAAGAGGAGTAGTAGAGGTTATCCCAGAGAATGGCCTTAAAGATAAGCTTATAAAGGCTAAAAAAGAACAAAGACCTCTTATTGTTAAGTTGGGAGCTGATCCTACTGCTCCGGATATACACCTAGGGCATACTGTAGTTTTAAAAAAGCTAAAAGACTTTCAAACTTTTGGTCATAAGGTTATATTCCTAATTGGCGACTTTACCAGTATGATTGGTGATCCAAGTGGAAAGTCTAAGACGAGAAGGCCCCTTACTAAAAAAGAAGTTGAGGAAAATGCTAAAACTTATGAGAGTCAGATTTTTAAGATACTTGATCCTAAAAAAACACAGATACGCTTTAACAGCGAGTGGAACGCTAAATTAACCTTTGAGGATGTTATTAGATTAACTTCTAATACTACCGTAGCCCAGATGCTGGAAAGGGATGACTTTAAAAAGCGTTATCAAAAAGGTAATTCTATTACTATTACTGAGTTTTTATACGGCATTATCCAAGGATATGATTCTGTTGCACTTAAGGCTGATATAGAGCTTGGAGGCACGGATCAGAAGTTTAACCTGTTATTAGCAAGAGACCTACAAAGAGAACTCAATCAGGAACCACAAACTGCCGTTATTATGCCAATATTAGAGGGATTAGACGGTGTAAATAAGATGAGTAAATCCCTTGATAATTATATTGGGATTAGTGATTCAGCTGATGATATGTTTGGTAAGATTATGTCTATTAGCGATGACATGATAATTAGATATTTTACTCTTCTCACCGATGTTAGCTTATCAGAGATTGATAGGCTTAATAACAGTATGAAAAATGGAACTAATCCCAGGGATATAAAAGTTATGCTGGCTAAAGAGGTTATTACTAGCTATTATAACGAAAAAGAGGCTAATCAGGCT
Organism: Spirochaetota bacterium; assembly: GCA_965208615.1. GTDB lineage: Bacteria > Spirochaetota > UBA6919 > UBA6919 > CBDBPB01 > CBDBPB01. The sequence goes on from CBDBPB010000007.1 coordinate 175,805, forward strand.
TATAATAATTTTAACAAAGTTTTTGTAAAGAAAGCATTACCCAGTGAAATACCAGAGTATAAAATCGAAGAAGACGAAATATGGATAATTGAACTCCTTAATAAAACTGGTATAACGTTGTCTAAGAGCGATGCAAGACGCTTAGTAAAACAAGGCGGGGTATATATAGACAGTAAAAGGGTTAGTGATGAGAAATTAATTCTTAAAATAAAGAGTGGAATGGTTATTAAAGCCGGTAAGAGAAGGTTTTTAAGGTTGATAAAATAAGGCTTATATACAAATGTTCAGGAATAAAAAGTGAGTTATAAAAAAGAGGCTCATCTCATTAGTCTGTTTAACAGTTGGAGTAGTAAATATGCAAATAACATTATTCTTCTTCCAGAGTCTGGCTCATACAGGGAGTATTATAGAATAGAAAGTGATAGTCATAGTGCTGTTGGGGTTTTAAATAATGATAAAAAAGAAAATACTGCTTTTATAGGGCTAACTAAACACTTTATAAAAGCTGGATTATCTGTCCCGAAGGTCTATAAAGAGGATTTAAGTAATAATGCATATCTTATAGAGGATTTAGGGGATACTAGTCTATTTTCTTATATTAGCAGTATAAAGAACACTGAAAACCATTTACAGAAAACTATAGCTATATATAAACTAATTATAGATGAGCTTACAAAATTTCAGATATTAGCTAATAAAAATCTTGATTATAGTATTTGCTATCCCAGACCAGCTTTTGATAAGCAGTCTATGATGTGGGATTTAAATTATTTTAAATACTATTTTTTAAAGTTGGCAAAAGTTCCTTTTGATGAGCAAAACCTTGAGGATGATTTTAATAATTTTTCTGATTATCTTTTGGAATGCGATTCTAACTTCTTTTTGTATAGAGACTTTCAGTCTGCTAATATTATGCTTTATAATAATAAGCCGTACTTTATTGACTATCAAGGAGGTAGACGGGGGGCTTTGCAATATGATATTGCATCCCTGCTTTTTGACTCTAAGGCTAACATACCACACAATATAAGGGATATATTACTGAATTATTATATTGACGTAATAAGGGAATTATACCCTATAAACGTGGATAGGTTTATTCATTTTTTTTATGGCTTTGTGTTAATAAGGATTATGCAGGCTATGGGTGCCTATGGATTTAGAGGGCTTTATGAGAAAAAGAAGCATTTTTTATATAGCATTCCCTATGCTATTGGGCATCTTAAAAGTGTATTAGAGATTATTGACTTATCAGTTTTTAATAACGGTTGTAAAACTTTAATAAATACCCTAAGTTTGCTTGTGGAGGCTGATCATATAAGGCGGTTAACAGCGGAGTAAGCTTATTTTACTATATAAGGATTTTTTTATGTCGGCTTATAGATTTATGGGTTTGCATATTTTTAAATTATTTTATTTATATAAAAAGGCATACTATGAAAGCTATGATACTTGCCGCTGGACTAGGAACTAGATTAAGGCCTATTACTAATAAAAAGCCTAAGGCTTTGATTGAGCTTGGGAATACTCCAATAATTGAGCATCTTATTAACAGGCTCAAGTTATTAGGTTTTGATCAGATAATAATTAATGTTCATCATTTTGCTAATATGGTTATTGACTTTTTGCAGTCTAGGAACAACTTTGGAATTGATATAGCTATATCTTATGAAAATCAGCTTCTGAACACAGGAGGCGGCCTTTATAAGGCTAGATGGTTTTTTGATTCGGAGCCTTTTTTACTACACAATGTAGATATTTTTTCCAATATTAATATATTGGATATGTATAAAAGTCATGTTGATAATAATTCACTGGTAACATTGGCTGTACAAAAGGAATATATAGACAGGGTTTTACTTATTAATAAAGAAAGGCGTATTTGTGGCTGGAGGAATGTAAAGACTAACGAAGAGAGAATTAGTTTTTTTTCTAAGGAGTTGTATTTAGTTAGTTTTTGTGGGTTGCATATTATTAGCCCAAGTATTTTTTCTTTAATTAAAGATAAAGTTTTTTCTATAATAGATTTATACTTACAATTGGCTAAGGATCATCCGATTAGGGCTTATTATTGCGAGGATATGTGTATTGATATTGGAACCCATGATAACCTGGATAAGCTAAAAGAGTTATATTAGTTAATAGGGCTGTATTTGAATTATAATAGTATTGGTAAATAACTATGATAAACAAGATATTAACTTGTATTTTTTTGTTAGTTATAATAATATTTACTACCACTTATCACACATCTGCCAATAGGTATTACGCTAAGGGATCAGTTCATTATAATAATAGGCAGAAGTTTTCCTACTACAACATAGATAGTTATGATAGAAATACTGATAAACTTATAAAAACAAGGCAAATAGATGAGTTTAACAGGTTAATATCTTATAGTAAGTATGACTATAGTTCTGACGGTTTATTAATAAAAAAAACGAAGTATTCCTCTAAGGATAAGTTTTTATCTAGCACCTCATATATATATAACGATAAGAATAAGCTTAGTAAGTCTGTAGAGCATCGTGTTAAGAGTGAGGCTCTCACTAAGTATTTTACTTTTAAGTATGCTAATAATAGGTTATTATACAAGGAGATATTTGCTTTTAAGGGTCTTGTAAGAAAAAAGAAGAATTTTGACTATGTTAAGCGTATAACCTATAACTTAAATGGTTATCCAAAAAGGGTGGAATATTTTAAACCTCTTATTATGGATAATAAAAAAATAAAATTAAGATTAATATGGTATGAGGATATTATTTATAAGTCGGGTAGAAGGCACTATGTAATACGCTTTGGGGATGATGAATATATAAGGGTATTGGTGAAATATAAATATGACAATAAAAGGCGTATAGCTAATATTATAGTTTATGAGGGTTATACACGTTTTATCGGATATAGATATGATTATAAGTTAAAGCTTAATATTAGTCAGAGAATTAAATTTGCGTATATAAAGCCTAAGACTAAAAAGCCAAAAAAGATTATAAAGATTAAAAAGCCAAAAAAGATTATAAAGATTAAAAAGCCAAAAAAGATTATTAATAGAAAAAAGCCAAGTTATATTGAGATAATTTTTGATGACCTATTAGAAGATGATAGTATAGAAATTATTGAGGAAAGTAGACAAAAGATTAAAAAGCCTAAAAAGGTGGATAAGCCAATAGTTAAGGTTAAAAAGCCTAAAGAGGCGGATAAGCCAATAGTCAAGGTTAAAAAGCCTAAAGAGGCGGATAAGCCAATAGTTAAGGTTGAAAAGCCAAAAACTAAAGAATTATTAGAATGGGTACTTAATATTAATAAGGCATTTACGTCTAAACCATATTATTATAACTCTGCTATTTACTTAGGTATTATTGGGAATAAGTTAATAAGTATTTCAAGGTCTGGAAGGGTTAAGTGGGAGATAACTGTTGAGGGGGATGTAAAAAGTATTATTGGGAATAAAGGTTTAATTTATATTGGAACTAATAAGGGATTAGTTTATAGAGTTAGGCCTATGAATGGAAAAGTAGTATGGAAAAAGAAAAACAGTTATTCTAAGGGTTTTTATATTTATAATTCAAGGCTTATTACTATTAATAAGGATAATGAGGTTATGGCCCTTAGGTTAAAAACTGGAAAACTCTTATGGAAGCTTAAGTATAAAGATAATATTGTGTACTCCCCTATAGGGAGGAAAAATATAGTAATGGTTTTTTCACGGAATATGGGTTTAGCTATTGACGTTAAAAACGGTAAGAGGTTATGGAAGAAAAAGTATACTAATAGTATAATTAATCAGCCTGTTTTGATGGGTGATAATATAATAGCTGGTTTTAATAATGGGTTAGCCGCTTGGAGTTATAATAATTTTTCTAAGCAAAAATGGTTTATAAAGGATATAAATATAACATCTTCTATTTTTGTTTATAAAAATAGTATTTATTTGGGTACTGATGAAGGAAAGCTCCTTAAGATTAGGACAAAAGATGGCTACATTTATTGGGAAAGGCTTACTAATAAGGTTAATTTTTATTTAACTATTGATAACAAGTTTATTTATATGACTCATAAGGGTGATAACATAACTTTAATTAATCATAATGGTATTGAGGATAATAATTATATTGGTATTTATGGTGAGGCTATTATTACCCCAGTTATAGTTGTGGATAATGGTAAAACAGTTTTTTACGGAACTAGTTCATGGAAGCTATATAGGGGCAGGATTTACTGATAATATATTACTCTTATACTTGTTAATAATTTTGCCTAACTTATTATGAATAAAGATGTTATTCGGCTTTTTTAGATGTCAAGTAAAAATGCTAAAAAAAAATACATCTTTTAAAAAGTGCTTGCCTTTTTATAGCTTTTTAGTATATTATATTTCAATTGTTGGTTTCAGGGGTTTGTTAATAATATTTTTATTGTTAGCAATATCTAAGGAAAATTGTTTATAATCATACTGCGGAGTAGAACGATTAATTTTGCTCTTTTGTATGGTAATAAAATTATGAGGATAGTGTATCCTCAAAAATTAAATCTTAAGGAGAATTTATTATGCGGAAAAGTTTAGTTTTTGTGCTTAGTGCCATATTGCTTTTCATTGCTAGTGCTGTAACATTTGCTGCTGATGTAAAAGTATTTGGACGAGTTAATTTTAGGTATGACCATAGTATACAAGTACCTGATGGCCAAGAAGGTGGTTCTTTTACTGCTACGAGCATACGTCTTGGAGCAAAGGGAAAGCTTGCTGACTCTGTTAGCTATTACGTGCGTTTTAGTGCCAAAGGTAGTGCGACATCACTAAATGCTGGGCTTGACTATGCATTTATAGGCTTGCATTTTGCCCCAGTTAATATTATTGCTGGTGTTATCCCTAGTGGCTTTACCAGGGCTGTAAGCAATGGTACTGTTTTTGCTGATGATAGTCTTGCTTATGCAGTTGTTGGGCTTCACAGAATAGCTGGTTTAAAGGTAGGTACTTCACTTTTAGACAAAAAACTTCATATTGGTCTTTTCTTTGGTAACTCACCAGCTGCAACTTTAAATGCCTCACCAAGTACGGCTGACTTTAAGTTAGGTAAGGATGATAACTATTTAGTTGGTCTTAACCTACGTTTTGATCCTTTAGGAAAATGGGGTGGTGGAGAGTGGCTTCAAACTAGTGATATGAAAGCAACTGTTGGTGTTGGTCTTGTTTTTGTACCAATGATGGGCAGTGAGACTGTTGCTGCTAAAGATGGAAATGGCACTCTTAAGCTTACTGCTGATGTAGGTTTTACTTATAGCTTGCTTTTCTTATCTGTAGACCTATATGTAAACATGGATAATTTACAAGACGATGCTGATAGTATGACTGACTTGGGCTTAAAAGTTGATTTAGGCGTAACAGTTAATATGCTTCCAGGTATCGACATTGTTCCTGCTCTTAGGTTTACATGGATTGACAGAGATCTTAACAAAAGCGAAGTAAAAAATGCTGATGATTTTATGAGATTAACTATAGCTATTGCTTTATATCCAGGTAAGTTGGGTAATAAGCTTGCTATTACTCCAGAGTTTGGTTTTGATCTTGCTAGAGAAGCTGATGCTGTTAAGCAATCATACGCTAGAGTAAACTTTATGCTTAATTTCTAAGCGTTACAAAGACGTTATTTATTTATCAAAGTATATATAATAGACCTTCGTCTGAATGGGCGAAGGTTTTTTAGTGTTTCAGTCTTAGAGAGAAGTTTTAGTTTTTATTATTATACAAAAAAGTAGTTATCTATGGCCATGGTAGTGTTTTTTTATATAGGAGGCCGTGGTTTTTATGATAACTAAAATGCTTATGATTTTTTTTACTGTGTTTTTTGTTCAGCTAAGTTTTATTAGTCTGTACGGGATGAAAACTAAAACTTTTGATAGATATGGCATTCAATTTGAGTATCCAGATTATTATATATTAAAGGATAATCAAAAGAAAAGATATCACGAGGTATTTTTAAAACAGCAAGGTAGGTCGCATATATCTGTACAGATTTTTAGTGGTAATTTAAATGAGATATTTAGAAGGGGTTTTATAGGGTCATTTTCTAAGACTCTTGAGAATTCTGGTTTTGAGAACGTTAAAAGAGAAAAGGTTAAGAAGAGTATTAAGGTAAAAATATCCAGTGATGAATATGCGACTGTAAAGGCGGTTAAGTTTGAGATGTCTTTTCTCCATAATAATGGGAATAGGATAGATACTTCTTTATTCTTTTTTTCTTATGGCGGCAGGGGATATACAATTGGCTTTAGTAGTTTTGGAAGTAAAACGGTAGAGAAAGATTTTAGGGTAATACAAAAGTCATTTACTATAACAGAATAGCCAATATTTTAAAACTAAAATAATAAATTTGTATATACTAAAGTTAAAAATATTTAGATATAAATATTTTAAGCACAGCTAATATATTATTACAATAATAGTTAGCTGTGGATTTTTTAATAACTTACATTTTCTTATAAGCATTTAACAAAAAAATACTATTCAACTTTGAAACTTATTATTAATATTTGTTGTTTTAGATTTGAGCATATTTTATAACCTTTATGGTTATAAAGGATAAGTATTTTTTTATTATACAGTTAGTTATAAATATCATAATAAGTTTAATATTTACAAGAAAGTTTAAGGGAGTGTTTTATGCAACTAACGGGTTTACTGTGGGGGTACAAACTACTTGATTATGTTGGTTTTCCTCACTCGGATGTTTTAGGTCCTAACGCCTCTGTGGAAAGTATAAGGGCATTAATTGATAAGAACAAAGAGGTTTTTATTAAGCCTATATTCAAGGGTGGTATTGGTAAAAAGGGAAAGTCTGGTTTACTTGGTCGGGCTAATAACGTTACTGATGCCTTAAAAGAAAAAGAAAGGCTTTTTTTTGTAGAGCATATTGTAGGTAATACCAGTGCTAAGGCAGAGGGGGTTACTTTTGAGGGGAGTGTTCCTGCAAAGTACGAGGTTTATTTTTCTATTACTGATGATACTAAGTTTAGGGCTCCTGCTATTACTATAACCCATCATGGTGGGGTTGATATTGAGGAGCTTGATAAGGATAAGATTCAGGTAATACCGTTTGACCCTCTAACTGGTTTTAAGGGTTTTATAGTATCCAATGCCTTACGTAGTCTTGGGGCGCCTGCTGAGATAATTAGTCCATTAGTACAGCAGTTACCAAAGTTATGGGATTTATATCATAATTATGGTATGACAATGTTGGAGCTAAATCCAATTAGGATGAAGAAGGTTGGTGGGAGACTATTACCTGTGGCATGCGATTTTAAATGTGCTTTTGACATTGATGATCCCAATTGGCAAAGGCTTAATTTGCCGAGTCATTTATTTGCCTCTAACTATTCTGAGTTTGAGCAGGAAATTAATCAGCTTAGAACATATCAGGGTCAAAGTGATGTTTTTGTTATTAACGAAAAGGGTTCTATTACGGCTATGACATTTGGTGGTGGTGCTAATGCCCTTGTGACTGAGCTACTTGGGGATTATGCTACTATTTCGTCAGATTTTGGTGGTAATCCTCCTTATCAAAAGATGAAGCTTGTGTCTGAGATTGTTTATAAATATTGGCTACCTCAGAGTCATGTTTTATTTATTATTGGGGGAAAGGCTAATAACACTGATATTTTTGAGACCTTTAGAGCTATGGCAGATGCCTTGCGTGAATTCTTCTCTAAAAATGGTGCAAAACCTCTTTATGTTGTGGTTGGTCGTGGTGGGCCTAATCTAGTAAGAGGTATGGGCTATTTAAGGGATACTCTTGATGCTATTGGTTTACCTTATAGGTTTTTTGGTCATGATAGTGCTATGAGTGAGGTTATTAACTATGCAAAGGCTGCTAATGACTGGATGGAAGAAGAAGGGATCGATTTATTAGCTAAAAACTTAGGAATTAAATAGTGGAGGACATATATGCATCCTAATGGGGTAACAAAATTTGATAAATACTATGTTGGAATTAATTCTTTAGAAGAGATTGCCATAAAAGATGATAAGGTATGTGTTTTAAACATACTTGGGGGTGAGAGTAGGGGTGTAACGCCTACGAGTCATGCTTTTTCTGGTGGTAATGTAGTTTTTGGTACATCTCCTGGCAGGTCTGGGCAGGTGCTTGAGACGCCAATTGGTAATATTCCTGTATATAACAACATATCCGAGGGTATGGAGGCTGGACATAAGTTTAATACTGCGGTTATTTATTTACCTCCTGGTGGTGTTAGAGATGGTGTTACAGAGGCTATTAGGGTTAACCCTGACCTTAAAAAGGTTATTATACTAACTGAGAAAGTACCTCTTAAGGACGCTCGGATTATTAGGGCATTAGGCCAGATGAGGGGTATAGACATATTAGGTGCTAATTGTCTTGGTGTAGCCGACTCATACAACCGTATTAGGATTGGGGGAGCTTTAGGAGGGAGTAATCCTACTGAATCGCTTATACCTGGTTCTGTTTCAATATTTTCTAATTCTGGTAATTTTACTACTACTATTGGCGTATACTTACTGAGTCAGGGCTGGGGTACTACTACCTGCGTATCCAGTGGTAAGGATGTTTACATACACTATTCAGCACCAGAATTTATTCATGCTTTTGAGAATGATCCTCGTAGCAAGGGCGGCTGTTATGTACATTGAGCCTGGTGGATATTATGAGCATGGTCTTGAGTTTACTAAGCCGGTTTATTGCTTGTATAGTTGGTCGTTGGAAGGCAAAATTAACTAAGGCAGTTGGTCATGCTGGTTCACTTGCTGGGGCTGGGGATGATGCTATAGCAAAAGAAAAGTGGTTTATGGACTACTTTGGTGTGGATGGTATTTTTACACCGGCTAAACCTATTTTTTCTAAGAAGGGTGCGGTAGTTACTAATATTAGTCATATTCCTGAGGCTATGACTAAGGTTATTGGAGTTAAATGGTGTAGACAGGGACTTTCCATCAAAGGGGACTTTATCATTAAAGCCGTGGTTTGGTAATAGTCAGGGTTTAGACTTGCCTGATTTTCTTGATTTACCTGTTGTTGAGGCGGTTAAGCCTTATAATGAGCAAGTTTCTGTTATTAACAAGCAGATTGGTTCTGTATTCCCAAGGCAAAACCTTAAGGATGCCAGTGGTGCATCCATGATGGACCCTAAAACTCAGGTTACAAGGCTCCATAATATATCCGTTTTGGATGCCAGTAAACACTTCCTTTGAGGAAAACTTAGTTTTTGCTCTTACTAAAGGATTATCCTAATGAGTTTAGCACTAAGGCTCACAAATATTATTTTGAATGCTTATGTTAATTTACATGGTGACCCTATGTTGATTGCCTCTGACTCGTCTAGAGAGAGTGGTAATTCACCTAATACTGTTTTGAGTTCTGCCATAGGTATATTGGGTAAGAATAGGGTTAAGTCTGCACAGAAAGCGGTTGAGGTGTTGATTGATGCTTTTCAATTTTCTGGATTAGATGATCCAACTAAGGGGTAACTTTAACTTATAAGGAACAGTTAAAGTCGGTTGATAGTAAATATCTTCTTGGCAAAAGTGAGGATGACTTATCAGATAGTCGTGCTGAGGCTTAGTACTTAATGCTATTGATAAGCTTGATGGCAGTTCTATATTCATAAACTTTTTAAAAGACTTATCTAAAAAGGAAGGCAAGGAGATATCACCTTGTGCATTATTGGCTGCTTTTACGACTACTATTTCTTGGAAATCTCTTATGCGTAAGAGGTTATCTAAGTTAACTCTTATTAACTTGCCGTGGTATTTTAAGTTATATAGTGCTATGGTTGGCTCAAGTACGAAGTCCAGTTGTCATGGGGCTAATAGTTTTTGTGGAATTAGTAATGACGACTTAGTTAGTAACTATGCATTTGGTGAGACTGCGTTTTTAGCATTGGTTAATAGACGCCCTAATTCAGAGGAGCTTTTTACATTTAACATACTTATGGGACTTTTGGTGAGCAATGGTCCTGGTACTATTTCTGCACAAGGTGCTAAGGGTGCCGTTAGTGCTGATGGCTCAGAGGATCCTTTTAGGGTACAGATTAACAAGGCTTTTATTGGTTTTATGACTCATACTGGTTTTGCCCATGGTGGCAACGGCTATGAGGGTATGGCATTTTAATTGAGCAATTTAGGGATAGTGGGTCTTAATGATCCTGGCAATCCTAATCATGCGTTTAGATATAAGGTCTATTGCTCGTAAGTATGCTAAAAAACTACGCTGGATATAAGACTCAGCAAAAAGAACTGGGTAATATAGCCTATGCCAAGATTCCTTGTATTAATCACCCTGTGTTTAAGGGTAAGGATGTTAATTTTGATCCGAGAGAGGTTTTTATAAGGGAGCTTTTTGATAATAGGGGATCATATAACATTTTTCTTTCATTTTACCATGAGATGGTTAAGGCATTGTATGAGTCTGGGGTATCTAAGAACGTATACTGTGTTAATGTTGATGCAGGTTATAGCAGTATCTTTGCTTAAGGTATTGTGGGGTTCTTTTGCTGATGGTAGTTTGAGTGAGTCGGATATGGAGTCTGCTGCATTTTACTACCTTTTTGTATGCTCGGATGATAGGTTGTGCGGCGGAGATTGAGGGATCACATTAACCGCGGGGCGTAATATGGATACTAGGACTCGCCTGGCTAGTAAGTGTTCTATTTTGTTAATTAGTCTATTATTAATTTATAGTTAATATAATGAGGTAGTCTATTTATTGGGCTACCTTTTTTTTATACTCTTTAGATGGCTCCATGACTTTGTGGAGTATTTATTTTTTATTAGACAGTTAAGGTTTGTAATTTCGTTATTGTTAAGTTTGGATGGTATTAGTTTTATATTTTGTGATATACCTTTTAGAAAGGGTATTAATTTTTCATTTTATTAGTTTTTGGTTGATATGATTATCTGTATTACTTATTGGGCTTGGGTTTATATATTGGTTAATATCTTTATAGGAGTTAGTTAGAGGTATTGAGCCTTGGTATAAGTATATTATTTTTTTGAATTAGCAATGCACTGCCCACTATTTTTTTGTTTATGCTCGTTAATTATTTCGTGTACAGATGTTGTATTAAAGCAGTTAGGATTTTTGTGATTTCCTTTTATTTTTGGGTTAATGGATGCGTTTATGCCTAGAGCATTAAGGCCATTTATTATTATTTTAGAGAGTTCATAAAACACCTCTTTTTTATTGGTTATGGGTTTATTAGCCTTAATCGACATGGAATATGTTATTTCGTTTGTATGGAGTACGGCTCTACCTCCTGTGATTTCGTCTTATTACTGGTATATTATTATTAATACAGTTAGTTAGGTTTAGGTCATGTATTTTTTGAAAGTAACCTATAGTTATACTTGGTTTTATCCAGCCGTATAGTCTAAATACCGCTTTTCTACTGCTGTTTTTTATGCTGCTATATATAACTTCGTCCAAAGCCATATTTACATAACCATGGTTAATTTTGTATGGTATAAAGTCAAATTTGTCTATATTCAATGAGTTCATTTTCTGTAGTAGTAAAATTGATATTAAAACTTTGTCTTAGTTAGAAAAGTTGTTAATAGGGAATATAATTAACACTAAAGTTTTATAACAACATTTTTTTTGCAAAGGCGTAAACTTGTTAAAGTTAACTACTGTTACTAATTAATATTAAATAAGTTAACATATAGTAAAAATAAAATTAATTAGGGTTGTCAGTATAAGCCATTTTTATTATCATATTCCATAATATAATAAGGCTATAATTCTAAAATTAGATTCAAGTTATAGTTATACTAATTTTGTATTATAAAAAATAATTAAATCATTTAAATTAGGGATAAAAAATATGGCAGGAAAACAATTACTTTTTGGAGAAGAAGCAAGAAGGGCACTATTAAAAGGAGTAAAACAGCTATCTGACGCTGTGAGAGTAACATTAGGTCCAAAAGGGAGGAATGTCGTAATAGATAAAAAGTTTGGTCCTCCAACGGTGACTAATGATGGTGTCACTATTGCAAAAGAAATCGAGCTACCAGAGGCCTATGAAAATATGGGCGCACAAATGGTTAAAGAAGTTGCTACAAAAACTAATGATGTAGCTGGTGATGGTACTACAACAGCAACTATTCTTGCTCACGCAATAATAAAGGATGGTCTTAGGAATGTTGCTGCTGGTTCTAATCCTATGGAATTAAAGCGTGGTATCGAAAAAGCAGTTAAAGCGGCTGTGAATGAGATAAAAGAGTTTTCTATTTCTCTTTCTAAACCAGAAGAAGTAGCACAAATTGCTACTATATCGGCTAATAATGATCCAGAAATTGGTAAGTTAATATCTGATGCTATGGAAAGAGTTGGTAAAGACGGGGTAATAACTGTTGAAGAGGCAAAATCCTTAGAGACTCATCTTGAGGTTGTTGAGGGTATGCAGTTTGACAGAGGTTATCTTTCGCCATATATGGTTACTAACTCTGATAGTATGATTGCTGAGTTAGAAAAAGCACATATATTAGTTTGCGAAAAGAAAATATCGAGCTTAAAAGATTTTCTTCCATTACTTGAAAAGATTGCTCAGACGTCAAGGCCTTTGCTTGTTATTGCTGAAGATATTGAAGGTGAGGCTCTTGCAACATTAGTGGTTAATAAAATAAGGGGTACACTAAATGCGGTTGCTGTTAAGGCACCTGGTTTTGGTGATAGGCGTAAGGCTATGTTAGAGGATATTGCTATATTGACTGGTGCTAAGGTTGTATCCGAGGATCTTGGAATGAAGCTTGAACAAGCTGATCTTGATATATTGGGTAGTGCTAAGCGTATAACTGTGGATAAAGAAAATACTACTATTGTTGAGGGTGATGGTACCCATGATAATCTTAAGGCAAGAATAAATCAAATTAAGGCTCAGATAGAAGAAACCACCTCTGATTATGATAGAGAAAAGTTACAAGAGAGATTAGCTAAGCTATCAGGTGGAGTAGCTGTTATTAATGTTGGCGCCGCTACTGAGATTGAGCTTAAAGAAAAGAAAGCTAGAGTTGAGGATGCCTTATCTGCAACTAGGTCTGCTGTTGAGGAGGGTATTGTTGCTGGTGGTGGTATTACATTACTTAGGGCTATTAATGCTGTTGAAAAGGTTGACCTGAAAGAGGATCAACGTATTGGTGGAGAAATAGTTAAGAAGTCTTTAGAGTCTCCACTACGTCAGATTGCTACTAATGCTGGTTTAGAGGGTTCTGTTATTGTTGAGCAGGCTCTTAGTAAGACTGGTAATACAGGATTGAATGCGGCAAGTGGTGAGTGGGTAGATATGGTAAAAGCTGGAATAATTGATCCTGCTAAGGTAACAAGGTCTGCTCTTCAGAATGCGGCTAGTGTTGCTGCACTATTACTTACTACTGAGACTATTATTACTGATACAAAAGAAGATAAAGATGCTACACCAATGCCTGGTGGTATGGGTGGTGGTATGCCTGGTGGTATGGGCGGCGGTATGCCTGGAATGTATTAGTATTCTTTATGAGGCTCTTTTTTGAGCCTCTCTCACCTGTTAATCTGCTTATATATAGATAATTACTTAATCTCTTTTTATAGTATGTCTAACAGAAACAGAGTCTGCCAAACGTATGGCATTAGGTTTATCTATTTCTACAACGGCTTTTTTTATTTTATCATATTCCATAATGATTTTTATTATGCTGTCTGCCAACCTTTCTATCAAATAGAACTTTGATGTTGTAGCCTCACAGGTAATCTTTTGTTCTAGAACATAATAATCTATTGTATCACTAAGGTTATCGCTATTAGCGGCTAAGCTAGAGTCGAAGTCTAAAAATACGTTAATTATGAGTTCTTGTGGTTTAAGCCTTTCTTTTTCGTTTACGCCAATAGTAGCTTTTACTTTTAGATTTTTAATATGTATTTCCATTATATTTACGTTATCCTTTTATAGATTTAATAATGTTAGTTTAGATAGTATTATTTTTTTTAAACTCCAGGTGAACATGGACAATACTAATACCATCAATGTTTGTGAGTCCTTTTTCTAAGAGGTCGGCAATGTCATGTCCTTGTTTAACAGATATATAAGGATTAACAGCAATATCCAAGTTAATCTCTATGCCACCATGGACATAATGAATACGAATATTATTAATACAGTCAACTTCCTTAATTTTGCTAATATAACGCCTAATAGCATTTATTATATCTGCTTCTAGGGGGTTAGTTTTGCTGGTATTTTTTGCAGGTTCAACATGGATAATTATTTCTCTTATATGATTTATAGAATTATAAATATTATCCTTTACAGTCTCAGATATTGCATGTGCTTGATCTATACTAAGAGCAGGATTAACTCTAATTTCCATATCCACCATACTCTCACTTCCAATATACCGCGTTCTAACTTTATCAATTTCTAATACTCCCACGGTATTACTTGCAATATTTTTTATGTTATTTAATAATTCTTCACTTGCGGAGCTTTCGACCAGAGCCATAAAAGTAGGTTTTAATACCTTAAAGCCCATATGCATTATAAATACTGCCACTACTATAGCGGATAAAGGGTCCATAAAGGATAGAGAAGGATGTATTACCGTAAAAGTAATTCCAATAAGCACTCCTATTGATGAATAGCTATCAGAACGATGGTGATAGGCATTTGCCTTTAACGCTGAACTATTAAACTTTTTTGCATAATGCATTGTATAAAAATATAGCCATTCTTTAATGCCTACAGATAAAGTTGCCGCTATGAATGCCAAATAATAGCTATTTTGAACAAATGTACCTCCATATGTTATATTAGCTATAACGTTAATGCCTTCATAAACGAGATACATACCCGTAAGAATAAGGGTAACACCTACTAACATAGATGCAAAGGTTTCAAACTTACCGTGTCCATAGGGGTGATTTTTATCAGGAGGCTTGGATGAGAGTTTTAATCCGATTATAATAACGAGGTCGCTAACATAGTCTGATACTGAGTGAGTGGCATCTGATATAAGAGCACTACTACCGGTAATAACTCCAATGGTATATTTTATTATTGTAAGAGCTAAATTAATAGCTGTACCTATTAGGGTTACTTTTCTTTTTTTTAAAATAGTTGTTATTTTTTATCATATTATATAATTATATAAAAAAAAACACTTTACTTAGTATATGCTGACAAACGTTAAGAAATATAATAAAAAGTGTTCTAATGCGTTTGTTATAGGCATTAATTTAGGTTTATAATTTTATACATAAGTCGGTATAGTCTTTGATGTTATATCTTTTTCTATATAGACCAAATAATTATATCTTCTTAAGAACTAAAAATAAGACTATATATTCGAAGTTTTTATTTTTACACCTGTTAGCCAACTCATCCAACTTACATTTAGTGTAGTTATCCTTTGAAGGATTAACCGTAGTACCTGTATAATGAAAGTATTTAATCAGGTCTATTCCAGAGAAAGGGATTTTAACTTTTATTGTTTTATCTACAATAACCTTTAGATTAAACTGACCTATAATGTCGTATAGGTCATGAGCATTGGGAAAAGGAAATCTAAATTCTGGGATACTACCATTTATAGGTATTGCAATAAATATATAATCAGATGTTATTCTTATCATTTCAGATAGACTTTTTTTAATATTTGTCCAGTGTAGAGAAAAACTTGAGAAGGAATGATTAAAACAGTTATCTACAAAAGGTAATAACTCCATATCACAATGAATACTATTAGGATTAATATGTTCATAATGGCTTAACATCTTAGTTGATATATCAATTCCAGTAATATTTAGGCTGGTAAAACGTTTCATAAGGCAATTAGTTATGAGTCCAGTACCGCATCCAATATCAACAGCATTACCATTTAGGTTTATATTGCTAAAAGAGATAAGCTTTTTTGCTACCTCATCTTGAGGGATAGCCCAGTTATTGTAGGTTTTAGCAGACTTAGAAAAAGAGTTTTTTATTCTATTTTTAAGTATATAGCTTGTTTTTATCATAATTCAGTTATTAGTAAAATAATTTTGATTAGCATTTATATGCAAGCTTTGAAAGGTTAATAATATAACCGTATTAGAAATATAATAAATATACTAATACTAAAATTAATTAAAGACAAAGCCTTACTAACAATCAAATATAGCTATTTTTTAAGAAGCTTATCCAGCATAACGTTAATGGACTCATCAATTAGCTCGCCTGATATCAAAGACCTATCCCCATGATAGATATAGCGAACAGTAGATAGCTTTTCTCCATTTGGACTAAATAAGTTTAAGTGTACAATAATATAATTTTTATCATCATAAAGAGATCTATCCACCTCATAAATTATACCCTGAATGAATAAAGAAAAAGGTATTTCTTTAGAGACATTTATAATTTCATTAGGAGTTAGATTTTTATTAAAATTAATATTATTATTTTTATAATATTGTTTTATTTTATTGTTCTCAATAACATTATAGCTCTTTTTAAGAAGGTGATATTCTAACTGTTCTTTGAAGTTAAACCTTATATAAGGAGTATTTGTTCGCACATTAAAATATCCTATAGCTATCTTTGCATTTTTTGCTATGCTATAACCCTGCTTAATATAAACATCAGTTTTTGTTAGCTCAGTACACCCCATAACAAATAGGGAAAAACTAATAACTATTAAATACAGCTTAAAACCCTTCATACAATATAAAACCTCCATAGAAAAATAAAGACTTATACTTTTCTTTTGTAGTATTATAGGCATAGTTAAAAGCTTTTTTCTTATTAGCAACTTCTATATACTTTTTAAAAAATGCAACCATAAAATCTTTACTGGATTGATCTTCTATATCCCATATGGTAGCTAAAATAGAAGTTACACCTGCATAAAAAAAACCTCTTACTAAACCGACTAACTCTTCCCCTTTATACCTGGTTGATAGACCAGAAGTGCATCCGCTTAGAGATAGAAAGTTAACCTTACTTAGGTTTAACTTATATATTTCTTTTAAGAAAATTTCATTACTATCATCTAAATAACCAGCCTTATTATGATTATTGTTGTCAACATGACTACACTCAAGATAAGAATAAAGAGGTTTATTTAAATTAAATCTAATATGTCCACTATAATGAATAATTGAATGAAAGGCAAATTCTTTTAAAATAATTTCTTTTTTAGCATTTCCCCCGATTAATGCAGAAGAATTATGGAATAAGTTTTTAATGGTATTAGCTTCTTCTAGAGAGCCTTTAAGGTTATTTCTTGGATCTCCTATTATCATGGGATTATCATCTATTAATGATTTTGCCTTAAGTGTGCTAATAGATTGAAGGTTAGGCATATAAGAAATTAAAAGCTCTTTTTTGACAGAAAGAAATAAACTATGAACCGGAAAAGAATGCAATATATTATAAGGGATTATAATTAATTCTTTAATACTGTCCAAATAGCTTAGTATGGGGTATACCAATATGTTAAGGGCTTTATTCTCATAAAATGAGTTGATAAAGTCATCGTTTTTCTTTACGGCATTAAGATAGCCGGTTATAATAGCTTCGAGTTCTTCTGCCTCATAGTCTATATATATGCAGTCAAATATTTTATTTCCGATTAAAAATATATAAATCTTATCATCATAATAAAAATACTCTAAAACCAATCCATTATTTGGTATGTGATTTTGAATCTCTATCAAAGAGTTAAACTTAAACTCAACAAAAGCTTTATAGCCACCTTTTATTGATACAATTTTCTCATCGCAGTAGTACAACATTTTTTCTATGGTGTTAATTTCGTCAAGGTTATCCAAATAGTCTTTTTTGGAATATAGTTTTTTAAGTTTTTTAACTATTTTATGCCTTTCTTTTAGCAATGAAGAGGATATACCTAAATTTTCATGTCTTCCTGATAATATATTTTCCATAAAAAGCTTTGATCTAAAACTTTCAAACAGCTCAAATCCCTTTTTAATATTAGAGGTAATATTAGGGTCATCCAATAAAGCGGATATAGCTTTTAAATATATTTCTTCTTTATCTTTGCTACTCAAGAATGAATGCATATTGCTTTCAAGTTTGACTCCCCATTTACTAAGATTTAACAGGGAGATAGCATGAAGATAGTTATCCTTAGCAGTTTTTTTATCATTTATAGTTTCTAAATAGTTAGCCAATAAAGCGTAGTATTCATAAGTATAATAATTTAATTTATCAAAAATCTGATTACTATAGTCCAAATATGCCTTACCCTCTTGGAACATAGATAATTTAAAATAGCTTTCGCAAAATAGTATATAAACATTTCCCAAAAACTTTTTGGCATCTTTCGTATTCTGGCTGATAAAACAGTTTGCAGCTTTTTTAAGATAGTAAAATCCCTTATCGTATTTACCATGCTGCAATAATAAACCAGCCAATACTTTATTAGCCTGTCCCTCTTCTATCCTAAGGTTATAAGACCTACTAAGGTTAATAGCATTTTTAGCATAGGCAATAGCCTTATCAAGGTTGTTAGCAAAACCATAATTGATAGCTAATCCAAAGTCATTTTTGATTTTAGACTTTATTATATTTTTATTATTCGATTTGGAAATTATATTATCATATATCCCATTAGCTTTTATATTATGTTCAAGAGTAGTTTTACCGAGATTATATAAGGCAATTGCTAAGCCATTATATGCCTTAGCTTGTTTAAAATGCAAGTCTAAGTCATAAAACCTTTTAAGAGCATCATCAATCAGGTTTATGGTATATTTTGCTAAGTATTCCATAAACTCAAATTGTGATTCACCATAAGCAGCCCAAATTCCATTATAGCTTGCTTTTAGTAAAAGAGCTGAAATATTATTATTGTGTGAAAGGTTATATACCTTTTCTAGTAGTGGAAAGGCCTGTAAAGGGTGTTTATTATCCAAATACTTTTTAGCCTTTTCAATTAGTTCATCGAGGTTTAGCTTTTGACTATTTTGCATATTGTTTTAATGCACTTCTATTTATTATAACTATTTATTATAACTATAATAGTTAGCAAGCATCTTATTATTTAATTTATTAAATTGGCTATCACTAAGGCTCTTAGAATTGCTATTTAGAATATCTTTTATTTTTAATAAAGTTTTATCGGATAACTCATTACCGTTTATAAGATTATTAAGCTCGTTTATTGATAGATTATATTTTTCTTGCACTTTTTCAATGGATAATCCAAGGGATTTTACTTTGGATAAAAAGTCATTAGGTTTATTAATATTTTTTTTATCATTAAACATTAAGTGGATAGAAATTATAAGACTATCTAGTTTTTTATCCCCTGTGGTTGAGGATCTTCTAAGGTTAAGGTTTGTGGATATATTATCTATATCGTTTATAAACTGAATTACGTCATCTTTGTTGGGACTCATATTACCTCCTTGTCTAAATAAAAGGTTTTTGTTTTTTAAGAGGCTAAAGACTTCGAATATCCCTTGTTGTATAGAGGATTTAACCTCTTCTATTGGTTCATCTATTTTTTTAGCAATAGATTGGGGGTCTTCTTTAGCAAAAAAGAACTGTTCCAAGATTTTTCTTATTTTATGTTCTTTTATTTGGTTTAGGGTATCATGTTTTATTTTAAAAGATTCCTCTTTTATAAATGAATTAAGGTCATCGAAGTCGAAGGGTATATCGTGGAGCTTGATTATAGCCTTTAGTTCTAGTATACCCCTATAAAGCCATGTAGAATAAACAGAAGCTTTACAACCAATGATCTCTGCAATTTCTCTGTTGGAGAGGTTAATAGGAATACACAGTTTAAATATTATGGCATTTCTATGATTTTCATTTTTAATTGAATATAGTACTTTTCTAAAAAAGTCTTTAATTTCATCTTTTATCAATGATATATTATTATCCACTGGCGCTTTTAATATGGATGTAATATTACTGGCATTTGGGAGGTTTTCATCTAAGGAAAACTTAATTAGGGATTTATTTAATTTTTTATTTTTATAAAAGCTAAAAAACCTTAGTAATATTATATGTTTAATATAGTTTATAAATCTTTTTGGAGAACTTGTATCATACTTTTCTATGGAGTTTTTAAACTCAAAAACGAAGTAGTTTTGCAATAAATCTTCTGCATCTTCAACATTCATTTTTTTAGCTAATAAAAAGTTAAGTAGATGCCTATTACATTTGGTAAAAATAATTTCAAAGGCCTCATTAGAGTTTGTTTTTCTATATATGTCAATTAGTTTTTCTATTTCAAGCTCTTGAAGGTTAACCATAGATAATATAAGCCTCCTTTAATATTTTTATACAGTTAAGGTATTAATTTTCTTTCGCAAAAAGGCAAAAATAAAGTTTTTTTTTATATTAGTTATATTTGACGCTAATTTAAAATAATAAAAGCGGATTTATTTTTTAGTTAGTATTTTAAAAAATAGTAAGTTTAGATTTTGAGTTCTAACTTAAAATTTGATTAATTTTAAGTTTCTATATATACTTGTTTAACATATATTAATTTGGATGATGATTATGAAATTAAAAGGTAAAACAGATATAATAATATTTACATATATAGTTTGTGTATTTGTAGTTAGTTTTTTAGGTATTATAAATAACTTTGTAATAATAGCTAAATCGATATTTTTTAGTTTGAGCGATAGTTTTTTAATATTAAGCAGTATAATAACACTTCCATTTTTTATTTTTGGTTTTCTTAGCATATTTTGGATATATAAAAGGACGAAAAAGGGTTGGCATTTTAGTTTTTTTTACAGTTCATTTAGCATAATTATAAGTATTTTTTTTAGCTTTCTTTTTGTCAGTTAGTATAACTTATTATAATACGGATAGTAAGGCTGTAAATAAGCTTAATAGCAACTTAGCAAAAGATAGACATAATGAACTCGTTGAGCCAGGAATTAAAATAAAATATAGTTCTAATAATAGTGTTAAAAAGCTATCGTTTAAGATAATTTTTATAACAATAGTTATAACCACCATATTCACTAGTCTAATGGGTTTTTGGATATGGTATTTAAAAAAATCAGCTATTAGAGATTTGTTTGGCATAAGTCAAAGTGAATCTGAGTCTGGTGAAAGGTTAGTTATTTTGAGGCTTGAGTTGGCCAGTGTTATAATTATTTTATTGGGAGCTATTTATTTTGGTAGAGAATTAGGTTTTGCCATAAACGACCTTAGAACTGGTCATGACATAAAAAAGCTTGATGACTATAGTGCATACGAGTTACCAACTAAGGTTTTTGATATAAATGGAGAAAAAATAACAGAGTTCTTTTTGGCTAAGCGACAAATTATACCTTATAATCATCTTCCGGATAGCCTAATAGGTGCGTTAATTGCTATGGAGGATAATAGATTTTATATTCATAGGGGAGTTGATAGTTGTGGAATATTAAGAGCTATGTTTAATAATGTTATAGCCGGAAGAATTGTAGAAGGGGGTAGTACTATATCCCAGCAGTTGGCAAAGCTTCTTTTTACAAAAAGAGAAAGAACTCTTGGACGTAAGGCTTTAGAAATATGGTTAACTGTTCAAATAGAGAAGAGGTATAGCAAACAAGAGATTTTAGAAAAGTATTTTAATCATATTTACTTTGATCATGGTGTATATGGGGTAGAAGCGGCATCCAAATACTTTTTTGGAAAGTCTGTAAGGGATATAAATATTGCTGAATCTGCTATGTTGGTCTCTATACCACCAAGACCTAGGAAATACTCACCTTTTAGGAATCCTAAACAGGCAAATAAAAAGCAATATATTGTATTATCCAGCATGTTAAAGCATGGTATGTTGCCTAAAGAGGATATTGACAGTATACATAAGGATTTTTGGATAAAAATGAGTAATAGGCTTATTGAAAAGAATTATAGTTCTGCATGGCTTGATAGGGATGATAAGGCTCCATATTTTTCGGAGTATGTAAGACAAAAAGTTAAAAGCTATCTCGAAAAGGAATATGGTGATAATAATTATATTAATACAGGTGGACTTAAAATCTATACTACCCTTGATATAAGTTTACAGAAAAAGGCTTTAGAGTTTTTAAGAGTACAATTGGCTAAGCAGGATAAGATATTTAAAGCTGGAACAAAAAACATTTATCGTAGGCTTAAAAAGGAATATACTAATATTTTTAATTTTATTGGCCTAAGCTTTTTGGATAATGGTTATAAGTTTCGTTATAAGCAAAATTATCAAAAGGTGTTTGAGCAGGTTAATAAGGAGGTATCAACTTTAGGTTTTATAAATGGCGTATTTGGTCTTGATAGGATAAATCATATTTTGAATAGGTATAAAAAGAGTTTAGAAGAGGAAAATCTAAATCTAAAAACAGAGGGAGCTTTAGTTGCTATGGAGCCAAATACTGGTTATGTGATGGCTATGGTTGGCGGGAGAAGGTTTAGCACTAATAATCAGCTAAACAGAGCTTTATCAAAAAGACAACCCGGATCGGCTTTTAAAGCATTTGTTTATGGTGCGGCTTTTAAGAGTAAATTATTTTATCCTGCTAAGGTTATGTTTGATGATGTATATAACTATGATGATGAATGGATAATCCATAATGCCGAGGATAAGTATTCTGGGCCTACTACTTTGAGAGAGGCTATTAAGTTTTCTAAAAATACTATTGCGGTTAAGGTGATAGCTAAATTGGGGGTAAAAAGGGTAATTGATTTTGCTTCTAGTCTTTTGGGGATTAAAAAAAATAGGTTGCCTAGTGATCCATCTATTGCTTTGGGTACAGGGGAGATCTCTCCACTAGAAATGACTAGGGGGATTAGTGTATATGCTAATGGAGGCAAGGCTGTAGAACCTATAACTATATTAAAGATTGTTGATCGTTATGGACATACTATAAAGGACTATAGAGCGGAAATTATTCAGAAGCGACTGACTGAAAAAGAAAAAGGTAAATCTAATCAGATAATATCTCCCGAGTTAGCCTATTTGATGACTAACACCTTACAGGAGGTTATTGACGGAGGTAGTGGTTATGCAGTTAGGTCTAATGGATTTCAGCTTCCTGCCGCGGGTAAGACTGGTACCACACAAAGTAATAAAGATGCATGGTTTGCAGGATATACTCCTAATTTGGCTGCTGTTGTATGGGTTGGCTTTGATAAGGGTGTATCCTTGGGTCATAATCAGTATGGGGGTACGGTAGCGGCTCCGGTGTGGAGTAAGTTTATGAAATTTGCTCATAATATACCGCGGTATAAATATAAAAAACAACATTTTAACAAAGCAAAAAATATTGAATATCATAGAGTATGCAAAGTTACAGGCCTCCGAGTTAGCGATGAGTGTATAGAAGCAGGACATGAGTCTGTTCAGGATATATTTCTTCCAGGATCGTATCCCAAGGAAAAGTGTGAGGGACATAAAATAAATGAAAATGACTCCCAGAATATTGATGATATATTAGACATGGCAAATAACGGTATTATCCAACAGGATGGGGAACCTGAAGATACGAGTGATAATAATACCAAAGATGAGATACCTCAACAAAGTGAGGATAATACTCCTACACAGAATACCAATCCTAAAGATAGTCCTACACAGAATACCAATCCTAAAGGTAACCCTACACAGAATACCAATCCTAAAGATAGTCCTACACAGAATACTAATCCTAAAGGTAACCCTACACAGAATACCAATCCTAAAGATAGTCCTACACAGAATACTAATCCTAAAGCTAACCCTACACAGAATACCAATCCTAAAGGTAACCCTACACAGAATACCAATCCTAAAGGTAACCCTACACAGAATACCAATCCTAAAGATAGTCCTACACAGAATACTAATCCTAAAGATAGTCCTACACAGAATACCAATCCTAAAGATAGTCCTACACAGAATACCAATCCTAAAGGTAACCCTACACAGAATACCAATCCTAAAGATAGTCCTACACAGAATACTAATCCTAAAGCTAACCCTACACAGAATACCAATCCTAAAGATAGTCCTACACAGAATACTAATCCTAAAGATAGTCCTACACAGAATACTAATCCTAAAGATAGTCCTACACAGTAGAGTGCCTATTTGATATTTTAGTATAATTAGTATTTATATTATTTTTTTAGATTGCAACTGGATGTTTATGGTGTTAAATTTTATATAGATTTTAACCAATTGTTGTATATTTTAATCCTGATTAGGATCTATTATAATTCAATGTTTAAATAATCCAAGGAAAGATTTGTGTTCTATGAGTAGTATAAAGGATATTTCAAAAGTTTTAATTGTAAATGATTCCACCAGCGAGCAAGCTTTAATTAGTGATATGCTAATTATTTTTCATACTAAAATTGTAGAAAATGAATTTCATTTATTTAATGTACTTAGCTCTTGGGAACCTAATATTATTATTATGAATAATGTTCTAATTGACTCAGACGGATATACACTTGCTGAGAAGATTCGTTCTAATTCTAATTTTGATTATATTCCAATTATTCTAACAGCATCTCAGGATCATCCAGTGGATATTCAAAGGGCTTATGAAGTAGGCTGTAATTCTTATTTGAACAAGCCTTTTTCTAAAGAGAAGCTTTTGGATACTTTTTCATCTTTCGGCTCTAAGCATAGGAGTATTTCTACCAATCTTCTTATAGTAGAGGATTCAAGGGCAATTCGTACTATTATATCGGCTCCATTTATGAAGAATCAATATGTTGTTGAAGAGGCAGAAAATGGTGAGCATGCTCTTGAGATCCTAAAAACCTTTACTCCTGATGTGATGACTGTTGATATTGATATGCCAAAAATGGATGGCTTAACCTTGTGTGATAGGGTTAGGAAGATCGAACGTTTAAAAGATGTACCTGTAGTTGTTATTTCTGGAACTATTGACCATGAAATCAGGAGTAAGGGATATGAAGTGGGAGCTATTGAGTTTTTCCAAAAGCCTTTTAGCTCCGAGGATATATTTTATTATATTGATCAACTTGTAGAGAGTCTTAGGAGTGATAATGATGTAAAGATTTTGGTAGTAGAGGATTCTCCTATGGAACAGCATATTATAAAGTTTGCTCTTATGAGGGGGGGGTATAGACCCTATGTTATACCTAGTGGTGAGGAGGCTATAGAGCTTGCTAATAATGTTGAATTTGATCTCATATTAATGGATATATTGTTAGAGGGACAAGATGGATTATCTACATGCCGTATGTTAAAAGAAAATCCTAAGACTAGGGATATAGCTATTATAATGGTTACAGGGATAACTGATTCTATATTACAGAGTTTTGATGTTGGTGCAAACGATTATATCGGAAAGCCTTTTAGTACTGAGGAACTTGTTAGCAGGGTAAAGATTAATTTGGATAAGGCTTTATCGGTTGAGAAACAAAAAAGTTATCAGCTTTCTGTTGAAAAAAACTTTGAGTATAATGTTAAAAAACAGGATATGATTATAAAATATCTCATAAATTATATTAATGATTTAGTTATAATCATAGACTCTAGTGCCGCACTTATTTATTGTAATAATGCTCTTATAGAGCTAACCGGAAGTACAGAAAAACAGCTTAAGGAAGAAAACTGGATAAAAATATTATTCCAGGAGCTGGTTGAACTCAACTACTTTACAGAGTGGCTAAAAGAAGCTAGTGAGGGCAGTGGTATTAGAGAACGGCAACTTGATATTAGTATTAATAATTTTAAAAAAACCTCTGTCAGCTGGAGTATCTTTTTACTAAAGGATATAAACGAGGATATAGAGGCTTATTTTATTGTAGGCAAACTTCCTTCATAGACTAATTTTTACGCTAATCAATATTGATAATTTATAATAATAAAATTGACAAATTTTATCATTTTGGATTAATTTAATATTTTTTTAAAACGAAATATCTTAAATAAACCGGATAACTATATTATGATAGCAAGAATAAATAATCTTACTAAGTCCTATGCCAATAAGGAAGTGTTTTATAACATATCCTTTTCTATTATGAAAAATAAAAAGATAGGTCTTTTGGGCAATAATGGTGTTGGGAAAACTAGTCTCATGAACTGTATTTCTGGTATGGATAAGGAGTTTAATGGTAGTATAGAATTTAAATCTGGTTCTAGTATAGCTTATCTACATCAGAGTTTATATTTAAATCCCGATAGAACATTGGCTGAGGAGTGTTTACTACATTTTGATCCTGTTATAGACCTTAGGAATAAGGTTAAGGATATCGAACTTAATATTCATAAGGATTCCTCATTGCATAAAACTTATGGCGATATGCTACACCTTATTGAGGCAGAAGATGGATATAATATCGAAAATAAAGTAGAGAAAGTTCTTAGTGGGTTAGGCTTTAGCAAAGATCAAATGAATCAAAAAATATCTACTATGAGTGGCGGTGAACAACGAAGAGGTCTTTTAGGAAAAATACTATTATCCGAAGCCAATCTCCTACTGCTCGATGAACCCACTAATCACCTTGATATATTCGCTATTAAATGGCTAGAAAGCTTTTTAAAGGGATATAAAGGGGCTATATTGATGGTATCCCATGACGTTAACCTTCTGGACGGACTTGTAGATGAGATTATAGAAATCGAAAATAATGGTATATGCTCTTATGGAGGGAATTATCAGTTTTACTTAAAAGAAAAAATAAAAAACTCGGAAAGCCTTAAAAAAGCCTATGACTTACAACAAAAACAAATTAAAAAAGAAAACGACTTCATTAGAATTAATATTGCAGGACAAAAAACTAAACAAGCTCAAAGTAGACGTAAAAAACTCGATAAGATAGATAGAATTACCTATATAAATAAACAAAAAGAATGGTCATTCCATTTTTCTAATGATGTAATGCACCATAGAAACATTTTAGAGCTTAATAATCTGTCAAAAAACTATGGAAATAAAACTATATTTAATAACTTATCCCTTAAAGTTGAAAAAGGGGATAGAATTGGACTAATAGGACAAAACGGTTGTGGGAAAACCTCTCTTATAAATACTATCTTGGATGGTAATAATAAAGCCGTAAAACTCAATACTAATATCAGAATTGCTTATTTTTCTCAGGGTGGACTAAACCTGAATATGGATTTATCGGTTTTGGATAATATACAAAATAGTAAAATAACTGAAACAGAGGCTAGGAGCTATTTAGGCTTATTCCAGTTTAGCGGGGATAACGTTTTTAAGCCTGTGAACGTGTTAAGCGGAGGTGAGAAAACTAGATTAGCTATTCTAAAAATAATATTGATGCCTTGTGATCTTCTAATCCTTGATGAGCCTACTAATCACCTTGATATAGTAACAAGGGGTATATTATCACGGGCTCTGAAAGACTATAAAGGGACTATTTTAGCTGTATCACATGATCGAGGTTTTATTGACCACTTTGCAAATAGAATAGTTTTAATCGCCTCTCAAAAAGCCTATTCCTTTTATGGTAGGTATTCTGAAAACGAAAAAGAAATACTTAAACTAATTAGAGAACCATTAAATAATAATAAGGCATATCCTAAAGAAGAGACTAAGACTAAAAAGAAAAATATTAACATATACAAAATTGATAGAATCGAGAAAATAATCGATGAACTAGAGCAAAAAAAAAATAAACTTACCTCTTTATTAACTGACCCATCAATATACTCTAACTATCTTAAGTTAACAGAAATACAAAAAGAACTTGATGAAATAAATACCCTGTTAAAGAATAGATATTCGGAATGGGAAAAACTCCATAACTAATAAAATATAGGTGGATGATGTATAGCATAGAAATTAGTAAAAATGGCTATCCAACGTTAAAGTTCAATGAAAGTTATATACATAGTAGGTATAACCCCGTGTTAGAGGGACTCCGCCTTACTAAAACCCTTGATATTGATAATAAAAACTGTATTATTGTATTCGGAATGGGTCTAGGTTATCATATTATGCCTTTGCTGGAACTAGGTATTAGGATTCTTGTTATTGAGAAAAATCCTGATATTATTAACTGCTTAAGGCAGGTTGGCTATACTAATAGATTTAGCAGTATTCATTTATATACAGGGGATGTTTTGGGTATAGAGCTGTGGCTGTCTGATAGGGTTAGTGAGGGGGATAGTGTTATATTTTTCGATCATAATCCGTCTAGCAAACTGGATACCCATTACTATAATACTGCTAAGAATATCGCTTATGGTATTATTAAGTCTAACATACACAGCTATATTACTAGCTTGGGCTTTTCTAAAAGGTGGCATGAGAACGTTATTAAAAATGTTATACACCTAAATAGATTTTTAAAGGTTAATAAAAACGTTGATATGCCTGTTTTTATTATTGGAAGCGGACCAACACTTGATCAGAATATAGACAAGCTGGCAAAAATAAAAAATAAAGGGATATTAATATGTTTGGCTCCATCTTATAGACGTTTACTGGCTTCGAATATAATACCAGACTTTGTTATATCAACCGATGGGGGTATAGCTAATCGAATGCACATTTCTGGCCATAGCTTTAATAATAAATCCATTTTGATTACCAGCCTCTCTGTAAGCACTAATATAATTAATACCTGGAAAGGGAATATCCTCATTATTAATAACGGACTCACCATTGAGGACTACCTATTAGACGATTTTATTAAAATACCTATGCAGGGTACTGTTGCATCTGCCGCCTTTTTGTTTGCTAAAAAGTTGTTTAGGGGATCTGTTTTTTTATTTGGTATAGATTTTGCCTTTACTAATGGATTATATCATCATAAAGGTGCAGGGCTAGAGAGTAAGATACTTTTTACTACTAACAAACTAAGCCCTTTTGAAAATAAATATTATAAACTTATAACCGGATTTAATATTAGCACTGTTAAAAATTACAGCGGCAAGGATATATTAACTAGTTTACCTATGGAGTCTTATCTTAGATGGTTTAGCAGGGAAGTGCTTAATGGTGATAGGGATGTCTATGTTGTTGGTAATAACGGAGCTAAGATTGATGGTGTTAAAAATATTACTACTGAAGAGCTTTGTCTTAGGTATGATGATGTTGATAAGGACAA
This sequence comes from Spirochaetota bacterium, assembly GCA_965208615.1. Classification (GTDB taxonomy): domain Bacteria; phylum Spirochaetota; class UBA6919; order UBA6919; family CBDBPB01; genus CBDBPB01. The sequence continues at coordinate 204,839 of CBDBPB010000007.1, forward strand.
AATGTTAAAGCCTATGGTTAACTCTTTATCAATAAATGAGATCAATAGGATTAAGGAAAGGGTATTTAAACTTTATCAAGGCTATATGCAGATTAAAAAAGAAATCCGTAATAATTATGAGGCCATTTATTCTCTTCTGGAAAAGGATAGTGAAAAAGCTATTGGACAAATATTCTCTTTTCAAAATATGAGACTAATCAAAAAGCTTAAAAGAAATAACCTTTCTACTGAGGATTATAACGATTTTTCCTATTCCATAAATAGAACCTTAAACATATTAAAGAGGTCAATATCTGGCTGTTAGAGCTATTAGTTAGAGTAGTTTTTTTATATTCCAAAGAGGTTAATAATAAAGGCGTTTAGTATATAGTCGGATAATATCATTGCAACGCTGGATAGTACAACTCCTTTAGTAGTTGATTTTCCTACACCTTCTGCACCGCCAAAAGTTCTAAATCCTTGTGTACAGCTTATTATAGCCATTAGTCCGCCAAAGAAAGAGGACTTTATAACTCCTCCAATAATATCCCCAAGGCTGACATAAAGACGAATCTGAGTCATGTAGGTATTAACGTTCTGATCAAACATACTAATGGCAATAATACCTCCGCCTATTATGCCAACAATATCAGCTATTATAGTTAATACAGGGAACATAGTAATTGCGGCAAGAAATCTTGGTACAGCTAAATACTGAACAGGATTAACAGACAAAGTAACAAGAGCATCAATTTGCTCAGAAACCTTCATAGTACCAATCTCAGCGGCTATAGCTGATCCTATTCTACCAGTAACCATAAGAGAAGTAAATCCAGGTCCAAGTTCACGTACAAATGCAACCCCTACAATTGCACCCAAATATTGAGCCGTGCCTTGTAATCTAGCCTCAAGAGTAAAGCCAGTTTGTAGTGCAAGGACCATCCCAATGGATAATGCGGTAATAAGTGCCACAGGTATAGAGCTGAAGCCTATTTTAACCATTTGTTCTAGTAGGTTTTTAACTGAAAAAGGCCTTTTAAAGCAGAAGATAATAGTTTGGTATGCTAGCTTACTCATTTCTCCAAGATGGATAAGGCTATTAGTAACTTTGTTTTCTATATGATCTAATATTTTCATGTATAGTTTTGGTTAAAATTATCCACTTTTTGCAAGATTATCAAACCTAGTTATGTTAGAATTAAAAGCTAGTTGCACTGTTCCAATAGGGCCGTTACGCTGTTTAGCAATAATTACTTCTGCACTACCTTTGTTATCTTCGTTATCTGGGAAGTAATATTCATCTCTATAAATGAATGAAACAACATCGGCATCCTGTTCAATGGCTCCAGAATCTCTTAGATCAGAAAGCTTTGGCCTATGATCTCCACCTCTAGCCTCTACACCCCTGGATAACTGAGAAATAGCAATAACAGGGATCTCAAGTTCTCTTGCCATTGCCTTTAGTGAACGAGAAATAGATGCAATTTCATTTTGTCTATTTTCAGACCTTTGAGTATTAGGAGAAGACATTAATTGTAAGTAATCAATAATAATAAGACTAATTTCTTCTCTTACCATAAGTCGTCGAGTTTTTGCTCTAATATCTAAAGTGGATAAAGAAGGAGAGTCATCCAAAAATATCTTTGCCTTAGAAAGCTCAGAAACTGCACTCGTAATTTTAGGAAAATCATTAGGTTTAATCTTGCCACTACGTAAAGCATTGGAACTTATTCTCGAATAAGAACTTATAAGCCTTTGACATAGTTGATGTTTATCCATTTCTAAAGAAAAAAAGATGATGCCCTGTTTATATCTCATGGCAATATTCTCTGTTATATTCAAACAGAAAGTGGTTTTACCCATAGATGGTCTTGCGGCAATAATAATAAGATCAGACTTTTGGAATCCGCTAGTCATATTATCGAGTTCGGTAAATCCAGACGCTAAACCTGAATAACTACCCTTAAGATAATATCTTTGTTCTAATAGCTCTAATGTCTCATTAATAACTTGTTTTATGGGAATAATATCTTGTCTTATACGCTGTTTAGCAATCTCAAATATCTTTGACTCAGCCCTATCTACTATTTCTGATGCCTCATCAGTACCATGGTATGCGTTGCTAACAATGTCGGTACAGGCAGTTATTAAGGTTCTAATTAGCCCTTTATCCTTTATGATTTTGATGTAATATTCAATGTTAGCAGATGTAGGTATGAATTCAACTAATTCATTTAAATATGCGGGTCCACCAGCTTTATTATAACTATGATTGTCTTTAAGGATATTATTAACAGTAACAAGGTCAATAGGTTCTTCTTTTTCGAAAAGATCTATCATAGCCTTGACAATATACTTATGAACCTCTTTGTAAAAAGAATCTATATTTATTAGTTCAATAACTTTAGAAATAGCATTTTTATCTATGAGCATTGAGGCAATAATAGCTTTTTCTGCTTCAATACTTTGAGGAGGTGTTTTTTCTAATAAACTAGAGGTTTTATGCATTTACTGTGTCTCTGTTTTATTTTCCTCAGTCTTGCCTTCAGTTTTGTTCTTAGTTTTGTCTTCAGTTTTGTTCTTAGTTTTGTCTTCAGTTTTGTCTTTTTCTTCGTTAATAACCTTAAGCTTGATAATAGCATATAGGTTTCCGTAAAACTTAATTTTAATGTCATAGTCTCCAATTAGCTTAATGGGCTTTGTTAGTAATATTTGCCTTTTATCAAGATTATAGTTTTTTTCATTTTTGAGAATATTATATATATCCAGCTGAGTTATAGATCCGAAGAGTTTACCAGTATCTGATGCATTGGCTTTAAGTGTAAGTTCTAGGTTATTCACTTGTTCTACTAAAGACTTTGATGCATCGATTTTTTTAGATTTTCTATCATCAATTTCTTCTTTTTCTTTTTCAAGCTTGTTAAGATTAGCTTTAGTTTTTGCTACAGCAAAACCAAAAGGTAATAAATAATTTCTTGCATAACCGGCAGTTACTTTTTTAATATCCCCTTCTTCTCCGAGTCCATCTATATCTTTTTTTAGAATTATATCTGTTGTCATTATATTACCCCATAAAATAGTTAAATAACGTTAAGCTAGTATACCTAATAAGATTGAGTAAAAGGTAAAAGTGCAACGGTTCTTGCTTTTTTAATTTCACGAGTAATAAGTCGTTGATGCTTAGCACAAGTACCATTTAGCCTTCTTGGTATAATTTTTCCTTTTTCTGTTACGAACTTCCTAAGTAGGCCGATATTTTTATAGTCTATGTTTATACTGTCTGAGCCACTATACATTTGACATATTCTACATACTTTTTTTCTATAATAAAAAACCCGTTTTTTTTGGTATGACTGCTGATAAGGCCTAGGTTGTTTCGAAGTTTTACTATCATTAGTATTGCTAGAATTAGTTTCCATAGATTTTCCTCATTTGTAATATTAAGTTATGTTATACATAAATATAATACAGATATTTATAGTAAACCCTTATAATTAAAAATAATTAATAGTTAAAAAGGAATGTCATCATCCTCGGGGAAAGGAGCATTAAAATCACCAGAATCTGTTTGTTCCGTAGATCTCTGAGTGTTATTAGGGCTTTGATTAGCTGAACCCCCTATGAACTGTATTTTATCAGCAATAATCTCTATCTTATAACGCTTTTGTCCATTTTGATCTTCCCATCGATTTTGCCTTAGATAGCCGCCAACAGCAACCTGCCTACCCTTTTGAAGATATTTATGACAGTTTTCTGCAGTAGGGCCAAAAGATACTATATCAAAAAATGAGACTTCATTATCTGATGACTCATCTCTTTTAGCTTTTCCATTAACAGCTATACTAAATGGACAAACTGCAAGACCAGATTTAGTATATCTTATTTCTGGATCTTTAGTTAACCTACCAATTAATAAAACATTATTTATGTCCCAAGCCATAATAAACTCCCTTAATAAAGCTATAGTATTACTTTTATTAGTTAAGCTTTTATTTGGTTTTATCAGTTTCTATATTAGTATGTTTTTCAGAAGGATCATTTTTTATTTCTTTCTTTTTCTTTTTTTTAGATAGTTTTTTATCTTTAATTATTGTTGTCATATACTTTAATACTTTTTCGTTTAGTTTGACATCGTTATTAATATCTTTGAGAGTAGAAGGATCAAGTTCTACTTCAGCCAAGTAATAGAATGCATTTTCTCGTTTTTTAATTTTATAGGCAAGTTTTTTTATTCCCATTTCTTCTTCTTTTAGGAAGTTGCATCCATATTTCTTTAGTAGTTCTTTTACATCTTCTTTTGTTTTTTGTTCTTCAAAGACGTCTAAAATAAACATTATTTCATATTTTCTCAATACAAGGCTCCTTTTGGACTTCTGTTCCTTAACTAGATTAAGGACAAGGTAAGATAAATCTTAAATATAATAAAATTCATATATTTGTCAAGAAAATTAAATATTAGCTAAAGAATTAGTTATCATCAAGATAGCTTTTAGTTATAGCGATAATCATATTATGATATTTTCTTTTTTGATAATAAAGCTTCATTTTTTTAAAATAAATTAATTTTATAAGGCTTTTATTTAATATATAAAAATTATAATAAAAATCATAATATATTGACTCAATGGTGTTAGCATATTAAAATGATAAAGAGCTGACTCTTTCAGTTGAAAGGCTATAACAAATTATTGTAACTTAAATATAATTTTATGGCGATATAGCTAAAAGTTGCATGACTAATTTACCGATAATAAGTAACAAGTTGAGCTATCTAGTTATATACTAAATAGATAAGTTATGAGTTTGCTTTTATAATAACTAAGAGAGGAATTAATCATAAGCAAAATTATAACAATTGCTACTATACAACTCGCTGAAATACAGCTTTACTGTTCTAGTATATAAGGCATGGCTTCTAATTTTATATTAGTAATTATTTAAAAGGTCTATTTTGTTAATACTAATGACGTTAGTAAGTTCAAGTTTTTATATTAAAGCGGGGAATGTTAATGAAAACAGTTTTAGTTGCTGATGACAATGAAAAACTACAGCAGACATTAACAAAATTCTTAAAATTAAATAATTTTTGTCCTATTAATGCTTTATCTATTGGTAAGGCTATATCTCTATTTAAACAAAAACGTTTTTCTATAATACTATTAGATCAGAATATGCCTGATGGAAGAGGCATGAATGCAATTAAAAAATTCCAGGCAATTGATAAAGATATCCCTATTGTAATGATTACAGGATATGGAGATGTTACCACCGCAGTAGAGGCTATGAAACTTGGAGCAAAAGACTTTATACCAAAGCCTATAAACTATAAAAGACTACTTGCAGTTTTGAATATATTAACTCATAATAGTGATTTTGAGGATAGTCAAAAAACAGATAATGAAGAGAAATTACTTTGTACTAGTAAGGCTTTTATAGATATAATAAACCAAGTTAACATTATTTCAAAGAGTGACTTTTCTATTATTCTTGAAGGAGAAACTGGTACAGGAAAATCATACCTAGCTAACTATATACATAGCCGTAGTAATAGGTCTAAAAATCCTTTTGTTAAAGTTGATGTTGGTAGAATACCTGATTCACTGGTAGAAGCTGAGCTATTTGGATATGTTAAAGGTGCTTTTACTGGTGCTGATAAGGATAGAAAGGGATATTTTGAACTAGCTGATAAGGGGACTATCTTCTTAGACGAAATTGAGAATATGTCCCTTTATGTTCAGAGCAAGCTTTTATCCTTTGCGGAAGATGGAAAAGTTTATCCATTAGGCCAGTCTAATTCAATGGGACTTGATTTGCGTATTATTACGGCTACTAACCAGGATATTAAAACAAAGATGGTTGAAAGAGAATTTAGAAAAGATTTATTTTATAGGATAGGTGAATTTGTTATTACTGTACCGCCTTTGAGGGAGCGTATAGAAGATATAGTTAGTTTGTTTAGGTATTTTCTTAAAAGTTCGGCAAAAAAGCTAAATAAGACTATAGAGGGCTTTTCTGAGGACTCTATGAGGCTATTAACTGGTTATAGTTGGCCGGGTAATATTAGAGAATTAAAAATGGTGGCTAATAGGGCTGTATTACTATGTAATAACAAGATTATTAGACCTAATAATATTGTATTAAGCAACTTAACTACAAAGAAGAAAGAAAGTGCATCTTTTTCTTTAAAAAAAGCTCTTGCCGAAATAGAAAAGGATATGGTAGAAAAAGCATTATTAGAGACAAAAGGGAATAAGTCAAAAGCCGCTTCTATATTAGAAATAGATTATAAAACTCTTTTATCTAAGATTGCAAAGCATCACATTTAGTCTACTTTTTAGCTTTGTAAGCTTATAGCTGAAAAACAACTCTAAAAATATATATAAATTTAACTTTTAATATTATTTTGTAATTTTTTTAGGTTATCGCTGTATTATATAGTGTTAATTATTTTAGATAGTTTATGGAAGAATTCATAATGTTTATGGAGTTTTTCCATAATTTAAAAAATATAATAAATTTTAACTTCTTGTTAAATAGTCAATAATATTAATAACAAAGTTGGCATAGTTATTGGATATTATTAAAACAAGTATAACTATTATCTTTGTTTAGTATAGTTATAAGATTAAAAATAAAGAAGAGTAACTAAATGACTAACAATATTACTAGTAATATAACTTATAAGAATAAACTATTATACTGTCCAAACTGTATGGAGAATACATATCACGAACCTCAACAGCCTGATAACGAAATTGATAATAAGTTGTTATGCTGGTCAAAGTTAGAGGTTCAATATAGTTGTAAGCAGTGTTATCAAAGTCAGAGTCGTAATGTCTATATATTTTTTCACATAGATAGTAATAATCCTTTTAAAGTAGGCTTGGGATAAGGTTATTAGTAATTGCCCTTCTATGGATAATAATTTTCTAACGTTGAATTCTAAGAGTCCTACACTACCTTATCGTAGTTATTTAATTAATCTTAAAACTCTCTAACAAAGAAGGCTTAAGTTGAAAATTAATCGTCTTAAGGACAAGATTTTCGAAAGAGAACAGCTATATAAGGCCTTATTTGATTTTATACCCGAAGCCGTTTTAGTAATACATAACTATAGTATTATAGATTGTAATCCTAAAGCATTAGAGCTATTCAACTGCGACTATGATCAAATTATTGAAAAGCCCATATCATTTATATCCCCTAATTATCAGTCGGACAATAGGGATTCTGCAGAAGAGCTAAATAGATATATTAAAACGGCAATCAATAATAAGACAACTTCTTGTGAGTGGGAGCATTGTAAATATGATGGTACAATATTTAAGGCAGAAATATCCCTTAAGAGCCTTGATATATCAAATAATAAGTATATATTGTGGATTGTTTAAAGATATATCTTATGTAAAAAGTATTGAACAATCATTACAAATGCGGATAATATTTGAAAACGCTATAATGGCTATATCTAACTACTTTATTAATCGTGATATATCAAAAAGTAGACTTTGTAGTTACTGAGGGACTCCACGCCATAGGAAACTTTATTAATGTAGATATTAGCTATTTGGGAACATTTTCAGAAGATAGAAAAAAAATATTTTGTTATCATTATTGGTCATCGAGTTATCCCTTTAATAAACCAGGCCATATCTTTTGTGATGAAATTAATTGGTGGATAAAAAAACTTTATTCCTTTGAGCCGGTTATTATTAATCAGATGTCTGACCTGCCTATAGAGCTTAGCAAAGACTTGGATATTTTTAATCCTATAAAGGCTAAATCGCTATTAATGATTCCTATGGTATATAATGATAGTCTGTTAGGCTTTATGAGTCTTGTATCCATAAATAAACCAAGAATATGGACTGATGATATTATAACCTCAATAAAGATTATTACTGGTATTTTTACTTGTGTTTTGGCACATAAAAAGGCAAAAAAAGCTCTAATAGAGAGTAAAGACAGATATAAAACCCTTGTTGATAATATTAATGAATATATTTATAGCTTTGAATACTATGATGATAGGTTTATTAGGGCTTATCACACTAGAAAGTGTTTTGACATTACTGGTTATTTAGTGGATGAGTATATTAAAAATTCCAATTTAATTTTTGATATAGTTTATCCAGATGATAAAAATAAAATTATTTTGTTTTTTCATGAAATAAAGAAAACATTTAAATCATCTACCATAGAGTATCGTATCCTTCATAAGGACGGCTCTATTAGGTGGATATCAAATACGTGTACTACCAGAATTAAGGAGGCCAAATTAATTGGTATAGATGGGTTTATAGTTGATATTACAAAACGTAAACATTTTGAAACGTCGTTAAAAAGGTCTAAACAGGTTTTAAATGATACTCTTAGTCATTTGACTAAGGCTCAGAATAGGTTGATCCAGTCTGAGAAAATGGCATCTTTGGGAAAACTCTCTACTGGAATTGCTCATGAGATAAATAATCCCGTTAATTTTATTTATACAGCACTACCCCCGTTTAAGGAAACACTAAATCATGTTTTTTCACTTTTTGATATATGTAAGGGGTTTAAATATAATAGACAGCAAAGTATTAACGATATAATTAATCAGCTTAAGTTATACGAAGAAAAGAGTGACTTTAATAGTACTAAAAATGATATTAATTGTTTTTTTGATATTATTTCTGAGGGTGCTAACAGAGTTATAAAGATTGTTCAGTCTATGCAACAGTTTTCTTCTGGTAATAAGGTTATGGATAGAGCTAATATTAATGAGGCTATTGATTCGATTCTTAACTTATTGTCTAATAAGATTAAAACAAGAATTAGTATTATTAAGGATTATACAGATAACTCTATTATTGAATGCAATTTAACTCAGATATCCCAAGTGCTTATGAATATTATATCTAATTCAGTACACGCCATTGACAATAAAGGAGAGATTAAAATTAAAACAAATAGAAAAAAGTGTTCTTTTTGTATTAACATCTCGGATACAGGTTATGGTATTAATAAGAAGATTTTAAATAAAATATTTGATCCATTTTTTACTACTAAAGAAGTGGGTAAGGGTGTTGGATTAGGGCTTTTTATTAGTTACGAACTTATTAAAAAACACCAGGGGTCTATAAACGCTGTTAGTGAGACTGGAAAAGGTACAACCTTTCAAATCCAACTGCCTATTAAGCAAAATGATACGGTGAAACCATGAAACAAAAACCTAAAATACTTTATATTGACGATGAAGAAATGAATCTTAAGACTTTTGAGATGACTTTTAAAAATGAGTATAATATTATAACATCTTTTTCTGGAGAGAATGCATTAGAGAAACTTAAAAATATTGGTGAAGTTCCTGTTATTGTTACGGATCAGCGTATGGTTGGTATGTCCGGAATTGATTTATTAGAGGTTATTCGTTGTATGTATCCAAATACTATTAGGATACTCCTGACCGCCTACACCGAAAAGAATGACTTTTTTGAGGCAATTAATACAGGAAAGGTATATAGCTATATTATTAAGCCGTGGAAAAAAGAAGAGGTAAAAAAGGTTTTGGATGATAGCATTGAAAAATATTCTCTTGTTAAAGAGAATGCAAAACTTTTTGCAGAGCTTACTATTAAGAATAGGGAACTTGAACTTCAGAATGAAAAGTTAAATAAGGTATTGGATGATCTTACAAAAACGCAAAAACAGCTTCTTAATCAAGAAAAAAAGGCTGTTGTAGGATCATTAGCCGCTGGACTTGTTCATGAAATAAGAAATCAACTTAGTCCCCTATCTTTTTTGGAGCTTGTAGAAGGTGATCTATCGCCAAAAGTAAAGGAGTATATAAAGTACATTTTTGACGGCAGAAGTCGTATATTAAATATTATAGATGAGGTAAAAAGTTTAGCTAAGGATGAGTCTGTACAATACCAATTTAGCAGATACGAACTTAACGATATTATTAATGAGTCTATACTACTATCTAAAATGGATTCTGAAAATAAGCGTAAAAATATTATTTTTGAGCCTGATTTTAATGGTTATGTTTTGGTTAATAAGAATAAGATTATACAGGTGCTTATAAACCTTATTAATAATGCTATTCATGCAATAGAGAATACAGAAAATGGACGGGTTTTAATTAAAACAATAAAAGTTAATGATCATGTTGTTATAAAAATTATTGATAATGGTCTTGGTATAAATAGAACTTTGCTAAATAAGATCTGGAAACCTTTTTTTTACTACTAAAGGAGAAAAAGGTACTGGGCTATGTTTAGGTATAACTAAAACGGATTATAGAAGGACATCATGGAGAAATATTTTGTAATAGTAAGTTAGGAAAGGCGAGCTTCATTTAATTTTACTCTTTTAATAGATAATAATAATATAGTTAATTCTATTATAGAATAGACTAAAATAAGAAAAATATTTTATTTATACATTAAATTTTAACTATCTTATATAAAAGACTATTCTTACTCAAAAAAAGCATTTTAATTTAACAAATTAATGAATAAATATTACAGTTTTTTATTAATAATAGGTCTTTTTATTCTGATGACTACTCATTTGGCCTATGATATAACATTTAATACAGTTAATCTAACTGTGTATATTAGTTTTTTCTTATTAGGTATAGTATTATTAAGTAGCCTTAGTTATTTATTGAAAAAGGTATTGGGCAATATAAATAAAAAACCAGGACTGTGGAGATTTAGAAAAAACTATTGGAACGCTGAATAATAAGTTTACTGAGCTTAAGGATCAACTTAGGCTTGAGCTTTCTAACAGAAAGCTAAATGACACAGCTCTTAAAGAGATAAATATCCTTTATAATAACTTATTAAGCATTATGGACGAGGGGAGTTATAGCCTTTGATAAAGACTATATAATTACTTATGTAAATAATAAGTTATGTGATCTTATTGGATATAGAAAAAATGAGATTATTAATAGAACTCCTAATTTTTTTATAGATGGCCCTGATAGGCTTAGTTTTAGTCAGAGGAAAAGCAGTTCTTACGAGCTTATTTTAAGGCATAAAGATAATAGTCCAGTTTTTGTAAAAATATCCCCAAAAACAGTATTTGATAATAACAATAATTTTATTTCTAATTTTGTAGTTCTTAGCAACATAACAAAACAAAAAAAGGTAGAAAGTTCTATTATAGAGAGTCAACAGTTTATTTTGGCATTCTTAAAGGCTATTCCAGGAACCTTTATTATTATTGATCCTTTGGGAAAGATAATCTCTATTAATGATGTAGGCGTAAAAAGGTTTAATAAACCTTTTAGTGAGATTATTGGTAAAAATGTTTTTGATCAATTTCCTTTATTTTTACCTAAAAAGCATTATCATCAGGTTATAAAAAATAAGACTTCTGTTTATTTTATTAATAGTTACTGTGAAACCTATTTTTATAATACCATATATCCTATTTTGCTTGATGGTTATATAAAAGAGATTGCTATATTTGCTCAGGATATAACAGAGAAAAAGAGAATTGATGATAAAAAGATTAAAAGCCAAAAAGCTGACTCTTTAACTCTATTTGGAAAAGGGATTACTCATGATTTTAAAAACGTTTTTTTCTATTATAAGTGGCGAGCTATCGCTGTTGAAGATATATTCAAAAGATGATGAGTTATTAACGGAATGGGCTTAATAATTTAGAGCTTGGACTTAAACAGTCTGAAAGCCTTCTTGAACAATTAGAAGGTTTTATTATGGATAATAAAATGTCTAAAGTTGTTGTAAATATCCCTAAAACTTTTAAAGGATTGTCTAAGATTTTATTTAGAAAAGAGCAATATCTATGTAAAATTTAGTGTTAATATGGGCTTGTGGCCTGTATCTATAGACATGCATCAAATTAGACAAGTTATTAATAACATTATTATAAACGCAAAAGAGGCTATGGATAATAAAGGAAATTTTGAAGTATATGTTTTTAATAAAATTGAGCGTTATAATCTTTATAGAGAAAGTAAAAGCTGGGTTGTCATAACATTTAAGGATTATGGAAAGGGGTTAGAAAAGAAAGACTTAGAAAGGATATTTGAGCCTTATTTTACAAAAAAACCCTCTGGCACTGGGCTAGGTTTAGCTATTAGCAGTTCTATAATTGATAATCATAATGGGAGGATTGAAGTTAGTTCAAATCTAAACTATGGAACTAGCTTTTCTGTTTATTTACCTGCATATAATTAAATATCATTAGGTTAATAGATTTTATATTACTTATTATTAAATTAGGAGACTTTATGAATATAGGTATTGGTTCTGATCACGCAGGATTTTTATTAAAATCTAGCATTATTAACTATTTTAAAAAAAAAGCTATTAGTTATACGGATTTTGGTACCGATTCTGTAGAGAGTGTAGATTATCCAGATTTTATCTTTTTGGTTGCAAAGGCGGTTTCTGAAAACAAGGTTGATAGTGGAGTTGTAATTTGTGGTTCAGGTATTGGTGCATCTATTGTAGCCAATAAGATTAAGGGTATTCGTGCGGCTAGGTGCGAGAATGAGTATGTTGCTAGGTTTTCAAGAAGGCATAATGATGCTAATGTTTTAGCCTTAGGAGAAAGGGTTATGGGTTCTGAACTGGCTATTGCTATTATAGATGTTTGGATTAATACTGGGTTTGATGGTGGACGGCATCAAAAGAAGGTTAAATAAGATTGCTGAGTTAGAAAAGCGATTTTTAAGTGATTTTGTATAATCATAATTTTAAATAATAGTGGTATTTAATTTGATTAACTCAAACAGTGAACTATATGGTATTATTGGACATCCGGTGAGTCATTCTCTATCGCCAATTATGCATAATGAGGCCTTTAAATATTTAGGTCTTAATAAAATATATCTCGCTTTTAATGTTACTGATGTTGAAAAGGCTATATTGGGTGTTAAAGGGCTTAATATTGGGGGACTTAGTATTACTATACCTCATAAGTCTGATGTTATGCCCTATCTTGACTGGATCGATGATATAGCTGAAAAGATTGGCTCAGTTAATACTATTGTTAATGAGGGGGGTATATTAAAGGGATATAATACTGATGGTTATGGTGCATATATGTCTATAACAAATCATAGTATAGACCTTAATAACAAATCCGCTTTGATTATAGGGTAATGGTGGAACTGCAAAATCTATTGCCTATACGATAATTGATCGAGTTAATTTAGAATGCCTTTATATATTGGGGCGAAGCAAAAAGAAACTTGATATTTTTATTAATAGGTTAAATAGGCAATTTTCCAGATCAAAAGATTATACCTATTATTGAACAGGACTTATCATTATTGGTTGAGTCTACAGAAAAGAGTTCAATAATTATTAATACAACTCCTATTGGCATGGCTCCTTTTGAGGATAGAACCCCAATAGATTTTAACCTTATAAAGTCTTAGGCATACTGTATTTGACGTTGTTTATAAGCCTTTTAGGACTAAGCTGTTAAAAGAGTCAGTTAAAAGGAATGCCCGTATAATCGACGGACTAGACATGTTGGTTAATCAGGGTATTATTCAGTTTGAGCTGTGGACAAATAAAAAAGCACCCGTTGAGATTATGTATAAGACTGTTTATGACTGTGTTAATGCTAAATAGTTAATAATGTTTTAGCGGCGCAGGGATTTGAAACCCCGGACACCGTGGATTATGATTCCACTGCTCTAACCAGCTGAGCTACGCCGCCATAAACATATATAATTTAGAGGTAAAAACAAGTTTTATTAGTATTATGTAGATCTGCATTGTTAATGGTTAGCTTATTTTAGCGGGGGCAGGACTCGAACCTACGATCTTCGGGTTATGAGCCCGATGAGATAACCAACTTCTCCACCCCGCGATGTTGTTTTATTAAAATAATATTTTTATTATTTAAGTCAAGTAAATTTATAATTCTTAGCTAATTATATAGTTAGATGTCTATTATGCGTTAATAGTGATTAATCGTTATATAGTCATGGGTTATGCTTTGGAATAGAATATCTTTTTATTTGCTGTTTTCATTATATGTAATATTAAAACACTTATTTATTAAGTTTAGTTGGAGCAACATAAGGATATAGTGTGGGATTATGTTAGACAATAATGATTTTTAAGGACATTGGTTTATCTATATTCTGTTATGGTGGGCTATTAGATTGTTATAGTATGTATTAACTTGTTTTTTGTATATAGTTATAATTTAGGCATAAAATGATAATTTGTATACCTTTGTTTTGCAAGATAATAAATATTAAAAAAAACTAAACCTTATAGAAGGTTACTAATATATATAACTACATACATAACAAGTTGTTATGATGGTAATAGCTCGGTATATTGATTTGTTATAACGTTATATTTTTATTTTAATAAAACATAAAAATATTTTTTAAGAGATAGTTTTACTTTTTTTTTAAGATAGTTTGACAAATTTATTAGTTGATGTTATCTTAAAGTACAACTTATAGTATTAGGACTGCTCTATCCTAATCATATAGGTTTAATATAAAATCATATTTAATAAGGAGAAATGCGTTATGAACATGAAAAAAAGAATGATTTTTCTTTTTACGACGCTGATAGCACTCTTCTTTGTTACTATACTTGTATTCTCCCAAATAGAGGGTTCTGGAACTGTTGTTAGTCCGACAGAAGATCAAACTTATTTTAAGAAATCAAGGACTACTACTGGAAAAGGTCAGGCAGGACGAAGAGGTCCTTGGAGACAAGCTTCTTGGGAAAGACGAATACAACATTTTATCCAAGCTTTAAGAAAGGGTGATAGAAAAGCATTTCTTTATGTGGAATATTCTCTTTTAGCTGGATATGACAGTAACCTTGTAATGGGTTACCCTTCCAAAAACAGAAAAAGAAGTGGAGTAATATTAAGCTTACAAAAAGAAGCAGTTAATAAAAAAACGTCTATTATTAAGATTATTACTAAAAACGATCCTAAAATTAGAAAAAAGGTTATCCACGCAACACTTAGCGGACTCTTTAATAAAGATCCAAGGGTTAGGTTAACTGCCGTAAACTTTTTAAGAAGGCTAATACCAGATCCAATTATGATTAAAGATGTCAAAAGAGCCTTGTTAATGGAAACTGTAACTACTGAAAAGGCTAAATGGAGACCTAAAGATATAGATATTCCAAGTATAGAGAATCCAAGACTTGGCTGGGGAGCAGTAACTTATAAAAATGGTGAACTAATTCCTCTAAATAGTAAATATTATGACGGTTATGGAGAGGGGGTTAGAGGTATACTTAATGGTAATGCTAAGGGTAGATACCTGTCAGAAGGCCTATATGGAAAAGGTGAAAGAAATGACTATCCAACTGATATTATTGTAAACTATCTCGGAGATGAGGCTAAGTGGAGAGTATGGACTAAAGCTTCACTGCTTAGATATGGAGCAGATGAAAAAATAAGTGGTTTTGAAAAAATGTATGGTCTTTCTGAAACTGAGAAAATGCCAAAGTCTATATATCTTTATATGGAGCCAAGAGCTAAAACTGAAGCACTTTATACTGCTTATCATAGTGTATGGGAAGAAATGAAAAAGCTGGAACTCTTTATTAGTAGGGCTGTTTGGTTTAATAGAATTAAAAATGGTGACCTCAATGCTATGAAATATATTAGTAAAGATACTTTTAGGGTTTTAGCTGATCAAATTGATGGAGAGAGTTTAAAATTTGTACCTATGGCATTGGCTAAAACATCTTTTAGGAAAGGTGGAGCAGATTTAATACTTAAGAATAATAGGCATATCTTTACTGAGAGTGAATATCGACAAGTTGTTGTAGGATTACTGCATAATCGTGTTACTAGTACGAGAGAGGAGTGTGCAAGGTGGTTAAAAGGACTTTTTGAGTCAAGTTTGACTAGTCATGTTGTAAAAAAAGAAATTAAAAAGGCTTTAAAAGAGGCTAGAAGAAGAGTGTTAATTGGTGATACCATTCGTGGTAGGCATTTACACGCAGAAGTTGTAGCTCCTTCTGGTCTTGACGAAATAAGCAAATGGTGGGGCGAGCTTGATGAAGTTGATACTAGTAAATGGCCTGATGATCAGAAAAGAGAAATGTTGGAGCTTTATAGAAATCAAGTTGAATATCCAGAAGAGTCTGAGATATACTTTCATAATAAACGAAAACCAGGTCAAGAACAAGAAGTAAAAAAAAGAAGATGAAATTACTAAAAAAAAAGATGTAAAAAGCGAGACTGCTGAAAAAAAAGATGTAAAAAGCGAGACTGCTGAAAAAAAAGATGTAAAAAGCGAGACTGCTGAAAAAAAAGATGTAAAAAGCGAGACTACTGAAAAAAAAGATGTAAAAAGCGAGACTACTGAAAAAAAAGATGTAAAAAGCGAGACTGCTGAAAAAAAAGATGTAAAAAGTAAGACTACTACTATTGAACAATCTGATGATACAACTACTATTATGGATGATGTTCATCCTCTAATTAGTTCAACTGGTAATAGGAAAGCTAATTCTAGTGAGATAGAAAAATATCTTCAAAAAGATAGTTTTATTTTAAAAATGGAAACTGGAATAGATATTAATGAGCGGCCTGATTTAAAAAAAGCCGCTTCTGAGGCAGTTTTAAAAGTAGATATTGGTACACCTGATAGTGGTTCAGATTTATCCACAAAGAAGTCTGATCCTTCTAAAACAGCTGAAGAAGTTGAAGAAGACTTTACTAGTAAAGATGCTGGTGATGAAATGCGTCCTGGCCAATCACCAGGTATTATCCCAGAAGGAAAAAAAACTAAAACTGGTGAGATCTATAAGCAGACCAGGATGATAGAAACTTTATTTTCTCTTCTTCTTGGTGATGGTAAAGACCTTCTTGAGGCATCTTATATTGATGTACAGGATGCAGTTATTTTGTGGATACAGCTAATCTTGGATGAGAAGATTCGTTTTAAGTGGTCGGCTAAATCGCAAGCTAGTTTTCCAGTTGCTTTAAAGAAAGCTGAGTCTGCTAAAGGTTCTCCATTGACCTCTGAAGAAAAGTTATATCTTAAAGGCTTAGTGTTATATGAAGCAAAAAAATGGGCTCGTGGTAAAGTTTTGAATGATCCTAAGTTAAGTACTGTTGGTGGGTATGAGTTTATGGAGTGGTTTATTTTAGGTTCTACTGTTGCCTATGCTAGTGGGAAAAGAAAGAGTCTTCCAACTGAATATAAAACAAAGGCATTGAGAGTTGAGCTTTGGCGTGAAAAGAATGCTGCATCTAATCTAAAAAAGCTTTGGGCTCTTACTTTGGCTGTTAGGGGAAAGTATTCAGTTAATAAGATTAGTACTCCTCCTAGTGGTGTGATTAGCAAGTCTAAAGAAGGTTATTATAAAGAACTTCCTAGTGATGCAAAGAAACCTCTTCCACCTGCAGGAGAGTCTAACACTAAAGATTTGGTTGATAGAAAAGTAATTACTTCAGGACATGGAAAAGGTGGTTATCTTAGGTTTCATGATATTCAGGTAGGGCTGGATCAGGCTCAGGAAAGCGACAGCATTAAAATTGCAAATCGTTTTTATAGTTATTCTGATAAGTGGTCAAGGCATAGAAAGAGAATGATAAGAGGTCTTCTTACGGGTATTGGTGGCAGTTATTATTTAAAAGAACATAGGCAGGATATTGACCCTGTTTTTAGAGGGGATAAAGATCCACGTAAAAGGCTAATTTTTATTCATATGCTAAGAAGGCTAATTCCTGATAAGTCTATGTATGCTACTATATTAAGGCTTATTAGAGAAGTGGAAACAGTTGATCAAAGGCCTTATTATTATAAGGATATTGTTGCAAAGACTCAAATTAAGATTGTTTTTCATGAGCTTTTAAAGCTACAGCGTCTTATAATGAGAAGAAAGTTAGTAGAAAAGATTAGAAGGGCTGAAAATAAGAAGTTATTGGCTGAGATACCAAAAGGGGCTTTTTTATCTCTTGTTGTAAGAGTTGATGCTGAATGGGATCCTTTTAGAATACCTCTTAGAAGTCCTCTTCCTAGGTTAGATAAAAGTGGTATTTTGGCTGGTGGATATAAAGGAATGTTTTTTAATGCAAGTGATATTGATATGATTGCTGCGGGATTAAATCATAAAAACTTTTTAGTTCAGCGAGAGGTTGCCAGGTGGATAGTTACTTTTTATAATCAGAATAGGGGTACACATATTCCTTCACCTGATAATAGTGGTTCTGGTGTAATGTATACTACGCAGTTCCTTAAATATATTGCTGAGGCTGAAGCTAAAGATATTATTTATTACGAACGAAACTATGTTAAGTGGCGGTATACAAAGGGATATACGGGTGAGCATAATGTTTCTAAGGCAACTGAATATGTAGATGATAAAAATAAGCCAATTGCCAGAGATGCTAAAATAGGTACTCCTGTTGGGAGAATCCCTGTTAGAATTGGTAGCTGGGCAGATAGAGACTTATTTAGAAAGCTTGATAGAGATCGTATTCGATTTACCGAAAATAAATAGTTATTTATCACTTTAATTATAAAGTTAGAAATATGGTGAAGTTTATCTTCACCTTCTACCCTATGCTAATAATGGAGTATTAAAATCGATTAAAACCTTTGTTAGAGTAGTTTTATACAAGAATTAAGGTATATATTAGTTGTTGGCATAAGGTAGAGGAAATCAAGTCGGTGACTTGACTCTATGTTGAAGTTAGGAAAGCTAATTTCAATTGTTAAGATTTATAAGAATGGAGGACTCAAAAAATGAAGAAGGTTATTTTTTTGACTTTACTTGTATTGGTTTTTGCCGTACAAAGTTTTGCTCAGTCCTTAGAGGATGACTATGATAGAAGAGAGGGTGCTGTTGATCCTTTTGAAAGCGAAGATAAAGGTACTCAGGACAAGAAAATTGAACAGATTATTGCAAGGATTAATAGGGGTGATCAAACTGTATTAAGACTGGTTACTTTTGATACTTTTCAACTTGTTCATAATCGTTTACTTGCAAAGGCTAAGGCTGTTGGTGGTAGTGCTAAGTATTACCATATTGCTGGTAGTAGAAGGGCTCTTTCTGCTTATATTGGAGGTTTTGATAATCAAGACCCTAAGGTTCGTCTAAAATGTATTGGTTATCTTGGTGACTGGGTAGATGAAGTAGGAAAGGATTTGGGGTTAATTGAAAAAGAAATTGATAAACGTTTGAGTAGTAATATTGAAACAAGAAAAGAAGTACGATACGGTTATCGGGTTCTTAAGATGAAGATTGTTAGGAGAAAGGTTATTACTTCTTTAAAGAAGGGTAATGAGAATGTTTTAGTAAAAATTACTCCTGAAGAGTTTTTACCTTTAGTATTTTATGAGCCAAGGATTAAGACTATTTATCTTGGAAACTCTAAGAGTGTTAGAATTAGAAGTATTGTATTGGATTCTGGGGTTAAGCCTGATGATGGTCAATTAGTTGCTCCTAATCCTGGTAGGAGTGAGGGCTTAGATATTGAAAGAATTTGTTATAAGTCTGTAACTTTATCTAAGATTGGTGATCTTGGTGAAGTTGCTCAGTGGATACAAGATGCTGGTGGGAATCCTCAGGATGTTGTTAATACTACTAGTACTGTAAAGACTAACCAGGGGATAGACTGGAACTGTGTTAGGGCTATATATAGTGGTGTAGATAACAAGAGTTTGTTTGTTAGAGAGCATTCTATTAGAATATTCTTAAACTATATAAAAGGCTTCACTGGCGATCCTAATTATAATGGTGCTGGAACTCGAAAGCTTAATAAGGAGCTTGAGAAAATGGCTACTGGACCTCGTTATGTGAGGATAGCACAAGTTGCGTGGGATAATGTTAAATGGGCTGAGTTTTATTATTCTGACTTTGTGAATAATAACTTAGGAGACTTTATTCGAAACAAACATTATATGGAGTATGGTAAGAAATACAACATAAGCAAGCGATATTTTACTGATAGCGTTAAGAATGGCTATCCTGAGTGGGGTACTGAGGTTAGTGGTAACTACAGAAACGATGTT
Source organism: Spirochaetota bacterium (assembly GCA_965208615.1). Taxonomy (GTDB): domain Bacteria; phylum Spirochaetota; class UBA6919; order UBA6919; family CBDBPB01; genus CBDBPB01. The sequence continues at coordinate 224,805 of CBDBPB010000007.1, forward strand.
AAAGAGCTAAATCGTATTTTAGGTTTATCGTGGTATTTAGACGCTGAATATGTTAGAATACAGCAACAACAGCAACAAGTTGAAGCTGTTGGAAAAAGTCGTGTTGAGACTCTATTTGATCATCCTAATAGAGAGGACAGTATTGAAGGTGAATTAAGATAAATATTATAAATATTTATTAATTGAGAAAGAGGGTCTTAATATGACCCTCTTTTTTTATATGGTTATGATGTTTTATAGTTAACTAAAGCTATTAAGAGTATTACACCCTGTTATTTATTAACTTAGATGATTATCAGTATAAAATAATTGACTTTTAAGAATAGTTTTGTTAATTTTCAGTATAATTTTTCACTTATAAAATTAGATAATAAGTATAATTTTTCACTTATAAAATTAGATAATAATATGTATACGAAATGAGTAATCCCTTGAATAAAGATATTCCAATTGGATTAGAAGAGCTTTTTGAGCTTATTAAAGAGCCTATTAATACTATTGAAAAGCGTTTTAAAAAGCTGATTTATAGCGATAATCCTATTATACAAGAAATGATTGATTATGTATTTGCTCAAGCTGGTAAAAGGTTAAGGCCTGCTTTAGTTTTTATTAGTTCTATGATATGGAAATCGGATTATTATAATAAAATAATTGATATAGCATTGAGTATAGAGTTAATACATATTGCTACTCTTGTTCACGATGATGTTATTGATAGGTCTGACTTAAGAAGAGGTATAGAGACATATAATAAAAAATGGGGTAGTAGTACTGCTTCGGTATTATTTGGCGATTTTCTTTTTAGCAGAGCGTTTATGATTTTAACTAGTCTGGGCAATTTTAAAATTATAGAAAATCTTACTAGGACTACGTCAGAGATCTGTGAAGGCGAGATTATGCAGAGCCTTTTGAAAGAGAGTTATGATATAACCGTAGAAAGGTATTTAAATATTATTCGTTATAAGACTGCCTCACTTATTGCAGAGAGCTGTAGGATTGGTGTTATTTATAGCAATTTTGGTAAAGATATGGAAAATATACTTTATCAATTTGGTTTAAACTTAGGGATGGCATTTCAGATTTATGATGATTATCTCGATTTTAATGCCAAGCAAGAGGTTTTGGGAAAACCTATTTTGAATGACCTTGATAATGGATATATAACTCTACCAATTATTCATCTTTTGAATAGAACTGATAACGGACAACGGGGTCAAATTATTAATAAGCTTAATAATTATTTGCTTGCTAAGGAGTATCATAAGGTTAGGGATTTATTAAATGAGAGTAATAGTTTAAAATATACTCTTGATACTGCTAATAATCATGTTAGTAAGGCCGTTAGTTATTTGGATAAGGTAAAAGATTATGAATTAAAAATGTATTTGACTGAAGTTGCTGGTTATATTACGGCTAGGGCGTATTGAGGCTCTAACTTGGCTCATATATGGAACTTTCCACAAAAATCACCCAAAAGTTATCATAAACTGTTAGACAAGCTAAATATTGGATATACCATAGGACAAATACTATGGAATAGAGGATATTCAAGCGAAAAGAAAATAATACAATTTTTAAGCCACGACATTCTACTAAAGACCCACCAAATAAAGTATATTAAGGATATGGATAAAGCACTTAATAGAGTGTCCAAAGGGCTAAGGGATAATGAGAAGATAGTTATATATGGTGATTATGATGTTGATGGCATTACGTCTAGTGCACTTTTATATATTTTTTTTCTTGCCTATTCATATATCAAAGAAGTAAATATTGATGTTATTGCTATATTTCCAGATAGACTTACTGATGGATACGGTTTAAAAGTAGGCGGTATAAAAAAGGCTATTGATCTTAATGCTGAACTTATTATTACTGTGGATAACGGAATAAGTTCTTATGAGGCCGTAGAATATGCTAATAAAAGTAATGTTGATGTTATTATAATTGATCATCATAGGGTTCCTGATAATATACCTCCTGCTTGTGCTATAGTTAATCCTAGGCAAAAGGATTGTTTTTATCCTTATAAGGGTTTATCTGCAGTAGGGCTTGTTTATAAGCTGATAGAGGGGCTTTGTAAGGAGTTGTTTACCGAAGAATACGGAGAACGTTTTTTAAAAAGGTATATTGATTATGTTGCAATAGGAACTTATCAAGATATTGCTCCACTCGTTGGAGAGAATCGTTTTTTTGTTAAAAGGGGAATGGATTTAATTGAGGAGATTAAGAGTTCAAATAATACTAATTTAAGGGGTATTATTGAGTTACTTAAGGTTACTGGGAAGTTTAACGATAAGATAAACACAAATATTCTTGGATTTTGTATTGGTCCTATGATTAATGCGGCTGGTAGAATTGGGGATCCTAGTATTGCATTTAAACTTTTGACTACAAGGGATCATAATGAGGCTAAGCTTTTGGCTGAGGAGTTAAATAAAATTAACATAAAGCGAAAAGAGCTGACTAAGAGGGCGCGTAAAGAGGCCGCTGATATTATTAAGCGTGATGATTTAGAAAAAGAAAAAGTTATATTATTGGAGTCTAATACCTGGCATCAGGGGATTATAGGGCTTATAGCGCAGTATATATCCAGCAGTTATAAAAGGTCTTGTATTATAATGACTAATAATGATAAAGATTATTATACTGGTTCTGCAAGGAGCTATGGCAATTTTAATATGGGAGAGTTTATAAATAGTCTTAGGGAATATTTTAAATATCATGGTGGGCATAAAAAGGCGGCTGGCTTTTCTATAGATGAGGATAAGCTTTATTCTTTTAAAAAGGCTTTTTATAAAAGTCTTGAGGGAGTTGTTATTGAGGATATAGAAATTAATATAGATGCAGTTGTCAATTTAGAAGGTCTTTTGGGCATTGATAAAGACTTAATACCGCTTGAGCCCTTTGGTGAGGCTAATCCTATTCCAGTAGTTGCAGTTTTGGAAACTAATATAAAAAGTATTAAAAAGTCTAAACGGGGTTTGGATAGTCTTATAACGGTTTATCAGAATGAATATTCAATAGATCTTGTTGCATTTAATGAGACCAAATATATAGATGAATTTAAGGTTGATCAAAAAGTAGATATTGCTATAAAGGTTTTTCCGAAGAATGACTATAGTGATTTAAAGTTAGAGATAATGGATATAAAAAACGCTATTCATTAGCTATAAATATTTTAATCATACCAACGTTAATAATAAAAACATACCTAGTTAAAAAATAACCCTTATTTAAGAATACCATTGTATAATAATGAGATAGCCCAATAGGTTGGCTTAATTTTATACTAAGGCTAATAGAATAAAGATGTTTATTCATTTTGTTATAATATCTATACCTATAAAGAGTTTAAGATAAGTTTTTTATTAAATTTGAATTTTGGATATGTTAGGGTGTTTTAACAAATATGAAAGCTGTTTTTTTATGTGCTAATTAGATATTGAGTTGCATATTAAAATTTGTTATTGAGCTTTATATATTTGGATAGTTCATTAGGCCATTTTAATAAGTGGTACTAAGTTTTATGAATAAGCTTACTAAAGTATAATAGGTTTTTTTAGGGTAAGATATTCTATATTAAAATATGGGTAGTACAATGACAGAAGCAGAGAGTGTAAAACAACATAATGAGGTTCAAATAGTAACCTTTCTTGTAGATACTGAAGAATATGGACTTGAAATCTTAAAAGTACAAGAAGTTGTTAGATTGCCTTATATAACAAGATTACCAAGATCACCCCTTTTTATAAAGGGGGTTATTAATCTTAGAGGTAATATAATACCAATCGTTGACTTGAGAGAAAAGTTTGGTCTTAAAATAAGAAAATATGAAGGCTCTACAAGAGTGATAATTGTTGAGATCGGCGAAAAGAAAGTAGGTATGATTGTGGATATTGTAGCACAGGTTATTAATGTTTTAAAAGATAGTATAGCACCGCCTCCGCCTATGGTAAGCGGAATTGCTAGTGAGTATTTATCCGGAGTTGTTAGACTAGAAAAAAGACTAATTATGCTATTAAGAATCGAGGAAGTTATCTTTTCTGACCAGATAATTAACATGGATAAAAAAGGACTATAGATTAACTTTAGGGATATAATGTATAAGATGACCCACTTCAAACGTTTTTCAGATAAAGAGTTTAAAGAGTTTTGCAAATATATTTACGATAATGTTGGCATTAACCTAACAGATAAAAAATATAGTCTTGTTCATAATAGGCTTAGGTCTAGGTTGGTAAAGTATAACTTTAATAGTTATGGAGACTATTTTAACTTTGTAAAAGAAGATAAAGAAAATGATGAGCTTACTAATTTAATAAATGCTATAACTACTAATGTAACCACGTTTTTTCGCGACAGAAATCAATTTAATACTTTTTCACAATTAGTATTACCATATTTTGAGCAAAAGCATACTAATATAAACATTTGGAGTGCCGGGTGTTCAACCGGAGAAGAGCCATATAGTATTGCTATAGAAATATTAAAACATACAACTAACATAAAATTTAAAATTCATGCCACTGATATAAGTACAAAAGTATTAGATAGTGCTTCTGCTGGAATATATTCTAAAGAACAAATAAAAACTGTTGAAGAACATTATCTAAGAAGATTCTTTATAAAACGGAATGATAAATTTGAAGTTTTACCAAAGGTAAAAGAAAATGTACAATTTTATAAACTTAATTTAGTCGAGGATAAATTTCCTCCTAGAATGGATATTGTTTTTTGTAGGAACGTTGTTATTTACTTTGATAAAGACACCAGGGATAAGCTATATAAAAAGTTTTATGACAGCCTAAATCAAGATGGATTCTTTTTTGTTGGACATTCTGAGTCATTATTTACGAATAAGCTTTTTAAATTCTTCAGACCTTCAGTATACAAAAAGGCTTAGTTATGTATGGGGATAATTATTAATGGATAAGAAAGTTAAAGTAATGATTGCTGATGATTCTCCTTTAGCAAGAAAGATATTTAAGGATATAATTAACTCAGAACCGGCATTTGAAGTAATTGCTACTGCTAATAATGGAAAAATTGCCTTATCTAGAGCTAAGGTATTAAAACCTAATATCTTAATTTTAGATATTGCTATGCCAGAAGTGGACGGATTTGAAGTTCTTAAGGAAATTGTAAAAAATAAATATGACATAAAAGTATTAATGATAAGCGGCTTAGCCGGTGAAGGAGCATCATTAGTCTTAAAAGCTCTTGATATGGGAGCCCTAGACTTTATTTCAAAACCATCTGGCAAGAGTATTAATCTTATAGAGCTTTCTGAGGTATTAAAAGAAAAGATTTATGCCATTGCTGAGGCTGATGTTAAAAAAATTAAAAGGGGCTATAAGGTACTTAAGCCCATTAAAAAACATATTCACAAGGTTGCTAAAACTTCTAGTATACCAAAGCAGATTATTGTTTTTGGAACATCTACCGGCGGACCTAATGCCCTAAAGGATGTTTTTCAGGATAACAATTTACCAGAGGATTGTGCTTATCTTATTGTTCAGCACATGCCAAAGGAGTTTACAGGCTTATTTGCTGAGAGATTGAATCAGGTTTCTAAAATACTCATGAGTGAGGCTAAAAATAAAGAGCCTATTTTAGCTGGTAGAGGCTATATAGCCTCTGGAGACTCACATTTAGAAGTCGAATTTGTAAATGGAGTTCCTTATACAAAACTTTTTAAGTCAGAAAAAGTATCTGGTCATATGCCTTCTATAGATGTGCTTTTTGATTCTGTCGCTAGGAATTGTGCTAATAATTCCATAGCTATTATAATGACTGGAATGGGTAGTGACGGAGCTAGTGGAATAGAAGCTATTCATAAAAATGGTGGAAAAACTATTGCTCAAGATAAAAAATCTTCAGTAGTTTTTGGAATGAATAAAGAGGCTATTAAAAAAGGTGCTATTGATAATGTAGTACCATTAGAAAAAATACCAAATATGATTAGCTATTTTGTTAATCAAAAAGTGAGACCATGAGCGGATACGATTATAAAGAAATATTTGTTGAAGAAGCAAGAGAACAAATTGATGTATTAAACGATAGATTGCTTATTTTTGAGAAAGATCCTAATAATATGCAGGTTATAAATGATATATTTAGGGTTGCTCATACATTAAAAAGTTCATTTGCATTTGTTGGCTTACAGGAGCTTAGTAGCTTTTGTCATAAGATAGAAACTTTATTGCAAAGGATTAAAGATAAGACAATTGTTTTATCTGATGATCTTATGGATATTATTTTTGCAAGTTTAGATAAAATTAAAGATAGCATTGAGTTATTTATAGATAAAGACGAAATAACAAAAGAATTTGCTAATTTGCCTGATAAAATCGATAAGTATATTCTTGGAGAAGTTACTCCTGCAAAAAAAGACAGCTCTACTGAACAAGATAGTGACTTATTGGTGGAAGTACAAGACTCTAATATAATGCTAAATGAGGAAGAGTTAGAAAAGCTAAATGCCGCAGAAGAAAGAGAGAATAAATATTATTTAGTATACATAACTTTTGAAAGCAATATAAAAATGAAATGGGTAAGGGCAGAGTTGGTCTATGCCAATATGACAAGACTCGGTAATGTAATTATATCCTTTCCTCCTCACAGCCATTTTAGTGCGGATATGCCTGACAGAATAGGTGCAATTTTAGCTTGTCATGAAGATGTAAAAATAGAAAATATTAGGTCTAAGCTGGATGTCGATTTAGTTGCAGAAATAAATATTAACGAGTTAACATATGAAGAGGTTTTAAATTTTAAACAAGAACCTCATAGTACTACCCCAGAGATTAAGACTATAGAGCCTGAGAAAGCTTATAAAACTGAAAAGCTTGATGAAGTCAAAAAAGTTGATAAAACCATACTCAAAGAAAAAGAAGAAGAAATAAAAGAAAAAATAGAAAAAATAAAAGAAAAAATAGAACCTGAAAATGAAAAAATAGAACCTGAAAATGAAAAAATAGACCTAGTTAAAGATATCGACGGCAAGTCTGTTTTAACTAAGTCTGATACAGTTAGAGTTCCGATAAAGAGGTTAGATGAATTACTTAATTTGGTTGGAGAGCTCGCCATTACTAATTCTGGATTTATAGAGGTTTATGGACGGTTTAAGCAATTACTTGGTAATAAAGAGGTTATAAGCGAGTTTGAAGAGAAAATTGACTCTCTATCTAATATAGCTAAAAATCTACAGGAAAGTATTATGCAGTCTAGGATGGTTCCTATTGGTACTGTTTTCTCACGATTTACACGGCTGGTTAGGGATTTATCAAAGAATCTGGATAAAAAAGTAGTTTTTAGCTTTAAAGGTGAAGAAACTGAACTTGATAAAAAAATTATCGATGTAATTGGAGAGCCTTTAATACACTTAATTAGGAATGCACTTGATCATGGGCTTGAGTCTGTTGATGATAGAAAGACACTAGGAAAAAATGAAAGCGGAAAAATACTACTGGATGCCTATCAAAGGGGTAATCATATTTTTGTAGAGGTATCTGATGATGGAAAAGGCCTAGACCGTAATAAAATCTTATCAAAGGCCATTGAGACAAATGCTATTACGGAAGAGGATGCTGATGATATGCCTGAAAATGAAATTTATAATTTAATTTTCTTACATGGATTTAGTACAAAAAAGAATGTTACTTCTATTTCTGGTAGAGGCGTCGGAATGGATGTCGTTTCTGATACTGTTGCTAAGCTAAATGGCTCTGTATCAGTTAAATCAGTCCATGGTGAAGGAAGTACATTTACTTTATCATTTCCCCTTACTCTTGCAATTGTGCCTGCTATTTTGGTTGAGTGCGGTGTAGAGACTTATGCTATACCTCTTTCTAATGTGGTTGAGACTATTAAGGTTACTCATGGTGATATAAAAAGTGTTGATTTTAATGATGTTATTCAGCTTAGAGAAAGTGTTATACCTTTACTACACCTCGATGAGGTCTTTGATATTAAGATAACTGGTAACGGTAATGGACGTATTCCTATTGTGGTTAGTGATTTTAATGATAAAAACATTGGTATAGTTGTAGACAAGCTCTTGGGCAAAAGAGAGATTGTTATTAAGGCTCTTAGTCAGAATTATCAAGAGGTTAGGGGAATATCAGGGGCTACTATATTAGGAAATGGCAAGATTGCTTTAATATTGGATGTCCCAACATTGATTGAGCGAAGTAGAGGTATAAGTTATAGGAGAAGGCTTTCTAAGAAAAAACATAAAAAGAGAAATCTTCATACTACAACGGTTAGTGATATGCTTAAGGATTCTAATGACATAGGAGGTCTTCAGGAAATATTAGACAGCTTTGAGTTGGATATTGTTTCCTATGGGCTTGTTAATGAGATAATCAAGGTGGCTTTGGCTACTTCTTCAAATAATCTAAATCGTTTCCTTAATAAGGATGTTTTATTGGCTGTTCCAGGAATTAATGTTAATACTTATGATATGGTAATAGGTGATCCAAAATTTACTGGTGCTGATAATATGTATTTTGCGTCCTGTATGCTGGAAGGAGATCTAGAGGGAAATGTAGTTATATCTTTGAATGACGAGTCTATGATAAAGCTCTTTAAGGATTTGGTTGGTGATGATGCTATGCTTTCTCCTGTGGGACAGTCTTGTATTATGGAGATTTGTAATTTACTAACTGCAGGTATTACAAATACCATAAGTAGGTCTTTAAAGATTAAAGCATTCCCTATGCCTCCTGTATTTTACTATGAGTCATACAGCACTTATTTTCATGACTTGATTGAGGAGCATTCAAAAGAAAATAATTACATCTGGACAATAGATACCGATATAATTATTGACTCTATGATTATAGAGGGTAGAGTATTTTTCATACCTTATGACAGCTCATTTAGGGCTATAGGAAAGGCCGTTAGTGCTCTTAAATAATTTACTTAGTTATTATTAGTCAGAGTAGTGATTAGCAAAGGTTTTTGATTTTCCCCAATATCTTAAGTGCCAAGGCTCCCAGTCATATCCTTTTGTATTATTTTTAGGGTAGGATATATATATACCATATTTTTTAGCATTAAGTTTAATCCAGTTATGTGTTTTGGTGTTATATAGTTTTTTTGTTAGTCTATATCCCACTTCTGGTGAGGATATATCAGCAGTTGTACCCAGTTGATGTTCTGAGTGGCCTGGTTTTGCACTAGAGCTTTGCTTTGGATTTCTTTTAACTGCCCTTTTATATAGCCACTCTTGTAAACGTGATGATCTATAGCAGGATACAAGCTTAATTATAATACCTTTTTTACGGGCATCATCAATCATAGCTTTAAAGGCATTATATGCTTTTTTACGTAGAAAGGCATTTTTTTTATAGACCATATATCTATTCGGAATGCGGATAAGGTCATTAGGTTTATATTTTAAGGGAATTGGATTATACTTGTTTATGTGAGCACTACCAATTACTATATTTCTATTTTGATAAATATAGTTATTAGATGGGATATTGCTAATATATTGAAGGGGTATATAGCGGACTTTCTTTTTATGGATTATTTTAGCAAAGTCGTATGATTTTTTAGTTTTAATAATTTTTATTACCCGTACTACTGTATTACGATATAAATAGCCATTATGCTTACTTTTGATAGATGGTATATTATAAAGTTTAACTTTATCAACGCATATTATTTTAAGTTTTTCATTAGCATTAGCTATCTGGCTTAGCATTAGGATTGGGATAAGGTATAGGGTTAGTTTTTTTAAGATCAAATCATTCTCCTTTTTCAGAAAAAACTTGTACTCCAAAAAACTTAAGAGGACCAAATTTATTATATAATACGACTCCTGTTCCTAAATATTTAAGTTTTTTGTTTAGTATATTTCGTCTATGTATGGGGGAGTTCATCCACCCATTTAGTGCGGACTTAGCAAATGAGATATATGTATGAGGGGGGATGTTTTTAAATGACCGTACTCTTGTACCGGCTATATATTGTTTACCAAATATCTGAGTGATATTCTCAGCCGATGAGCTATAATAAGATTTATGTCCAGATAGTCTAATTCTATCCCCTGGAGTTTTTCGACCTTTAACTGGACTATAATGGCTAAAGAATTTAAGTTTTTTCATATCGTCAGCATGCATCTGTGCGGCTTTTTTTAGATATAGTGAATACATAAAGGGTTTTCTCTTATTTTTAATTCTTCTAAGGTTAGTTTCGTAGAATATACTAGCTTGCATAAGCTTATAATTAATATTATCGAAGTTTATTTTTTTATTAGGAGGTTTATATTTATAGAACTTTTTATAGCTATACTTTTCATACATACTGTCATTCCACACTGTATTAGTGGAATATTTATTTTTAGTTTTATAGGTTAGTTTTTTAACTAGGCTTGTAAAAGGAGTTTTTTCCCATTTATAGTATCCACTAATTTTGCCTATAATATTAAGTTCCTTATCAATTATGAAAGTTGTGGGTATACCGTTCATGTTAAAAGCTTTGCTATATTTATTAGTTACTTTTTTATTATTATCGAGGAGTATGTTAAAATTAAGGTTATTAGATTTTGCAAACTTACTAACTATATTTTTGTTTTCTCCTACGTTGACTGATAATATTACAAAGTTTTCCTTTTCCATGGACTGATTTAGTTTTTTAATACTGGGCATACTTATTTTACATACAACGCACCAAGTTGCCCAAAAGTTAAGGAATATTACTTTATTTTTATAATCTGATAGGGATATTGTTTTATCGTTTATATCTTTAAGTTTAAAGTTTATAGCTTTTTTATTAATTATGTCTATTTTGATAGGCTTATTGGCCCTAACATCGTTTTTATATATTGATAAATAGACGGTTAAAGCAAAAAAGCAAAAGATTATTATATATTTAATTAGTTTTTTCATTATGTTAAACTCCACAAGGTTAATATACTATTTTAGGTTTAAATAATCTATATAGACTTATTAACAGGCAAACCGATACTTATAAAAGATATTTGTTTTTTTTTATAGTTTAACCTAATTATTTTGTTATAGTTTAACAATTTAATATAATATAAACATAATGCTTTAAGATGTTAAAAAGAATTATTATTTAAAGTTGTTTTAAGGAAATGTTCTTAACTTATAGTTTAGTATAATTTTAGGCGGATTAGTTTATGGTTTTATATATTGATTATTGTTTAAATATAGTTATTCATATATTGTTTATGTGGTTTAAAATAATTAGTTTTTATTTCCGATGATAATACACTAGTATTTTTATTTTATAGTGCATTTAATTATTGCTTTACTTAAGGATAAGGGGGATATATGAAAAGGATTTTATTAATATGTTTTATTTTTGTGATAGCCACTTCGCTTTTTTCGTTGGACTACTACACCAACAGGGATAAAAAGGATAAGGCTAAGGTTAATATATATTCTCCCAAAAAAGAGAGTGCTAAAGATGGCTGGGAGTTTATTGGGGATAAGGATAATATAAATCCTTATAGAGCCTATTGGAGGCTTAAGATTGATGCTAAGGAGCTTCCTTATAAATATATTGAAAAGGCTATTACTGATGATTTTACTATAAAAAATGCTGAGGTTAAGTTTAGTCTTAAGGATGAGGGGGATTATAATTTTGCTAGTGTTATATCTAAGGTTAGTGTTAGGGTTTTTCCAAGGCCTACTGGCGATTATTACGAATATAGTATTAGTGGTAGGCTTGTTGTAGAGGGTAAGGATTATGGTATAGTTAGTGGCAAGGCTAAGGGAAAGCGTATTAACAACAGGCTAAACTTTAGTATATTTAGTGAAGTTAAGAATAATGATATTAGGCTTGGCAGTTTTAGTGGCTCACTTACCCTTGGATTGGATAATGGCGATTTTAAGGATGGACTATTTACATTTTTTGCAAGGCTAAAGATAGATAAGCGTTGGACTTATGCTAGAATTAGAGGGCGGATAGCTGGTAATATTAATGATGCAAGGATTATTAAGTCTAGTATTATAGACGTGGATGGAAGGCTTATTGGTGATATAGATGTTAAGTTTAAGCTTGACTAACTTGAGTATTATATGTTAGTTAGAAAATTGACTATTGTAAGTAATATTTTGATTAAGGCTCGTTTTTATAAGTTAACATTGTTGTCTGATGCAGATTATTATCCAGGTCAGTTCATACATATAAGGGTTAGTGATAGTATTGATCCTTTTCTAAGGCGTCCTTTTAGTATATATAGGCTTAATAATGATCACATAGAGGTTTTGTATGAGGTTGTTGGAAAAGGAACTTTAGCATTATCCAAGAGAAAGGACGGCGAGCTATTGGATGTAGTTGGGCCTTTGGGTAATAGTTTTACTTATGATATAGGTAATTATTATCCCTTATTAGTTGGTGGGGGAATAGGGGTTGCACCTTTATTCTTTTTAGCAGAGACTTTAGTTAACAAGGGTCATAATCCTAAGGTGATACTTGGTTATCGGAGTTATGATGAAATTATAGCCCTGGATGATTTTATTAGTATAGGTTTAGATCCAGTGGTGGTTACTGATGACGGGTCTTACGGCTGTAAGGGCTTTGTAAGCGATTTTATAGAGGATTATCTAAATAATAGCACTATGATATTTACTTGTGGACCTTTGCCTATGTTGAGTGTGGTATCTAAGATTGCTTATGATAGTGCCATTGCTTGTGAGCTATCCCTGCATAGCTTTATGGGATGTGGTTTTGGGGTTTGTTTGGGATGTGTTATAGAGTCGCCTGATGGCTATAAGCGTATATGTAAGGATGGCCCTATATTCACTTCCGATCAGGTAGTTATTGGGGTATAGATGCGTCCTACCTTGTTAGAAGTTAATATTACTGCTCTTAAAAAGAACTTAAATCTTGTTAGGACAATCACTAATAACAAAGAGATAATAGCTGTAATCAAGGCTAATGCTTATGGACTGGGTAGTGTGGCTGTAGCTAAGGCGTTATTAGAGAGTGGGCTGTCCACATTTGCGGTAGCTATTTTGGATGAGGCTGTCATATTACGAGAGGGTGGGATAAGTAATAATATAATTCAGCTTTGTCCTTTTAGCGAATGTGAGATACCTGATATTATTAACTACTCGGTTACCAGTACCATAGTGGATTATAAAAGGGCTAAGGCATTAAATGACTATGCACATAGCCGTAATATAGTGTTAGCTGTTCATATAAAGGTTGACTCTGGTATGGGTCGTCTTGGTGTTAGGGCTGATGGGGCTTTTGAGCTTATTAAAAGGGTATATAATTTAACTAATCTTAGGGTTGAAGGTATATTCACTCACTTTTCTAGTGCGGATATACCCGATATAGATTATACTAACTATCAGATTAAGGTTTTTTCTAATCTGGTTAATCGTTGTAGGGATATAGATTTTAGGGTTATTTATCATTTAGCTAATTCTGGTGCTATTATATTTTTCTCAAATAGTTATTTTGATGCGGTTAGACCCGGACTTATGCTTTATGGATGTTATCCTTCTTTAAAAAGCGAGTCTAGCATTAGTTTAAATAAGGTTCTAACTCTTAAAACTAAGATAGTATCGGTAAAGGAGCTTTTGGCTGGAGAGAGTGTTAGTTACGGACGTACTTTTAGGGCAAAGTCTAAAATGACTTATGGTGTTTTACCTATTGGCTATGCTGATGGATACTCTACTTTGCTGTCTAACAAGGGCAGGGCTATGGTTAACGGTGTTTATGTACCTGTGATAGGCAGGGTTTGTATGGATTATACTATGGTTGATCTTAGAAAAGTTAATGCTAAAGAGGGGGATGAGGCTATTTTAATTGGCGATGGTATAACCGAAGAGGAGATTGCACATAAAACCGGGCTAATACCTTATGAGGTTATAACTGGCATTACTGAGCGTGTTCCGAGGGTATACAGGTCATAATTCTTATAGTATTTTTCTTTATTATAAAAAGAGTTTTCATATTGTTATAAAATCGTTATCTTTTGGTAGATATTTTGTTATAATGTTGACGAGGAGCTTATAATGAGGAGTGATTCTATAAAGGCTGGTTTTGAGAGGGCACCTCACCGTAGTTTACTAAAGGCATGCGGTCTAAAGGACGAGGACTTTAAAAAGCCTTTCATAGCTATTGCCAACTCTTATATAGATATAATACCCGGCCATGTTCACTTACAGGAGTTTGGACGTATAGTTAAGGATGCGGTTAGGGAGGCTGGAGCAGTACCTTTTGAGTTCAACACAATTGGTGTGGATGATGGTATAGCAATGGGACATTCTGGCATGCACTATTCCCTTCCCAGCAGGGAGCTTATTGCTGATTGTGTGGAAACCGTTATTCAGGCACATTGTTTTGACGGACTTATATGCATACCCAATTGTGATAAGATAGTACCTGGTATGTTGATGGCCGCTATGAGGGTAAATATACCTAGTATATTTGTTAGTGGTGGGCCTATGAGGGCGGGTAGGACTAAGGATGGCAGTGTAGTCGATTTAGCCAGTGTATTTGAGGCTGTTGGTCAATATAGCTCTGGTAAGATAAATGAACAGAGGCTTAAGGATTTGGAGGATAATGCTTGTCCTGGATGTGGTAGTTGTTCTGGGATGTTTACTGCTAATTCTATGAATTGTTTGTGTGAGGCTCTTGGTATGGCTTTACCGGGTAATGGTACATATTTGGCTGACTCTGATAAAAGGCGTTTACTTTTAAAAAAGGCCGCTAATACCATTGTGGAACTTGTAAAGAAGGACATAAAGCCAAAAGACATTGTAACCAAAGATTCTATTGATAACGCTTTTATACTTGATATGGCAATGGGAGGCTCTACTAATACGGTATTGCATACTATAGCCATTGCAAAAGAGGCTGGTATAGACTATCCTATTTCAAGGCTTAATGAATTATCGTCTAGGGTACCTCATATATGTAAGGTCTCACCGGCGTCTGACATACACATTGAGGATGTGGATAGAGCTGGAGGTATTTCAGCTATACTGAATGAGATTAATAGGGTTGGTGCTTTAAGGGATAGTACACTGACAGTTAGTTTAAAGACTCTTGCTGAGAATATTGAGGGTGCTAAAATACTTGATAACTCTGTGATACGTACTATTGATGATCCATATAGTGAGAAGGGGGGGTTACAGGTATTATTTGGCAATTTAGCCAGTGAGGGTGCTATAATAAAGTCTGGAGCCGTTAATTCTAATATGCGTATTCATAGTGGCCCTGCTATTGTGTTTGAGTCTCAGGAAGAGGCTGTTAGGGGTATTTTGGATGGAAAGGTAAAAGCTGGAAATGTTGTTGTAATAAGGTATGAGGGGCCTAAAGGCGGTCCTGGTATGGTAGAGATGCTTGCTCCTACTGCTAATATTATGGGTATGGGTCTTGGTGACTCGGTTACACTAATAACTGATGGACGCTTTTCAGGTGCAACTAGAGGAGCTTGTGTTGGTCATATATCCCCAGAGGCTGCTGAGGGGGGTAATATTGCATTAGTTAAAAATGGTGATGTTATTGCTATTGATCTTAGTAAAAACCTTATTGAGATAAAGATATCGGATGATGAGCTTAATTTAAGAAGGGCAAATTGGCAGCCTAAAAAACGTGATAATTTATCTAGTTATCTTAAGAGGTACGCCAGTATGGTTACCAGTGGGAGTAAAGGTGCTATATTGGAGATACCGAGTTAGAGTTTGTTATATTAAATAACTTTAAGGAGTTTGTTTATGCAAGAAGTTAGTAATGGTGATACTGTTCAGGTACACTACACAGGCAAGTTGGATGATGGTAAGGTATTTGATTCATCGGCTGATAGAGACCCACTGGAGTTTAAGGTTGGGGATCATCAGGTTATAAAGGGTTTTGAAGAGGGCGTTATTGGCATGAAGGCTGGGGATAAAAAAGAGATTACTATTCCTCCTGATAAGGGCTATGGTAATAGAACTGATGATAATATACACGAGATCAGCTCTCAGAACATATCATCACCTAAGGATTCTGAATTTAAGGTTGGTATGCCTATAAGCCTAAAAAACGAAAAAGGTGAGGAGTTTTATGGTATAGTCCAAGAGGTTAAGGATAAGGCTATAGTTATTGATTTTAATCACTTTTTAGCTGGTAAGAATTTAACTTTTGATGTTGAGTTAATGGCTATAAAATAGGTTTATTTTGGATTATTTATTTTAGGGCTGTCATTGAGTTTGCTTATATTTAATTTCTTTTAGAGCGTTTATTAGAAGGCTTATGGAGAGTTCATCCTTAACAGCTAACCTTATCCACTTTGAGTTTAGGGGGTAAAAGTTATCACAAACCCTTATAAGTATTTTATATGGGGTTAATAGCTTTTGGAGTTTGTATCCGTCTATATTTTTCAATTTGACTAGGATAAAGTTAGCACAGGAGTTAAAGATTTTATCAAAGAGGTCTATTTTTATTAATTTTTGTTTTAGGATATGTTTATTTAATTTAGTTAGTTTTTTTGTTTGGTTTAAAAAGTCTTTATTTTTGATAGCTTGGTTTAGGTAGTGCATATCTAGTGAGGATAACTTCCACGGTGGTTCTGTTTTTCGTATTTCTTTTATGTTATTTTTGCTTGATATAACACATCCTATTCTTAGCCCAGCACAGGCAAATATCTTACTAAAAGATTTTAATATAAACATATTATCATTTACTAAGGGTAGAGCGGACTCATAATCGGTAAAGTCTAAGAAGGACTCATCCAGTAATATATTGGCATTTTTTGTTTTCCATTCTGATAAAAATGTTTTTATATTGTATAGTTGTCCATCTGGTGTGGATGGGTTAACAAAGACCACAAGAGAGTTTTTAGTTATATTTTTGTTTATGTTATCCAGGCGATTAATTTTGTTTATTTTGCAGTTTAGGTTATTGGCTATTTTCATATATTCCGTATAGATGGGTAGATATAGGCTAACGTTTTTGGGGTTTATGTATTTAAATATAGAATATATACCAGAGCTTGCCCCGTTATAGAACTCTATATCGCAATGACTGGGCAGATTAAAGAACTTGGATACATTAATTTTTAGTTCTTTATAGTTTGGCTCTGCATAGGCTGATAGGTTAAGGTTTTTCATATTCATATTGACGTTTGGGCTTATAAAGTTAACGTTGGACGAAAAGTCTATAATATCTTTTATGGGTGAGTTTATCTTATTGGCAAATGAGTATATATTTCCACCGTGATCGTAGTTCAAGACAATATCCTTAACATAAAATAATATTTAGGGGATTCTATGATAGATAATATCAAAATAATACAAGGTAGCCAAGACTTCTTAAGAAAAATAAAGAATACGAGTTTTCAGTTTTTTTTAATAAGTGCCTATACAAAGACGGCTGAGATAGATAATATAACATCAGCAGGACTAGCAGGACTAGTAGAGTATACCCCGCCTTTGGATATGGAGGTATTGTATTATGGTAGGCCATTGTCCATGCCTGATATACCTAAGATGCCGTCTGGACCGCCATCTCCTGTGATAATAACCTCTGCCATTAAGCAGTTAGTGGACTTTCCAATAAGCTATATAGATGTTGGACTTAAAATTAGACCTAAATGTCCTATAACTGTTATTCAGTCAAAGGTTGCTAAGTCTATTTTGGAGGGTTCTGATATTGACGCACAGGAGCTGTTCAACGATGGATTACGCTATGCTAGTGAGGTAAAGGATTATGCCCATACATTTATACTCTCAGAGTGCGTTCCATCGGGCACTACCACTGCCTATGCTGTGAGTAAGGCTTTGGGCTATTCATGTGATGACTCTTTTTCGTCGAGCAATAGTGATGAAAAGACCAAATCCTTAAAAAGGGATGTTGTTAATAAGGCTATATCTTTGTTTGGTAAAGATGTTAAGACTGTTTTTGATGCCATAAGGTATTTGGGTGATCCTATGCAGGCATTTTTATCTGGTATGGCTGTTGGACTTAATCAGCTTGGTAAGATGGTTATATTAGGCGGTGGGACTCAGATGCTAACCATATACTCAATTTTAAAGAAGCTGGATAAGCCTATAGACTTTACTAATATTGCCTTAATGACAACCAAATGGGTGGCTGAGGATAAATATAGTGATATGAAGGGTTTATTAAGCCGTATAGATAAAGATTTAAACGCTTTTTATGCAGATTTTGACTTTAAGGAGTCCAAGTTTAAAAACCTTAATCTATATGATAACGGATATGTAAAAGAGGGTGTGGGAGCTGGTTCTATAATATGTTATGCTTATTTAAAGGGTATATCTAAAAAGGCAATACTAAACCAAATAGAAAAGCTTTATAAGCAGGTAAAATAATTTAGACTGCTTATTGAGTGGAACTTCTTTATATATTCTTCGATATCGTTTTGTGATAGGTTAGTTTGTTTTTTAACTTTTTTCATATATATGCGTTGAGAGCCGTAGTATAGGCAGGCAAAACGCATCCACTCTAATAGTACGTCTAGGGATATAACCATTGACGATTTACTATTATAGGTATTAATAAGCTTATCCAAAAGATTTTTATTTAGGCTACCATCCAAAAAGCACCAGTTTATGCCTATTACTGCTATATCAAAGTATAGGTCTCCATGACAAAAGTCACTAAAGTCAAATACCCTTAAGCCGTTTTTGTTAAATCTTACGTTATCCATAAATAAATCACCGTGTATAAGTACATTAGCTTTGGCTATTAGGTTTAAGCTGTCAATATGTTTTAGCATAGAGTTATAGCCTGACTCACGCAAATAATACTCAATACGCTTAGTGGTATAGATATTGTCTATTTTTTTGTTATAGTTTATGGAGTGGAGTTTAACTAAGAATAGTGCAATTTGTTTAATATTATTTTTATTAGGTTTATCTATTGTTCTACCCTCCATATAAGAGAATAGAACAGAGGGTTTATTATCCAAATGGATAAGCTCTTTACCGTTATACCCTATAACATGGGGGACATTAAGTTTTTTTAGTTTTAATAGTTTTAGTAGGTCTATCTCGTTGTTGACCTTTTTACTAGAGCTATATTCATATATTTTTAATATATAGTTTTTATTATCAGTTTTTATTAGATATGTGTTATTAGATATGCCGTTTTTGGTGGGGTATATATAGTTAGCGTTTAGGTTATAATATTCTTTTATTTTAAGTTTAATATAGTCGGTTTTGAGTTTAGTTATAATCCCCAAGGTTTTATCCTTAGTCTATGATTTTCTTTTTTGAGAAGTCTATTATGAATGACATATACTTATTCCAGTTTTGGGGTAGGTCTTTTGATATGTTTTCATTTTTAAAGCCGAGGTTCTCTATGTATGATAAATCACCAACTGGGGTGTAATTAGATAGTGCATCACCGACTTTAGGTTTCATAATGACTTTTGTAATATGGTTTGGATTATTATTCCATGGCCTAATCTCTAATGAGGACATCCCTTGGCATAAAGACTTCTTCATTTTGGCTGAGGCATAAGAAAATGACGTTATACCAGGGATAACTAATGTATTACTATATAGTTCTGGATCAACATCTTTTAGGTATTCTAATAAATAATATACTCTGCTAAATATTGCAGAATCACCTAAGGTTACGTAGGCGAGGCACTCATAACGTAAAAAGCCTGTTAATAGTTCATTAAGTTGAGCCTTCCACAGGGATTTATCATATTTCATGGGGGATGGTATACCCTTTAGGATAGGGAAGTCAGTCTTTTTTATTAATATATCATTATTATCAAAAAACATAGTTTTTATGGACATTATAATCTTATATGCCCTTGAGTCTTTTATGTTATCTCTAACGGGTATGTATATGGCCTCTGAGGCTAATAAATATTTAATTGCCTTCCAAGTTAATAGTTCAGGATCACCAGGTCCTAAGGATATTATATATAGTTTTTTTTTTGTCATGTTTATAGTGTTCCCATTTTTATTTTAAGTTCATCTATAAGGTTTTTTATGGTTTCTTTGACGATATCCAAGTCTAACAGGTTAAAGGGACAGTTATCCACTTCGGCTATTAATACGTTAAAGTTTTTGGATAGGCTGTTTTCAATCTTTTTGACGTCTTTGATAAAGTGATTACCGCTTGTGAGTAATAACGGCACTATTTTTATGGATAGCTTTTTCTTATGTACTGACTCAGCTCTTTTTACGGAGTCTATAATGGAGTCTTTTAACAAGCTAAAGTTATATATCTTTTCTAGTGAGCTAAAGAGGTTAAGTGGATTAAGTGTTGTTAAAAAGTCTTTTGCGTAGAAAACTGATTGGATACCAGATTGCTCAAAATATGGTGCACCGTGGACTAAATATAATATTACGTCATTATAGTTTTTCCGTACATATTGGTTAATATGGTATAATATACGGCTTGTCTCATCTCCTCTTGATAAGATTGCTGGACTAAAGCGTATATCGGCTGGTGAGAATATATTAAAACCCTTAACGGTATTTTTTATTAACTCGTGTTCGTCAGTGGGGAATAGGTTTATGGAGGATGCTATTATACGTTTATATCCTTGAAGTTCTACATCAGAGAGGGTTTGGCTTAGGTTTTTATATATAATACCTTTAGTTTTCAGGTTATTTAACACCGACCTCGACGAAAATGCCAAATGTACTGGTATATTAGTATTATTATTTTCTATATATTCTTTTAGGCTTTCGTATTTAGCCTTTTGAGGTATTGATCCAAAGGCAGATAATATAATTGCCGTATCTTTTTTATAATGTCTCCATCTTTTCATATTGTCTATTCTTATTTTGTGAGTATAGGTTTGTACCCACCAATAGATAGGTACAAACAAAAACTATAATATATTTTATATAGAATCTGGACTATAGAGTCTTTTTTCAACGAATAGGCTGTCTTTTAAAGGGTTTAAGGTTTTTGCAAGGGCTAAAACTCCTAAGTCTAAAAGTGGTTCTATTAGTATAACAGCTAGATATACGCTTCCAAAGGATAATACCTGAGCAGTATTGGCTATAGTAAAGCCTTGACCATAGAATGCCCAAAACATTACCCAAGCAACTATACCACCTTGATAAGCTATAGATAGTTTTAATACCTGTGAATATTTAAGATCTTTATAGGCTATGTTTTTGGGGATAACTTTTTTGGCTAATAGGTTCATTACAAAGAGCGGCATTAATAGCGTTGTTATATTGACAAAATACATTGCTAGATCAGTTTGTGAGAACAGGACTCCCTGACATAACAGTCCAATAGCTAAGCCCAGTGAGGCGGCTGATACACCAAATAATAAGAATAACGTTGAGCCGAATATAAAGTGTACCTCTGACACGCCAACAGGAAAGTGTGGGAATACTTGAAAGAAAATAAATACTAATATACTAGTTAATATGGTTTTTAGCCCTAAGGATAAATAACCAGTCTTTTTAATTTCATTAACGGTTAGTTTTGCGGTAATAGCCAAAGACGTTATTGCTGTACCATAGCTTAATGCTAATTTAGCTCCTTGAACAACTCCTGGTTCAATGTGCATAATAAACTCCTTTATAAAAGTTTTATTAAAGTATTAAGGAAGTCTGACAAAGCTTTTGTATAGGTTATTAATTTGATAAGGTTTTGTCATAATAGTACCTCCTTTTACGGGAAAGAGATCTCTACTTAAGTATAATATACTGTGTTCCTGACTCTAACAGTTACCCGATAGTGGAGGATTCTCACCTCACTTCCACAATGTATTATATTAAACAGGTTAGAATAGCAAATATATTATAAAAATATATAAAAGACAATATTTATTAAGTTTTTTTATTAATATTACTTTTAGCGAATATGTTAAATAGGCAATTATGATAAAAGGTTTTATTATATCCGCAATATCGTCCAAACAGGGAAAGACACTAATAACCATGTCTTTGATGAATAAGCTAAATGCTCAATTTAAGGTATCCCCGTTTAAAAGTGGACCTGATCATATAGATACCCAATTTCATAAAAAGCTTTTGGATAAGCCATCGGTCAATCTTGATTTATTTATGATGACTAAAACCCAGACTAAGTGGATATTTAACAACTACGCAAAAGAACTATCCATAATAGAAGGGGCTATGGGCTATTACGACGGCATAGATAAAAAAACATCCACTTATGATATTGCTAATACCATAAATCTACCCACTGTATTAGTTATATCGGCTGAGGGGTCTTATTCAACGTTATCCGCTGTGATATTGGGTATGCTAAGCTATAAAACGGATAATACAATAAAAGGTATTATATTTAATCATGTATCCTCAGAAAGCCATTATCAACTAATAGTTAAGCAGGTTAATAAGGATCACCCTAATATTGAGTGTCTTGGATGGGTTAAAAAGGATATAATTAATCTTAAATCGAGGCACCTTGGTTTGGACTTATCCCAATTAAACAGGCTTAAGCTTTGTGAGATGTCAGATGAGGTTTGTAAGAATATTAATATTCAAAAGCTAATTAGACTTATAAATGATAATAAGCTTACTAGAACTAATATTGACTATCCCTTTGATAATACAAGCCTAAAAGAAAAACAGCTAACCATAATAAGTGATAGTGGTTTTTCCTTTTTGTACCACGATAATATGGAATATTTAAAAGGCATATTTAAAAATGTTAATATAATATCCGCTCTTGATGATAATATTATACCAAAGGATAGCGATGTTGTATACATCCCTGGTGGATACGTTGAAACAGAGGATGTATATCATAAGTTAGCTAAGGCCAATAAGTTTAAAAATAGTCTAATTGATATTTCTAGTGATAAAAAGAAAAGAGTATATGCAGAGTGCGCTGGACTAATATATTTGGGTAATAGGTTAACGTTGTTATCCGAGGTTAGTGTTAGTATGTCTGGTATTATGCCTATGAGCTTTAGGATGAGGGTTAATAGACAGCGTCTTGGATATTATTATGCAAAAGACTTAAAGTTTAATAATATATATAAGGGACATGCTTTTCACTATAGTGAGCCTATTAGTGAGGCTAACCCAATATGGGGCTTGTCAAAGAGTATAGACTCAAAAGCTATAATGGGAGCATGGATAAGTCAAAATGTATGTGGAACGTATTTACATACTATGTTTAGGGCTAACCCTAAGATTATAGACTTGTATTTTAATACGAATTAATTATTTGGTGGACAAATGAAGATAAAAAACTTTTATATTAAAAAGCCGTTAATCATTAATGCCGGTGATATTGAAAAGCTATCCCTTAAGGCGGTTGAAGATAAGTGTATTAGTTTTAAACGGTTTAATGGTTTTGACAAAATGCAAAAAGAAGTTGTTAAACGGCTAATACATAGTACAACTTGCTTTGATAGGGTTATTAACAATATATACTTTACTGATAATGCTATAACCAGTATTATAGGGCATATTAAGGACTCAGCCAGTATAATTGTTGATACTAATATGATTAAATCTGGTCTTAGTAGTTATTATACGGATAAATATAATAATGAGGTTATATGTCATGTATCCGATGATGACATAAAGGCTGAGGCAGGCCAAAAGGGTCTAACTAGGAGCTATTTAGCTGTACAGAAAGCTCTTAAGGATAATTATAATAAAAAGGTGATATTAGCTTGCGGTAATGCACCGACTTTTTTATACTCAGCTGTTGAGGCTTTACTAAAAAACGATTGGGATTTATCCAAAGTAATTATATTGGCTTTCCCGGTGGGCTTTGTTAATGTGGTAGAGAGCAAAGAGTATACTAAAGACTTTTTAAGTTATTTTAATATGGATGGTATTATATTAGAGGGTAGTTTTGGCTCATCCCCGTTGGTGATTGCCTGTTTGCATGCCGTATATAGACAGATAGCTTAACTATATTAGGTTAAAGAGCTTTTTTATTTTATTATTTTTTATTAGGTCATTTAGCTTTTCAACCATGATAAGATAGTCATCCATGTTTTTTATTTTGACATATACATTTATACTTTCGTCTTCTAGGTGTTTATCTATTTTAATTTTAAATCTTGGAGGCAGGGATAAATCTTTTATATGTTCTTTAATTTTGTTTATTTCTTTGGTATACAGCGGATAACGCATAATAGACAGCTTATCAAAAAAGGCTTTCTGACGGATATTAACACTTTGTGAGTCAAATATAATACTGGATAAGCTATCTAGAACATCATAAGGTATTTTGTTATCCCGTTTGGATAGGTATTTTATATTATCCATCATGAGCCTAACCTTGCTGTTGGACAAGTTAAGCTCGTTTATAATTGTGTAGATGTAGTCCTGTTCTTTGATAGAGAAACAACTAAACTCATAAGCCAGACTAAGGGGGATATTATAATTTAGCAAATAAGTTTTTATATTAGCCGATAAGTTATTTAGGCTTAGGAACAGCTTTAGCAACTTGATACTGGGGTTTTCCTTTATGAGAGGGAGGTATACATTTACTATTTCTTCCTGGCTGAGCTTAAATGTATTAGTAAGTTTATTTAGGATATTATATTTTTCAATAACGTTAAGCCTTGCATAAAGTTGACCGTATAAGACAGCGTATACAAAGCAGTCCAGCATAGAGCTACCGTCTAATATGAAGGAGTCTGCGTATAGGACTTTATTATTTTTGAGAGCTTGTATTTGTTCACTACCCCAAACCAGCCTATAGCTATTTAATTTTATTCTCTCCAGCAAAATGGGAGTATAAAGTTTATGATGGTTAAACTCCAAAACACTATTCTTATTGGAAAACGAATATAGGTATAGATCATTTTTTATGTTGATATTCTTGATTAGGATTTTATCAAATATTTTATTAATCATAAGCACTCCGACGATAACTAATATTTTGATAGAATAACAATAATTTTGATATTTTAAACTATTTTGTTATTTTTTTATAATTCCACACCATATCATGGGGATATAATGCATAACTTACTGCTTTTTAATAAGATAGCCCTTATATTGTATAGTAGTTATAGGGCTATTATAGTTGTTATACTTTTGGTTATTAGCCAGTGTAGTCTTTATAATCTTGCTACTGAGGAAGATGGATTTAACGAAAATGATAGGCCTAATATAAATGAGGGTATAGCTGTTTTCATTTTTAGGAGTGCTAATAAGGCACCTTTACCTAGTGAGGTATTCTTTCGACTAAGAAAGCAAAATGACAAAAATTATCATTTTGTTTTATCAGCTTTTATACCTAGAAAAGAGGTCAGTCGTTATATCTTTTTAAGAAAGGGTATTTATTCCTTTGCTAAAATGGTATACAAGTTTAACGGCCATACAGAGGACTTTTATTTTCCTAGTAATACATTTCATATTAGCTCATCCCACATAAACTATATTGGGGATATTATTTTTGAATACAATAGAGGTAAAGTTAGTGTAAGGCTAAGGGATAACATGAATAAGAGTATGTATGACTTTTATAAAAGGTATAAACAAATAACTTTGATGTATCCCAAGCGGAAGAGTCTTCTTATGCTGTTTAGCCTTGATAAGCAGTTAAAGAATCTTTATAAAAGATAGATTTTATTAATATGGTTTTATACTTTCGGCCAAAAAGAAGTTATAATTAAGATGATCTAGTTTATTTTTAGCCTTTTTTGCAAGAGTCATTGACTCAAAAAGTCCAAATACAGATGATCCGCTACCAGACATTAGACTAGCCTTTGCACCATTTTTAGTTAACATAGTTTTAATTTCTTTTATAGTCGGATTAAGTTTAATTTGGCTTTCTTCGAACTTGTTATACATAGAGTTAGCGATTTTATCCATGTCTTTTTGCTTAAGAGCGTCTATAATATCGTTTATTTTGTTTTTAGGGCTGGATAAGTCTATATTATCATAAGCCGTTTTGGTGGACGTATTAATTTTTGGATATACAACTAAAAAAAACAAAGGACAATTCAAATTATCGAGGTATGTTAGCTTATCACCAATGCCCTGTCCTCTTGCAGTAGCACCTTTTATAAAGAATGGCACATCCGCACCGATTTTACTTGCCATTTTAGTTAGCTGATCATTAGTTATCCCTAAGCTAAAAAAGTTATTTATTCCGATAAGGGTAGTAGCCGCATTAGAGCTTCCACCAGCGAGTCCCGCACCCATTGGGATTACTTTTTTAAGGGTTATTTTAAGTCCGCTATTAAGAGGGTGGATATAGGGTCTTAATAGGTTAATAGCTTTCCAGATAACGTTAGTATTGGATTCGAGTTCTTTAATATTGCTAACAATAGTAAAGTCGGAGCTTTTTTCAAATGTTATACTATCACAAAGGCTTATAGCCTGAAAAATGGTATCTATATTATGATAGCCATCATCCCTAAGGCTTATTATGTCTAAGTATAGGTTTATCTTGCAATAAGACTTTAATATCACTAATACCAAACCTTATTTAAATATAAACCGCAGGATGGAGCAGTAAAGTAGTTATGTAGTCTACTTTTAAGGTTTAGTATTCTAATGACCTCAGTGATAGGGCGGTTTTTTAAATTAACGTCTATTATTATGCCTATTATCATCCTAACCATTTTTCGTAAAAATGCGTTAGCTTGTATTAATATGGTTATTTCTTTATTATTTTGCTCTACTTTTGTATTATGGATAGTTCTAATTTTGTTTTTGGATTCATCATTAACCGAAGAAAAACTGGTAAAATCATGTTCACCTTCTAAGAGTTTTAGTGCCAAGCTTATTTTATCAGCATACAGCTTTTTTTTTTGTAAGTAAACGTAGTTTTTTATAAAAGGCGGACAAACAATATCGTTATAAATTATGTATTTGTATTCTCTTTTTAGGGCAGAAAATCTTGAGTGAAAATCTAAGGATGTCTCTTCGCATTTGAATATTCTAATATCTTTTGGTAAAAAGGAATTAAGGGCATAAAAAAGATTTGTACATTGTATTTTTGAGGTTGTTTTAAAGTTAGCCACCTGACCTATGGCATGTACTCCACTATCGGTTCTTCCAGAGCAGATTAGGTTTATTTTTTCATTTGTGATGGCGGATAACCTTAACTCTATCTCATCTTGTATGGTTATTGCATTTTTTTGTCTTTGCCATCCTGAATATTTGGTTCCGTCATACTGTATGAGGAGTTTTATATTACGCATTATCAATATTTAGTTCTTTTAGTTTATCATTAATCTCTCTAAACAGCTTTCTTGAGAGTTCTAATATTGCAGAGGGTTTTTCTTTACTGGCTTTGCCTGAACCAAACAGTCTACTAACTATTCTTTTTGACTTAATAAACTCTTCCGCCTGTTTTTCTTGTTCTTTATAGAATATAATTTTAAAGTTTAATAAGCTCGCTAAATATAGCATACCATCATATCCAAAATTATTATCGGTATCCGGGCCGTAGGTTTTTATATTATCAAGAAGCTCTTTTCCAGTTTGTGAAAAGTCAACAGCTTGATTGTATAGATAGGCCGCTTTACTATAGAACATTTTTTTAATATAGTTATATTTATCATCACCGGTTTTGATGAATAGATCATTTGCTATCCATGCCACTCTCAACGAGGATAGCCCGCACTTAAAAGAAGGAGCATGCTTTTTACTAAAAAAGGAATAGCAACTAGAAGATAGTATATAACTTAATAAACCATGTTTTAATGTTCTACTGTCATTAAAGTCTATATTGGGGAATAGGTTATAGACTAAATTTTCTCTATTATTTCGGTCATTAAAGATATTGCTCTTGATATCTTTAATTGGAATATCAAAGTCTTCTGGAAAAGCAGAATAATAACACTCAGGACAAACAATTACTGGGTATATTAGTGGATATATTATTCCATATTTTTTATTTTTTTGATAACTTCTTCTAAGTTCATTATCTAGGTTTCCTGCAATTAGCCTTCCTCTTCCGGTAAATAGTTCTTCTTTATTAAATTGACATTTGCATATTGGACATTCAGTTGCCTTTTTTTGTCTAAAAGTAATTTTAATATTTTTATCTTCTAATTCCATAATACACTTCTGTGATATAAATATTTATTATTTTATGTTTTCAAGTGAGTTAACACTTGTTATTGCATTACTACTAAGGTTTTGATTAATTATACATCAATTTATTATTAACGAGTTCTTGATCGTCTAAGGGTAATTTTAATTATTTTTGGTTTAAAGTCAATAATCTCTAGCTTATCTATATCCTGTGGTACTACCTTAAGCTTATAAGTACCCGGTTTATATATTTTTCCCATATCAATATATGCAATAATTTGTTTTTTATCAACTTTATTAATATATTTTCCCTGACCCTTATATATAATATAATCAAGCCTAATATTTTTTTTAGTTGTTTCTAATGGCACAAAACTACTATTTATAAGTATAACTTTAACATTGTTAATCCGTAACTCTTTTTTATCACCGCCTATTATTACGTTAACCATAATATAATCTGCATTTTTTATTTTAACATTTTTGGGTAATGGCTTAAATCTTATTTTTCCTTTAAAGTCTTGATGAACCTCTTTTTTTAATAATAGTATAGTATCGACTTTTTTGATTTTGCTAATATCCTTTTCAGGACCTCTAATAATAACCTCAGTGGGAGAGTATTTTATTTTAGTGATCTCAAACATTTTTTTAGTGGTAATATTATGTATTAGTTTAACAGGTACAGTTTTTTCGATAATTGGCTGAAAATAAATAGTAACCTGTTTTTCATTTGGTATAACGTTAACATCGGTATGTATTTTTTTAATTTCTATGTCGTATGAATATGTTCCTGGTTTAGCCTCACTAAGGTCAACGTAACAATCAATATCTTGGCTACTTATGGTATTAACAACATCTCTTTTACCTTTTACCTCAACTTCTATAATTTTATTGTTAAAGTTAAAATCGCTATAAATATTTTGTGGCTTATTCCTAAAGTCTACTTCTAGTGTAATATGTCTACTTTTTTTATTTAGGTCATCTACATAAAGCCATAGTCCGATGGCAATAGCGAGTGAGAATAATCTTAAAAACCATTTAGAATATTGACTATTTTTAAACATCTTAGCTTTTCTCACCTTCTTTTTTAGAAGGTTTATTATTTATTTTACTTATTCTATTTTTTATTCTATTTTTTATTCTATGGAAAAACTTATTTTTTTTATTTTTTAATTCGTCATCCACTATTTGAGTGGAAAGAAAGTTTTTTAGACTAACTTTAAACTTTTGCGGTTTAAGACCATAATATAACATAGCCTCATGAGCAATGGATACATTTCCATTTTCTTCGGATACCACTACAATAACTGAATCAGTCTCTTCAGATAGTCCTATAGCGGCTTTATGTCTTGTACCAAATAGTTTTTGTAAATCTGTTCTCTCAGTAAGGGGTAAGAGGCATCCAGCCGCAGTAATTCTATCAGTTGAGACAATTACCGCTCCATCGTGTATGGGAGAGGATGGGTTAAAAATAGCTTCAAGGACTTCAGTGGATAAAATTGAATCAATTTCTATACCTTTTTCTACAATTCCCTGTAGTCCAGTTTTTTTAGTAAATACAATAAGTGCCCCTATACGTTTTTCTGAAAACTTATACACTAAAGGAGGTATTATTTGTAATATTTGAGAAATCTCTGGTTCACTACGTCTAAAAATATTACCAACTGCAGTATTCTCACCAAGTTTCATAATAATTCGTCTAAGTTCGTTTTGAAAAATGATAATTAAGGCAATAGCGGCTACTTCTAGTCCTCTTTCAAAGAGCCATACAAAAGTATTAAGCTCTAAAAACTTGCCTATCAAATAGGCCAATAATATAATACCTAATCCCTTTAGAGTTTGTATACTCCTGGTTCTGGCAATGACCTTATAAAGGGTATATAATATGTATGCAACTATAAAAATATCTACTATAGTTGTAAAATATTGTTTTATATAAAAAAATATAGAGTCTAAATCCATTTTATAGTTTATCGTAATCTAATGGTAAAAATTATTTTTCTTTTTTTTCTGTTTTAATAGAATAAGATTTACCATTAGTTTTTAGGTTGATTGTTCCATGAATATCAGTTCTATAAACTATAGACTTTAGCGTTTTATATCTACCCAAAACCAAAGGAGAAGGATTATTAATTTTATTTGCCTCACAACTAATAAACACCACTTTTGGACTAACCAATTTCAAAAAATCCATAGTGTTTGAGGTATCACTACCCTGATGTGGAGCTTTTATAAATGTTGAACTAAGCTTATCTTTTAACAAAGTGAGTAAATATTCTGTTTCTTTTTCTATATCTCCGGTAAAAAGAAAACTAATATCTTTATATATCATTTTAACTACAATAGAGTTTGCATTTGCACTACTATAAGCATTCCTTATAATTTTATGAGGACTTAATACTTCAAAACTAACATTATCAAAATTAAATATCATCCCTCTTCTAGCGACCCTATACTTAATTTGTTTTTCTTCAATCATCTTAAGGGTATTATAATATACTTTAGAGGGATAGGCATATCCAGGGTCAATTATTTTTTTTATTTTTAGCTTTTTTAAAATAGGTATTAAACCGCCAATATGGTCGCTATGTGGGTGAGTGATGATATAAAGGTCAATATTTTTAATTTTATGTTTGTTTAAAAAGTAGTGTATGCCTTGTTTTTTTTTAAAAGAAAAGTAATTATATTTTGATATAGGGCCAGAGTCAATTAATATATTATACTTTTTAAAGATATTTATAAAAATTGCATCACCATTACCCACGTCAACAATATATACATTTACTTTTGAGCTATCTACTGGATAGAGCAGATTATTAGAATAGAAAAGTAAAATAACTAATAAAACAAAGGTAAGTTTGTTAGGATAATATAGTTTATTTAACATGGCTTAGTATAGGGGTATATCTAGGGTGAATAGTACTTTCATTTTGTTCCAATCGAGTTCTGAGAATGATATAGCTAAGTCAAACTTAAGTTTAACTATTTTAAGAGTAAGCCCTACACCAACATCGCCTCCACCATAGCCTAAATTTATATATAGTTCATTGGGATATTCTTTTGGAGGTTTTAAAATACTTGCCAGATTCTGGTTATCCTTAATTTTTTTTATAGAGTAGTCCATCTTACCCTTTCCTTGCCAGACTCTAAAATATCCTCCTATTCTAAAGATAGCGCTAGTACTATTGCTGAGATTTTTATCTACTTGAAGGCTAACCTTCCAAGAATCGGATATACTAGTAGATACACCAACTTTTAAAATTCTATCATAATGTATTAATTTATCTCTATTAAAAAACTTTTCAATGGTAACTAGGTCCTGGATCATTACTCCAAAGTTCAAGTATGGGATTTGCAATAAAATACCGACATCTATACCGCCTCCGACAGAATATTTACCATTCATATTTTGGTGGATTATTTTAAAGTTTGCTCCAATACGAAGCATTTCACTATTGTCAATTACTTTAGCAATAGTAAAGTATGTAGAACTGCTATAGTTAACGGTTTGCCCAGTACTATTACCCGAACTATCTATTTTTTTTATATCGTGATAATATAAGAAGTTAGCAGACACACCAAAGGCCCATGTACTATCCTCATTGGTGGAGTGGACAAAGGCAAAGTTACCAAAATATTTATTTTTAGGTATTCTTTGGAAGCTCGTTGAAAAGTAGGACCACTCTAATGATGCTATTCCAGCTGGATTATGATAGAATGTACTCAAATCATCTGCTATAGCCACAAAAGTGTTACCCATTGATGCCGCACGGGTTCCAATTTGTGGTATAGATCCTGCACCACTACTATCTTTCGAAAAGCTTTTTATAGATGGATATAAAAATATACCCACTAATATTAGTTTAGTTATTAGTTTTAGCATAATTATTAACTTATTGTATTATTAGTTCGAAATACTTTTCACCACTTGCTGTTCCACTAATTGTAACTTTTGCTCTATATATACCTGGACTTGGTAATATACCACTATTATTAAGCCCAGACCACTTTAAATTTATTGTATTACCAGAGTTGGGATAATCTTTTGTTCTTGTCCATACTATTTGATTTCTTTGATCTTTAACCTCTATTTTTAGAGTAAAATCATCAGTTATACTATTATTTAGAGTTAATCTAAAAGTACCCTCTCCATTAGGTATGTTATAGGGATTGGGATAAATATAAAAGTCACTAATTATATTATCATCATCCGTACAAGCAAATGTAAGAGTTAATAATGTTATTAGTATTAGTTTTAATATTTTCATTTATTTTGCTACGCCAGTATCTTGTAAAAGAGAGTGTTAATCTCTTAGGTCATGTTTTTTTAGAGTGCTTTTTTTGTAAATAGTATATCATAAGGCCTCCAAATAATGCCAGTGGTATACTAAGGTATTGTCCCATTGTTAAAAAGGACTGATCTGGGCTTACTGCCTGATATTCTTTAAAGAACTCCACAATAAATCTTAATGTAAAATATAAACATATTAGCGTATATAATATTACACCATCGGCTAAAACTTTTCTTTTTTTCTTAAAAAGATAAAATAATGTGGAAAAAATAATTAATCCCATAATCATTTCGTATATTTGACTGGGATGTCTTACTATAAGGTCAGTGGGAAGGTTTTCAAACTTATTAGTTTTGTAGTTGTATAAGTTTTTATAGTCATAAAATAGGAATGTTACTCCCCAGGATATTTTAGTAGTTATTTTTCCTACTATTTCTGAGTTTATAAAGTTACCCAGGCGTATAAACATAGTACCAAAGGCTATTGGTATTGATACTATATCAGTTATAACATAGAACTTTACTTTATGAACACGGCTAAATATATAGCTACCTAAGAATAAGCCAATAGCCGCACCATGACTAGCTATTCCACCTTGCCAAACCATTAATATTGCTTTTGGATTATTTAAATAATAGCTTTGTTTATCCATAAAAACGTTTATCATGTCGTAAAATACAACGTGAACTACTCTAGCACCTATTATTATACCTAAAACTAGGTATATAACAAAGCTATCCACTTTATTGTAATCGAGTTTTCTTGCACTAAATAGGTAATACAAGAAAAACATACCGAAGATTACCGATGATGCAAATAGTGCACCATAATATCTAATTTCGAGTTTAGTATTCATAGGGCTTAGTGCAAGGAGTACAAAGCCTATTAGCAAGCCGATTATGGAGTAAGATACGAGATCTTTTAGAGTTGGTTTTTTTATAGTCTTATATTTTTTTATTTTTATTTTTGATAAGAGTATTTTGATAGTATATATTATTGCAATTACTGCGGCTATATATATTAAGTCAAAGGGTAGAAAGTCGAATTTTAGTGGAATATTAACCATTGTTGGATCAATATCATTTATAAAAATTGGTTTCACTTAAATAACCTCTTAATTTTTTAATAAAGCTTTATACTATTCACAAGTTTTATATGTACGTTTACTATTCTACAAAGATATATGTTAGATATTTAAATTTATTACAGACTAACATAATAGATTTAGTTTTTTTATTATACATATTGATATGTATAACATACATATTATTATAAAATATATTGTTTAGTATAAAGTCAAGCTATAAATTTATTATTTTTATTTTTTAGTGTTTTATTAAAATTTAGTATTCTAAGGTTATTTTTTAATTGATTTTAATACTTAATTAATAAAAAAAATTATTTAATTAAAAAGTATACCCCTTTTGCTATAAGAGTTGTATATTATTTAATATTACGTATATTTTATGTTGTTATGGGGTTCATATATTGGTGAATAAACCGTTAAACATTAAGGAGATACTATGTCGCTTATAGAAAAAGTTAAAGCAAGAGAAATACTAGACTCTCGAGGTAATCCTACTGTAGAAGTGGATGTTATAATTGATAGTATGGTTATGGGGTCTGCATGTGTTCCTAGTGGTGCATCTACCGGAGAACATGAGGCTGTAGAGCTTAGAGATGGGGATGCCATGAGATACTCTGGAAAAGGTGTGCTTAAAGCAGTAAATAACGTTAATGACATAATTAATGAAGAAATAACTGGTATGGATGTCTTTGATCAAATTAAAATAGACGAAAAACTAATAGATATAGACGGTACTGAAAATAAAACCCATCTGGGTGCTAATGCTATATTAGGAGTTTCTCTTGCTTGTGCAAGGGCATCAGCTAAATATCTTGATATGCCTTTGTATAAATATATTGGAGGGATAAACTCTAGAGTATTACCTGTTCCTATGGCTAATATTTTAAATGGTGGTGCTCATGCCGATAATAACGTCGACTTTCAAGAGTTTATGGTAATGCCTGTTGGAGCATATAATTTTAAAGAAGCCCTTAGAATGACTGCTGAAATATTCCACTCTCTAAAAAAGATTTTGAAAAATAAAGGCTATAATACTGCTGTTGGGGATGAAGGAGGATTTGCTCCTAGTTTAAAGTCTAACGAAGAAGCCATTGAACTTATCTTAATGGCTATTGAAAAAAATGGACTGAAAGCTGGCAGTGATATTTATTTAGCTTTAGATCCTGCATCTAGCGAGTTTTATGATAAATCAAAAGGAAAATATATTTTTAAGAAGTCTGATAAAAGAGAACTATCCTCAGAAGAAATGGCTGACTTCTGGACAAACTGGGTTAATAGCTATCCAATTATATCCATTGAGGATGGTATGGCTGAGGATGACTGGGAAGGTTGGAAAATATTAACTGATAAAATTGGTAAGAGAGTGCAGTTGGTCGGGGACGATCTTTTTGTTACTAATACCAAAAGGCTAAAAAGAGGTATTGAACAGGGTGTTTGTAATTCAATTTTGATTAAGGTTAATCAAATTGGAACTTTAACTGAAACTATAAATGCAGTGGATATGGCTAAAACCTCAGGCTATACGTCGGTTATATCCCATAGGTCTGGGGAGACCGAAGACAGTATTATAGCTGATCTTGCTGTAGGATTAAATGCTGGCCAGATAAAGACTGGATCGATGTCTAGGAGCGATAGGCTTGCTAAGTATAATCAGCTTCTTAGAATTGAGGAAAGTTTAGGGGATAGTGCTGTTTATAAGGGCGTGGATAGCTTTTATAATATAAAAATATAAGGTCTACATTAACTTTTTTCTTATAAACTGTTATTGTAATAATAAAAATATAAGGTCTACATTAACTTTTTTCTTATAAACTGTTATTGTAATAATAAAAATCTATTGACTAAATAAAATATTACTATATCTTTAATGATAAAGCTCAAATTTATTGTATTTGGGAGTCGTTAGTGCGACTCTTTTTTTAATGATTTTAGTTATAGTAATTAAAGATAAATATGGTAATTAAAGATAAAAAGGAAGACTATGAAGATGAATTAGAGAATTTTTTAGCTGAAAATGGATATAAACTAGTCGACTTTAAAAATATAAAAATAAAAACTTCTATTCATCTAAAAATTACCATTGACAAAGATGGAAAGGTTGGTCATAAGGATTGTCAGAAAATAGGAAAACTACTAGAAGAATTTACAAAGATGGTCGGAATAGACGAAGGCTATAGTTCAGAAATATCATCACCAGGTATAAATAGACAACTAAAAAGTTTAAGAGAATTAAATATTTTTAGGGGAAGAAAGGTACTGCTGACCTATGAAGAGGATTATAAAACTAAAAAAGTGCTAGGCCAACTTAAAAAAAGTAATTTAGAAAAAGTTATTTTATTAGTTGAGGCACAAAACGAAAAATCATTCCAAGTAGATAATATCAAAAAAATATTACTATTTAATTAATTGGAGGGTAAAGAGATGTCTGCATCTATCGCAGAAGCGGTGAGACAGCTGGTTCATAATAAAGGCATTTCAGAAGACCTTATTTTACAAACAGTAGAAGATATTCTTATTGTTGCCTATAAAAAGAAGTTTGGGACTAATGAAAACGTTGTTACTAAAATAAATGAAGAAAAAGGTGAGGTATCTCTTTTTGCCAGAAAGATAGTTGTGGATGAGGTGGATGACGATATATTAGAGATTAGCTTAGAAGAGGCAAAAAAAGGTAATAGTGACTGTGAGATAGATGATGAGGTTTTAGTTGAGATAATGCCTTCTGATCTTGGTAGAATTGCGGCTCAAACCGCAAGGCAAATTGTTTTTCAAAGACTTAAAGAAATTGAGAAAAATATTATTTATAGCGAGTATGTACAAAAAAAAGGTCAAATTATTACCGGATTTTATCAGAGGGAGAAAAATGGTCATATTTTCGTTGATATTGGAAGAACTGAGGCAATTCTATTGCGTGCAGAACAATCCCCTAAGGAAGTATTTGCTGTTGGAGAAAGAATAAAAGCTATTGTGCTAGATGTGCAAAATAGTCGTAAGGGTGCTCAGGTTATTTTATCTAGAACCAGTCCACTTTTTGTTCAGCGTTTGTTTGAGTTTGAGGTTCCAGAGATTGTTGACGGTGTGATACAGGTAAAGTCTATAGTTAGGGATCCTGGTTATAGAACCAAGATTGCAGTATCGTCCCTTGATATTGATCCAGTTGGTGCATGCGTTGGAATGAAGGGTATGAGAATACAAATGATTGTCAAAGAGCTAGAAGGAGAAAGAATAGATATTATTAGGCATAATGACAATATAAGAGATTATATAGCTAATGCTTTGTCTCCTGCTAAAATTGAGCAGGTTGTGGTTTTGAATGAAGCTAATAAAGAGGCTTTGGCTGTAGTTGGTGATAATCACCTTTCTTTAGCTATAGGAAAATTGGGACAAAATGTTAGGCTTGCGGCTAAACTTACTGGATGGAATATCGATATTAAGACTGAGTCTGAGTTTAAAGACCTTGATTATCAGGATGAGTCTAAGCGAATAGCAGAAGATCTCTTTGTAGACAATGAAAGTGAATATCATGATTTGTCTGAACTAGAAGAACTAGATAAAGAAACTATTACTTTATTAAAAGAAAAAGGAATTTCCTATTTAGAAGAGCTAGTTGAGGTGTCGAAAGAAGAGCTTTCTATGATAGATGGGATTGACGAAGAAAAAGCTAATGCTATTTTAAATATTATTAAAGAGAATATAGTAGTTTTGGGTGATGAAGAGGAAACTAATAAGGATGCTTTAAAAGAAACTCAGGAAGACACTGTTGAAGATAGTAAAGAGGATGATGACTATAACTATTATTGTCCAGAGTGTAATACAGAACTTGAGTTGGGTATGAATAAGTGTCCTGGATGTGAAATAGAAATAGAATTTTAACTATAATAATATATAATTTTTAATGTGTGTTGAGTTATTATGTAAGTTATTTTATATTTAATTAATAAGAAAAAAATAAATACAGCTGAATATAGACTCAGGAATTATTCATGAAAGTTTACGAGTTATCAAAAAGGTTTAATCTGTCTAATAATGATATGATAAAAGTAATTAAAAATTTAGAGATTCAAGCAGAAAAAGGTGTTAACTCTTTTACCTCTCTAACTACTAAAGAAATAAGAGTTGTAGAAAGGCATCTTGAGCTAAAGCAAAAGACTAAAAAAAAGCCAGTAAGCAAAAAAAGTCAAGCTCCACAGGAACACGGGAAAGTTTTAATTGTTAAAAAAGGTGAAAAAGAGAACTATAAAGAAAAACAAGTTAAGAAAGTACACCTTAAAAGTAAAGTAGAGAATGAAAAAATACCTGAAAAGACTATTGAGAAGGAATTACCATTAGCTCCACGAAAGGTGGGTTGTTAGAAGAAAAAAGGTTAAACCAGATGAGGCCAAGAAAAAACCTAAAGTAGAAAAAGAACTATTAAAGGATAATAGTAGTATAGCTAATAAGAAGGATAATGCCTATGTTAACAAATCAGTTGTCAACACAAAAAAACAAGATAAGGTATTTCCAAAGCATGATAAGAGTAAATTTACCGATAATAAGAAAAAAGATCCTATTCATATTAGTAAAAGTAAAAAGGTTAAACGAGATTTTACTAAAAAAGATGTAAAAAAACGAGATGACTGGAAGAAGAAAGGTGGAAAACGAAAAATATATACTAATGACTATAGAGATAAGGCTATAGGAAAGGGGTTTTCTAGAAAACCTAAGCCTAAAGAGGTTTTACCTTCTTCTATACCAAAACGTATTGAGGTTATGGATACTATTACTATTTCTGATTTGGCTAAAAAGTTAAATATTAAAGCAAGTGAAATTATAGTAAAGCTTCTTAGTTGGGGAACAGTAGCTACTATTAATCAGATTATTGACTCTGATACTGTAAGCCTGGTTACTAATGAGTATAATTGTGAAACTAAGATTGTATCTCTTTATGATGAGACGGTTATTGATGAGTTAAAAGATAAAGAAGAGGATTTAAAAGATCGTCCGCCTATTGTAACGGTTATGGGTCATGTTGATCATGGTAAGACAAAACTTCTTGATTCTATCCGAGAAGCTGATGTTGCTGGTACAGAGAGTGGGGGTATAACTCAGCATATTGGTGCCTATGAAATCGCTACAGCAAAGGGAAAGGTAGTTTTTTTAGATACGCCGGGTCATGAGGCTTTTACTGCAATGAGAGCAAGGGGTGCAAAGATAACTGATATTGTTGTCTTGGTGGTGGCCGCAGACGATGGTGTTATGCCACAGACTATTGAGGCTATTAATCATGCTAAAGAGGCAAGCGTACCTATTGTTGTTGCCATAAACAAGATTGACTCTCCTAATGCCAATTCTGATAGAGTTAGACAGCAGTTGGCAGATTATGACCTCATACCCGAGGAGTGGGGCGGAAAGTTTATTATGGTTGAGGTTAGTGCTTTAAAGAAAATGAATTTAGAAAAGCTTATTGAGGCCATTCTTTTAGAGGCTGAGCTTTTGGAGTTAAAAGCTAACCCCAATAGGCCTGCTGGAGGGACTATTGTTGAGTCTAAGATTGATATTGGTAGAGGACCTGTAGCTACTGTATTAGTCCAAGCAGGTACTCTTAAGGTGGGGGATTCTTTTGTATCTGGAGTTTATTCTGGACGAGTTAGAGCATTATTTAACTATAAGGGTCAGATAGTAGATAAGGCTACGCCGTCATGTCCTGTAGAGGTTTTAGGCCTAGACGGTGTTCCTAAGGCTGGTGATCCTTTTAATGTGGTGGATGATGATAAAATTGCCAGACAATATTCTCAAAAGCGTCAGGAACTGCATCGCGTAGAAAAGGCAAAGCTTGTTAAAAAGGTTACTTTAGATGACTTATCTCGGCAGATAAATTCTGGGGAGATAAAAGAACTTAAGATTATCCTTAAAGGTGATGTACAGGGTAGTATAGAGGCTCTTAAAGATGCATTTGTAAAGCTATCAAACAGTGAGATTGGTGTTAAGGTTATACATAGCTCTACTGGAGCCATTAATGAGAATGATATAATGTTAGCAAGTGCATCTAACGCTATTATTATTGGTTTTCATGTTCGTCCTAATAATAAGGCATTACTGCTTGCTCAGAGGGAGCATGTTGAAATTATAAGACACTCTATTATATATGATGCTATTAATAGCATTAAGAGGGCTATGGAAGGCTTATTAGACCCTGAACTAAAAGAAGAAATTACTGGTCAGGCAGAAGTAAGAGAGTTATTTAGGGTTCCAAAAGTTGGAGTTATTGCTGGCTGTTATGTTAGTTATGGAAAAATTCTTAAGAGTAATAAAGTTAGGATTATTCGTGACTCTATAGAGGTTTATGAAGGCGATATTCTTGCTCTTAAGCGTTTTAAAGATGATGTAACTGAGGTAAAAGAGCAGTTTGAGTGTGGTATTTCTATTAAAAACTTCAATGACTTTAAAGTTGGTGATGTTATTGAAGGATTCTTTATTAAAGAGACTTCTAAGACTATAAGCTAATAGTCTTATGTTGTGATTAGGCGGTTAAAATGGTTTATTATAGAGATAAAAGAACTGCTAGCCTACTTAAGAAAGAAATAAGTCGTTTATTGTTAAGAGAGGTTAAGGATCCTCGTATTACTGGGCTTATTACTGTTACTGATGTTGTTGTTTCGAAGGACTTAAAGGTTGCTACTGTTTATATTAGTATTTTGGGGGATAAAAAGACTATTGAAGATAGTTTAGCTGGTTTAAGCAGTTCTAGGGGATATATTAAAACTTGTTTAGCTAAGGTTCTTCATATGAAGTATATGCCAGATATTCGCTTTAAAGAGGATTACTCTTTAAAAAAAGGTGCAGAACTGTATAATAAACTAAATAAACTAAAACTGGAAAGCAAAAATAAAGAAATAAAAGAATGACTATATATAAATGAAACTTTTGATAAAAAGCAAAAAGTTTATTAATATAGATAAAGGAATTTTATTATTTAATAAACCTAGTAATATGACTTCCAATTTTGCTATTCAGTGGTTAAAAAGGAGTTATGGTTTTGAGAAGATAGGCCATTGTGGAACATTGGATCCTATTGCAACCGGACTGTTAATTGTTTGTTTGGGAAAGGGAACTAAGTTATCGTCCTATTTTACTTTATTAGAGAAAGAGTATATTGCCCATATTCAGTTAGGACAAGAGACTGATAGCGATGATAGAACTGGTATAGTAACTAAAACTAGTTCTAAAAAGCTATCTAGGACTAAAGTATTAGAAGTATTAAATAAGTTTAGGGGGGAGATTATTCAAACTCCTCCTTTGTATTCTGCTATTAAAGTTAGTGGAAAACGAGCATATTCTTATGCTCGGCAGGGTAAGACTTGTGATATTCAACCTAGGAAGGTTAATATTTATAAATTAGAGCTTATTAGCTTTTATGATAATATGCTTAGCCTTAGGATAGTATGTTCTAAAGGAACTTATATTAGGTCTTTGGCAAGGGATATTGGTCGTGAGCTAGGGGTATACGCTAATTTATTTGATTTACTGCGTAGTGGGATTGGGCAATTTAGTATTTATGATAAAAGGTGTTTGAATTATGAGGATGTTGTTAATAATAAGCTTTTAAAAGATTTTATTATTAGCTTATCAGAGGCTCTTTATTTTATCCCGGCTATATGTGTTAGTGAGAGCGTAAAGGATAAAATACAAAAAGGTCAAAAGCTGGATAAAGAGCTTATTAGCCAATATAATGAACTTCATAACTACACTAAATTAAAGTTAATAGATAAAAATAATAACTTATTAGCTATTATTAACTCTGATTTAAGATATTTAAAAGTATTTCCTTATGAAGATATATAACAACTTGGATAGCATTCCAAAAACTGAAAAGGGGATAATTACTATAGGGACTTTTGATGGTTTTCATAGGGGGCATATAAAGATTATTGATCAGTTGCTGGCTGATAAAAAAAAAGAAAAAGGATATGAGACATTTGTAATTACTTTTACTAATCATCCTTTTGAGGTTATATACCCTGATATTACACCGAAAAAACTAGCCCCTTTAGATTTAAAGATTAACTTTTTGCATAAAAAAGGCATAGATAATTTAATTTTAATTAACTTTACAAAAAAGTTTGCTAATATTACTCATCATAGTTTTTTCACTAAGTTGTTAGCTCCTTTTACTTTACTAAAACTGGTATTAGGCTATAATTTTCGTTTTGGTAAGGGTAATAAAGGGGATGTTAACTTTTTACGTTGTCATGAAGATAATAATAGATTTTTTTTGGATGTGGTTGAGAAGGTTTTTTATGAAGGTCATGAGATATCCAGTAGTATAATAAGAGAGCTGATTAGAAATGGCGATATTTATCTTGCGAATAAAATGTTAAAAAGGGAATATTATATTGAGGGTAAGGCTTTGATTGGAGATAGAATAGGAAAAGATATAGGTTTCCCAACTATAAATATTGTTAATGATGATCAGGAGTATCCTAAGGATGGGGTGTATAAAACCAAAATAGAAATAAATAATAAACTATATTCAAGTATGACATTTGTTGGCAAAAAGTCTATTGGTAATTATAGAAGAAAAACTATTGAAACCAATGTTTTTGATTTTAATCAAAATGTGTATGACAAAAAAGTTAAGGTCTATTTTTTATCAAGAATGCGGAGTCAGATGGACTTTAACTCTTTAGACCACTTAAAAAGACAGTTAATTAAGGATAAAAAGGTTGCCTTAGAGTTGAATGAATAAATATAATTTGCCGAGATTTATCTAATTATAGAAATTAAATAAAGTAGATATATAATGCATAAGTCTTAATATATGGAGGAAATATGGGATTAACAAAAGAAAAAAAACTTAAGATATTAGGGGAATATTGTCAACATGATAATGATACAGGCTCTCCTGAAGTGCAAGTTGCCTTGATAACAAATAGGATCAATGATTTGAATGAGCATTTTAAAGTTCATAAAAAAGATTTTCATTCCAGAAGAGGTCTACTTCAGCTTATTGGGCAAAGACGTAGACTGCTTAACTATCTTAAGAGAAAGAGCTTAACTAGATATCAAAAACTAATAGGTTCTCTTGGGTTAAGAAAATAATAACTGATTATTTTAAACTATATTGTTAGCATTAAAAGCTAAATAAAGTTGGTTTATATAATTCTAATTGGTATATAAGGCGTATTAAGGAGTAAATAATGGTTCACTCGGTAACACTAAATATTAACGGGAAAGATTTAATAATAGAAACAGGAAAACTGGCTAGACAGGCTAATGGATCGGTTACAATAAGTTATGGTGGAACCGTTGTTCTTACTACTGTATGCATAGCCCCTAAAGCTAATCTTAATATGGATTATTTTCCATTACAGGTAAATTATTCAGAAAAATATTATGCAGTTGGTAAAATACCAGGTGGCTTTATAAAACGGGAAGGAAGGGCTAAAGATAAAGAAATCTTAGTATCAAGATTAATTGATAGGCCTATAAGACCTTTATTTCCTGAGGGTTTTCGTAATGAGGTTCAGGTCTTGCCAACAACAATATCTGCTGATCAGGTTAATCCCCCTGATATATTGGGTATAATATCGGCTAGTGCGGCGTTGTGTATATCTGATTTGCCTTTTAATGGTCCTGTTGGTGCTGTTCGTGTGGGGCTTATAAATGGTAAATTAACTATTAATCCTACTTTTGAAGAAATTGGAGAAAGTGAACTTGACTTAATAGTTGCAGGTACTAAAAATGCTATTACTATGATCGAAGGCAGTGCTAAAGAGTTAACTGAAGATCAGATGCTTGATGCATTACGTTTTGCTCATGATAATATAATTGAGGTTTGTAAAATCCAGGAGGACCTAGCTAGTAAATGTGCTAAGGATAAAATTGAGGTAACTCTTTTTACTATAGATGATGATATAAAAAAAGAGGTAACAGAGTTTATTTATGAGCCTATCAAAAATGCTTTTAAGTCTTCTGCTAAAAAGCTTGAAATGTATGATAGTTTAAATAAAATAAAAGAAGAAGCTGAACAGACTTTCTCTAGTAAGTTTGGTGAGGATAAAA
The DNA here is from genome assembly GCA_965208615.1 of Spirochaetota bacterium. Classification (GTDB taxonomy): domain Bacteria; phylum Spirochaetota; class UBA6919; order UBA6919; family CBDBPB01; genus CBDBPB01. The sequence continues at coordinate 268,142 of CBDBPB010000007.1, forward strand.
TACAGCAGATTAGGCAGGTATTTGAAGAAGTAGAACATGGTATAGTCCGTAGAATGATTATTGATGAAGATCTTAGGGTGGATAGCCGTAAGCTTAATGAGATAAGGCCTATTTCTTGTGATATTGAGATATTACCCCGTACTCATGGTTCTGCATTATTTACTAGAGGCGAAACTCAGAGCCTTGCAATCGTTACTCTTGGCACACACACTGATGTTCAACGTTTTGACGATCTTGATGGAGAGAGTTCAAAGCATTTTATGCTTCATTATAACTTTCCACCTTTTAGCGTTGGTGAGGTTGGTCGTGTTGGTGGAGTCGGTAGACGTGAGATTGGACATGGTTATTTGGCTGAAAAAGCTTTAGTTAACGTTTTACCCGATGAAGAGAGTTTTCCTTATACTATAAGGGTTGTGTCTGAGATATTGGAGTCTAATGGTTCATCATCTATGGCCAGTGTTTGTAGTTCTTCTATGGCTCTTTTGGATGCAGGGGTTCCTATATCAAAGGCTGTTAGTGGTATTGCTATGGGATTAGTTACTTTGGATGATAAATATAAGATTCTAACTGATATACAGGGTATAGAGGATCATTTGGGTGATATGGATTTTAAGGTAGCTGGTACTAGGGATGGTATTACGGCTTTTCAGTTAGACTTAAAAATGGAAGGTATTTCTTTTGATATTATGATTGATGCTTTTGAACAGGCAAAGACTGCAAGATTTGAAATATTGGATGCTATGGAAAATACTATTAAAGAAGTTAGCGAGACCTTGTCTCATTATGCTCCTAAGATTATATCTTATACAGTTAAAGAAAATAAAATAAAAGATGTTATTGGTCCAGGTGGGAAAACCATTAAAGGTATAATTGAGAAAACTGGTGCTAATATTAATGTAGATGATTTTGGTAAGGTTACCATATCATCAAAGGATGAGTTAGCCGCTGAGAGTGCATATAATATGGTTAAGGATATTATTACTGATGCAGAGATTGGCAAAATATATGATGGAACTGTTAAGCGTATTGTAGACTTTGGTGCATTTATAGAGATATTGCCTGGTAAAGAGGGCTTATGCCATATATCTAAAATATCAAGGGATAGAGTTAACAAGGTTGAGGATGTATTAAGTGTGGGAAAGTCTGTTAAGGTTAAAGTAATTGAGGTTGATAGGCAGAATAGAATTAAGTTAAGTATAAAGGATGCTGATAGGGCTAATGAAGGGAGAAGATAGGGCTTTTGATTGAAAAGTATGTTTTAGATAATGGGATTCATGTTATTTGTGATGAGGTTAGTTTTTATAAAACCTTTTCTCTTGGATTTTGGGTTGGAGTTGGGTCTATTTATGAGGATGATTTAACTAATGGTTATACTCATTTTTTGGAACATGTTTTATTTAAGGGTACTAAGACTCGTAGTTATTTAGATATTTCAAAAGAGATTGATTGTGTTGGAGGCTATATAAATGCCTTTACTGAGCATGAAAGTACTTGTTTTTATGTTAACATGATGACTAAGTATACAAAGCTTGGAATAAATGTTCTTTGGGATATTATTACTAATCCTACTATTGAATCCAATGAATTAGAAAAAGAGAAAATGGTAGTCTTAGAAGAGATTAATATGTATGAAGACTCTTCTGAAGACCTTGTTACTGATTTATTCTTGGCTAGTACATGGAAAGGACATCCTATGGGTTATCCTATTTTAGGTAATAAGGATAACATTGATAAGATAGACAGATATAGTATAATAGACTTCTACAAAAAACATTACTCTTCTGATAACATTACTATTTCAATTTCTGGTAATTTTGATAAGAAAGTTTTTATCAAAGAGATAGAGTGTTTATCATTTAGGATAGGAGAAAAGGCTTTTTATAAGCCAAAGTTAATAGAACCTAATTTTGGTATGGACTACAAATATAAAGAACTATTACAGTTATATTTTAATTTAGGTTTTAAGGCATTTAATCGCCATAATTCAAAACGTTATGTTCTATACTTGCTGACAATATTGTTAGGAGGTGGATCAAGTTCCAGGTTATTTGTTGAGGTAAGAGAAAAGCTTGGTTTATGTTATTCTATATATAGTTATCACAAGCTTTTTGAAGAAGACGGACTTATAGCTATTGCCTCATCCACAAGTGAGGATAAATATATTAGGGTATTAGAGGTTATTTGGCAGGAGATAGATAAACTTTGTAAATATGGTATAACTGAAGAAGAGCTTAATTTAGCTAAGGAACAGTTTATAGGCAATATTATTTTTGAACAAGAGAGCTTAGAGTTTAGAATGATTAGGAATGCAAAGTATGAGATTAAATATGGTTATCAATTACCTTATGAAGAGGCTATATTAAATATTAAAAAGGTAAAGGTTGATGATGTAAACAATATTATTAATGAGTTGTTTAAGGTTGAATCATGTTCTATGTTTAGTTTGGGAGCTGTTGATAGAGTCGGTTTTATACCGAAAAAGATAGGTTAGTATAGTTTTACTTTTGGGGGTAAAGGCTATCTATTAAATATGAGGGAATTAATTTGAATGATAAACAAAAAAAATTAAAGAAAAAAAAAGTAAGTTCTATAAAAATATTACCTCTTGGCGGGTGTAATGAAATTGGAAAGAATTGTACAGTTATAGAATATAAAGATGAGATAGTCGTTATTGATTGTGGGGTTATGTTCCCTGAGTCTGGGATGCACGGTATTGATCTTGTTATTCCTGATATGACTTATTTGTATAAAAACTCTAGTAAGGTAAAAGCTATTCTTCTTACCCATGGACACGAGGATCATATTGGTGCATTGCCATATTTAATTAAGATAGTTAATGCTCCTATATATGGTGGAAAGTTTACATTGGGCTTATTAGAGAATAGGCTTAAAGAACACGGACTCTTTGAGCAGGTTGAATTAAATATTACTGAATATAGAAAGCCTTTTAAAGTAGGATCATTTAATATTGAGTTTGTTAAAACTACTCATAGTATTGCTGATAGTGCCGCTATATTACTTGATACTCCTTTGGGTAAGGTTTTGCATACTGGGGATTTTAAGATTGACCATTCTCCTATTGATGGAAAGCCATTCGATTTTTATCGATTTGCAGAGTTAGGAGAAAATGGTTTATTGGCTTTACTCTCTGATAGTACTAACATTAATAAGGATGGATATACCTTATCTGAGAAAGTTATTTATCAGGTATTAAGGGATGCATTTAGGCGTACAAAGGGACGTATTTTTATTGCTACTTTTGCCTCTAACATTCACAGAATTCAGATTGTCTTTGATGTTGCTAAAGAGTTTAATAAGAAAGTTGCTGTATCAGGGCGTAGTATGGAAGGAAATATACAGATTGCTAAAGAGCTTGGTTATTTAAGCTTTTCTGAAGATGTGCTTCATCCAATTGAAGACTTAAAAAGTATGTCTCGTAATCATACTGTACTTATTACTACTGGTACTCAGGGTGAGCCTATGAGTGCTTTATCTCTTTTAGCAAATGAAAAACATAAGTGGTTAATGATTGAAAAAGGGGATATGGTAATAATTTCTGCTAGTGTTATACCCGGTAATGAGAAGGGTGTATCAAAGATCATTAACAGTCTTATGAAAGCAGGGGCAAACGTTATTTATGAGGCTATTGAGGATATTCATGTTTCTGGACACGGTTGTAGAGAAGAGCTTAAAATGATGATTAGTCTTGTTAGGCCTAAGTTTTTTATACCTATTCACGGAGAATATCGTCATTTAGTTAATCATTCAAAGATGGCTAGTTTATTGGGTATACCTGAGAGTCGTATTCAGGTTTTAGAGAATGGGGATATGGTTGAAATCACTCCTAATAGTATGGTTAGGAGTGGATATATTGATTGTCAGCAGGTATTTGTTGATGGTAAGGGCGTTGGAGATATTGGTACTAAGGTAATTCGTGATAGACAGGTATTATCAGAGGATGGTATTGTTGTTGTTATTGTTACTAACCAGCCTAAAAACGGTAAAAAGGTTTATAAGCCCGAGATTATATCTAGAGGTTTTGTTTATATTAAGGATTCAAGTGAGATTTTTAAAAAGGCCGAAAATCTAGTATTAGATATTGCAAAAGAGTATAGTAGTAATGGTTTAGAAAATGATTTTAATAGTTTTAATAATAAGATTAGGATGACTCTTAGGGACTTCTTTTATAAAGAGACTCGGCGTAAGCCAATAATTATTACTAGGATAATTGAAAAGTAGTACTACTTTATAAAATTACTCAATATAGCTGTATAACGCGTTAGTTGTATAGCAAAAAGTACTCAATTATTTAGTAAGTATACCGATGGATAATTGATTAAAACTAAATTGAGTGTACTATAATGAGAAAAGTTATAATTTTGGTATCTTTTTTAATCTTATCAATAAGTTATGGGAAGAACCCTAAGATTATTAATCTTGGAAAGCTTAATGGATGGGGTTATCTTTACCATCAAAATACTAAATATCATAATGGTTTTGATGATAAAGATATTATACTAAAAGATAATGCTTATAGCCCTGATCATAATGTTGATTTATTAATCCACTTTGATGGTAAGACCAATAAACCATGGACTAAAGATAAAAGCAATATAACTCGTAATTATAGTGTTAGAAAGAAGAGATTTTTATTTGACTCGAAAAATAAGGTATATGGAGAGTCAGCCGCTAAGTTTATCCACAATAATAGCACTATAAACCTAAGGCCTAAGGCTGGATCATGGTTTAATAGAACTAGTCATGCTGGAAGTTTTACAATAGAGTTTTGGTTAAATCCCTCCACTCTTAGTGATGAACAGGTAATACTAAAAAAATATGGTCCTATAATTGCTAATGGACTTGTTGATAAATATAGTGGTATTATTTGCAAAATCAAAAATAGAAGGCTAAACTGGGAGTTTCATAATATGTTCCACTTAGCCAACTACTCTTATGATAAAAAGGATCAGTTAGTAAAAGAACTTGTTAAAATAACTAGTTATAGTCGTCTTAGGCAGTATAAGTGGATGCATCACGCTGTAACTTTTGATGCTCTTAGTGGAAAGATGATATATTATGTTAATGGCAAGGCTCAGAAGACTATTTTTATAACTGCATCAGGCCAGCCTTATGATACTATACTCACTCCTAAATTTCACTCTGAAGAAAAGTCTTTGTTCATAATTGGTGAAAGGTTTTACGGCTTTATGGATGAGCTTATGATTTATACTGATTATAAGGTTCCTCATCCTCTTATAATTAGGTATTCTGGTAAATATAAGGAAAAACAGTACTTTAAGACTAAGAAGTACTCATCTTTAGAGGGGCTGGTAACTAGTGGTATATTTGATCATAAGTTTACAGGATCATATTTAAAGCGGGTTAAGGTCAATGCTAGTGAGCTGGGTGGGAGTCAAATTGATATTTTATATAGGATGAGTGATAAATATTTTTCTCCTAGCGATAATTTATTAAAATGGCATGAGTTAAAGCAAAATGACATATCCTTTAGGATTAATAAAAGTCCAATGGGTCGATTCTTTCAGTGGAAGGCTATTTTAAAGAGCAGTTATGATGGTAAACACTCCCCCATACTTAAGGATATATCTTTTCATTTTGTTATAGACAATAATCCCTCGTCTCCAAAGGGGCTTACGGCCTATAGCAGCAGGGGTAAGGTATTCTTAAAATGGAAGGGTAATTTAGAAAGGGATATAAAAGAATATCGCATTTATTACGGGATTCATAAAGGAACATATCTCGGAGAAGATAATAATATTAATACTAAGCCTATAACTATAGCCATAAATCAGCTAAGCAATAGAGTAGAGCCTTATTATGCTGTTCCAGGGTTATCTATGAACCGTGTTTATTTCTTTGTTATTACTGCTGTGGATAAACATAATCATGAGAGTATTCCATCTGATGAGGTATCCATAAAGGTAAGATAGCTTATTTATAAAAACTAAAAAGAGCCCATAGGGCTCTTTTTTAGCTTAGTAGCAGTATTGCAGAGTTAGAATCTAGGTTTTTATGTGTTATTTCAGGAACACCCGTACTTTTGATTGAATCTAATACCTCAGAGGCAGAAGACTCATTCATAGTACTAACCAACTGTTCGGATATTTCTTGACTCAAGTTATTTTTCAAATAATGTTTAACATTATCAATATTAGATGAAACTCTATAAATCTTATTGGACAGATCAATAGACCTTATAAAAGGCTTATAACTTGATGCAATACTGACATTTAATTCTTCAACACTCTTAACCAAACTATTTAAACTAGGAAAGTCTTTAGATAGTTTTGACATATCCTTATAAATAGAGTATAGAGACTGAAATATAGTTGACCTGTTATGAAAGATACTCGATTTATCTTTCATAAGCTCAAAGTCAACATTTTTTAAGTTATCTAATACTTTAGATAACTTATTAAGATTCACCTCAGTACTCTGAAGCCAAGATACTGAGTTTTGAATCTTACGATATTTTGCTAATTCTTTCAAATACTTAAATCTTAGGTTTAAAGTTTTTCTAAAAGGATCAACATTATTTTTTGATCCTTTATTTTCAAAAGAAACATCTGGATAGCCATCTTTTTTAAACTTACTTATTAAGATGGATAAATTACTAATTCTAGAATCATTTAATACTTGCATACTAGCCTCCTTAAGGATGATAGATAAACTAAAATCCCCTTGGCCTATACCAGCTTACCTTTATCGCAATAGTTGAAGAACTAAGCTAGGTTTTACATTTGCCTGAGCAAGCATAGAAGTTCCGGCTTGAAGAAGTATTTGATCTCTAGTCATTTTAATGGTTTCTTCTGCCATATCAGTATCACGGATTCGAGATTCAGCTGCTTGAAGGTTTTCGTAACCGTTTAATAGTCCTTTAACTGCAAACTCAAGCCTATTCTGATATGCACCTAGGTCTGCTCTTTGCTTAGAGATTTTTCTTAAGGCTTCATCAAGGTCACCAATAGCCTTATTAGCCCTATCCTGAGTAGTTAATTCCATAAGCTCACCAGTACCTAATGCTTTTAATCCAAGGGCTTTGGCAGTCATTGTTCCAACGTAGACTCTTTCACGCTGATCCATATTAGCGCCAATGTGAAACCACATACTGGCAATAGCTGGAGTTGTTGGATTATCCTTTGCAAATCGACCAGTTAGCATATTAAGAGTGTTAAACTGTGCATGAGATGCAATACGATCCACCTCATCGATTAGTTGGGACACTTCTACTTGGATTTGCATTCTGTCTTCGGCAGTATAAATACCATTTGAGGCCTGTACAGCAAGTTCTCTAATTCTGTGGATAACATTTTGAGAGTTTTGCAAATAGCCTTCTGCAGTTTGGATAAAGGATATGTCATCTTCTGCATTCATTGCAGCTCTTCTAAGACCTCTTATTTGAGCTCTCATTTTTTCAGATACTGCTAATCCTGATGCATCATCACCGGCTCTATTAATCCGCATGCCAGAAGAAAGCTTTTCAAGGCTCTTTTCAAGGCTAAGATTATTACTTTTGAGTTGGTTATGAGAAAAGATAGCACTTAAATTGTGATTGATAATCATTAATTTCCTCCTTGAAATCGATCATCGTAGCGTCCTTATAAAGCAGCTTTCTCTAAATTGAATTGGTTTCCCATTGAGATAAGTAAACACATCCTTGCGTTTACACAGCTAAATGTTTAACCTTTATTTTAAGTATATACCAAAAATTCGGTTATGGTTATCCCAAATTTTAACGGAATGAATTAAAAAAGGCTGTTTTTTGATAAAATAATTTATTTTTTTATTTTAAGAGGTGGGCATATAATAACATAGCATTGTTAAGTTGATGAAAATAATATATTAGTAGCTTGCTATTATTACAACGGCAAGAGCGTTTAAACAAACTACCTCTATTAGTGAGGCACTTATATTACTCCTTTGCGTAATTTCTTTATTTAAGGATAGTCCAAAAAGCATAGCCTTATCAACAAATATCCGTATTAGTGGAAAGGCTATAATGGCAAATATTGATAACCAAATATAATAAGTTAAGCTATCACCCCAGTTTATAAACTTACCATCTGCATAAATACCTTTAAAAAGGATTAGTCCAAGAGCAATTAACCTTCCTGAAAAAGATATTCCAGCAGATATATTAGCCTTATCAATTTCTAATTGTATGTTATAAGGCGATATCCATCCTAAAATAAGGCTGTATATTATAAATGTTATTTGTCCTATTAGAAAGAAAACTATGGATAATAATACCTCTGTCAACAATGGACCAAAACTATAATAAAATAAACCTAAATAAGAAGGGCTTAGGCTAATACTTGCACTAATTACTAATCCACTAGCTATATACCCCCCAGCTAATACTATTCCTGTGCCAATATTTTTATCTTTTATAAGTTCGTTACTTATATTAAACTTATATAGTATTAACTTATAAATAGTTAACCTTGACATATTTAGTAAAAGTATCCCTAAAAGACCGTGAAGCCAAAAACGTATTATACCATCCTCTAACGGAGTATTATGTATATTAGGTATAGCCCCCATTATTATAATTATTAGAGCAATAAAGTATCCAAATAGGCTTATTCCGACTGCAGAGTTCTTATTTTGACCTATTTCTTTATTTAGCTTATAACTGGTTAGTAAGTCATAGATTAGTTTGCCTATTAATAAAAAGATAATAGTCATAAGCCCGTAAAAAAGCATTTGAGGAAAAATAGCAAAGTTTTTCATAGCTTATTCACCCATATAAAGTTTTGAAAAGGTTTATAGCAGTAATATAATTTAGAAAAAGCTAATCTTTTAATGGAAAATCTGGACCTATTAAAGATTCCATAACATCACACTTCATTTCAATTTCTTCTTTAAGCTCTGGGGCAATGTCTTCATCAGAAATAGCCCTAACCCATTCAATAAAGTCCAAAATAGCATCACTTGGTATATAAGACTTTTTATTTTGTACAGATTGATGAAATTGTGTATGATCCTCGCCATAGGAGCCGTATGAGTTAATATGAAGTTGCCCTCTCATATCACCGTTGAAGTATATTAGTGGTTTATTAGAGTCGGTTTTTTTTAAGCTTTTTGTTTCTCTTTCGTAGAAGTCAATTCCTTTTGGAGTTAGTCTATAGGACAGAACCTTATTTTTACTATGAGAAAGGGGAGTAATATATTCTTTATCGGTAAGGTAGTTTAGTGTGGCTAGTATTTCTTTAGGATTAGTATTAGAGCCTATTTTAGTAGTAATATCGTTTATGGAAAGAGGATCAATAGGATTTTGATTAACATATTGTTTGTAAAGTACTTTTAAAAGCAGTTTAGCAGACTTTCTAATATTAGGCATATTTTTCCCCAAGCAAATATATTACTTTTTTTGTTTATACAAATAAATGAAACTTGCTAATTATTCCTACTTTGAAGATATACAAACTTTTAGAAAAGTCAATTTTATTATATAGGATTTATTGTATTTTAAATTTATTTATAGTCTTTAAAAATAAACAAATTCAGGCTTAGGAACATTATCGCATAGTTCATTATAGCCAGATTTATTTATCTTAATAGATGCTAATTAAAATTAGGGCAATAATTTTTTATTAAGAATAATATAGCTTTTTTTTTGCTTTTTGTAAAGGTAGTTAGTATATTTTTTTATAATAAAAAAAATTAACATTGAGGCATTTTATGAATTTTAAAAATTATAAAATTAATAATTATGCTTTCCAAAGAGTTAAATCTATAATATTTAACTACCTTATAGCGGTTTTTATATTGGCTATACTAACTATATTCTTTTTGCAAACTAAAAAAGAAGGTTTAATTAGTCAAAAGAATATTCTAAACCTTAGTCAACAGAGCATATATGACAAAAATAAAAAAGAAGAATTCATGCTAACGAAAACTAAGCCTATTATTCTATTTAAAGTTAAAAACTATGATAATTATTAATTTATTCATTGTATGAGTTAACTAATTATTTGTTAGCATATAAATTAGTCTTTACTAATATCTTTTAATTTAGCCATAAATAATATACTTTTTTTTGTTAGTCCCACGTGATTGATTGCTTTTGCCGCAGATAAACAAGTTGTAATATACGAGTTAGCCAGCTTATACTTTTTTTGTTTATAATAATACTTAGCAAAAATGTATGAAACATGACCTAAGGCCAGCATATTTTTATTAGACTTTGCAGAGTTAAGTGCTTTGTTAAAAAATAGATAGGTGTTATTAGCATTTTTTAATGCTCTATAGGCTAATGCGGTATTGTATAATATTATTGGATGGTTTTCTTTTAGGTTAAGGGCTTTTATAAAAATATTTACTCCTTTTTTGTATAATTTTTGATTATAATAAATTACTCCCATATTGTTGTATATTTTCCATAAATAATCTAATGCATTAAGTTTTTTGTATAAGGATAAAGCCTTATCATAGTGGTATAAAGAGGAGTTATACTCTCCTTGGGAGTAATATATTTCTGCTAACATTAGGTGTGCTTTTGCGATATCTTTTATGGCTAGACTTTTATTGTTAACTATTTTTTTTAGTTTTCTTATTACATCCCGTTTATCTTTTTCTCCTATGGACTTAACCTTAGGAACTTTATTATCCTTAGTTTTAACTTTTAGTATTCCACCCCTCTTTGCCCATATAAGAGAGGTAGACTTATCTTTATTTCCAAAGTTTATAATTCCAGATGGTATTTTCTTGACAAGCTTTTTTTTATAAGGTTTTTTTAGTGACAGTAAAACATTAGTACCGTCTTTATGGGTAAGGTATAACTGATCTTTTTCTAGTCCCCATTTTATAGTACTTATTGGTTTTTTATTGTTTATTCTCTTAATTATTTTATCATCAGAATCGAGGATCACAATATCACCGTTAGAAAGGGCAATAGCTAATTGTTTATCCTGTTTGTTAAACTTGAATGCAATAATCCTATGATCAAAGTTCTTTGATGGAACAGCATTTTTACTTATTGTATTAAGTTTATATATAGTATTTGGCGTAATAACCCTAATATTATTTTTAGACTTTGGAGTAAATCCTAATATTGGTTTATTAAAAAATATATCTCTTTTTTTAATAAATAAATTAAGGTCCCACTCAATAACTCTACCACTACCATCTCCTGAAAAGGCAGTCTTATTAATTATAAAAATATCATTAACCCAAACGGAGTGTTCTTTTCTGATAACGGTTAGTCTTTTTTTTCTTATCCAGAATGCCACAGTTCCGTCGTCATGGCCTGTTATGACAAGGCTGTCTTTGTTTATGGAGCTAACCGAATAAATACTTGCTAAATGACGATCTATTAAGTGTATAACTTCTGATAACAAAGATATTATCAGAAGTTTATTGTTGGATAAAGTAATAACCATAATATTGGCGTCTTTTGATAAAGCCATATTTTTTATACCATGTTTTGTTTTGATTAGTACTTTTTCTTTTTTAGTATATAGATTGGTTGTGCTAACAATCCCAGAGGGGTATGCAGAGTATAAGGTATTATTATGTACTATTAACTTTTTCACTGGAGAGTTGCTAAAATATAGAGTTTTACTATCCTTAAACAGTGAGTGGATGTAGATAGTATTATTTAGTCCTCCGCTTATTATTAGGTTATTTGTATGTGTTATAGAGTTTACCCATCCGTTATGGGATAGTATTTTCTTAGTTTTACGGCTTTCTGTATTTATATGGTAAACAGAACCAGACTCATCACCAAAATATATGGAGTTATTTGTAACAGATATATCCCTAATTTTATTTTTATGATTTAGGGTATATATAATTTTAGTATCCATATTTCTTTTGGTAATATTGTCAATAATTCCACTGGTAACAAAAATGATAGACTTACCATTGGGAGTGAATTTAACAATTTTAACGGGGTTAAGTTCTTGTATAAAGTAGTTATAGGAGAAGTTTTGAACATTCCATAATATAGTTTGGCCGTTTTCTAGCCCGAGGATTATAGTTTTTCCATTAGGATGAAAGTCTATAGAGTTAACCTTAGATTTGGTTATAAAGTATTTTATTAGTTTTTTAGTATTTAGGTTATAAAGGGCTAATCCGAGATTAGTTGATACAGCCAAATAGTTATTATACGGGGATATTTTTATATTAGTTATATTAGAGTATCCCCATGTCTCAATGAACAGCTTATTATTATTTTGGAAGATAATAAAGTCTTGATCATTAGTTAGATAGTAGTCTTTATTATCATTTTTTTTGAACTGCCATTTATTATTTGCTTTGCTTAGGCTAGAGCTAAAGAATATTGTTATTAATATTATTATTATTGAGTAAAAATGCCTATTCATGGTTTCTCCGTTATTTTGGATATATATTTGAGATATCTTTTAATTTTTCTTTTATTTTTGTATTTTGGAAACTTATTAACTAAACTATTAAATACTTTTTTAGCATTAGAATATTCCTTAAGTTTTATATAGCACTCTCCTAGACTGTGATAGTTAATGGCATTATTAGGGGTATTATTAACGAGCCATAAAAACTCTTTTGAGGCATTTTCAAAGTCTTTTTTCTTAAAGAATACTTTAGCGAGGCTTTTTTTTAGTTTTATAGAGTTTTCATCTTTTTTTAGTGCAAGTTTATAATATTTTATAGAGTCGTTATACTTTTTTAGCTGGAATGAGGCATCCCCCATTTTCTTTAGTGTTTGTGCTGTGGATATATCCTCATCAACAAGGTATTCTAGAGTAGTTAGAACTTTTTTATATTTTCTTTTTTTATAATATACATTAGCAAGCAAAAGGTAGTATTCTGTTTTATTCGGATTCGATTTTATACCTTTTTTAAGTATTCTAATAGAGTTGTTATATTTTTTTAGTAGTAATAGTATTTTGCTATACTGTTGTATTATGTCTATATCATTTGGATTAATGGCATAAGCTTTTTTGAGGTAGGATAGTGCAGAATTAAATCTTTTCTTTTTGGACAGTACAATTCCTATATTATATAGTGTAGTACTATTAGCTGGTCTAACTGTGCTGGCTTTTATGTAGTATGTTAGGGCTAGATTTAGTTGTTCTATGCTATCATATGTTTTAGCGATATTAAAAAGGAGATAAAAGTTAGTTGGATATTTTTTAAGTCCATTTTTATATGTTTTTATAGAGTTGTCGTAGTTTTTTAATTTATAGTATGTTTGTCCTTTTTGGATTATAGTTTTAATATGCTTTGGATCGAGTTTATTGGCTTTATTGAAGGATGTTATTGCCATTTGGAAGTTATTAAGTTTTTTATCACAGAATCCAATATTATAAAGGGCTTTAACTTTTATAGATTTTGCTTTTATTAGTGGAATAGCCTTATAAAAGTATTCCTTTGCGCCATCATATTTTTTTTTCAGTAGATAAATTACACCGAGTTTATAAAGTATAATACCTTTGTTATGCTTATCCAGTTTAGTTTTCGTTAGAGTGAGTTCATAAAGTCCTTGTGCTTCATCTAGTTTATTTTGCTCATAGAACCTATTAGCCATTTTTATATCATTTTTTATTATTTCATTTTCTGAAGGTTTTTTATTTTTAGCTATTTCTATTTTTGCACTTTTTACTTCTTCATCAGTTATTTTGATTATTACGGTCTTACTGCTATAGCCTTTGATATCATTTTTAACTATTCCTGTAACTCTAACGTAGTAGTCACCTTTTTCTATAAATATATTGGCAAAGCTATCTTTAGTTTTAATTGATTTTATAACTTTTAAGAATGACTGTGTTTTGGATATTTCAACTAAATAGTATTTACTTATTATGTCAATATTCCATGACAATTTAATTTTTCCTAATTCTTTATTGGGATATGCTAGTGGTGAATGAAAAGTAATACTGCTAATAAGTATAATTAGGGATAAGCTATAGAGTTTTTTCTTCATAAATTTTCCTTGATATATCATTTAGATAAAGTATAATTAAGGTTTTACTGTGTATGTTTAAATAATATATGAATCGGATTTGACTTTTTGGTATTAAGTCTGTATAGTTAAATATATTTGAATTTGTTTAACATTTCATTAGTTTTGATAAAAGCTAAAATATATACCTAAAGATTCGGCATTTTATAATTTTTCATAAATAAAGAAAGTAGTTTAATTGAGTATGGCCTAATATAGCATAATTTGCCTTATCCTTGACTTAGTGCTTTTATGAAGGGTATTATTATTTAGGGGGATATATGAATAATATAACTAGGTTAAAATATGTATGTTTAATTTTATTAGTATTAGGTTTTAGCGGGTGTAGTACACTGTTATATCTTATGAGAATAGTTAAAGATTTTAGAGTGGGAGATAAGCTAAAAGATAACGAAGTTTTAATTATTGGCAATGTTGAGATAGACCCTCCTTTTACTGATTCTGATTTTGATATTGAGCAAAGGGATGAATGTTGGAAAGGTGATTTTGAAAAACAGGCTCATCTTTGGATTGATCATAACTTTAATGAGTATCCTCCTGAGCTATATGATGAAAACGATACTTATGGCTATTATTTTAGAAATAGGATTATTGCTGGGCTTAACAAAGAGTTTTATGTTAAATTTAAAAAAAAGTCTTTTTATATAATGGAGATATTTATGCTTAGGGAATGTTATTATACCTATAATTATTATCGTGACACTTATAAATTAAACATTACCTCTTATAGAGGAAAAATTAATTTTAAGGTTAATGTTAAACCTGATGACCAGGCTATATATATAGGAACAATAAAATACACCAGAAATGGTTATAATATAGTCAAATCTAAGCTTATTGATAACTTTGACAGAGTTAAACAAGACTTTATAGAAAAGTTTGGTGATGGTATAAAGATTAGGAAGTCTATTATGGTTTCTGCGAAGAGATAAAATATATATATTTTTTTACTGCTGTTAGGTTATTTATTATGAATATATTTTTTTATACTTTTTTATTTTTGATAATATTGATATTTAGCTTTTGTAATTCTTCTACAGGGATAAGGGATGGATCACAATTAACCCAGTTACAACTAAGCCAAATAGAGGTAATAAAAACTGGAGTTTATAACTGGAATACTTGGAGAAAAAAGAATCCAGATGAAGAGATAAACCTGCAATACGTATCTTTTAGGGAGATGGAGTTAAGGGGAATAGATTTAAGTAATGTTTTTCTTTATGAAGCGGATTTTAAAGGTGCTAATTTAGAAGGTGCTAAGTTTAATTTTGCTATTATTTCTAAGGTTAATTTTAATAGGGCAAATTTAAATAATGCTAACTTTTCAAAGGCAAGGCTAAGCCAAACTAGTTTTGTTAGGAGTAAGTTAGACAATGTTAATTTTTATAACTCCGAAATGATTTGGAATAACTTTAATATGGCAGTACTTACAAATGCTAGTTTTAGATGGTCTATTTGTAAGAACTGCTATTTTTTTAAATCATACGCAAAGGGAGCTGACTTTACTAACTCTGACCTTAGTGGATCAAGTTTTAAGTTTGCTTATTTGGTTGATAGTAATTTCTCAAAAGCTAATCTTTATGGTGTAAGTTTTAACAATGCTAATAAAAAAGGAGCTAACCTAACTATAAAATAATAATTAAAGGTAATTATTTCTTTATAGAATAAACTGTTACAAAAACAATTGACTAATAATAGGGTTTTCGGTATTTTATATTATATATTTCGTTTTTCTTTGGTATTTATAACTAACCTAATTAGTCTTAATATACAATTATTTTACATTAATATAAGGGTATAACTATGAATTATACTGTAGATGATTTACAAAATAAAGCAAAAGAGATTCGCATAGATTGCATTAGAATGTTAACAAAAGCTGGTTCAGGACATCCTGGCGGTTCTCTTTCTGCGGTTGATTTATTGACTGTATTGTTTTATGATAAAATAAAAAGAACTAAGGATAATGCTCTATCCGATAATAGGCATAGATTTGTTTTATCAAAGGGACATTGTGTTCCTGTTTTATATTCTATATTTTCTCAGGTGGGAATAATAAACAAGGCTGACCTTATGACTCTAAGGAAAATAAACTCTCCATTGCAGGGTCATCCTGACTGTGTGTTATTTCCTTATGTAGAGGCGTCTACTGGATCATTGGGTCAGGGTTTATCTATTGCACAGGGAATGGCTATGGCGGGAAAGGTTGATAATAAGGATTATAGGGTTTATTGTATGGTTGGTGATGGGGAGATGCAGGAAGGTGAGATTTGGGAAGGGCTTATGTCATCTGCCAAGTATGGTTTGGATAATTTTTGTGTTATTTTGGATTATAATAAGTCTCAGATAGACGGTACTATAAAAGAGGTTATGAATATTGAGCCTCTTCTAGACAAAGTTAGAGCTTTTAATTGGCATGTAATTGAGATAGATGGTCATGATTTTGTTCAGATAATTGATGCTTATAATGAGGCTGAGTCTATAAAAGGAAAGCCTAGCTTTATTATTGCTCATACTGTTAAGGGAAAGGGGGTTTCATTTATGGAGGGTAAGACTGAGTGGCATGGAAAGGCTCCTAATTATGAAGAGGCTGAAATAGCTATTAAAGAGTTAGGAGCTGGTTTATGAGTATTTCAAGGGCTACTAGAGTTACTTTTGGTGAGGTTATAGTAGAGCTGGGGGAAAAATATCCTAATATAGTTGTTTTAGAGGCTGATTTGGCTAAGTCTACATATTCTTATGCTTTTGGAGAGAGGTTCCCAAATCGCTATTTTGAGATGGGTATTGCAGAGGCTAATATGATTGGTGCTAGTGCTGGATTAGCTTTAAGCGGAAAGATTTCATATATTTGTAGTTTTTCGGCTTTTGTAACTGGTCGTTATGATATTATTCGTATGTCTATTGCATATTCTAAGGCTAATGTTAGGATTATTGGCACTCATGCAGGTATTGCCATTGGTGATGATGGTAATAGTCAGCAGGGATTAGAGGATATATCTATTATGCGATCTTTACCTAATATGGTAGTTATTCAGCCTGGTGATGATATTGAGGCTCGTCAAGCTTTGGAATATTCTGTTCATCATAGTGGGCCTATGTTTTTCAGGTTGACTAGGCAAAAGTTAGAGGCTATTCATTCTGATAATTATAGGTTTGAGTTTGGTAAAGGGGATATTATTAAAGATGGTAGTGATGCTACTATTTTTTGTACTGGTGGAGTTGTTTATAATAGTCTTCACGCTGCATATTCTTTGGAGAAAGACTATAATATTAGGGTTGTTAATATTCACACAGTTAAGCCTATTGATGAAGATTTAATTATTAGGTGTGCTAAAGAGACAAAGCGTATTATTACTGTTGAGGATCATAATATTACTGGAGGTCTTGGTAGTGCTGTTAGTGAGGTGCTTACTAATCATTGTCCTGTTTTGCTAAACAGAATTGGGATAAGTGATTGCTTTGGAGAGTCTGGATCGCCTAAAGAGCTATATTCAAAGCATGGGTTGGATATAAAGGGTATAAAGGATAATATAAATCGCTTTTTAGAGAAGGCACAGCCTATTTTTTATTAAGAGAATTAACTATATAGATAGTTTTTAAGGGCTAGTTATTATTCGAAGCATATAAAAAAAACTATTGTAATTTTTTTTTAATTAGTTGACAAAAATTAATATTTAAGTATATTTCTTGTGACCTTTTAGTAGTATTTATGAATTAGATAGTTTATTATTGACTAGCAAGTTAAGGAACTTTTATTAAAAGTATATTGTTATATATAGAAAATGATTTACTTTGGAGGTAATTATGCCATTAGAAGTTAGTGGAAAAGCTGTGGATATTGATGAAGACGGATTTTTAACTAATGTTGATGACTGGAATGAGGATATAGCGGCTGTTTTGGCAAAGACTGAGCAAATTGAGATGACTGATTCACATTGGGAAGTTATACACTTTTTGAGAGAGTATTATGAAGAATATAAGATTGCTCCCATGATAAGGATACTTACTAAAGCTATTGGGAAAAAGTTAGGGAAAGAAAAGGGTAATACTAAATATCTTTATTCTCTTTATCCTGGTGGTCCTGCTAAGCAGGCCTGTAAGATTGCTGGTCTTCCAAAGCCTACTGGATGTGTTTAGGCTTGATTTATAATATATCTTAAGTGGCAAGGGTTATCCTAAACGCCACTTTATCTTTATTTTTTATAAAGGTCATACTTTTTAAGCTACTATATATGTTATCCTTTTCTTTTATATATTTGTGATAATATAACTTTATTTATTTTACATATAAATAAGATTTGGGATATAGTTATTAGAGTGAGCTAAGGTTTATAATGGGAGAAAGCGAGTTTATTTCTTATCTTATAAATAAAAAATCTGTTATTGTTCAGAAATGGCTAGACGGAATTGTAGATTGTTATTCTCCTACTACGGCTAGTTTTATGAAGGCTAAGAAAGATCCTTTTCTTAATCCGGTTGGTCATGCCTTATCCTCCCTTATAGATGGTATTTTTAGTTATCTTACCAATAGATGTTCCTACGGTGATATTAAGCCTGTTTTAGTTGATGCAATAAAAATACTTGTGGTTCAGGATATGCCTTCTTCTCGTGGTTTAGGATTTATAAATATGGTTAAGAAGGTTGTTAGGGCTGAGCTTAAAAAGGAAATTAAAAAAGAGAACCTTTTTTCTGAGCTATTAGTTTTTGAATCAAAGGTTGATGAGGTCTTGCTAAAGGCTGTGGATATTTATATTGCTAATATAGCCAAGCTTTATGAGATTAAAGCCAATGATATAAAAAATAGAACTTTTAAGTTATTACGAATGGCAAATCTGGAAGATGAAGCTCGGAGCTTAATGATGGACTCTACTTGTAAAAGTGGGCAGTTATAAATTACGATAATAGGTGGGTTCAATGAAGAAAATATTAATTTCTTTAGGTATTGTTGTAGTTCTTGCGTTTATACCGTATATAGGTATATTGGCGTCTGGTTCTTTAAAGTTTTTATTTGGAGTTTTTATACCTCTTGTAGCTGTGATTGTATTTTTAGTTGGAGTTATTCGTAGGGTGGTTATATGGGGTCGTTCTGCTGTTCCTTTTAGGATACCTACTACTTGCGGTCAACAGGAATCTCTTTCGTGGATAAAGCAAAACAAGATAGATAATCCTTCATCTGGTTTTTGGGTAATGGTGAGGATGTTTTTTGAGGTATTTTTATTTCGTTCTCTTTTCAGGAACACTAAAGCTGAGCTAAGGGATGGTGGTAAAAGATTATCTTATGGTGAATCTAAGTGGCTTTGGATTATGTCTTTAGTTTTCCATTTTAGTTTATTTGTTGTTATAATAAGGCATTTACGTTTTTTTCTTGAGCCTGTACCTTTCTTTGTAAATGCAGCAAGCTATGTAGACTCTGTACTACAAATAGGCATGCCTATTCTTTATTTATCTGGGGTTGCTTTGTTAGGCACGGTGAGCTTTTTATTTTTGAGAAGGGTTGTACTACCTAAAATCAGGTATATTTCTTTAACCATAGACTATTTTCCATTATTATTGATTTTATTTATAGTATGTACTGGACTATTAATGAGGTATTTTACTAAGGTAGATATTCTATCTATTAAAGAGCTTGTCATTAATGTTATGACTTTTAGTTTTAGTGTTAGTGTTTTTAAGGGGATTGATACACTTTTTTTTGTTCATATTTTTTTAGTTAGCATACTAATTGCATATTTTCCTTTTAGTCAGTTAATGCATGGTATAGGTATATTTTTTAGTCCTACAAGGAATATGGCGAATAATAACCGTAAGAAAAGGCATATTAATCCGTGGAATTATCCTGTTAAACTCCACACTTATGAGCAATATGAAGATGATTTTAGGGAAACTATGAAAAAGGCTGGACTTCCAGTGGAAAAGGAGTAATATATGTCAAAACTACCTAAGCCGGATGAGTTATCTAATGTAGATTATACCCTACCTAAGACTGAGTGGATAAATACTCCAACTGAGCTTAAGGAAACTATGATTTGTTATGGTGCTAAGGAAGATAAGCTAAAAGCCGTTGACTTTCCAAATGCAAGAAGTTGGGATCCTAAATTGGATGACTGGAAGCTCCCTGATAATTGGAAGGAGATTATATTAGAGGGTATTAGTGAGCGTTTGGAGAAGTACAGGTCATTTAGGCTATTTATGGATATATGTGTACGTTGTGGTGCTTGTGCGGATAAGTGTCATTTTTTTATTGGTACTGGCGATCCTAAGAATATGCCTGTTTTACGTGCTGAGCTTTTGAGATCGGTTTATAGAAGAGATTTTACTACTGCGGGTAAGGTTTTTGGTTCATTAGTTGGTGCAAGGGATCTTACTATTGATGTACTAAAGGAATGGTGGTATTATTTCTTTCAGTGTACTGAATGCCGTCGTTGTTCTGTATTTTGTCCTTATGGCATTGATCAGGCTGAGATTACTATTATAGGTAGGGAGCTTTTAAATTTATTAGGTCTTAACACTGACTGGATCGCTGGTCCTGTAGCTAATTGTTATAAAAAGGGTAATCATATTGGTCTTGAGCCTAAGGTTATTGTTGATACCATAAAGTTTTTGTGTGAGGATATTGAAGAGATTACTGGTATTAAGATTGAGCCTCCTATTAACAAAAAAGGTGCTGATATATTATTTGTTGCTCCATCGGGTGATCTTTTTGCTGAACCCGGTATTTATACCTGTATGGGCTATCTTATGCTATTCCATGAGCTTGGTTTGAATTATACATGGAGTACTTATGCGTCTGAGGGTGGTAACTTTGGTTTTTTTACTAGTAATGAGATGGCAAAGAGATTAAATGCTAAAATATATGCTGAGGCTAAGAGATTAGGGGTAAAATGGATTATAGGCGGTGAATGTGGACATATGTGGCGTGTTATTCATCAATATATGAATACATGGAATGGTCCTGCTGATTTTTTAGAAGAGCCTGTTTCTCCTGTAACGGGTACTAAGTTTACAAATAGTACTTCTACTAAGATGGTTCATATTGCCGAGTTTACTGCTGATCTTATTAAAAACGGTAAGATTAAGTTAGACCCTAGTAGGAATGATCATTTAGCTATTACTTTTCATGATTCATGTAATACAGCTCGGGCATTAGGTATGTTTGAGGAGCCACGTTATATTATTAATAATATTTCTAATAGCTTTTATGATATGCCTGAAAATACTATTAAAGAAGTAACTTTTTGTTGTGGTAGTGGTGCAGGGTTAAACGCTTCTGAGAACATGGAGCTTAGAATGAAAGGTGGTTTTCCAAGGGCTAATGCGGTTAAGTATGTTGCAAATAAATATGGGGTTAATATGCTTGCCAATATTTGTGCTGTAGACAGGGTTACATTACCTCCTCTAATGGATTATTGGGTTCCTGATGTAGGGGTAGCGGGATTACATGAACTTATTGGAAATGCTCTTGTTATGACTGGTGAAACTGAAAGAGAAACTGATTTAAGGGGTGAACCGTTACCAGATAATGATCACAAGGAGAAAGAAGATGTATGATAGGTCTAAAATTATTATTGGTATAGTTATATTTTTAGGGGTTATTGCTTTTCCTTTTTATTATAACAATGTTTTAGGAAAGAGTTCTGATGTTAAGGCTAAGGGTAAAAGTAATGTTTTAGCTGGAAAAAAGGATGTGGATGCCTTACACTTTCATATTGGAGGCGAGAAAAAACAAAGAACCCTTAAGGATATGAGAGCTAATCACATGAAGATATTGGATAGCTGGCGAAATGAAGTTGTTAGAGATGGTATTCGTAAGCCTGGAAGGAGCTTACAAAATGGATGTCTTAGTTGTCATGCTAAAGAGAAAAAGAATGCTATGAAAATTGGGGATAAGGAGGCTACTGCTTGTGAAGACTGCCATGTTAAGACTGGAACGCAGTTGTACTGCTGGGAATGCCATTTTGATCCGAAGGAGAGTAAGTAATGGATAAAAATGATAATAAAACTGAGGTTCAATCTATTGAAGAGAAAATTGGCAGAAGACAGTTTATAAAGATAGCTGGTATATCTACTTTATTTGGAGCTGCTGGTATATCTGCCTTACAGATTCTTAAGCCTGGCTCACTGGATGCTTTTCATACATATACTAATAAAATACAATGGGCTATGGTGGTTGATATTAGAAAGTTTAATTCTGATGAAGACTTTAAAATTCTTATTGACGCTTGTCATATAAATCATAATGTACCTCTTATACCTAATAATGAGGATGGTTCTGAGAATAAGGACGTGGTAAAGTGGATTTGGAGGGATAGTTATGAGCATGTTTTTGTAGAAAGTGGTCATCGTTTTTTATCCAATAGAGTTAGTAATAAGAATGTTTTAGCATTATGCAATCATTGTACTGAACCACCATGTATTAGGGTATGCCCTACTAATGCTACTTTTAAGAGGGTTAATGATGGGATTGTTATGATGGATCAGCATAGGTGTATTGGTTGTAGGTTTTGTATGGCGGCTTGTCCTTATGGAGCAAGGAGTTTTAATTTTAGGGATCCAAAACCTTATATTAAAATGCGTAATCCTTCTTATCCTGCTCGTAGTAGGGGAGTTGTTGAGAAGTGTACTTTTTGTGCTGATATCATTCATATTGAGGATACTAAGCCTTATTGCGTAGAAGCATGTGATAGTAAAGAGGAACTTAAAGGTGGTCTTACTTTTGGCAACGTTAATGATAAAAATTCTAAGGTTAGACAGCTTCTTAAAGAGTACTATACGGTAGTTCGTAGGCCTGAAATTGGTACTAAACCAAATGTGTATTATATAATATCCTAAGGAGTAATTGGTCATGTTGGAAAAAGTGATTTCTGGAAGTCGGATATATTGGGGCTGGATTTTATTTTTATTAGTGGTAATAGCTATTGGTTCTGCCGCTTATGCTTATCAGTTTATTAATGGACTTACTGTTACTAATATGGGCAGGGATGTTTCATGGGGATTATATATAGGTCAGTTTACTTTTTTTGTAGGGGTTGCGGCCTCGGCTGTTATGTTGGTTATTCCATATTATTTACATAATGCAAAGGTATTTGGTAGGTTGGTTATATTTGGAGAGTTTTTAGCTATACCTGCGGTTATAATGTGCCTATTATTTGTTATTGCTGATATGGGAAAGCCTATGAGGATGCTAAACGTTGTTATTTACATGAGGACTAATTCTATATTATTTTGGGATTTTTTAGCATTAAATGGATATTTACTCTTAAACATTATTATTGGTTGGTTTGCTTTAGGAGCAGAGAGAAAGGGTATTAGTTATCCAAAGTTTGTTAGGCCGCTAATATATTTATCAGTTCCGGTGGCATTTAGCATTCACACGGTAACAGCTTTTATTTATGCTGGTTTACCTGTTAGGCATTTATGGCTTACAGCTATTATGGCGGCAAGGTTTTTGGCATCTGCATTTGCGGCTGGACCTGCACTTTTAGTTTTACTTCTTTTTATAACACAAAAGCTTAGCAAGTGTGATTTAAAGTTAGAGCCTATTAAGGCTATGGGTAAGATTGTTACTTATGCTATGATTGCTAATGTATTTTTTTTAGGATTAGAGTTATTTACGGCTTTTTATAGTGGTATTGAGTCTCATCAGCATCCATTTGAGTATTTATATGTTCACGCTAGTTTAATTTCGCCTCTTATGTGGGTTTCGGCCGTATTGGGGCTTGGATCTTTGGTATTATTAATTACGCCATCTTTTAATAGTAACTTTAATTTAGTTAGAATAGCATGTTTAATGGTTTTTATATCCCTGTGGATAGATAAAGGTTTTGGATTAGTAATAGGTGGGTTTAATCCTAGTCCTGCGGGTAAGTTTGTTGATTATTGGCCTACATTAGTTGAGGTTTTAGTTAGTCTTGGTATTTGGGGAATTGGTGCATTGGTGTTGACTATTTTGTATAAGGTGATTTTATCTGTGAGAAAAGAGATTAGAGGGTTTTAAGTTTTTAATTTTGATTAAGTGCTATTCAAAAGTATAGGCTGTTTTATTGTATTATTTAAAGTTAGTCTAGTTATAGATTAGGCTATTTTATGATAGATTTTAGTGGGTATTATTGTAAAAGGTTTTTAAGTTTTTAAGTTTTTAATTTTGATTAAGTGCTATTCAAAAGTATAGGACGTTTTATTGTATTATTTAAAGTTAGTCTAGTTATAGATTAGGCTATTTTATGATAGATTTTAGTGGGTATTATTGTAAAAGGGTTTATAGTTTTTAATTTTGATTAAGTGCTATTCAAAAGTATAGGACGTTTTATTGTATTATTTAAAGTTAGTCTAGTTATAGATTAGGCTATTTTATGATAGATTTTAGTGGGTATTATTGTAAAAGGTTTTTAAGTTTTTAAGTTTTTAATTTTGATTAAGTGCTATTCAAAAGTATAGGACGTTTTATTGTATTATTTAAAGTTAGTCTAGTTATAGATTAGGCTATTTTATGATAGATTTTAGTGGGTATTATTGTAAAAGGGTTTATAGTTTTTAAGTTTTTAATTTTGATTAAGTGCTATTCAAAAGTATAGGACGTTTTATTGTATTATTTAAAGTTAGTCTAGTTATAGATTAGGCTATTTTATGATAGATTTTAGTGGGTATTATTGTAAAAGGGTTTATAGTTTTTAATTTTGATTAAGTGCTATTCAAAAGTATAGGCTGTTTTATTGTATTATTTAAAGTTAGTCTAGTTATAGATTAGGCTATTTTATGATAGATTTTAGTGGGTATTATTGTAAAAGGTTTTTAAGTTTTTAAGTTTTTAATTTTGATTAAGTGCTATTCAAAAGTATAGGACGTTTTATTGTATTATTTAAAGTTAGTCTAGTTATAGATTAGGCTATTTTATGATAGATTTTAGTGGGTATTATTGTAAAAGGGTTTATAGTTTTTAATTTTGATTAAGTGCTATTCAAAAGTATAGGACGTTTTATTGTATTATTTAAAGTTAGTCTAGTTATAGATTAGGCTATTTTATGATAGATTTTAGTGGGTATTATTGTAAAAGGTTTTTAAGTTTTTAAGTTTTTAATTTTGATTAAGTGCTATTCAAAAGTATAGGACGTTTTATTGTATTATTTAAAGTTAGTCTAGTTATAGATTAGGCTATTTTATGATAGATTTTAGTGGGTATTATTGTAAAAGGGTTTATAGTTTTTAATTTTGATTAAGTGCTATTCAAAAGTATAGGCTGTTTTATTGTATTATTTAAAGTTAGTCTAGTTATAGATTAGGCTATTTTATGATAGATTTTAGTGGGTATTATTGTAAAAGGTTTTTAAGTTTTTAAGTTTTTAATTTTGATTAAGTGCTATTCAAAAGTATAGGCTGTTTTATTGTATAGGTAAATATATTAAGATGACGTTTTATGATAATTTAGTTATGACTTTATAACAAGGTATAGAACGTAAAACGCAAGACATATAACGTAAAGGCAAGTGAATTTTAGATTTCTTTATGGAACAGGAAAGTTAAGATATTCATGAAAAAGTTATATTCTTGTTCTACAGGGCTAAACTTTCTATGCTCTTTAAGTACTGTTTAAATGCCTTAGCAATGAACACAAAATATCACTTTTTATGCAAGTAGTCATCACTACGAGAGCTATTAAGAATCCCTTACTGAGACTAAGAATTATACACCTTTATTAAGTGATAACGGATTTGCCTTTCCATAAAGGGATAGAGCGGATTCTTTAAATATTATATATTGACGTTATGTGTAAAGCTTAGGCGAATTAACTATAATTCTTTATATGTTAAAACACTTAAACTAACTAATATAAAAACTAATCCACTAAGAACCTCTTTACAACAGCATAACTAAAACACTCCATAACAAATAGCTATTCCCCATCTTGCGAACTCTAAAACCATTTAATAATCCTTTGCAATAGATTTTAAATACGTTTCTGCTTGACTTTTCATAGAAATTTATTATATTATAACAGCTTTATTTTTAAATGATATAGCTATATAGATGCCGATCACTTGTAGACTGTCATATTAAGCTAAAATGTATAATAGGGGGAATTATGAAAAAAATATTTTTTATATTACTATCTCTATCTCTATTAATAGGATGCGAACAGGATAGTGTTAGTAAACTTGCTATGGATAATGGTGGAGGCACTGGTGGTACTGGTGGTACTGGTGGTACTGGTGGTACTGGTGGAGGCTCTGGTGGAGGTACTGGTGGAAATGGTGGAAATGGTGGAAATAATGATGGAGGTACTGGTAACTCTACTGGTAAAGTTTTTGTAAAACTAGGTGTTAGTAATGGAAATGGAAGATCTTGGTCTACTGCTTATAGTGATTTACAAAAAGCTATTGAGGAAGCTCATAAAGAATCAAAAGCAACCGGAAAAACGGTTAAAGTCTATGTAGCCGCTGGAACCTATACTCCATCAGGTTGGCCTAATAAAGGTGGAGTTGTTACTAATAAGGGTAAACACTTTTCTTTGCGTAATAATGTAGAGGTATACGGTGGTTATCCTCGATCTGGTGGTAACTATAGTAACTATAGGGTTAATAAGACTATTTTAAGTGGTGATCTTGGTGGAGAGAAGGTATACCACGTTTTTTATCATCCAAATGGAGTGATAAATACTACAGCAAAGCTACAAGGAGTTACCATTACTAATGGTTATAATGAAGGTCAATATGGGGGAGGCATGCATAATGGTAGAGGCTCCAGCATAACATTACTAGACTGTACTTTTAAGGATAATACTGCACATTATGGTGGTGGAATGTATAATGGTCCTGATTCTAATGTAAAATTAGAAAACTGTATCTTTAAAAATAATACAGCTCTTAATGGTAATGGAGGCGGAATACATAATGGTGATGGTTCTAGGGTAGAATTGAAAAACTGCACCTTTGAAAATAACACTGCTAGATATTATGGTGGTGGAGTATATATTAGCTATGGTACTACTACTACGTTTACAGGCTGTACCATTAAAAGTAATACTGCTCACTATGGTGGTGGTGGAATATATAGTTTTAATTCCGAACTAAATTATGTAAACAAAGGTAATACAATTGAAGATAATGACCCTGACAATGTAAAGTCTTTATAAAAGGGTTATTAGCTAAAACTACTATCAATATTAATAATTGATAATGTTAACCCCCTTTTTAAGGGGGCTAATACATTTAGGGTATTACGCTATAGCATCCTATAGGCTATTGTAAATATTATAAGATATCCAGTTTTAGCAGATAATGTCAATATAATTATTCTTAAAATGCTTTTTATTATGTTTAATAGAGCAATAAATAACAGCTTACCATAAATATACTATTAAAATATCCCCCTATTTCATTTTTAATATAAGATAAGGAACTTTCTTTAAAAGCCATTTGTTATAATATATAATCTTATAGATATCTTTTTAATGCTAATTATTATAGTTAGATAGAAACTTATTGTTAGGAGGAATAATGAAGATAGGGGTATTGATATATGAGGGTCCTTATAACCACCAGGCGTCTGATAGTGCATATAACTTTATAAAAGCCGCTATGGATAAGGGACATGAGATTATTAGAGTATTTTTCTATCACGATGGAGTTATAAACGTTACAAAGCTTATGGAACCACCATCTGACGATAGACATATTGCAAAGCGGTGGTCTGAGATTGGTGAAAAGGGAGTTGATGTTATTGCATGTATAGCGGCGGCTAAGCGTAGGGGTATGGTTGATGATATTTTAACTCCTAATACCAGAATATCTGGTTTGGGTCAGTTGGTTGAGATGGGGGTTGATGCTGATAAAGTTGTAGTTTTTGGTGATTAACATATAAAAGGAGATTTTATGAGCGGAAAGAAGTTTATGTTTGTTATGAGAAAGGCTCCTCATGGTACTATTTACTCTTATGAGGGTTTAGAGGTTGTATTAATTACTGCAAGTTATGATCAGGACATATCCATGGCATTTATTGATGATGGTGTTTTTGCACTTAAAAAGGGCCAGGATACTAGTGGGATTGGTATAAAGGGTTTTTTACCTACTTATGATGTTCTTGGGGATTATGATGTACATAAGCTCTATGTAGATGTTGATTCAATGAATGACAGGGGGCTTACTAAGGATGATCTTGTTGATCTTGTTTATGAGGACGATGAAGATGAGGATAATCCAAAAGAAATTAAGCTTATTCAGTTTTTGAGCCGCAAAGAGATTATGGCTAAGATGAGTGAGCAGGATGTTTTACTACCTTATTAGAACTGCTAATTAAAAGGAGGATTGGTTTTGTTACATACAATTAATAAGTCACCTTATACAAATACCAGTTTAGAGAGTTGTTTAGGCTTTATAAATGAGGGGGATAGTGTATTACTTTATGAGGATGGTGTGCTTGGTGCTCAGGCTGGTAGTAGTGTTGAGCCTATATTAAAGGATTTTAGTAAAAAGTGTAAGATTTATGTTTTATCTGAGGACTTAAAAGCTAGGGGTATATCTAATACTTTGGATTTTGTAGAGTTGACCGACTACTCAGGTTTTGTAGACTTAGTTGAAAAGGATAAGATTCTTGCGTGGCTCTAAGTAAAGAAGGTATAAATAAAAGTAAGTTACGGTTTTTATTGTTAGAAAACAATATTGAGGCGATAAAAGAACTTTCTTTTGTAAATGGAAACGCTCTAATAAAAATACTTTCTAGGCTATTGTATGATAGGGATTATCTGGTAAGATGGAGGGTGGTAAGTGCTTTTGGTGAGCTAAGTGTTATTAGTCCTGATTTAGTTAGGCGGACTGTTAGTCGTTTGGCATGGACTCTTAATGATGAGGCTGGATGTAGGAATTGGGGTGCTCCTGTTGTATTAGCTGAGATTGGTTATCATGACTTATCCCTTGTGGATGAGGTTATAAGGATAGTTCTTCATTATATTGATGATCCCGAAACGTCATTACCTCCAAATCGTAATGTGGATATTGTAGTGGGAGTGCTTTGGTCTATTGCTAGATTTGCTAAAAGCCATCCTAACA
This sequence comes from Spirochaetota bacterium, assembly GCA_965208615.1. GTDB lineage: Bacteria > Spirochaetota > UBA6919 > UBA6919 > CBDBPB01 > CBDBPB01. The sequence continues at coordinate 297,149 of CBDBPB010000007.1, forward strand.
TAGCCAAAGAGGTTGTTGGACTGGTTATACCCTTTTTAGCTGATGAGAATAGTAATATTAGAGGTCATGCACTGTGGGCATTAGAGTCCCTTAGCCAATTTATAAAGGCAAGTGATAATAAGGATATTTTAAACATTCTTTTGCTTTTGAAAAAAGATTGTACTAAATTTAATCTCTATTTAGATAGACAGATTATTTCTTTAGAGATAAATAAATTAGCTATTAATATTTTAGCAAAGTTAAAATAACTATTTTAAGGAGAAGTGATAATATGGCAGATGATTTAAAAACACCGCTTTTAGATGAGTTATTAGATGGGCGATGGCCTAGCTTTGTCAAGGATCTTAAAAGTGTTTCTGATAAGCAACCTATGGTAAAAGATTTATTGGGTCAGCTTGAATTATCCTATAGTGATAATGTTGGGCATTGGAAGCATGGTGGACTTGTTGGAGTCATGGGTTATGGTTCTGGTGTTATTGGCAGGTATTCTGATGTACCTGATAAATTCCCTAATGTAGCTCATTTTCACACTTTAAGGATTAATCAACCATCGGGGTGGTTTTATACTACTGAGGCTCTTACTAAGCTGTGTGATATTTGGGATAAATATGGTTCTGGTATGACAAACATGCACGGGACTACTGGTGACGTTATTTTTCTTGGAACTAAAACTGAGCATTTAGAAAACTGTTTTACTGAGTTAACAGAAAATGGATGGGACTTAGGTGGTTCTGGTTCTGCTACAAGAACTCCATCTTGTTGTGTGGGACCTGCTAAGTGTCAGTTTTCTTTATTTGATACATTAAATGTTACTTATGAGTTAACACAGAACTATCAAGATGAGATTCACAGACCTGTATGGCCATATAAGTTTAAATTTAAGTTTTCTGGTTGTCCTAATGATTGCGTTGCCGCTGCTGCACGGTCTGACCTTACTGTTATTGGTACATGGAGAGATAGTATCCGCATTGACCAAGCTGAGGTGGCTAATTATATAGATGGCGGGATGGATGTTGTTAGTGATGTACTTATGCTTTGTCCTACAAAATGTATTACTCTAAAGGGCAAGGAAATGATCATTGATAATTCTGATTGTGTTAAGTGTATGCATTGTTTAAATGTAATGCCAAAGGCTCTTAGACCTGGTACTGATACTGGGGCATCTATATTGGTAGGGGCTAAGGCTCCAATTGTAGAGGGTGCATTATTGTCATCTATGATAATACCTTTTATGAAGATTGAGCCGCCTTATGAGGAGCTTATTGACTTAATTGACAAAATACAAGAGTTTTGGGAAGAACATGGTATGAATAGAGAGCGTATTGGGGAGTTTATTCAAAGAATTGGTCTTGGTAGCTTCCTTGAGGAAATTGGGGTTGAGCCTATACCAGAGCAGATTACAGCTCCAAGGGACAATCCATATATATTTTATGAGGAGTATTTTGAAGAGGGTGATGAAGACGAAGAAGATGAAGAATAATATATTTTAGTTTTTAATTTATGATGTTAATAATGATTTACAATATAAATCTATTTTATGGTAGATAAAAAGTTATTTACTATAAGCTAAAAATTATACTAACTGATTTAGGAGGAATAGATTATGGCTATGCCAAAAAGAGAAACTGATATAGGACCACCAAGTTATGAGAAGTTTCTTCATCCTGTTATAAAGAATAATTATGGTAAGTGGAAGTATCATGAGATTTTAAAGCCTGGAGTTTTAGTACACGTTGCTGAAAATGGCGACTCTATCTATACAGTAAGGGTTGGCTCACCTAGGCTAATAACTACTGATAAGATTCGTAAGCTTTGTCAGACTGCTAATAAATATTGTGATGGGTATTTAAGGTTTACCAGTAGAAGTAATGTTGAGTTTATGACTGATAAAAAAGAGAATATAGACCTTATAATAAAGGATGCTAGTTCTTATGATTTTCCAGCTGGTGGAACTGGTAATTCTGTGTCTAGTATTGTACATACTCAAGGTTGGGTACATTGTCATACTGCGGCTACAGATGCCTCTGGGGTTGTCAAGTCTGTTATGGATGAGATTTATGACTATTTTGTTACTATGACCTTGCCTCACAGGGTAAAAATAGCTCTTGCATGTTGTTTAAATATGTGTGGAGCTGTTCATTGTTCTGATATAGCTATTCTTGGTATACACAGACGCCCTCCTACTATTAATCATGGGGATTTAAAGAACAAATGTGAAATACCTACTACTGTAGCATCATGTCCTACTGCGGCTATTAGGCCTACATCTGTGGATGGCAAGCCTTCTGTAGAGGTAATTGAGGAAAAGTGTATGTATTGTGGTAATTGTTATACAACTTGTCCGTCTATGCCTATTGCTAACTCGCTTAATGATGGAGTATCAATTTGGGTTGGTGGAAAGGTCTCTAATGCAAGGTCTGCACCTAAGTTTTCTAAGTTAGCTGTTGCATATATTGAAAATGAGCCTCCAAGGTGGCCTGGGGTATCTGCGGCTGTTAAAAAGATTATTGAGGTTTATGCTGAGAATGCCAGAAATTGGGAGCGTATTGGTGAGTGGATAGAGCGAGTTGGTTGGTCTAAGTTTTTCAAACTAACTGGATTTGAGTTTACAAAATATCATATTGATGATTTTAAAGGACCTATTAGGAGTTATAATAACTCGACTCACGTTAGATTTTAGTTGGAGGTGTTATGAGTGTTTCTATTGAACAGATAGCTGATGATATGTATAAGCTTGTGTCTGACGCTGCTGGAAAGAAAAAGTTAAAGCCTGGCGATTTAACCAAGTCTATTATTAAGCAGTACGGTGATCAGGTATCAAAAAAGGATTGCAAAGCTGCTCTTAAGACCCTTATTGACGGCGGAAAGTGTATATATGGTTATTTTGGTGGTAGTTCGGTAGAGCTTCCACGAAAAGAAGGGGCTGAGAATTAGTTTATTAATTAGGCATCCTTTTTATTGGGTGCCTTTTTAATATGTTATATTAGTTTTTATTGTTTTGTTTAGACTGTGGTTTATTTGTATATTATTTACTGAGCAATTATTTAATAATAGTATTAAGGTATTTTGAATGGCTTAGGGTCAAAGTTTGGATATTATAAATAGATTAAATTTTAAAAGGCGATTTACGTCAATTTTAAATAGACAATACTAAGTTAGGAGGATAAATGGCTATTAAGAAAAAGAAAAAGGTAGCTAAGAAAGCTAAAAGGAGTTTTGCTGCATCGGGTGCAGGGTCTACTCAGGTCTCTAGTTTAAGACCAAAGTATACTAAGAAAATACCACCGTGTAATGTTGCTTGTCCTAGTAGTGAGACAATTAGGAGTTATTTAACTACTGTTGCACAGAAGGATGAGTATGGGCTAACCTTAGATCAGGCTACTAAAGATGCTTGGCATATTTTAACTGCTAAAAACCCATTTCCTTCAGTTTGTGGTAGGGTATGTCCTCATCCTTGTGAGACTGGTTGTAATAGGGCTCAATTTGACACACCAGTGGCTATTAACAATGTTGAGCGTTATATTGGTGATTTTGGAATTAAAAACAATTTAGAATATACAAAGCCTAATGAAAAGTATTCAGAGAAGGTAGCTGTTATTGGCTCTGGTCCTGGTGGTATGAGTTGTGCCTATCAGTTGGCTAAAATGGGATATTCTGTAACTGTGTTTGAGCAGTTTGCTGAGTCTGGGGGTATGCTTAGGTATGGGATACCGTCATATAGGTTGCCTCGGGATGTTTTGGATGCTGAGGTTCAAAAGATAGTTGATCTTGGTGTAGAGATGCGGTATAACACTAAGATTGGTAAGGATATAAGTATAGATGAGCTTAAGAAAGAGTATAAGGCATTTTTTCTTGGTATTGGTGCTCATGTTGGCTATGAGTTAGGCGTAGAGGGTGAGGATGCCCCTAATGTATACTCTGGTGCAGACTTTTTAAATAGGTTTAATGCTGGGGAGACCATTGAGGTTGGTGATAAGGTTTTGATAGTGGGAGGTGGTGATAGTGCCATTGACTGTGCCAGAACTTGTAGGCGGCTAGGTGCTGATGTTAGTATTGTTTATCGGCGTGGTAAGGCTGAAATGCCTGCTATAGCTCATGAGATAGATGAGGCTGAGAAAGAAGGTGTTAAGCTTGAACTTTTGACTGCTCCTATTTCTTTTGTTAAAGAGGGTGATAAAGCTACTGGTATGAATTGTTTACGTATGGAGCTTGGTGAGCCTGACTCATCTGGTCGTAGACGTCCTGTACCTATTAAGGGGTCTGAGTTTGTTATTGAGGCTAGTACTGTTATTGCGGCTATTAGTCAGGAGCCTGATTTTACTGGATTTGAGCAGTTTAAGCATGGAAAAGATTGGGTTAGGGTTAATGATCAGCGTATGACTAATGTGGATAGTGTTTTTGCTGGGGGTGATGTTATTGAGTTAATGTTAGTTACCACTGCTATTGGTCATGGTAGAATGGCGGCTGAGAACATTCATCATTATATTAGGGGTACTAAACCATCAGATGATAATAAGATGGAGGTTGTAAGCTATGATAAGCTTAATACCCGCTACTATAGTGAAAAACCACGTCATGAATATAATAGTATATCTTTAGAAGATAGGCTGGGTACTTTTAATGAGGTTAACTTTACTCTAAGTCCTGATGAGTTTTTAGAAGAGACTAAGCGATGTTTTAGTTGTGGAATGTGTTTTGACTGCGATAACTGTTGGAGTTATTGTCAGGATGGGGTTATTGAGAAGTTGCCTAAGGGTCAGCACTACGATTTTTATAAGATGGAGCAGTGTATTGGTTGTAAGAAGTGTGCTGAAGAGTGTCCATGCGGCTATATTGATATGATATAGCTTTTAAGGTATTATTTTTATAAGATTAAATAGGTCTTTTAGTTTTTGTTTATGGTTTATAACTTTTTAAACATTAGCTAATAAGGCCTATTTTATTATGCTTTTTTTATGTTTTTTAAAAAAGAATTTGGTTAAGACATAAATTATTATCATATTTAATATGTTATATTTTAGGATTTAATAACTTTTTTAATAAGTAGTAGAAAGTATATTATATTTTAGCTATCTTTGTAGAGGTTTTTAAGGGTTGTAGTGATGAAAAGTGCTAAAAAGAAGGTTCTTAAGAAAAAAGTACGAAAAATAGGCGTTACTACTCAGTGTTGTGAGAATTATTGTAGGGATTGTAGGAATATTTTACTTAAGGGTACTAATGAGATACCCAATATTGCTTATCGGAACCCTGAAAGACCAGGCTATAAAGATTTTGAAAGCTAATTAGGAGTTTTATATGGCAGATAGTTGCTTATATTATAAACCAATTGTTAATCAGACTGATAAACAAGATAGTTTTGCTTTAAAGATGTCTTTTTTAAGTGGAGATGGCCTTTGCCCTGTGTGCAAGCGAGAAGGAAAAGAGGTAAAGATTGAAGAGCGTCTTGGGGATACTACTTGTGAGAGGGATGGTACTTATGCTGTTTGTATAGACAATAACGGCGTTATGAAGCATGGCACATCTCTTGACTGATTCTTGATAATAGAAAAGTTAAGTCTTACTTTTATATATTTTACTTAACAAAAAATACAATATATTTTCTTTCTTATTTGGACTTTTAAATTTAGAGTAAGTTATTATATAAAACAAGGTTTAAGAGTTTTTGTTTAGGGGTTAGTAAATGAAACTATTTTTAGATACGGCTAATATAGACGAAATTAGAGAGATAAATGATCTTGGGATAATTGATGGAGTTACTACTAACCCATCCCTTATAGCAAAAGAAAATAGGGACTTTAAACTCGTAGTAAAAGAAATAGTAAGAATAGTTGATGGTCCTATTAGTGCTGAGGTTATAAGCAGTGATTCTGAGGGTATGATAAAAGAGGCTTATGACCTAGCTAGTATCCATGAGAATATAGTTGTTAAGGTGCCTCTTACTGAGCAAGGGATTAAGGCTACTTCTAAGTTAAGTAAAGATAATATTAAAACTAATGTTACCTTATGTTTTTCGGTTAGTCAGGCTTTATTGGCGGCTAAAGTTGGGGCTAGTTTTGTTAGTCCATTTATTGGACGTATAGATGACCTTAGTTATTATGGAATCCAGCTTATTAGAGATATTGTAGATGTTTATCATAATTATTCTTTTAGTACAAAGGTTATTGCCGCAAGCATAAGGCATCCTCTTCATGTATATGAATCTGCCATTAGTGGTTGTCATATTGCAACCGTTCCATATAAAGTTATAAAGCAGTTATTTAGTCATCCTCTTACTGATATTGGCATTGATAAGTTTCTTAAGGATTGGGAAGGTTTAAAGACCAGATAATTATGCTATCATTTATTTTATTTCTCCATGTATTGCCGTTTATGTCGGTTTTGGATACAGGAAAATATAGTTATAACTTTCCTTATGATCATAATGCACATCCACAATATCAGACTGAATGGTGGTATTATACTGGACATTTAAAAACCGTTAATGGGCATAGATATGGATATGAGTTAACTTTTTTTAAAGTAGAGTGGCCAGAGTCTTTAGTTAAACACCCAAAAGGCTGGAAGGCTAAACCTATTTACTTAGCTCATTTTGCAATTTCTGATATTACAAAAAAGCGTTTTTATTATGATGAAAAGATAAATAGGCCTATTGGTGATATTGCAGGTGTAGATAAGATTAATAGCTCTTATACTATTTGGAATGAAGACTGGAAAACTGTTATCACTAATAAGCGGCATAAGTTATTTGCCAATAGTAAAGGCTTTAAGCTTAACCTTAGCCTATACCCTCTGAAAGAGCCTGTAGTTCATGGTATTGATGGGGTTAGTAAAAAGGGGAAAGAGCCAGATAACTTTTCTTATTACTACTCTATATCCCGCTTAAAAACTATTGGTGAGATTATAATTGATGGTAAGGCTTTTAGTTGCTCTGGTCTTAGCTGGATGGATCATGAGTGGATGAATAATAGAAAGTATTTTGCTTTTGCTAAGTTAGGTTGGGATTGGTTTAGTATTCAGCTTAGTAATGGTATGGATATAATGATCTATAAGATTAGGGATAAGGAGAACAAAGGGACTTTAAGTGGTACAATTGTTTATAGTGATGGTCGTAAAAGGCATTTAGGCTTTAGTGATATATATATAAAGGAATTAGAATATTGGCAGAGTCCATCTACTAAGGCTGTATACCCTATTAAGTGGGAGCTATCTATTTTAGGCTCTAAGATTAAGCTAAATATTAGTCCATATTTTAAAAATCAGGAGCTTAACACTTATAGGAGTACTAGGGTTATTTATTGGGAAGGTGCAACGAATATTTTTGGTAAAGTTGGGGCTAAGCAAGTAAGTGGACAAGGTTATGTTGAGATGACTGGATACACTTCAAATAGAGAGTAATGGTAAGACTTTATGTTTGATAAAAAGGATAAGGCTATTAATAACATTGAACTTTTACAGTTATCTAATAACCTTACTAGTATTTATGGTATTGATAGTATTTTAAAGACTATTAGCAATGAGACAATTTCTTTGTTAAATGCTGATAGGTGTAGTATTTTTATATATGATCCAATTAAGCAGTTGTTGTGGTCTAAGGTTGCCCATGGACTTGAGATAGATATTATTCGTCTTAAGCTAGGAGAGGGTATAGCTGGGTTAGTGGCTAAGAATAAATCTATTATGAACATTAGGGATGCCTATGATAATGAGCATTTTAGCTCTCATATTGATGAGTCAACTGGATATAAAACTAAAACATTATTAGCTTGTCCTCTTTTGAACATAAGCCATGATTTAGTTGGTGTTATTGAGGTTCTGAACAAAAAGGACGGCAAGTTTAATAAAAGGGATGAGAACTTTTTAGAAATTATATCAAAGTTATCTGCTATTGCTGTTGAACAAGCACAGCTTTATGAGTGGAATAGGTTATTAAGGCAATATAACGAAAACATTATAAAAAATATATCCTCTGGGCTTATTGTTCTTGATGGTAATTTTAGAGTTACTATGATGAACAGGGTTGCTGAGACTATTCTTAATCCATTTACTAAGGGGCTAAATGGTAAGATAATTATTGACGAGGTATTATTTTTTAGTGAGCTTGAATCTTTTTTAGAAGACCTTAAAAATAATGGTAGTGCTAAAATAGATAATGTTGAGATTTCTTATAATAATGAGACTCGTTTTTTTAATATAAGAGCATCAGAGCTTAAATCTAAAACAGAAGAGGATTATGGCTATAACATATTAATTGATGATATTAGTGAAAAGGTGCTTTTAGAACGAGAAAATAAACAAAAAGAAAATCTATCTTTAATTGGGAATATGACTAGTTCTATTATACACGATATAAAAAATCCTATCTCTATTATTACTGCATACTTACAGATTATGAATAAGAGGTCTGATGATGATAGATTTAAGCATTATTTTTCAATTATTGACAGAGAAATTAATAGGCTGATTAAGATGACTGAAGAGGTTCTTCACTTTGCAAGAGGCGAATACAAAATTAATTTAGAGACTTGTAGAATAGGTGATTTTATAGAGGAAATAACCCCTCTTATTAAACAGTTATTTCAGAAAAAGCAAATTAACCTTAAAATTGACATACAAAATGAAGATATTGTTACTTTTGATAGGGATAAGATAAGACGTCTAATTTATAATATTGCATCCAATGCAGATGTTGCCATGGACAAAGGTGGACTTTTTGAGATTCGTATGTATAAAACTCTTAATAGTTTTAGGATGCACTTTAAGGATAATGGATATGGTATTTCTAAACATATTTATGATAAAGTTATGATTCCTTTTTCTACTTATGGTAAGGCTGATGGTATTGGTCTTGGCATGGCTATAGTCAAAAAGATAGTAGATGAGCATAAAGGGGATATAAAAATTAATAGCGAGGAAGGCGTTGGAACAGAAATAATTATTACTTTATCCCTTGATCCTTACAAAACAGAGAAATAGTCTAGTAGTTTTAGTTTTTTAAAGAAGGCTGTCCGTTGCTTTCAAGAATACTCTGCCATAATGCACCTTTTGGATCTACCTGTTTTCGTTTAGAGGTAACAAGGGGTATTGGTAAATGGACAAACATATTATTCCATACGCCTACTATCATATTAGTTTTACCAGCCATTGCGGCGTGTACTGCATTTTGAGCAAGGAAGCCGCAAAAAGCACTATCATTAGGATTAGCTGGAACAGAACGTATTATATAACTAGGGTCAATATACTTAAGGTTTATCTCATAATTTATAGACTTAAAATAATTAGTAATTTCTTTTTTTAAATATAGTCCAATATCACCGAGTTTTATATTACCAGATGGATCACTGCCCATTGACCTATCCTCTACATATTTTTGTCCAGCACCTTCAGCAACAACGATAACAGCATGATCTTTTTCATCCAAGCGTTTTTTTATAGTTGTTAATAGTCCGTTATTTCCTTCAATATCAAAGTCTACCTCTGGTATTAGTACATAATTAACCTCTTTTAATGCAAGAGCCGCATTAGAGGCAATAAATCCAGAGTGTCTTCCCATGAGTTTTACCAGTCCAATTCCATTAGGGGCACCAATGGCCTCAGCATGGGCACTTGCAATAGACTCAGCAGCAGCAGAAAAGGCAGTCTCAAAGCCAAAACTTCTAGCTACATAGGATATATCATTATCTATAGTTTTTGGTATACCAATTACACTAATGTTTAAGTTTCTTTTTTTTACTTCATTTGCGATAGAGCTAGCTCCTCTAAGGGTTCCATCGCCACCAATGGTAAATAGACAGCCTATTTTTAACTCTTCTAAATAGTCTACTATTATGTTAATAGGCTGTTTACCCCTTGATGAGCCTAAGAATGAGCCTCCAAGTTTATTAATATCTTTTACTATGTTAGGAACGAGTTTTAAAGGCTTATGTCCATATTTTGGATTAAGTCCTTGATAGCCATAACGAAAGCCTAATATATTTTTAACTCCATAGACATAATATAATTGTATTACCAGAGTTCTGATAACATTGTTAATCCCCGGACAAAGCCCACCACAGCTTACTATAGCGGCTTTAGTTTTACTGGCATTATAAAGTATTTTTTGTCTAGCACCAGCTTTTTCGAAAGAAGGAATATCTTTTCCTTGTTTAACTAAGGCTATTATGTCTTTGGCAAATATATTGTATAATATTCTCTCCCCATCGTCTGTAAATAATTGACTTTCAATGGGTGAATCAACATTAGGAGTACCAACACACTCAATTTTAGTATCTATCATATTTAGGTTAACCCATAAGATTACTATAAGTTCCAATTTAATAGCTGTAATTACAAAAAAGAGTAACAGTAAGAGTTTTTTTATACTAAATATTATTTTTCAATATGCCTATATGTTAAGGCTTTTTTTAAGTGATAAAAGTCTCCATCTTTAGGCACAGGACGTACTCTTGCCTTAAGAGTAGTAGGATTAATTAGTTCTTCAAAAGGTATTCCAATAACATTTAAGTTATCCTCTACGCTTACCATGTGACCTATTTTATTGTTATCCATAAGTTTAAATGCACCGTAACCTAAAACACTACCCAATAAAACATCATAACTTATAGGAGGTGCGGTTCTAGTTTCATATCCCACTTGTTTCGAGATAACCTTAAGAGGATTACCAGTTTTTTCTTGATAAAAACGAGTTATACCATTAGCAATAACTTTTCCTATTTCTGCCTTAGCTAAAATAGTGTGTCCAAATGGATCCTTTTCTTGAGGACGTAAATAATCAGGGAGTCTATCAACTAGACCCTCAGCTATACAAATGACCCCATATTTTAGTCCATCTTTTTCTCTTTTAATAATGCTGTCAACAATATCATTGCAAATATTATCTATATTTATATCCCCGTTACCCTCGGGTAAATCTTCAAGGGCTATCATTTTAATAGCTTCTCCAGCAATACCAGCCGCATAAGTTAGCCATCCAGCTTTACGCCCCATGACCTCAGCCACAAAATAAGAACCTGTTGCCTCTGCATCAGACTTTAAATTAAGAATAATTTTTTGAGCAACATTAACACTAGTCCAAAATCCGAATGTCCAGGGTATACCATAATAATCGTTGTCAATGGTTTTTGGTATGTGTATTACCGGCATACCTAAGTTATAAAGTAGATTAGCAGTTCTTAGGGTATCATCACCGCCAATGGATATTAAAAGTCCGACATTCAAGAATTTTAAAGCTTTTATAACGTTATTAAGTTTTTTTGTTTTATTATTGTCTTTTAGGTCATCAGGATTTTTAATGTCCTTACCTGGATTAACTCTTGCAGTACCGATTATAATACCTTGTTTATTCCTATAGCTGCCAATAGCTCTAGTTAGCTCTACATAGTGTTTATCTTTGATTAGTGCAGGGTTATCTTTATCAAAGCCTTCTAAGTGCTTGTAGCCGTTATAAAGACCAAAGACCTTAAATCCGTTATCCAAAAAGCTAAGGGCAACTGATGATATAACAGCATTAGCGGCAGGAGCAGGACCCCCTGAGAATATAATACCAATATTAGTTTTTTCTTTTTCAGACATTAGTCTCTCCCTATTAGTTTGTTTAGTTTGCTTAAAAGGCATATTTAGGTTTGCCTTTTTAAGGCTATAAATTGTTAATATTTGTATTTATAAAGTTTTTTAATATTAGTCAATGTTAAGTATAGTTTATATTTAAGAATATAGCAAATACTTTTTTCTTATTTCTAAAAAGTTATTTAATTTTGTTTGCCATTTAGCCTCAATGGATTTAATACTTAAGTTTGAGCTTAAGGCCTTTCTAATATCCTTATCGCCTATTAGCAGGTCAATGGGCAGTTTTTCATATTCATATTCGTATGGAGGGTTTTTCCATAAATCTTTTTTGGGATAGAGGTTTTTAACAGCTTTAATTATTGATAATCCAGTTAGGTATGGTTTAAAGGTATCTCTATTTGTAATGTGGAGCTGTATACCACCACATACCTCATTAGAGAACTTATGGAAGCATGGTTCAAAATAAACGGGTCTAAAATATACTCCCAAAAGACCGTATGAGTCCAAAAGAGCTTTTAGTTTATATGGATTTATATATGGTGCACCAATAAGCTCAAAGGGCATAGTGGTACCTCTGCCTTCGGATATTTTTGTACCTTCTATTAAGACTGTACCTGGGTATACTAATGCACTATCTAGTTTTGGTATATTTGGTGATGGATATATCCAAGGTAAGTCGGTATTATCAAACCACATAGCTCTATCATAGTTAGTCATTTTAATCACTTTTAATTTACAGTTAATGTTGGACTCGTGATTAAACATTAATGCAAGTTCAGCAATGGTCATTCCGTGTCTCATAGGTATGGTGTGTATGCCAACGAAAGACATAAGGTTAGGGTTTAGAACGTTGCCTTCTACGGATATAGCATTAATGGGGTTAGGCCTGTCTAAAACAATAACTTCTTTGTTATACTTTTTACAAGCCTTCATAGACAGTGCCATAGTGGATATAAATGTATATACCCTTGTTCCAATATCCTGGAGGTCTATAACAAGGACGTCAATATTATCAAGCATATACTGCATAGGTGTTCTGGTTTCACTATACAGGCTATAAACTGCTAGTTTAGTAATGGGATCTATATGGTGGGGAGATTCTATCATATTATCCTGTTTTTCACCTTTAAGGCCGTGTTGTGGGGATAGTATAGTAGTTAGTTTTGTATTATGTTTTAGTAGTATATCAACGGTATGGATATAATCTTTATTTATGGAGGCGGGATGGCATAATAGTCCAATTCTTTTGTTATTTTTAGTATTAGTTATTAGTTTAGTTAGTCCGATTTCTATCATAATGTTATCAAGCGTTCTAATAAATATAATAAAAAGCTTTTTGAGTATTAGGATTTATATTAGATAGTTAAAAAGTGAATAGTATTTTGTTATCAATTAATATCTTTTTTTTTATACTGACTATTAAGTAATTCCTCGATTTCGGGATCAAGTTTATTGGATGAGGTTTTATTATTAGTGGAGTTATTTATAGGCTTATCTTTATGAAGGTTATTGTTAAGGAGTTTCTCTATCTCAGGATCAAGTTTATTAGACGGCTTTAGGCTGTTAAATAAATCAAGATTTGGACGAGGGTCGAAGCCTTCAAATCCTACGTTGATTAATAAATCATAAAGCTTTTTTTTGTCTAGTTCAGAAAGAGACATAAATAAAATCCTTAACTCATTTTATTGGCTTATGGATTTAGCATTTTGCTCTATTTATTATATTAATAATAATTAATAAAAAATCAACTAGATAAAATATTAGTTTAGTAATATATAGTTTACCAGCTAATATACTTTTATATTAACTGGTATTATTAAGTAACAGTTAAGCCTGATTTCAGGCCGCCATAAAAGTCTTTAGATGATGGTTGACAGATGGTTGTTTTAGCTTTTTAATAGCTCTTTTTTCAATTTGTCTTATCCTTTCTTTTGTTACGTTAAACTTTCTACCTATTTCGCTAAGGGATAAAAGTTCTGCACCATTTAGTCCAAAGCGATGTCTAATAATTATTCTTTCTTTATCGGATAAGATTTTTAGAGTATTATTAATAGTTTCTTTTAAATGTTTGTCTAAAACTTCATCTTCTGGCAACTTATTTTTAGTATCGAGTAGAACATCTTCTAGGAATATAGTTTTTCTATCACTAGTATCATTGTTTACGGGGGCATCAATGGATACGTATTTTTTAGTAGCGGTAATTATTGTATCCACCTCATCTTTTTTCATATCCAATTTAGAAGCAATATCAGTATTGCTTAAACCTTCCTGATTATTATAGTCATTGTCATTAATAAGATTTTTAATCTTAAAATGCTGTAGTGCTCTATTCATAGGCAGTCTAATTAAGCCAACCTGTTCAGCAAATGCTTTAGCAATATATTGTCTAATCCACCATACAGCATAGGATATAAACCTATAACCTTTAGTATAGTCAAATTTATCACAGGCTAAAATTAGTCCCATATTACCTTCGTTTATCAGGTCTAAAAACGGTATACCTTTGTTTAAGTAATTTTTAGCGATGCTAACAACGAATCGAAGGTTTGAAGCAATTAGTTTTTCTCTAGCTTCTTGATCGTTATTACTAGCCATTCTTTTAGCCAGTTTATCTTCTTCTTCTTTAGTAAGAACCTTATATTGATCTATTTCTTGAATATATGTTTTTAGCGAATTAGATTCGAGAAAGTTCTCCCACTTTTTTGGTTTTTTGTTATTAACTTCTTTTTTCATCATCACACCTTTTATCTACTCTATATTAATTTTTTTTAAAATTGCAATTCCTCATGATAATAAACACATAATCAATAAAAATGTTCTATAGCAATATATATGCCAAAGTTTAAATTTATTATTTTTATACGGCATTTACTTTTATTGTAATGAGTTAGTAGTTTTTTAATAAAAACTAAATGAGTTAAACTAAATTAAGAAGTGGGCAAAAATGAGCCTTTTTATTAAAAAAATAAATATTTTTAAATAGATAGGGTCATTATGAAACATTTATTAAAAGTTTAGATCATTTTTTTATGTTTTAGGTAGTGATCGCATATTACCAAAGCCATCATACTCTCTATCACAGGTATAATTCTTGGTACAATACAAGGGTCATGTCTTCCTTTTGTAGAAAGCATAATTTTTTCTCCTTTAAGGTTTACGCTATGCTGTTCTATGCCAATAGATGGAGTAGGCTTTATAGCGGCTCTTATTATAATGGGCATACCATTAGATATTCCCCCTAACACACCTCCACAGCGATTAGTATTAGTAACTATCCTACCACCTACATTAAAAAAGCAATCATTAGATTCCTCGCCTCTAAGTTTGGATAGGTTAAAGCCGTCCCCTATTTCAATACCTTTTACTGATCCAATACTCATTATTGCTTTGGCAATATCTGCATCGAGTTTATCAAACACGGGTTCTCCGATTCCTGGAGGGACATTTAAGGCTAAAGCCTCTACAATACCCCCAATAGAGGTATTATCTTTTTTTACATTAAGAATAAGGTTTTCCATTTTTTTAGCTGTATTTATATCATTGGTTCTAACAGGATTGCTATCAATAAAGTTAATTTGATTATAATCGATATTAATATTAGCTTTTGAGTCAATATTTATAGGATTTTTATTTGATTTAACATTCCCAATTGACTTTGTATATGCAATAATTTTAATGCCTATATTGTCCAAAACCTTTTTAGCAACGGCACCCCCTGCTACTCTTGCGATAGTCTCTCTTCCAGAAGATCGACCGCCACCTCTGTAATCCCTAATACCATATTTTATAAAATAAGTAAAGTCGGCATGGCCTGGCCTGAATACGTTTTTAATATGATCGTAGTTTTTAGGACGTTGATCTTTATTAAATACCATCATAGAAATGGGAGTTCCTGTAGTTTTGCCGTTAAAAACCCCTGATAGTATTTCTACTTTATCGTCTTCTTTTCTTGGAGTGCTAATATTACTTTGCCCTGGTTTTCTTTTATCTAATTCAGTTTGTATATCTTTTTCTGATAAAGATATTTTAGGAGGACATCCATCAACAATTACTCCAACGCCTTTACCATGAGACTCACCCCATGTAGTTATTTTAAATATATCCCCAAAAGAACTACTCATTTTTACCGCAAATAAAGTTTATTTAATTTAAAATAAGTTATGCTAAATATTGTTATTTTATTAGCATAATTAAGCTAGTTTATACTATAAAAATATAAAATATATTATAACTTGGCAATAGTATTATAATGTGCCATAATATACCAGAATAAATATGACAGGCAAATAAGTATAAAGTTATTTTATTATTTACTATAATAAAGCTATTTGGCTAATTTTTATGGATAGGTGATTGACAAATCTAGAAATATTAGTTAGTATATGCTAATAATGTTCGGTTAGATATGTAGTAATATTTAAGCCTTTTGTTTAACAATAAGGTATAGAGTTATTTAAAAGTTTATATTTAAGGTAATACTTTGAAGTTATTTAATAAAACAAATGGAACAATTCCTCTTTTCATGTGTTATTCAACTTGTATAAGAGGGCTGACTTGAACCAGAACTTGAAAGAAGAAAGTGATGAATTTCTAATGCTTTCGTTTAGAGAAGGCAATGAAGAGGCCTTTACTGAAATAATAAACAGGTATAATATAAGGCTTTTTAACTATGTATATAAGTATATACACGATAAAGAAAGAAGCGAAGAGATAACCCAAGAAGTATTTATTAGGGTTTATAGGAGCAGAGAAAGGTATAAAATAAAAGCTAAGTTTTCTACTTATATATATAGAATTGCACTAAACCTTTCATATAATGAGGTTAGGAACAGAAATAGAAGAAAAACGGACTTGAAGAATGAATTTGATGATAAGTCTTTTAAGGATAAAATAAAAGAAACTAATACTCCTGAAAAGATATTTGAAAAAAAAGAAGTAAAGGAGATTGTTAATCAAGAGATTAATAACTTGTCTACTAAGTATAAAGATGTTATACTATTATGTGATATAGAGGAATTGTCATATAAAGATGTAGCTAAGGTGCTTAATATTTCTATTGGAACAGTTCAATCAAGGCTGAGTAGAGGGAGAATAAAGTTAAAACAGCGTTTGGAGGGATTATTAAATTTTTAAAAAAAAATGTGAACTATGTTATATAAAGAAAAACATAATTTACTAAATCAAGGTGATAGTTATGAAAAAAAATAAGTACTACAAATTATTATCAGGTCTATTAGATAATGAATTATCCACAAAAGAAAGACTTAAAGCTATTAAACTATTAGAAAAAAACTCATGGTTTAAAGAGCAATATCAAAAGCTTAAGGAGTTAAAAGAAATAACTAACTCAACTAAATCTAATAGTTTACTTTCTCCAAACTTTACTAACGATCTAAAGAATAAGATTTATGATTACCAGAATAAAGAAAACTGGTTTAGTAGACTAGTTGATAGAGGCTTTTTTACAAAGTTGTCCTATGCAATGGTAAGTGCTTCTGCTATGTTTATTATTTTTCTTGGAGTTAAATTATATTTTTATGAATATAATGAAAAGGATATTGCTAGTAAAAATACAGATAGTATTAAAGAGTCTCCAGTCGTATTAGGTAACAACTTTTCTAAGGCTAAAAGTACAATAGGAGGCTATAGTACGGTTTCACCATTAAATCAAGGTGCCTCTTCTCACGCTAATAGTATAACCGTACTTGTTAAAGGGTCTAACATAACTTTGTATAGGGGTAATGAGTTCATTAAGGTTAATATTGATACAGGGCAGTTAGTAAGCAAAGTTGATGAAAAGAAAAAAGAAATGTTTAAAGTCTTTTTTAATAATAATAACAGTTTAAAAAATATATGGTTATTTCCCATGAAAAGATTTAAAAAGTCAATAGAGCAGTCTAATAAAAAATAGATATAATTTTATGTTGTATCAAGCTTTATAAAGTCTATTCCTATACATTTTACATTGTTTAGTGCATCTTTAATATCTTCTGATAGAATTACTGCAACACCAAGACTCTTATCAAAAGTAAATACCTTGCTATTTGCAATATTAGCTTGTTTAAGATGGGGTTTAATAACAATATTTTTTGCTTTACCAGCAAACCTTGTTTTAGCCTCATCTAGTATGTTAAGTTGCTTAACAAGGTGGAGGGCATAATAATCCTTATTATCGCCGTAGCTGTTAAATAGCTTTACACTAAGCCATTGAATATCATCATCTTTATGTTTTAGGCTGTCTATAATGGATTTCATCTTATTAGAACAAAGATGCCAATATTCTATATTTGCTTGATAATCAACAAAACTACCTTTGTCAATAATAAAATCTACCGTATTCCAGTTGTCAAACCTGCCACCACTAATAATTTTCTTATAATCAGGATTATCAGGAGTATTAATCTCATTTTTTGTAGTTGCAAGATCAATAAACTCCTCTTCTTTAAAAACTAGTTGATAATAATTCACATTATTCACCGTAAGTTAGTAGCTCTCTGAAGAAGATGGAAACTTACCTAAGGTAATATCCTCTGCATAGCAGTTTATTGCATCGGTTATTGTTTTTTGTAAGTTAGCATATTTTCTTAAGAACTTTGGATTAAAGTCTGTCATACCAAGAACATCGTAACATACAATTATTTGTCCATCACAATTTACTCCCGCACCAATGCCTATAGTTGGTATTTTTATAGAGTTGGTTATGTTTTTAGCAACGTCGGATTTAATTAACTCCAATACTATAGCAAATGCACCAGCTTGTTCAAGGATTTTAGCTTCTTTAATTAATTTTTCATGTTGTTCATTTTTTCGTCCTTGGACTATGTGTCCACCAAGCTGATGTTCTGACTGGGGGGTAAAGCCAATATGCCCTAAAACTGGTATGCCAATTTGAGTAAGCCTATAAACCGTATCAGCTATAAGTTCACCACCTTCTAACTTAACACCTTCTACTTGGCTTTCCTTCATCATTCGTCCTACATTATCAATAGCCTTATCGGTGCTAATCTGGTAGGACAAAAAAGGCATATCACCGATTAAAAGAGAACGATTAACACCACGTCTTACAGACCTACAGTGATAAATCATCTCATCAAGGGTTATTGGTAAAGTAGTTCTATAACCAGCAACCACATTGGATAAAGAATCACCAACTAAAATAATATCTACATTACACTGATCAATAATACGAGCAAAGGTGTAGTCATAGGCAGTTATTGATATAATTTTTTCATTATTTAGCTTTTTATTAGTGATGGTTTTTATAGATGTTTTTTTAAACATATTAACCTAAAGCTATTGATGTTTTTTTATATACTGCCTAACCTTCTTAGCTCCAACGAGTTGACCTAAAATAGATACTATTATAAGTATGGGTACAACATAATAATCGAATCCTAAAGCTCGTCTTAAAAGGAATATAATGGGGATTGAGGCATGTAATATAGCAAACCACTGCCATGACATCTTTTTATAATTTTCTCTAAAATATCCACAAGGTATATTAACTATAAAAGTAATAACAAGTAATAGCGTTAATAACATAATATATTGCCTTAGGGTTAATGTAAGTTTTTTTGTAAATATACTTTTTAATTAACTTATTAAATAATAGTCTATTTTATAAACAAGTCCATCTTTTTTACTAGTTCATAGGAGTTTTTTATACAATCGTTTATTCCAACTCCGTTAATATAGCTACTATTAATAAAAATAGACGGATGTTCATTAATAATATTAAATATATTTTTAACCAGCTTAATATGCCCGACATTATATTGGGGAATGCCTTTGTCATACCTAATAATATGTATTATATCTGGTTTATCTTTTATATTCATGGTTAGTTTAATTGTATTTTGAGCGTTATTGATTAGTTGTTCATCTGTCCAGTTTTTAGTTTCTGGATGACATGCTCCACCATAGATTGCGGTTAAGTTAACGCCATTTTTTGGAGCCAACGTTGGGAAGACCATATCATTCCATATACAGCCTAGCATACTAAGTTTTTCTTTTTGAGGGCTTAAAAAGCCAAAGCCCTTATAGGGATTAACTTTTTTATTATAGCCCAAGCATAAAACCTGTATAGGAGCATATTCAACTTTATTAAGTAGGCTATATAGCTCACTGGATAACGGATTTATCAAATTAGCAGTATGGTAAGCTGGAGTTGCAAAGATAATATAATCGGCATTAATTTTTTGTTTAGCTCCGTCATATTCGCAATGTATAATATTATCCCTAAAGGATATTTCATTAATTTTTACATTTGTTTTGATAATGGTATTTAGGTTTTCACCTAAGGCCTTGATTAGAACTTCCATTCCACTATCAAAAGCGACCAATTTTCTTTTATTGATAGCCATAACATCGTCTGGGAACTGATTTTTAACACTATTCTTTTTAGCTTTTAAGAATCCGAGTATAATAGAGCCGTATTTATGTTCTAATTCTGTTAGTTTGGGGAAAATAGCTTTTGCACTAAGGGTTTTAGTATTACCAGCGTATATACCCGTTACAAGGAGTTCAAATAAGTTGTTTAGCATATCCTCTGAGAACCGTCTAGTAAAGAACTGGGCTACTGATTCATCATCAGATATAGGCATATTTCTTTTAAAGATTTCTGCAATAACGGTTTTAACTTCTTTAAGCCCTATAACATCGGATCTTATTAAGTCAATAATGCCGTTGGGCAGGGGATTTAGTTTATTATTAGTCCATATATACCTAATTCTTGCATTATCGTTACTAACTTGTATTTTATTCCAAATGCCAATATCTTTGCATAGTGATAATGTTCTCCTTCCTTCGGCTAAAAAGCCTCTTGGGCCTGTATCAAATATAAACCCGCTATCACGGATGGATTGGATATTACCACCTATTTTTGACTCTTGTTCTAAGAGGATAATTTCATGGTTAGAGTTTAGTTTAGTTATTTTTTCTTTTAGAAAATAAGCGGTAGTAAGGCCTGATATACCGCCTCCAAATATGACAAAGCGTTTTTTAGACAATGTTTTAATCCTTAATATTATTTAGTATTATGGTGGATAGGGCTTTTATAAACAGATTATGATCATTTAGAGAGTTTATCCTATCAAAGTGTTTTATACCAGCTTGTTTAGCTTGATTGGCATAGAGTATATCTATTTCATAATTAGTCTCATAGTGGTCTGACACAAAGCTTATGGGTACTACTAATATACTTTGATTTTTTCTTTCAGCTATATTATTGATAACGGACTTAGTAGATGGTTCAAGCCATTTTATAGGTCCTATCTTACTCTGAAAGCAAATGTGATGCGGATTAGTACAGTTTAGGCTGTTTATTATATGTTCTACGCATATATTTATATGGTTGGGATACGGATCACCTTTATTGACTAGGCTTAAGGGTATGCTGTGTGCCGAGAACACTATGTGAACATCATTTTTATTATTATATACATTTAGTTTATCTTTAATTAACAAAGAGAGAGCCTTAATATAGTCAGGGCAGTCGTACCAGTGGTATATAATTTTAATTTGCATATTATTAAGTTGTTTAGCTTTGATTATTCTATTAAATTCGTTTATGCTTGATAGGCTTGTACTATTTGAGAAGTGGGGATATAATGGTAATACAATTAGTTTGTTATGATTATCGTTAATTATATTATTTACGGCATCATTTATAGTGGGTTTGGTATAGCGCATACCTATATATACTTTTGAGTTAACAGTTTTATTTAGTTCTTTATTTAGTTTATTAGCTTGTTTAGTGGTTAGTTCTAGTATTGGGGACTTGCCACCTATTTTTTGATAATGTTTTTTTACGTATGGAGTTCTTAAAGAGCTTATGATTTTTGCGAATAGGTTTTGTAAAAAGGGGATGTTAATAATCTCTTTATCGGAGAATAGCCTATATAAGAAGTTTTTAATATCGGACAGTGAGGATGGGCCTCCCATATTTAATAATAGTACGGCAAATGAGTTATTTTTCATATAGATTCCGTTATATGGTTTTGGAGAACTGTCTTTCTTTACTTTTTAGGTAGCTGTCGAATACCATACAGATATTTCGTATAAATATAGTACCTTTTTCTTTAATTTTTATTTTATTATTGCTTATGCTTATCAAGTCATCTTTTATAAACTGGTTAAGGTTATTAATCTCGTCGTTAAAGTATTTGCTAAAAGATGTATTAAACTTTTTATAAAAGTCTGCATAGTCAAGCTCAAACTGACACATAAGGGTGGATATTACCCATTGACGTATTAGATCATCGTTATTTAGTTTAAGGCCTCTATCTATTGGGAACTTGTTATTATCTATGGTATTATAATAGTCTTTTAGTGACTTTAGGTTTTGGACAAATGTTTTATTTACGTATCCGATTGAGCTTATACCAAAGCCTATAAAGTGTTCTGTGGACTTTATAGTATAGCCCATGAAGTTACGGTGTAGGGATTTATTTTTAAGGGCTATGGATAGTTCATCATTGGGTTTAGCGAAGTGATCCATTCCTATTGGACAATAATTATTTTTTAGCAGTAGTTCTCTTGCTTTTAAGAATATGGAGAGCTTTTCGTTTACTGATGGACAATCTTTATCATTAATCTTTTTTTGATGGGGTTTAAGCCATGGTATTTTGGCATAGCTAAATAGGGCTATTCTATCCGGCGATATACTTAGTATTTTTTCTATTGTATTAGTAAAGGATTCGACGGTTTGCATTGGTAGGCCGTATATTAGGTCAATATTAACGCTTATGAAGTTATTATTTCTTGAGTAGTTAATTAGGTTTATCAAGTTATTTTCGTCTTGCATTCTATTTACGGCTTTTTGCACTATGGGATTAAGGTCTTGTACTCCCATACTAATTCTGTTAAAGCCTAATTGTTTTAAGAGTTTAACTTGTTGTTTTGATGTAATATTTGGGTCTATTTCTATGGCTATTTCGGCGTTTTTGTCTATGGAGAAGTTTTTAGTTATGGAGTTAAACAATTTTTCTATCTGACCTTCGTTTAGGAAGGTTGGAGTACCTCCTCCCCAGTGTAGCTGGCTTATAGGCATGTTATTCTTTAGCGTATTTTTGAATAGTGAGAACTCTTTATCAAGATAATCTATATACTTATTTACATAGAGTCTATTTTTGTCTATTATGCTATGACAGCCGCAATACAAACATCTTTCTTCACAGAATGGTATGTGAACGTACAAAGAGAAAGGTGATTTATCCATAATGTTGATGGACTCTAATTGTTTAACATAGTCGTCGTACGAAAATGAGTCTGACCACTCAGGTGCAGTGGGATAGCTTGTATATCTTGGACCAGGTTTATTATACTTTTTTAGAAAGTCTATATTAATATTATTATTCATTTTTCATGCCTATTTGTTTAACGTAGTCGACTAAAAACTTAACGTTATCGAAGGGTATATCTGGTAATATGCCGTGTCCGAGGTTAAATATATATCCATCGAATGCACTCATGGAGTCTATTAGTTCTTTTGTATATTTGGCTATAGTATTTTTATCGGCATATAATATATATGGATCAAGGTTACCCTGTAGAGCGGCTTTATCGCCAATGTTATTTTTTATATTACTTAGTTTAGCGTTCCAGTCTATGCTAATGACGTCTGCATTAGTGTTTAGTAGTTCATTATAGAATATGCTACTACCTTTGGCAAACACTATTATGGGGATATTTTGTCTATTTAGTTTAGATATTACTTTTTTAATATATTTTATAGAGTACTCTAGAAAGTGGTTATGGGGTAATAGTCCTGCCCATGTATCGAATATTTGTATTGCCTGTGCTCCAGCGGATATTTGTGCGTTTAGATATAATATAGTGGTATCAGTGATTTTATTTAGTAGTTGTTTAGCCAGTTCTGGTTTGCTGTATATTAATTGTTTAGTTAATTTTAGGTCTTTGCTTGTACCCCCTTCTACCATATAGCTCATTAGGGTGAATGGTGCGCCTGAGAAGCCTATTAGGGGTACTTTATTATTTAGTTCTTGTTTAACTAGTTTTATGCTATTTAGTACGAAAGAGAGTTTTTCTTCTGGATGAGGTATGATTAGTGAGTCTATATCTTTTTTAGTTTTTATAGGTTTGCTAAACTTTGGACCTTCATCTGTGAAGTTTAGATTTAGTCCCATAGCCTCTATTGGTATTAATATATCAGAGAATAATATAGCGGCATCCACGTCTAATAGGTCTATTGGTAATAGTGTTACTTTACAGGCTTGTTCTGGATTCTTACATAGTTCTAAGAAAGAGTATTTTGCTCTAAGGGCTTGGTATTCTTTCATATATCGTCCAGCTTGTCTCATTATCCAAATTGGTATTCTATTTACTTTTTTACCAAAGGCGGCTTTTATAAATATATGGTTCACGGTATTCTCTCTTTAATTGGTATTTGTTTGTGGAAACTATTTACATTAGAATATAATGGTAATTTTTGCTTATAATAAAACGTATTTGAAAGATAACAATTCATTATAGGCAAGTCAAATTAGCAGAATATTATATTAATGTCAAAATATATTGTTGTGTAGGTGAGCTAAGGGGAGGTTTATGTTGTTATGGGTTTTAAAAAATGCTAAATTATGAATGTTGTTTATAATTTAAAATATTAAGATATGTTTGATAATGTCTATTGTGAATTAGGTGGGGATGTATGGCTAACAAAAGGATATGGCTTATTACGGTTTTTATGGTTATTGTTATTATTGTTTATAGTGGGTGGTCTTATGATAGTGTTAGTTCAGAGGCTAATGTTGATGATGTTATAGGTATATATAATGTTGTTAGCTTGGCTATAGATTTACCTAGTTTTTTTAGTTCTACTAATACTCTTAGAAAAAGGGATAGTTTAGAGCCTATAAACAATAGATTGACTTATTATGCTAAAACTATAAATAGGTTATCTAGTGATGAGCTAATTAATAATGAGGATATTCCATCTTGGTTTATTACTTTATTTTTTTTGCATGATGAATTGGCTAATATATCTGTTCCAAAGGCCTTACTTGACTATCCATTATTACGTAAGGCGAGGGGGTTTATACCTAAGGAGTTGCGAAAAGATGAAAAACCTGTTAAGGAAAGTGATTATTATAAAGTCTTTTTGACTAAGGACTCTATTAACAAGGGTAAGGTGTTTATAAATAATAACTTATCTCTTTTAAATAAGATAGAAAAGCGTTATGAGGTTTTAAAGGAGTATTTGGTAGCCATTTTATTTATTGAGACTCGTCTTGGAAAGGTTACTGGTGATTATTCTGTTGTTGGAGTATATAATTCTCTTTATCACATTGACAGAAAGGACTTTTTAAAGATATTTTATCATAGGTTAGCCAAGGATCATAAGTTTTTTGCTGTGGTATTGGCTGATTTCTTGGATAATACTTCTTATACGGTGGATGATAGGGCTAAATATTTTAACGTAAATAGTGATATTCACTCTTATAAAGATTTTGATATATATGCCTTATTTAATGAGCTAGATGATTATATTTATAGAAGGCAAAAGTGGGCGTATAAACAACTACGGAGTCTTATAATTATTAGTTATAAAGACTATATGGATGTTCATAGTTTAAGGGGTTCTTGGGCTGGAGCTTTTGGCATGTCTCAATTTTTACCTTCGAGTTATTTGGCTTGGGCCGCTGATTCAAATGAGGATGGCAAAATAGACCTTTATAACCTTGAGGATGCACTAGCTAGCACAGCAAATTATTTAAAGGGTCATAATTTTAATGTTAAGAGTAGTAAATTAATTAGCCAGGCTATATATAAATATAATCATTCAAATGTTTATGTAGATACGGTAGTTAGCTATGCTAGGAAGTTAAAAAGTGTTAGATAAGTTAGTTAATAGGCGGGGTTTAATAGTTTATATTATTTTTAGCATTGTATACGGTTATATTTTCATATTTAACTATGTTTTAACTTACGACTATACATTTACTAGGATAGAGTTTGACAATAATTATAGTTTATTTTTGAAGTTATCTTTGATGGGGGGATTATTTTTATCTTTTCATGTACTATTTTTATTTAAGCCTGTGGGTCGTTTTTTGGGGATATTGTCATTAGTTTTTGTAATTTTCATCCATATTTATCAATTGTTTATTGCTTATTATGTTACGTTGGCTATTATTTTTATTATTATCGATTTATTCCTGATTTATATACTGAGTACACCTTTTATAGAGGGATATTTATTATCTAGTAGTTTTGTTAATTTAATATGGTCCAAAAAGGCACAGGGCATTTATAGTAAAAATAGCGAGGTTTATCTTAACATATTGGTATACCTACTTATTATATTGGCTATTATTAATATTATTTTGGCTATTTTTTATAAAGTTATTTTTGTATTAGATAGTATAGTTATATTAATATTTCCTTTGCTTTTATGTTTCACCTATCTTTCAATATCTTTATTTTTGTATAGTAGAGAGGCTAGAGTTATACCTTATAGCCTATACTTTTTTATTTTTTTATTATTCTTAGTATTCTATAGATATTTCCTATTACCAGAGCCTTATTATAGGTTTTATAATTTGGAGTCTTTTATTAGAACTGCCTCTTTTAGTGTATTGATCTTTGCTGTTTTTGACATGTTATTTGTTATACTTAATTTTATAGTTGGCTTTTTGGGACTAATAATATTTTTAGCTAATAGAAGAGTTATTTCTTTATTCAAAAATGACGAGATTTATTAAATAATTTGACATTGTTAAATAAGTTGATTACTTTTTAATATAGGTATACGCTTAAAAAAAGGAGGCCTTTAATGAGTACGTCAATTTCTCTTAATAACATTCTCTGCCCCATAGACTTCTCAGACTACTCATTGCATGCCTTAGACTATGCAATAGGTTTATCTGAACAGTATAAGTCAGTTATTCACGTTCTTCATGTTGTACCAGTTTTACCATTAAGCCATACTCCCTATCACTATCATGAAAATGCTAATCTTGTTGTTGAAAGTGCAGAGAAATGTGCTAAGGAAGAGTTGGATAAAGTATGCAAAGACAAAATACCAAAAGGAATATCATACAAAACTATTCTTCTTTTAGAAGAGGCTCCTGCAATAGCTATATCCACTTATGCAAAAGATAATGAGATTGATTTAATCGTTATTGCTACTCATGGTTATGGTGAAATAAAGCATTTTTTTCTTGGTAGTATAACAGAAAGAGTTATACGAAAGGCTAATTGTCCTGTTTTAACTGTTAAGGACAAAGAACATGAATTTATTACTGTTATAAAAGATTAAATAAAATATAGTAATTTTTAAGATAATTTATAAGAAATTAAAATAAAATACTATCATAGTATTTTATTTACAGGCAGGGGCGTTATAGCGGTGTATTATATTTTGTTAATAGTTTATATTTTAACTATGAATTAGGTTTTTTATTTTGGATATGATTATTTATAGAATAATTAGATTTTTGGGTTATTTTACTATATTTATAGTGTTTGGTATTTTGTCTTGTAAAAGTACTTATGAGTTGACTTTTGACAAGTTAGACTCAACTTTAATAATGTATAGTAGGTATAGGGTTATTTCTAATAATTTGATTGCTTTTAAAAAGAAGGATCAAATATCTAAGGAGAAGACAGCAAGTATAGACAAGTATTATAAGGTTTTTTATAACCCTGATGGTGTTATAGCTGTAATAGAGACTTATCATAATAATATTATAGTTAAGAGAAGATATTTAAATAGGCTATCCCTTTCTGTGAAGATTGAATTATTTAAAAAAGGGATAATGGATAAATATTATATATTAGTTTATGAAAAGAGTTTTCTTGAAGATTTGGATAACCTTAGGAATGATAATAAAAATATTTTTGCCGAAAGATATCTAACGTATAACCTGGATAGAGTAAAGAAATATGATAAACATTATAAGCTAAAATGGGTAAAGTGGTATGGCTATGGTAGCATAGAAGAAATGGATTATTATTTAAATGGTAAAAAATATAAAACTGAAACCTATGTTGCCGGAAAAGTAGACATGACAAGGCTTTTTAATGATAAAGGTAATGTTTTTTTAGAGAAGGGTACTTATGAAAATGGTAAACATCCATTTAGTCTTAAGTATTTTTATAAAAAGGATATTCTTTTAAAAATTGAGGATTACAGAAAAGGTAGACTCTATGCTATATTTTATTATAATGAGAATAGAGTAAATATTAAAGAAGAGCGTTATAAGCTAGGAAAGCTTGTTAAGACTATTAAATATAATAATTGATTGTTAGTTAATATATATAATGTTTATAGCTCATTTTATTTTTGCTAAAAGACTATTTGTCTTTTGTATAAAGTGAGTATTGGTTTGCATAAGCAAATAATATAAATCTGGAGGAAGAACAAATGAAAAATATTACGTTAGTATTAGCCATTGTTTTAGGCTCTATAACCTTTTTTTCATTGGATGGATTTTCTGTTCGTAGTGCAAAGGTAATATACAAAAAGGGGAAGGTAGAGGTTCAAAAGCGGAGTAGGGGAGCATGGAAGGTATTTAATCCTACTATGAGGCTTACTCAGCGTGATAGGATTAGAACTGGAGCTAATTCTAAGGTTGAGATTCGTTTAGATGATGGTTCTAGAATACAATTGCTAAGTAACTCTAGTGCTTATTTGAAAAAGTATTCTAAATCTAGATTAAGTAGACGATCTAATGTTATGTTGACAAAAGGCTCTATTTTCGCCAATGTGAAAAAGCTAAAACGAAGGGGATACTTTAGAATTTCCACTGTGACTGGGGTAGCGGGAGTACGAGGAACAGAGTTTTATGTTAATATAGACAAAACTAATAAAATGGCTGTTGAGGTTTATGAAGGTAAAGTTAATGTTGGTTCAAAAAAGGGCAGGATTCTTGTGAAGAAAGGTTATGAAAGTGCCATTGAACCTAATATGGCTCCTAAAAAGCCAAAAGTGATTAAGGTTAAAAGAAAAATAGAGTGGAAACGATAACTTAGTTTTTATTAAATTGTGATATTTGTCTAAGATATAAGAAATTGTAACTTAAAGTAAGATATTCATAGTATACTAATTAGGTAATATTATAAACTCTAAGATGTCCTAACAGATTAGTTTTTTTATAAAAGTAACTATTAGTTATTTTTATAACAGGTTTTATAGTTATTGCCTTAGGTGTACTATGTTATAATGTTCTGGGATAGGGGGAAATGGAGCAGGGGATTGTTTTGAATGAATATTCTTTATTCGATTATCTTAAAAGTCAAAATATGCCGGTTTTAGAGACTAGTCTTCTTAGAAGGTTTTTTACGGATGCTAAGTCTTTTAGAGAGATAGATTTTAATGTAGTTCAAATGCATTTTATATTATATCATAATCTTTATAAGCTGGCTCATTCTTTAAGAGATAGTTATTACTTACTTTATATTAACTATATTTATATATATTTGTTAGAGAAGCCAAAGAATAACTATTGTCCTTATTTTTACGAGGGAACTCTAAGTTTTTGTTTTTCTAAAAAGGATAAAAGACAAAGATATTGTTCATACCACTTAGAAAAAGAAAAAAGTTTAAGGAAGAAGGGATGGTTGAGAGCAAAAGGTGTTGAGGAATACTATCTCGACTTTAGTAACTTTGATAATTTGGGTACAGAATACAAATCTATTAAGAATAAGGCAAAGAAAATAAAAAAGTATTCTCTTGTATATGGAGAGATAAAAAAAAGCTATAGTACTCTTGGAGTTAGGTATAGCGATTCTATTGACTTGATTAAGCTTCGTTATAAAAAGTTAGCTAAGGAATATCATCCTGATATTAATCAATGTAGTAAGGGCTATTACAAGTTTGTGGATATAACTAAGGCATACCACAATATTAAGGACTTTTTGGATAGCAGATAATCTTTATGGAGTTCTTAGAACTAGTAATTTAATTTCGGTCATATCCTCCATAGCGAATCTGACACCTTCTCTACCAATACCGCTATTTTTAACACCGCCATAGGGCATATGATCAACCCTCCATGATGGAGAATCACCTATTACAACGCCTCCTACGTCGAGTTTATCCCATGCTTTATGTGCTTTATATATATTTTTGGTGAATATACCGGCTTGTAGTCCGTATATACTATCGTTTATGGCATTTAGAGCCTCATCAAAGTCTGAGAACTTCGATAGTACAACAACTGGACCAAAGACTTCTAGAGAACATATTTTTTCAGTTTTTGGTACATTTTCTAGTATAGTAGGTTCAATCATGGATTCATGTCTTTTACCGCCGCAAAGTACTTTAGCACCTTTATTAACAGCACTATTAATCCAAGATTCGATTCTTTTGGCCTCTGACTCAGATATAATAGGCCCTATAAATGTGGATTCATCTTTTGGATCACCGATTTTTAGTTTTTTGCTGGCACTAACAAGTTTATCCACAAACTCACTGTAAATATTTTCGTGTATAATAATTCGTTGTACGCTAATACAACTTTGTCCGGACTGATAAAACGCACCAATTACAATTCTATTTATGGCATCATCTATATCGCTGTCTTCATCGACGATACAACCGGCATTCCCTCCTAATTCCAGGACTACTTTTTTCATACCGGCTTTTGCTTTTAGGTTCCACCCTACGTCTGGGGAGCCTGTAAAGCTTAATAATTTTAGGCGATTATCTGTGGTAAAAAGTTCTGCACCATCTCTTGAGCAGGGTAATATAGAAAAGGCTCCATCAGGAAGGTCAGTTTCGGCTAGTATTTCACCTATGATTAGGGCTCCAATTGGCGTATTACTAGCAGGTTTTAGTATAAAAGGGTTACCTACAGCAATACACGGAGCAACTTTATGAGCAACTAGGTTTAATGGAAAGTTAAAAGGTGTTATAAAGGAGCATATACCGATAGCAGTTCTTTTCCACATACCGCTGTAGT
This sequence comes from Spirochaetota bacterium, assembly GCA_965208615.1. Lineage (GTDB taxonomy): Bacteria > Spirochaetota > UBA6919 > UBA6919 > CBDBPB01 > CBDBPB01. The sequence goes on from CBDBPB010000007.1 coordinate 327,634, forward strand.
TGCAAGCTCTGGGAGTAATATCCATTGGTATAACTTCACCAGTCATTCTTACGGATTCTTCAGAGGCTATTCTAAAGGTATCAATTAGTCGGCTTACCTCTCCCCTACTATCTTTAATGGGTTTACCAGCCTCTATACAAAGGGACATTGCCAATTCTTCATATTTCTCAGTAAATCTTTTTACACAATGGTTTAGTATATCCTGTAGTTTATAAGCGGGCATATTTTTCATTATACTTTCTGCTTTAAGTGCTTTATTTATGGCTTCATCAATATGCTTTGGGTTAGCCAGAGATACTTTTGTCGCAAGTTTTTTTGTATACTTATCCTTAACCTCGAGATAGTTGTCTGACATAACTGGTTTATTACCAAGATAAAATGGATAAATATTTTTTAACATATTAGGCCTCTTTTTTGGGTTAGGGCATTTAGGATAAACATTACTACACTATATTTTTGTTTTATGGTATAAGTTTAACAATAGATATAAAAAGAAGCAACAATAAAAATATAAATTAGTTTACGTGAGTTGTGTTACCAAACACTCTAAGCTAGCTTTTATATCTAAAAGTGTCTTGGAATAATAAAAGCTGGAATAATTAGTAACACCTTTATAACAATAAAACTCTAAACTAATAATATAGTGTATAAAATAACTTAATTGTGTGTAAAAAAGTACACTAATCATAACAAAAATATAAAAAAAATTATTATTAGTAAATAGTGCATTATATCTTATAGTTAGATGTTTATATAATTGATAGCTTTATAAATAAAGTTAGATGCTAATCATATATGTTGGCATAGTATTTGAGTAGCTATATTGTATAGCTTTATAAAAAGTTAATCTTTATATATGAGAACAATAATATGAAAAACTTAATTTTTATATTCGCCTTTATTATAGCAATAATATTGACTGACACTAGTCTAGCTTTATCAGTAAGCCAGAATGACCTCTATGGAGCCTGGAAGGTTAGTAGAATTACTAGAAAAAATAAGCCTATAACAAAAAAAGATCCACTATATTTATTTTTGGGCGTTAAAATGGAGTTTTATAAAAATAATATGGCTAAATTAATCGCTGAAAAAGGCTCATCCATGAGAGGTAGGTGGAAGTATACAAAAGGAACTCTTATATTTTTCGGTATAAAACAAGGTAAGGGACTTAAAGTTTATTTTCCAATTAGATCAAGAAAAATATTATTGGTTAGTTCTCTAAAGGATAAAGTAAATATTTATCTAAAAAAACAATAATTTATTATGACTAAGTTTGTTAAGTGCATTTACTTTGTCAGTCATGAAGAATAAAAATTACCATTGTTTAGCAAGTATGCTTTATTGTTAATTTTTTATAAAAAGTATTTGCATTTGTTGATATTTACTATATATTTAGCTCATTAGAAAATTCATTTAAAGAGAGTATTTATAATGACAAGAGCCGATATCGTAAATCAAATCAGTGAAGAAGTGGGCCATGCAAAAAAAGATATCGATTTTGTTGTCACTGCTTTGCTTAAAGGAGTATTTGATAGCATAGTAAAAGGTGAGACTGTCTATTTTAGAGGGTTTGGTACATTTGGCTCAAAGATTAGAAAACAAAGGGTAGCTCGTAATCTGAAGACTAATGAAAGGCTTATAGTGCCTGAACACTATGTTCCTTATTTTCAACCAGGGAAGGACCTCAAAAAAATTAAAGAAATAAGTAAAATGAATAATACTATATAACCCTTTAGTTCCTTTTCTAATAAGACTTATAATGCCTTAGCCCATTAGTATGTGGTTTTGCTATATTCTAACCGTATTGTTATAATTGATCCATAATTTATAAAAAAGTTAAAAGCTGTCTTTATGAGGTGTTATTTGCCTTTATTAAAGGATATATTATCATTTACAAATGAATATTTAGATATTAAAAGTTTTAAAGATTATTGTCCTAACGGTCTTCAGGTAGAAGGAAGCAATAATGTGGAATATATTTCTAGTGGTGTTAGTTCGTCTTTAGAGCTTTTTGAAAAGGCATCTTATTTAGGCTCTAATTTAGTTTTAACCCATCATGGTCTATTGTGGGGTAGTGTAGCACAGATAATTTCAGGTCCATTTAAAAAAAGAATAGAGTTTTTGTTGAAAAACGGCATATCTTTATTGGCTTACCATCTTCCGTTGGACGCTCATAAAATAGTAGGGAATAACTCACTAATAGCAAGTTCCCTTGAGCTTAAGGATATAAAGCCTTTTGCTGAGTATTATGGTAATAATATTGGTTATATAGGTAATTTGGATTATAGTATACCTTTTTATGTATTTTTAAAAAAGGTTAATAAGCTTTTTAATAGTGAGTCAATATATTATCCTTTGGAAAGTCAGAGGTTAAAAGAATTGGAATTGTTTCAGGGGGAGCGGCTGATCGTCTTAGTGATGCAGTTTATAATGGTTGCGACGTATTTATAACTGGTGAGGCTAAAGAGTCGACCATGTATTTAGCAAAAGAAGAACAAATTAATTTTATTGCCTCAGGGCATTATAATACAGAAAAGTTTGGAGTAAAGGCATTTGGTAGTATAATAGCTAAAGAATTTAATATTAGCCATAGTTTTATAGATATACCAAATCCCGTATAGAGTTATGATATTTTTATTAAAATTGATACCCAAAAGATTAATTAGTTTATTAGTCGGCATACTATCGGATATAGCATTGCCAAAATGGTTTTTGAAGGTATTTATTGATTTTTTTATCAAAAAGTATAATATAAACAAAAAAGAAATGATATACCCTGTTTCTTACTATAAAACCTTTAATGACTTCTTTACAAGACCCATAAATTTAGACCTTAGACCCATTGATAAAGGGTTGAATAGTATTGTATACCCTGTGGATAGCAGGATAATTGAGTTTGGCAGTATAAAAAAGGATAGGGCTATTCAGGCTAAGGGGATAGACTATTCTATTTTTTCTTTAATTAGTAATTATGATTATGCAAAGCTTTTTATAGACGGCTTTTTTATAACATTATATTTGAGTCCTAAAGATTATCATAGGATTCATAGCCCTTTGGATGGTGAGGTAAGTGCAGTGGAGTATAATAGGGGTATGCTTTATCCTGTTAATAGTTTGGGGCTTAAAATCCCTAGTTTATTTGCTATAAACGAGCGACTAACAACATTTTTAAAAACCGATTTTGGTTTATGTGCTATTATAAAGGTTGGAGCTTTGAATGTTGGGAGGATTAGTGTAAACTATGCTATCCCGGATTCGATTGTCAAAAAGCAGTCATTTTTTTGTACTATAAAAAATACCCTATACAAGAAGGGTGAAGAGTTTGCCAAGTTTGAAATGGGTTCTACTGTAGTACTATTATTTGAAAATAATAGAATAGCTTTTGATGATAATATAAAAAAAGATGATGCTGTTAAGATTGGTAAAGCTTTTGCCTATGGCATAAGTTAGTTTTTATATTTAACTCCACTAACACCTTAGAACTAAAATATTAATTTGTCAATACTAGTTGTTATAATATAGAATGTTTTGTGTTATTATACATTATTCAGTGGTATAGTTTGCATGTAGAGCTGGGAACATTATAAAAATATTAATAATTTGTTATGATCTAATTAAGGTTTTTATTATATTTGGATTTTATTAAATTGGGGCTTTATTATTTTAACTGTGCTGTATTTAATATTATAAGGGGAATCTTGTGAATGAAGACATTAGGAAAGCATCTTTTAGCTGAGTTTATGGGTTGTAAGATAGACTTAGATTGTGTTAATGTTATACAGCAAGAAATGGAGAATGCCGCTATTTATTCTAATGCTAGTATTGTTCAATCTGTATTTCATCATTTTAGTCCATGGGGAGTTAGTGGAGTGGTGGTTATAGCGGAATCTCATTTAGCTATTCATACCTGGCCTGAGTATGATTATGCGGCGGTTGATGTTTTTACTTGTGGGGATACTGTTAATCCATGGGATGCCTTTAATTTTTTAAAAAAGGTATTTGGAGCTGAGAGTACTATTATTAAAGAGGTACAGCGGGGTAATTTTGATTTAATTAAGGGATTTATTAGGTCTAAGGATCATATTTTTCAGGATACTTAGCTTGTGTTTAAAATCACTAATTTCGCAGACTTACAAAGCTTTATTTGTAGATCAGCGATATTGGTGGTTCATAGATTATTATATTAGGGGTGAACCATCGTGATATTTGGACTTCCTAGTAAGTATTTTCTTGTTGCTGGAACATCTGATAACTTTATGCCGTTAAACGCTTTTGACGGAGCTTTAATAGATGCTGGTATTGCTAATGTTAATATAGTTAAGATGAGTAGTATAATTCCTCCTGGTTGTCTTAGGGTTGATCCTATTGAGTTGCCTTATGGATCTATAGTTCCTGTTGCTTATGCTTATATAATGAGTCCTATACCTGGTGAGATTATTTCTGCCGCTATAGCTTGTGCTATTCCTGTAAATAATAATAAACCGGGCTTAATTATGGAGTATTCATCATCCGGCCATAAAAAAGAGGTTGAGGATATTTCTATTAAAATGGCTAAAGAGGGTATGAGATTAAGAAATGAGAAGATTAGGGATATTGAGTGTATATCGGTTAGTCATAAGGTTAATTATAAGGGTGCCGCTTTTGCTGGTGTAGTTTTGTGGTATTGAGGATTATATGCTTAAGTGGTTTTCAGAGAGTCAGACTAATAATATTACCCTTAGCTTAAGGATAAAGGCTATTTTGTATGAGGGTGAGAGCAACTATCAAAAGATTGCTATTTATGACACTTATGATTATGGTAGGCTTTTGGCATTGGATGATAAAATCATGCTTACTGAGAGGGATGAGTTTATTTATCATGAGATGATTAGTCATGTTTCTTTGTATAGTCATCCATTACCTACTAAGGTATTAGTTATTGGAGGTGGGGATGGAGGTACTGTTAGAGAGGTACTTAAGCATAATAGTGTAATAGAGGTTCATTTATGCGAGATTGATGAGCTTGTGGTCAGTAAGTCAAGGGAGTTTTTTAGTTTTTATAGTGATATTCCTGAGGATTATAGGCTTAAAATACTTTATGAAGATGGTTTTAAGTTTTTAGAGGGTTGTTCTAATTTATATGATGTTATACTTATAGATTCTACTGATCCTATTGGTGAGGCTGTTAAGTTATTTAGCTTAGAGTTTATTTATTTGTGCAAGTCTGCTCTTAAGAAAGATGGTATACTAACTTTTCAGAGTGAGTCTCCATTTTATAATATTGATTTTATTTCTAAGCTAAGGTATAGTTTAAATAGGGTTTTTAAGATAACTAAGTTATATACTGTTAATATACCTAGTTATCCAAGTGGGTTTTGGAGTTTTATGATTAGTTCTGATATATATGATCCTACTATGGGTTTTAGAGAGGCTGAATCGGATAAGTTTAGATATTATAATAGTGATATTCATAAGGGAGCTTTTATTTTACCTAGTTACGTAAAGAATATGTTAATTAACCATGGTAAAAGGGATATTCTTACAAAGAATTGACTTTTTTTATCTTATTTTTTATTTTCAAATATATAACTATATTAAATATTATGATATTTTAACATTGTTGTATATTATTTTATAGGTTGTATAGGCGGTTATTTTGGTATTATGTATTTAAACATAATAACTTTTGTATGTTGGTTTTAGACTTTGCTATGCATTAAAAATCATAAAATACACTGATTTTAGTTAAGATTAAGGATATAATTTATGCAGTTCTTTATGTGCAAGTCAAAAATACATAGGGTTACTGTTACTGATAGTAATCTACATTACGAAGGCAGTTTAACTATTGACAAAAACCTTATGGAGCTTGCTAATATTTTTACTTATGAGAAGGTACATGTAGTTAATATTAATAATGGGAATAGATTTGAAACATATACTATTGAGGGTAAAAGAGGGAGTGGGGAGATATGTTTAAATGGTGCAGCAGCAAGGCTTGGTCAGGTAGGTGATAAAGTTATAATCATTACCTATGGTGCTTATAACGAAGAGGAAGCTAAAAATCATAGACCTATTGTTGTTAAGGTTGACGATAAAAATAAGCCTATTACCAGTTAGTTTTATTATTAATAGTATATTTTTCTATGATAGCCTGGTGTTATAAACTTTACTAATAGTCCATCCACATAAAACGCTTACTTTTGCATACTATCATATTGACTAGTCTAAATAAATAAGTTAGGGTTGTTTATTCTGTTTAGTTTATCTATTTAAAGCTTAAAAAACACAGATTATGAAGTTATAGAAAGTGTTTTGATGAAGGTAAAAAGGCAGTGAAATAGGTTGTTGACAATGGGGATAGATATAAACATGTAGGTTTAGGTTTTGAGTCAGACGGAGTAAGTATATTTATTTTTTTATTTAAGGTTAAGGGTTGTTTATTCTGTTGGCAAGAGGTATTAGTCTTTTGTGAGAGAGGTGTTACTAATTGTTTTAGTAGTGTAGATAAAAAGTATCTAGTTAGTTTATCTATTTAAAGCTTAAAAAACACAGATTATGAAGTTATAGAAAGTGTTTTGATGAAGGTAAAAAGGTTATGAAATAGGTTGTTGACAATGGGGATAGATATAAACATGTAGGTTTAGGTTTTGAGTCAGACGGAGTAAGTATATTTATTTTTTTATTTAAGGTTAAGGGTTGTTTATTCTGTTGGCAAGAGGTATTAGTCTTTTGTGAGAGAGGTGTTACTAATTGTTTTAGTAGTGTAGATAAAAAGTATCTAGTTAGTTTATCTATTTAAAGCTTAAAAAACACAGATTATGAAGTTATAGAAAGTGTTTTGATGAAGGTAAAAAGGTTATGAAATAGGTTGTTGACAATGGGGATAGATATAAACATGTAGGTTTAGGTTTTGAGTCAGACGGAGTAAGTATATTTATTTTTTTATTTAAGGTTAAGGGTTGTTTATTCTGTTGGCAAGAGGTATTAGTCTTTTGTGAGAGAGGTGTTACTAATTGTTTTAGTAGTGTAGATAAAAAGTATCTAGTTAGTTTATCTATTTAAAGCTTAAAAAACACAGATTATGAAGTTATAGAAAGTGTTCTGATGAAGGTAAAAAGGCAGTGAAATAGGTTGTTGACAATGGGGATAGATATAAACATGTAGGTTTAGGTTTTGAGTCAGACGGAGTAAGTATATTTATTTTTTTATTTAAGGTTAAGGGTTGTTTATTCTGTTGGCAAGAGGTATTAGTCTTTTGTGAGAGAGGTGTTACTAATTGTTTTAGTAGTGTAGATAAAAAGTATCTAGTTAGTTTATCTATTTAAAGCTTAAAAAACACAGATTATGAAGTTATAGAAAGTGTTTTGATGAAAGTAAAAAGGTAGTGAAATAGGTTGTTGACAATGGGGATAGATATAAACATGTAGGTTTAGGTTTTGAGTCAGACGGAGTAAGTATATTTATTTTTTTATTTAAGGTTAAGGGGATATTATTTAATAATTCAGTTATCATTTTATGATAGATTTATGAAAAAGTCTACAAGGTAAAAAGTAAGACATATAACGTAAAGGCAGATAGATTCCAGATTTCTTTATGGAACAGGAAAGTTAAGATATTCATGGAAAAGTTATTTTCTTGTGTCATACAGGTTATCCCACTATGCTTTTTAAGTACTGCTTAAATGCCTTAGCAATGAACACAAAATATCACTTTTTATGCAGGTAGTCATCACTACGAGAGCTATTAAGAATCTCTTTCTGAGACTAAGAATTATAGACCTTTATTAAGTGATGACGGATTTGCTTTTCCATAAAGGCTTAGAGCAGATTATTGGAATATTCTATATTGACTTTATGTGTAATTTTCTATGGGGATTAAAAATAATAGAACAGCTTATACCTATAAAAATTGATTAACTTAGAACGTTTTTACAATAAACTACTAAAACATTTGATAACAATATTTGCTAAAACGTTTGTTCATCTCAACTTATTTCTGAAGTGACCGCAATTAATGAAAAGCTTTTTACTAGTTTAACTTAGATAAACTAAAGTAAAAGTAGATAAGAGCCATTAATTTTTTAACTGTTTAACGAAGTTGTAAGCATAGATTAGACTGGACAATAAAAAAAGTACTATAGATAGATATAGTGTTGGGTTTATGAGTATTTTTATATTTAGTATATAACAGCAGACTAGTATTGCCAATACTGTTGTTGTTAGTTTACCCCAGGTGCTTGCAGTTGTTATTATCTTTTTTTTGTTATAGAAGTATGCACCTCCTATAAATATTATACTATCTCTGGCGATTAGTGCTAATAGGTACCAAAGGGGAAAACCTTTATATAGATATAGTATGCTTGCTATTACGGCAATGGCTATTTTATCTGCTAGTGGGTCTAGTATTTTACCTAGTTTAGTTACTTGTTTAAGGCTACGGCTTAAAAGTCCGTCTAGGAAGTCGGATAATACAATTAAGCCAAATATTATAATTGACCAAGTGGCATTGTCATTTATTATGTAGTAGACAAAAACAGGTAATAATAATATTCGACTAAGGCTTATGAGGTTTGGTATTAAGTAGATGTCTTTCCAGTTTAGCGGGTTTAACAAGTTATTCTCCTTGTTATTTTACTAGTTTTTCTAATAGTATAGGTCAAAAGTATTTTAAGATAGCATATATATCTAACTTTTTTAAAAGGTAGATAAAATATACCTAAAATTATTTTAGAATAGTTTTTTATCTCTAGAATAATTAGTAACCTAATTATAATAGTTAATAACGTATACTTTTTATTTATAGAGGCAGTATTATAGTTTAGAGGTTTTGGTAAATTATTAATGTTCGATTAGTTAATTTATATATTGCTAAAAAACTATGTCGAATTAGGAAATTATTATATTTCATTTTTAATTATACTATTACATATAATTTTTGATACTTTTTTAGGTATAAAAGCCAGACAGATTAAATTTAGGGTCTTTTAGTGTCGATTTAATTAACAAGTCTCATAGAGAGTATTATTTATTTATTTATTTATGAGATATTGTAAAAAAAAATTTGGATATAAGGAGATGTACCTTATGAGAAAAGTATTGATATTTGGAGTTTGTACATTTCTTTTGTTATGGATATCGGCTACTATGTTTTCTCAGGAAGGCGGTGCTGGAGATACTGGTACTGCGAGTCAGAATCCTAATAATGAAGGAGAGGTGCTCATTGACTTTACCGCATTTGAAGACCGAATTGATAAGTCAGGACTTTATGAAGAGGATATCGCTAGGAATAAACCTATTGCAGAACTAGACAATAAAGATCCTAAACAAATTGATCCTAAAACTTTGGCTCCTGCTTATCGTATTCAGGCTTCTGATCTGAAGTATGCCCGCTGGATGGTACAATTAAACTCTTCTGCTAACACTGTAGAAAATAGACGGTGGAGTTATAGTAAAAAAGTTCAGCTTAAAAATGGAAAAAGTAGCGTATTGGGAGTACGTATACATTTTCCTAAGCATAGGTATAATGCTTATGCTAAAATTGCTCCTCCCTATGAGTTAAGAGCCTATAACAATGATGGTTCTATTGTATCTAGGAACGATAATGGAAAGTTTATAGGGGTTATTGATAACGTTGGGGATATTAAAAAACTAGCTATCGATGTTAGTGGTAGAAATTATAAGTATGGTCTGTCTATTAGGCTTAGGGATAACTATGATGAAGTAAAAGAATACTTTATGGGTTATTTATACTATGTGAACTGGAGAATATTAACATGGGAGAATCCAAACTACTTGCCGCATGTTGATTTTAGAGAGCTTTATAGAATACCACTTTATCCTAGAGAGGTGCCTTATAAAAAGTTTGACTCTATTATTGTTTATCGTCCGGGTGAGGTAGACGGTGGGGATTTTATAGCATATTTTAAGAAAATAAATATGTGGTTTGATTTTGCTATTCCACCTGAGACACTTAAGGATATTGATATTGATGATGAAGCTCAATGGGGAATTATTGCTGAGATAGCAAGAAAGAAAAGAAAAATTGAAACCATTAGAGCAAGAGAAAGAATTGAGCTAATGAGACAAGAAAAAAGAAAGCTAGGTAAAAATGAAGAACCTAAAGATCCTTTGGCCGCTAAACCAGAAGATAAAACAGCAGATAAACAATAAATAAAATCTAAAACTTAAAAAGGGGTTAATAAACCCCTTTTTTATAAGGCTAACCCTTCTTTCTTTTGAATTACGAATCTAAATATTTACCAGTATATGATGACTTATTAGTAGCTATATCTTTAGGACTCCCAGTAGCAACTATATATCCACCTTCATCGCCTCCTTCTGGCCCTAGGTCTATAATGTGATCAGCGATTTTAATTACATCCAAGTTGTGTTCTATAACCAATACAGTATTACCCTTTTCTACAAACTGATTTAGCACTTTAACTAACTTATTAACATCATCAGCATGCAATCCGGTAGTAGGCTCGTCTAATAAGTAGAATGTTTTTCCAGTACTACGTTTTGATAGTTCAGTAGCCAGTTTAACACGTTGAGCTTCTCCACCACTTAGAGTTATGGCGCTCTGACCAAGTTTAATATATCCTAATCCAACATCGTATAAGGTTTTTAGCTTTTTAGTAATATTAGGTATGTTGTCGAAAAAGTTTATAGCTTGTTCAATGGTAAGATTAAGAACATCAGATATATTTTTATTTTTGTAATGTATTTCCAAAGTTTCAAGGTTATAGCGTTTTCCTTTGCATATATCACAGGTAACATAAACGTCGGGTAGAAAGTGCATTTCGATTTTGATAGTTCCATCACCCTGACATGCCTCACATCTACCGCCTTTTATGTTAAAGCTAAATCGTCCTGGTTTATACCCCTTAACTTTAGAATCAGACAGTCCGGAAAAAAGCTCTCTTATAGGGGTAAACAGACCAGTATAGGTAGCGGGATTACTACGAGGAGTTCTTCCAATAGGGGATTGATCAATACTTATCACTTTATCTATATTATTATATCCAGTTATATCTAAATATCCGTCAGACTTTTTCCTTGACCTGCTAAGTTTTTGAATGAGTGCGGGTGTTAGGATTTCATTAATCAAAGAACTTTTACCTGATCCAGATACCCCAGTTATCACAATGAACTTAGATAAAGGAAAATCTACGTTTATATGTTTTAAATTATTTTTATGGCAACCTTTTAGTGATATAAACTTATCATTTTCCATTCTTTTTTTAGAGGGAATATTTATAGTAAGCTCCCTATTTAAATATTTCCCTGTAAGAGAGGCAGTATTTTTTTTTATCTCATCAGGGGAGCCTAATGCAATAACATTACCACCATGAATACCCGCTCCTGGACCAAGATCTACTATGTAGTCGGCTGAGTGTATTGTTTGTTCATCGTGTTCCACAACAATTAGAGTGTTACCTAGGTGTTTTAGCTGAATGAGAGTATTAATAAGCTGTTGATTATCCCTTTGATGCAGGCCAATTGTTGGTTCATCAAGTACATATAATACACCAACTAACTGAGAGCCAATTTGAGTTGCAAGACGAATTCTTTGCATTTCGCCTCCTGATAGCGTACCAGCTTTACGATTTAGTGATATATAGCCTAATCCAACATTGTTTAGAAAGGTTAATCTGTCTATAATCTCCTTTAGTATTTTTTCTGATATCGCTTTATGGCTATCTGGAAAAGCAAGAGACTTAAAAAAATTAAGAGCCTTTTTAACAGAAAAAATAGTAATATCAATAATAGACTTATTAGAAATAGTAACAGCTATAGCTTCACTACGTAGCCTTGTACCATTACAGGCTGTGCAAAAAACGCTTTTCATAAACTTTTGATAATGATCTTTGGCATAATTACTATCAGTCTCTCTATGGCGTCTTGCTACCATAGGTATAACTCCTTCAAACTTGGTTCTACCTTTATAAGCGGTTTTTCCATCCTTGCTATTATAAGAGATATATAGTTCTTTATTACCTGATCCGTATAATATAATGTCGAGTATTTTTTTATCCAGATTTTTTATAGGTGTATCAAGGTCAAAGTTATATGCCCTAGCTAGAGCAGTGAATTGAGTCATATACCACTTAGAGCCACTTATAGAGCCAATAGATTTAATAGCACCCTCAGCAATAGATAGGGAGTGGTCTGGTATTATAAGATCAGGGTCAAGTTCAATCTTATCCCCTATTCCATGGCATTCAGGACAAGCTCCATGGGGTGAATTAAAAGAGAAAAAGTTTGGTTGTATTTCTGGTATACTAATATCACACTTTAGGCATGCCATATGTTCGGAAAAGAGTTTTTCTTTTTCGGTTTTATCATTGGTATATACAATACTAACCAGGCCGTCAGATAGGGATAGGGCAGTTTCTAATGAGTCTGCAAGTCTTTCACGAATACCGTCTTTTATAATTAACCTATCAACAACCACTTCAAGATTATGCTTTTTATTTTTGTCAATGGTAATAGGCTTATCAATGGAGTGGATAACGTTATCCAGCCTAATTCTAATGAAGCCATCCCTTTTGATTTTATCTATATCTTTTTTAAACTCGCCTTTTCTGCCTTTGACTATCGGACTCAAAACTTGGATTTTTGTACCCTCTTTGAGAGAGGTAATAACATGGATTATTTGGTCTATGGATTGTGGTTTAACAACGTCACCGCATTTTGGACAATGTGGAGTTCCACAACGGGCAAAGAGGAGTCTTAAATAATCATATATTTCTGTTATTGTTCCCACAGTACTTCTTGGATTACGATGGCTAGCCTTTTGTTCTATGGATATTGCAGGGGAAAGACCAGAAATATAGTCTATATCTGGTTTTTCCATTTGTCCTAAGAATTGTCTGGCATAGGCACTTAGCGATTCGACATATCGTCTTTGTCCTTCGGCATATATAGTATCAAAGGCTAAAGAGGACTTCCCAGAGCCAGATGGACCAGTTATTACAATAAAGTTATTCCGCGGTAATTTAAGGTTAATATTTTTTAGATTATGCTCTCTTGCTCCTTTTATGATAATGTGGTTTGAAGACAATAGTTATACCTCTAATTTATGCTAAATTAATAATAATTAAAACCGATATAAAGTCAATAGTTTAGTTGTCATATATCTTTGTATAGTTTGGAGTAAAGCCATTTATTAATGGCATTTAACAGTATTATTTATGTTAGTTATTATTGACTAGTTATGATTTATGGATTTATATATTCCATCTTCATAAAAAATTGTTATGCTTCGGTAAAAAAAAGTATTAAATTAGTTAAGAATTTCCATATTTTAATTGTTATTATAATATAATGAATAATCAAATTGATTTGCCATATTATCTTTATCTAAGCAGAATAAAAGGGCTGGGGCCTATAAAGTTTAACCGTATTTTAAAGGACAATAAAGCTCTTGAAATAGATATTAAAACTTTTTGTAAAATGATGGCTAATGGTAACGCTAAGGGATATAGCTATTTAAGCGAAGGTATAAAAAAGGATATAGCTAAATATGATAGCTATCTTTATGAAGAACAACAAGTAATAGATAATCTTAATAAAGAGTCAGTTTTTATAATTACTATTTTGGATAAACGTTATCCTAATTATCTTAGGATTAGTTTAGGATTATCAGCTCCGCCTATCCTTTATGTAAAAGGGAATATATCACTATTGAAGAGAAAACAGATAGCTATTGTGGGGAGTAGAAAACATTCCAAGCTGGGAGGTGAGATATCATCTTTTGCCAGTAGGATTTTTACTTCATATAAATTTGTTATAACCAGCGGTAATGCTGATGGAATAGATAAACTTGCCCATTATTCTTGTTTAGAACACGGTGGATCAACTATTTTTGTTATTGGAAGTGGTATTCTACAATACTTAGAAGAGTTATACCTAAATGCTTTGTCTAAGAACATCCTTATAATATCTGAATTTTATCCTACTGCCAAATGTTATAAAGGTTATCTTATGGCGAGGAATAAAACTATTTGTGGATTATCAAAGGCAGTTTTAGTTGTTGAAGCCTATGCTAATGGGGGAGCTTTTTATACAGGTAGCTATTCTCTTATGATGAATAAGCCAACTTTTGTAGTTGATTATTATAAGCGAGATATTTGTTATATGGGCAATAAAAGCCTTATTGACAAAGGAGCAACTTCTATAACTTATAATAACATAAGTCAGATTTCAAATCAGCTCCATAGTGTAATCCAGGGTATTGTTAGTCTTAAGAAGTCTATAGAGCAGTATGAGTTTTTTACTGGGATTAGTGATATAATTAAGTGGTATTTTAAAAATGATAGGCCTTTTCCTGTATTATCCTATGACATATTAAATAAGCTATAGCAATATGAGGATTGTTCAAGTTATTACGCCCACTAGGGTATCTGGAGCAGAACGTTATATTCTTTTTTTATGTGAAGAGCTTATTAAAAGGGGTCATGACGTTACTGTGGTAGTAGAAAAGGGACAAAGGCTAATTGACTATTTAAAAAACCGTTTAAAAGTAGTTCCTCTTAGGATAGAGGGTAAGGCTAATGTTTTAGGTTATTTGAGGTTAAAAAAGCTTATTCATGTTTTAAGTCCTTCGATTATCCATACTCATTTAACAACTGCATCTTTTTTTGGAGGCTTAGTAGGTAAGGGTTTAAACATACCTGTGATATCCACTGTTCATGCGATTAACTCTAAATGGCCTTATATTATGGCTGATAGGATGATTGCAGTATCAAATGCTGTGGGAAGGGATCTACTTAATCAAGGTATTCCGGCTTATAAGCTGAGGATAAATCTTAATGGTATTCCTTTATCTCTTAAAAAGCTTAGCAGTGTTAGCAAGGATAAGCTAAAAGGCCTTTGGAACATTCCTATAAGCAATTTTGTAATTGGGGTAGTAGCTCATTTTAGTCATAAGAAGGGTCATATTTATCTTTTTAGGGCATTATCCCTTTTGAAAAATAAGAACATAACTCTTTTTTTATTGGGAGAGGGTAGTCTTAAAAGCTCTCTTAAAAAGGTATGCCATAAACTATCTATAACAGAGCAGGTTATATTTGCTGATTTTCAGGATGATGTTAATAAGTTTTATAATCTATTTGACATAGTTGTTTTACCATCTATAAAGGGTGAGGGATTACCTTTATCAATTTTAGAGGCTCAAAATAACGGTATTCCTGTAATATCGTCTTCTATTTCTGGTATATCTGAGGTTATTACATCTGGTAAGAATGGATATCTTGTTCCTCCTAAGGATGTTAGGAGTCTTAGTCATAGGATTAATAGTTTAATACATAATAACTCGACTAGAGAAAAGATGGGTCAAATAGGGCATAAAATAGTTTATGATAAGTTTGCTATTAATAGAAATACAGATACTGTATTAGATATTTATAGGGAACTGGCTAAGGATATATAAAAGGCTGTACTATTTAACCTTAGATGGGATAAACGGGAGTTTAGTAGTTTTAGCACTATACATTTTTCCCCTAACGTTTATGTATATATCATTATCTATTTTAGCCTGTTCTTTATTTATTATACATAATCCTATACCTTTGTTTAGAGGAGGAGAAAAGCCTCCACTGGTTACTTTTCCAATAACCTTATCATTTTTTAATATTTCATATCCCCTTCGCGGTATGCCTATAGAACTCATAATAAAAGCATAGGATTTCTTATTTATACCGGTTTCTTTTTGTTTTATTAGTATATCTTTTCCTATAAAGTCTTTGTCAAAGGATACACACCAAGTTTTACCCAATTCAATAGGGCTATATCCATTTAGCTCATTGCTATATAGAGGGTATCCCATTTCTAGTCTTAGTATATCTCTGGAGGCTAGTCCACAGGGCATTATACCTAGTTCGGCACCTTCTAATAATATTCTATCCCAAATTATATTATTTAGTTTGCTGTCAAAGAGTAGTTCAACGCCTTTTTCTCCTGTATACCCTGTTCTGGATAGGATAAGTTCACTATCCTTAAAATCTGTTTTTATGAAGGAGTAGTATTTAATATTTTTAATATTGTTTGGGAATAGTTTTTGACATAGATCAAAAGATTTGGGTCCTTGTAGTGCCAGAAAGCCTAATTTATTTGATATATCTTCAACCTGAATGTTATAATTTTGCTTGTGATTATTTATATGTTCTATTAGCTTGTCTGACTGACCAGCATTCACTATTAATATGATTTTGTCTTTTAATAGATATACTAAAAGATCGTCTAGTATATAGCCTTTATTATCGCAGATAAAGGTATATAATATATCCCCGAAGTTTATTTTATTTAGGTTATTAGTAATTAGGTAGTCTGTAAATATTTTTTTATCTTGCCCGGTTATTATTATTTGTCCCATATGGTTAATATCGAAAAGTCCGAGTCTTTCTCGTACAGCAGTATATTCTTCCATAATGCTTTTATACCATAAGGGCATTTTAAAGTCGGCAAATTCAGTCATTTTTGCGTTAAGATTTTTATGTTTTTTATATAAGGGAGTTTCTTTTGACATATATTAGTTCTCCTATTGGTGTTGGCAAAAAGTTATTTTTTATCATATACTGTATCACCTTCAATATTTGTATAGCCCCATAAATAATCTCTATTATTCATAGGATCATACTCTTTTTGTGATAATAAAAATGTCATATATAGGTTTTCGTAGTGAGTTCCTTTGGGAGGTTTTATGTTGAACATTTTAATCATTTTTTTAAAGGTTAATTTAACTGCATTATACTCCGGAGGTTTACCGGAGAATACAAACTTAAAGTTTTTTATTTTACCCTTTGGACTAACATCAAACCTAACCCTTACTGGAATTGAACCAGGTTTATAGCTACCTGAGAAAATAGACTTAATCGGATGCTGACCGTATGTATAGAACCAAGTAGTAGATATTTCATAAAACAGTTTGCTTATGTATTCGTAGCTAGTGAACTTATCAAAACTTTTTAATAGTAGATTTTGTTGATTTTCTGTATTAAGTTTTTGTTTAAAGTTAAAGTATTCACGTTTTTTACTGTGTAGATGGTTTTCAGAGCCTTTTTTATGTAGCATTTTCAGGTTGGTATTATCATTAATTCCTTTTAGTTTTTTAAAGTTTTCAAAGGTATTAGGTGGTTTGTCAATTAGCTTTGTTATAGGGTCATTTAGTATATTATTAGTTATTTCATTATTAGGGATTTTAGTATTTTTTTTATTGACGGGGTATTTTTTAGTATTACTTTTAGGGTTTATGTTCTTTGTATTTTTAGGTTTAGTTGGGGGATCTATTTTCTTTAGTCTTTTGTTATTGGGATTACTATGTATTTTTGTATTGTTTTGTTGTTTGGAATATAGTTTAGCTATATTATTATACTCTAGATCATCTATGGTATTAACAACTATAGGGGTATTTGTTATATATTTTATTGGTATATTAGGGTTTATATAGGCAAAGAAAAAAAGGTGAATTACAACGGATAGGCCGGCATAAAATCTAAACTTTTTATTTTCTTTGAATAAAGATATAAGCCATATAAATATTAATATAAGCAGGACTAATACTATTACAACAAGGCTACTAAATACTATATAATTAGTTAGGCTTAGTAACAGATTTTCTAAATAGTTCACTAACAAGGTTCCGATAAATAGGGTTAATATATAAGTTAAAAATAAAAGTTGTTTTTATAAAATATAGTGTTATTTGTTGGTTAATCAAGTACATTTACTATTTGTAAAGCGGATTTAATAAAGGGGATATATGAAAAAAACAGCTATAATACTGATCACAATAGTTTTAATAATTAGTTATTATACTATTACAAGTTCCTCTAAGACTAAAGATCAAATGTATAAAAAAAATATAATAAACATATTAGAGTTAGCTAATAAGCATGTGGGGAAAAAGTTTAAGAGGTTCAAGCATAAAAATAGGTATTTTAGAAGTGATTGTTCTGGATTTATACAGTTTCTTTTTGGCACACAAAATATTATAATAAGTGATTCTAGTATACCTTTAAAGTTTGGAAGCCAGACTGAGGGTATTTATTTATTTTCTAAGGCCTATTATCGTATACATAAAAATAAGATTCCTAAAAAAGGTGATTTAATTTTCTTTCATAATACTTTTGACAGAAATAATGATAATAAGGTTAATGATTTGTTCACTCATATTGCCATTGTAGACTATATTAATTCTGATGGGACAATATATTATATACATAACATTAACAAAAGGATAGGGGTAAAAAGGGATAGGATGAACTTAATCTACCCCAATAGCAGGGCTAAAAACAGTTATATTAGGAATAGGAAGGCATATCCACATTATGCTGGTAAATATCTTAGTGGACAGTTATTTGCATTATTTGCTACTGTAAGGCCTTAAACTAATGTATTAGGTAGTTTTATGTATTTTATATTCCGTTATAATTTTTAGGTATAGTTCTTTTAGTGGTATTTTATTAGCCTTTGATAACACTTTTAACTCTTCATATTCGGGTTTATAGTTTACTATACTATTATTAAAATAGCTTTCTTTTATTGTTATTTGTCCAAAGGAGCTGTTAAATATTATATTTTCACGTTTAAGTTCGTTTCTTTCAACGTGGATTTTTTTAAGTCCTATGCTAGACGTTTCAGTGTATAGTATTTCTATAACTTTATCCTCTAGATAAGGCTCAAGCAAAACAGAAAGTTTAATACCGCTTCTACCTTTTTTCATTGTAATGGGGTTAGTAAAGAATTCAAGAACGCCAATCTCAGTAAGCTTATCAGAGGTAAATCCTATAACCTCAGGGCTCATATCATCAATATTACTTTCTATTAGCAGGAGGTTTTTTTTTATATTGGATTTATAATATTTTTCTCCTAGTACTATTCTTAGGATGTTAGCCAGCTCTCTTTTGATAGACCCTGCACCATAGCCTATTTTTTTAACTTTTATAGACGGATAATCTCCAACATTATTAACCCATGATTTAAGTATAGCCGCGGCAGTAGGAGTAATAAGCTCACCTTCTATATTAACCCCATAACACGGAAAGTCTTTTAGTATTTCAAGGCTTGCTGGAGCAGGTAAAGGAAGTTTACCATGACTAGAGTTTATAAAACCTCTGGAAAGGGGTAGGGGAGAGCATATAATTTTGGATAAGTTTAATGAATATAGGGCTAAAGTGGAGCCTACTATATCAATGATGGAGTCTATGGCTCCTACTTCGTGGAAGTGTATGTTATTTTTAGTGGTACCGTGTATTTTAGCTTCTGCTGATGCAAGTATGTTAAAAATATCGCTAGACTTATTTTTTACAAAGGGATTTAAATTCGATTTGTTAATAATGTTCAAAATGGAAGATAAATTTCTGTTATGACAATTGGTTTTGTATGTTATATTAATCTTCCCGCTTTCGATGGTATTAACTTTTATAAGGGAGTAGTTAATTTTATAGTCATCAAGAGATAGTTTTTTTAATTCTTTTTTTATCCAGTCGATATCTACTCCAAGGTGTATGAGTCCGCTTAGAATCATATCACCGCCTGCACCAGAAAAGGCATCAAAATATATAATAGACATATTGCACCAGTTTAGATTTCTTTATTTTTTTGATTAAGTTTATTTATAAGAGATAGAACGAAAGTTAACAAATTATATATTTATTAAAAAGGCTTATTTGTTTTATTATTTATAGTATCTATTTCAAATTGACAAAATTTATCATTTTCAATTTTTTAATATTTAGCCCAATATTATAGTAATCTATCCCATACCTTTGCAAATGGCAGAAGCCGAATATGCCGCACCAAAACCATTATCAATATTCACAGTGAGAACTGTAGGACTACAACTATTTAGCATGGTCAGTAGTGCAGATAATCCACCAAAGTTAGCCCCATAACCTATGCTGGTAGGAACAGCTATAACAGGTTTATTTACTAATCCTGCGACTACACTGGCTAAGGCACCTTCCATACCGGCTACTACAATTATAACACTTGCCTTATCCAAAAGCTTTTTTTTGTCTAATAGTCTATGTATTCCGGCAACTCCAACGTCAATAAGCTTGGTAACAGTATTCCCAAGGATATTGGCGGTAACAAAAGCCTCTTCCACTACGGGTAAGTCAGCAGTTCCAGCGGATACAATGAGAATCATAGCTTTATTTTTTTTAATGGGATTTAGCTCTAGAGTACACATTTTAGCTGTTTCATGGTGGATAAATCGTGAATCTAATTGGATTAGACTTTTAGCAGTCTTTTTTGTAATTCTCGTTGCAATTATATTACTGGATTTTTGCAAAAAAGTTTTTGCAATATTGACTACTTGCTCATCTTTTTTACCTTTACAGTAAATAACCTCTGGTAGGCCTGTTCTTAATTCTCTATGATGGTCGATTTTTGCATAGCCAATATCCTCATACGGCAGGTTCTTTAAAAGGCTAACTCCCGCTTCAACAGACAGAGACTTAGAACTAATAGAGTTTAGGATATCTCTTAGCCGAGATTCATTCATAATTTAGAATGCAGTATTTAAAATATTATATAGATCATCCTTGGATACAGGTCTTGGTAAGTTTTGCATAAAGCCATATCCTTTTGCAATTTTTGCTACTTGCATAAAGTTATCTTTTTCAATATTTAATTCACTTAATCTATTTGGAGTCCTTAACTCAGAAAGAAGTTTACGTATTATTTCTATTGCCTTAATAGCGGCTTCTACAACTGTAATAGAGGTAACCTCTTCTCCAAAAGATTTTGCAATGTTAACATATTTAGTAGCACAAGACGTTAAATTAAACTCTAATACATGGGGTAAAAGGATACTAGAGGATAAACCTTGATATAGCCCATAAACAGAGTTTAAAGCAGATGTTAAACTATAGGTAGCACCAAAACCGCTATTATTAACAGCTATAGATGTAATAATACTACTAGTACAAATGGGACTTTTAAAGCTTACGTTTTCAGGATCTTGTATAGACTTAATTAGATTGGCATTTAATAGTTCCACTGCCTTAAGAGCAAGGGCCTCTGCTATTACTGTAACAGACTTGGATATTAATGCCTCTACAGCTAAAGAGAGCAGTTTAATGCCCATATAGGCACTTACCTTGCCAGATACAAATATTGTTAATCTAGGGTCAAATAAAACAAGGTCTGCGTAGTTATAGGGAGTTTCTACTGATTTTTTAATGAGATCAAATTTATCAAGAACATAAAATGAATTAGTTAGACCAGGTACAAAACCATAACTAGTAGGGACTTCAATATATGCAATGTTCTTTTTTGTAGCTTTACGACCTAAAAAATATTCTTCTAATTTACCGCCGTTAGATACAATAAATGATATAGCCTTTGCAATTTCTAGAGTAGTTGTTCCTCCGAAGCCAACAATGACATCACACTTAGCGTGTCTTGCTTGATCTGCGCCTCTATTGACTATATCGCTATTGGAACTGGTTTGTGAAGTGGAATATACCTGATTATATAATAATACACCATAAGTTTCTTCTTCAATGAGTTTTTTAATTCGTCCGAGATAGCCGGTTTCTTGGCCTACCTGAGCATCAGATACTAAAAAAACTCTTGATCCATATTTTTTGGTTATTTCTCCAATTCGTTCAATAACCCCTTCACCGAAAACTACTTTAGTTGATACAGAGAATTCAAACATTAAATATTCCCTTATTTTTTAGCAATTATGATTAATAATTTAGATAGATTTAATTTTAACGCCAAATGGAGGCTTTAATAGTTTTTCTGCTAACTCATCATAGTTAACATTTTTTAGATAACTATTATCTTTAAGTTTTTCTTTTACTTCTTTTACTTTATTAAGTCGAACGTCTGGAATATTTTCAAATATTTGTTTGATGCGTTCATCAGCACCTTCTCTAGACTTTCTAAGAGCTAATTTAGATAAGCTAACCTGATCATTATTTGTAATTTGTGAAGTTTGCTTTATATTAAAGTTTTTTTTAGGTTTAAATATTCTCTCGATGAGTCCTATTTTTGCTATATTCATTTTTTACCCTCTATTACATACTAGTAATGAATTAAAATTGATATATAATTCAAAACAAAAAGCAAACAAATAAAACTAGTATAATTTTAATATATTTAAAACTATACTCTTAAATAACATTTTACATTTTTTATTATAGTAGTATAATTTATCGACTTTATATAAATATTCTTTACTAACTTTAAAGAGTATTATCAATTAAAATGGTATATTCTCCTTTTATTTTTATTGTATTTTTTTGTTCATAGAGCTCTATAGCTGTTCCACGATATATTTCTTCGAATTGTTTTGTTAACTCTCTGGCGATTACAATATTATTTTTTGGATAAATTTTTGCAATTTCTTCTATTAATTTTAGCATTCTATGTGGTGATTCGTATAAAATAATTACTCCTTCATAAGTTAAGAGGCTGGATAACTTCTTTAGTCTTTTATTTTTTTTTGTAGAAAGAAACCCTATAAACTGAAAAGAGTTACTAGGCGTACCACCAATAGATAATAGTGTTAATAATGCTGATGGACCTGGGATTGGAATTACTTTAATTCCCTCACTAACCGCATGGGATATCAATAAACTTCCAGGATCAGATATACACGGTGTTCCTCTATCGCTTACCAGGGCTAATTCTTTATTATTTTTTAGCATATTTATAATTTTTACAACTACTCTTTTTTCGTTATAGGAGTGATAAGAAAATAGTGGTTTTTTTATATTATAATGGTTTAGCAATTTTATAGTATTTCTTTTATCCTCGCATAAGATTACATCAACCTCGGATAGGGTTTTAACAGCCCTATAAGTTATATCCTCTAAATTACCTATTGGAGTAGCTACTACATATAGATTACCAGCCATATATTTTACCATTTTTTATTTTTTTTTAATTAGTTGCCATTTAACGGCCTTAGCAAAGTCAGTCTTTTCTAGGATAGTGTTATACTTGTCTACTATAATTTTGCCGTTATATTTTTTAGTATAATTTGAGGTTTCAAATATTCGTATAGGCATTTTTTTTTTATTTAAGCTATAGGAGCTTTTTTTTTCAAATACTATTCTTTCTTCTTCTACGCCCAAGGTTATGATATTAAAAAACTTATAAGAGGCGGCATCACCTATTTCTTTAAGGTAATGTCTTATTAGGTATTGTTCAACCAAATATGAGTATATACCATTAGGAGCCCTTATTCTGGACTTTACATCATTTTCTTTAATATAAAAGTATGGGGCATTATAAAAGCCAGAACGAATGGATAGCTTTGGAGTATCAGATTTATCAGTGAGTTTGTTTATGGTGCTATTAAATGTATACAGTTTAAATTGGCTGTTTGTTACTGAGCTAGTCTTAATTTTCAAAAACTCTATTTTGTTATAATTTTTAGATTTCCATTCCATATTTAAAATTGACTCTTTATGATAAAGAATTACATTATTTTTTTTATAACTGTGAACGTTAATCTCTACGGTGCCGATTTGTTTTTTATTTTCTTGATTTATTAAAGCATATACGTTATGGAAAGACGGTATAAGGTTAATATTAGTTGATTTAATCTTAATATTTATACTTTCTTTTGTGCAGGAGAATAGCAGAATAAATGAGAGAACGACTATAATTATTTGATGCATGACATCCTTATCCCTTATAGCTAATTTATTATATTAGGCTATTATAAAAAGTCTTTTTTACGTAAAACACTTTATGAGTTAGATAGTTCAATTAGCTTATCTAGAGTTTTTTTAGCTTTACCAGAGTCAATAACTTTTTCAGCTTTTGCTATTCCATCCTTTATTGACTCTGAGAATTGGGATATATAAAAGGTAGCGGCTGTATTTAGAACTACAATATCTCTTTTTGGATTCTTTTTACCGTTTAGAATATCTTTAATTATTTCTGCATTATGTTTTGGACTATTTCCTTTAATATCATTTATATTGCAATAGTTTATTCCATAGTCAGCTGGATCTAATGTATATGTTTTTATTTTACCGTCAATTAGTTCGGCAACGTTAGTGGTAGTGGTAGTGGTAATTTCATCAAGGCCATCTTTTCCGTGTACTACCATTGCTCTTTTAGAGTTCATTTTATTAAGGGCGCTAGCAATTGGAACTAAAAGAGAACTGTCATAGACTCCGATTAGATGATGTTTAGCGCCAGCGGGATTAGTAAGAGGACCAAGGGAGTTAAATATAGTTCTAATAGCTATTTCTTTTCTAGGGGCCATAGCATACTTCATAGCCTTATGGAGGATAGGAGCAAAAAGAAATCCTATATTACAGTTAGTAATGCACTTAGTAATAGTGCTAATATTATTTTCTACATTAACTCCGAGTTCTTTTAGTACATCAGCACTACCGCATAAACTAGATACGCTTTTATTACCATGTTTAGCTATTTTAACCCCGCCTCCGGCTGCTACTATTGCACTCACAGTTGATATATTAAAAGTATTAGCTCCATCACCCCCTGTTCCGCAGGTATCAACTATGGTAATTCCATCATCTATTGGGATTTTACTAGACTTATCCCTCATAACCTTTGCAGCACCAACTATTTCATTTATTGATTCTCCTTTCATTCTCAGAGCTGTAATAAAGCTTGCAACTTGTGCATTAGTAGTTTTACCTTCCATAATTAGGGTTATTACGTCTATCATTTCTTTTTCTGTTAATGAAGAACCCTCAACAACCTTTTTAATTGCTTCTTTTATCATGATTGGCTAGTCCGTTTTTAATTTGTTTTTTTAATATTGGATAAGGAAATACTATTATTTTATACCAGAATAAAAGCTAATTAATTTTATTAAATAGAACAATAAATTACAACTAAAAAAAATCTTTACTTTGATTAAAATAGTTTTTATCTATATTTTAATGTAGTTATAAAGGACACAACAATGAATGAACCTATTGGTATATTTGACTCCGGTGTAGGGGGATTAAGTATATTAAGGGCTATTATTGATGAGCTTCCGAATGAGAATATTGTTTATTTTGCAGATAGTGATAGATGTCCTTATGGACTAAGGTCAGAAGGGGATATAAAAGGGATTACTAAATCTATTACCAACTATTTATTGAAAAATTATAACGTTAAACTTGTGGTATTAGCTTGTAATACTGCTACTGTAGCCAGTATTGACTATTTAAGAGAAGAGTTTTCTCAGTTATCATTTGTGGGAGTAGTTCCTGTAATTAAGCCGGCAAGTTTATTGTCAAAAAAAAAGGTCATAGGCTGTCTTGCTACCGATACTACCGTTAATAGCAAGGCTCAGGCAGAACTTATATATAATTTTGCTGAAAACGTAAAAGTGTATAACGTTGCCTGTCATGGTCTTGTTGAGCTTATAGAAAACGGACTTTTAAATTCTAACCTAACAAAAAATAAGCTAATGGAATATATTTATCCCTTAGTCAAAAAGGATATTGATGTTTTAGCTTTGGGTTGTACTCATTACCCTTTGCTAAAAGAACAGATAAAGTCTATACTCCACAAAGGGATTACAATATTGGACTCTAGCAAACCAGTTGCTAAACAGGTTAAGAGAGTGCTAACTCAAAAAAAGCTTTTAAACTTGTTTAAGAGTCCTAAATATAATTTTTTAGTAAATGGTAATACAGATAATTTTACTAAGGTAGCTAGGGTAGTATTAAATGGACATTTTTTAAATGTCAGTCGGGTTACAATAGTTTAACTTCTTAATAGAGAGTTATATGTTGTTAGAGAGCTTGTTTAGTGGGTTTTATTTTATTACAGATAATAGGCTAAGTTTTAACGGAAATGTCAAGGATGTTGAACAGGCATTAGAAGCCGGTGTTAGGCTAGTACAGTTTAGAGAGAAGATTAGGCATATTAATGATTTTTATACTGAATTGATTAAGATTAAATATTTGTGTAAAAATTATAAAGCTTTGCTAATAATAAATGATAATATAGAGCTTGCAAAGTATATAGATGCTGATGGTGTTCATCTTGGTCAGGGTGATAGTCCAATTGCTTATGCGAGAAAGTTATTAGGACATAAAAAAGTTATTGGTTTATCTAGTGCTAACCTTGATCAGGCCTTATTAGCTGAGAGAAATGGTGCGGACTATATTGCTGTTGGACATATTTTTAATACTTATACTAAAGTTAAGACTGCTAATCCTGTTGGGATAGACGTTTTGAAAAATATTAAAAGTAATATATCTATACCTGTGGTGGCTATTGGAGGTATAAACTTAAATAATATTAATTTAGTAGTAGATAGCGGAGTGGATATGATATGTGCTATATCCAGCTCTCTTAGTAGTGGTACTGTTAAAGACAATATAAAAAGTTGTTTATCTTTTTTCTAATAACTTTATATATTGGATAGTGCTTGGTATATTTTATTTAGGTCTGCTTTAGTGTTATTGACAACAATACCGATATTTTCTATTACACAAAGGGATAGTTCATTACCCATCATGGCAAATCCTGTTAGATCGTTTTCAAAGCCTTTTATTGAGGTAAGCTCTGTAAATAATCGACTTTCTAGTTTAGCCATTTTCATATTGGAGGCAAACATATCAGACAGCGTACTGGCAATTTCTTTAGATATATTACCTTCATAGGATATCATTTCACCACTATTTTCGAATTCGATAGCCGCTATAGTACCATCTAGGTTCATAATTTTTTTTAGGTTTGACATATATAAGCTCCTTTTAGTTATTTACTTTTCTATAGGGAATCCTAACTTATTCCAGTCTATCATACCCCCTATCATATTCTTAGTACTAAATCCGCTTTGGTTAAGTATTCTGCATGCCTCAGCACTTCTTTGTCCTGATCTGCATACAATTATGAGTTTTTTATCTTTGTATTTTTCTATACTTTCTTTATGATGCCATAGGTTTTGCAGGGGTAATAAAATAGAGTTTTTTATATGCCCTAACTTACTAATGTATTCTTGATGTGTTCTAACATCGATTATGATGATATTTTTATCTTTTTTGTCAATGAGTTTTTTAACTTGATTCGCAGTGATTTCATCGACTGAATCTCGTTTTAAGAATTGTTTAAAAAGCATATATATTTCTCCTTAGTTTTAAAGATTAGCTTTTTGCAAAATGCTTTATTACATTTTATAATATGTGAGCAAAAATAATTTAAGTAATTAAAATGTCAATATTATTTATAAGTGTATTCTTTTTTTGTGATTGGATAACTAATGTATTATAAATTAATAATAGTGAAAATTAATAGTTTAGAAAAGTCTATTTTTTAGTGTTTATTTTTATTATGGCTGAAGTTATGAATAAAATCTTAATTATAGAAGATGATCCATTTTATACCCGTTTATATCATAAAATACTAAACGCAAATAAATATGAACTTTTGGATGCCAAAAATGGCGAAGATGGTATATATATTGCACTTAATGAAAGGCCTCATTTAATTCTTATGGATTGGTTTATGCCTAGAGTAGATGGCTTAACTGCCGCTAGTTATATTAAGTCTGAGTTAAAGGATTGTTTTATTTTTATGATGATGGTTACTGGGCAGAGTGGGAATGCTTCTAAGATTTTATCCCTTGAGTTTTTTGATGATTATCTTGAAAAGCCTTTTGACCCCGGAATATTTCTTGCTAAGGTAGAGAGGGGTATGCGTATTGTTACATATTTTAAGAGAATTGAAATGCTTTATAAGCATATAAAAGAGCTTAGTGATGAAAAACAGAGTCTTATTAATGAAATAGAAAAGGGAAAGACTGATCTTGAAAAAAGGGTTATTGAGAGAACTAATGAACTAGATCAAAAAAACCAATTACTTATAAATCAAAATGAGAAAATAATACAGGACATTAAAATTGCTGGAAAGTTACAGCATATTCTTGTACCTCAAATACCGCCTGCATTAGATAACTATGAAATATTTTGTCGTTATATGCCCATGGAGACCATAGGTGGTGACTTTTATGATTTTATTAGTATGAGAGAGAATAAAATAGCTATTATTTTAGGGGATGTATCTGGTCATGGAATAGCTGCGGCATTTATTACTTCTATGGTTAAGAGTATAATAGCTAATAACAGAAAGTACTTAGCTGATCCTAAGATATTTTTATATAATCTTAATAATAGTCTTGTTAATAAGATGTTTAGTAATTTTATAACGATTTTTTATATGGTTCTTAGTCTTGATGGTCGTTTATTATGGTTTGCATCTGCTGGTCATCCGCCTCCGTTGGTTTATCGCGGAGATAGTGGTATTATAGAGGAGCTTAAAGCAGAGGGAACTATCATTGGAGCTATTGAGAATATGGAATATGGAGAGAGAGAGTTTCCAATTAGGTCGGGGGATAAAATATTATTGTATACCGATGGTTTATTAGAGGTATTTGACGAAAATAAGAAAATGTTTGATTTTGATCAGTTAAAGGTTAACTTTAAAAATCTGATAGAGTTAAATGGAAAGGACATTATTAATAATCTTGTTAATCTTGCTAAAGACTATTCTTTTAACAAAGCCTTTGATGATGATACAACATTAATTTTAATTAATGTAAAATAAGCGTTCTTATAATTCTTTTAAAGATGTTATATTTATAACTATACAAAGCCCTTAACTTTTAAAGAGGTTATTTTGATATAAATAATCAGCCGGCTTAAAAGTAATATTTTAATACAGAACTTTTATAGATGTGTACTTCAGTTTTGTTTTGGCTAAGGACTATTTGAAATTTAGTTATTTCTTTAAGATTTCCTTTTTCTTCGCTTCCGTCAACTAGTTTTAAGGTCATTATTTTGTCTTTGTATTTTTCTAAAATACTTTCTTCGTGTTCGGCAATATTTAGAATGCGTCCTAATTGTTTTTTAATATTTTTAATTTCTCTTTTTATTTCTTCAAGCTCTTTGTAATTAATACTACTACTTCGTACACTTCCTAGTCCTTTTGGTTTAATGTGAATTTTTCCCCTTCCTTCTCCATCCATCAGTTATACCCCTGAATAAAAGTTATCATTGACCGTAATTATAAATATTTAGGTTACTTATCTTATTAACTTTTCTAGTTTGCATAAGCATTAAATACACTAATGTTATATATCGTATAATTTTAAGTTTCATTTAACTATTTATAATAAAATGATTTTAATTCCCCAACCGTTTATCTATAACTACTTATAGTTAAAGATATTTATCTATGAAAGCACATTATTTTTGATATTTAAATAAGTCATTGAAAACTATTAAAATTTAGTTATATTTAACTATCTGTTAAGTTAATGTCTTAATGGGTAGTTAGTTAATATAATTTTTATAATAAAAGAATATAATAGTCGGATAACTTATTGGTGTAAAATGATTATGGATATTACAGAGCTTAATATTGATGAGTTAAAAAACAAGTTACTCAATAAAGAGTTTAGCGTTACGGAGTTGGTCAATAAATATTTAGCTAAGATTAAGGCCGATAATACTTCTAATAAGCCTCTTAATGCTATTACCCACGTTATGGAGAATGAGGCTTTAAATATGGCTAAAGAGGCGGATAGCCTTATTGATAAGGGTAAGGACTTACAATTATTAGGTATACCTATTATAATTAAGGATAACATAAACATTAAGGGACAGCAAACCACTTGTGCATCTGCTATTTTAAAGGGTTATAAGGCTAGTTTTGATGCTGGAGTTATTAAAAGGCTTAAAAAGGCTGGAGCTATTTTTTTAGCTAAGAGTAATATGGATGAGTTTGCTATGGGATCCTCATCTGAACACAGCATTTATGGGGCTGTTAGGAATTATAAAGATAGGGATTGTATTGCTGGAGGGAGTAGTGGTGGATCAGCTAGTGCTATATCTGCTAAATTTGCTCCTATTGCTCTTGGATCAGATACTGGGGGTTCTATACGTCAGCCAGCATCTTTGTGTGGTGTTGTGGGGTTAAAGCCTACTTATGGCAGGGTATCTAGGTTTGGTTTGGTATCTTATTCGTCATCTTTGGATCAGATTGGTGTTTTTTCTAATTGTGTTAGGGATTCTGCATTACTTTTAGCTGTTATAAGCGGACATGATAATAATGACTCTACTTCTGTTGATGTAGATGTGCCTAATTATTTAGATGCTATAGATAAAGATATTACTGATATGCGTATTGGCATACCTAAAGAGTATTTTTCTCAAGATTTAAATCCTAATATAAAGGATTGTGTTTATAGGGCGGTAGATAGGCTATCCGACTTAGGCTGTAAGATAGTTAATATTTCCCTGCCTCATACTGAATATGGTATACCAGCTTATTATTTAATAGCTACATCAGAAGCGAGTTCTAACTTGAGTCGTTTTGATGGTATTCGTTATGGTCGGCGTAGTGAGGGTAGTGATTTATTGGATACCTTTTTTAAGAGTCGTAGTGAGGGTTTTGCTAGTGAGGTAAAACGCAGGATTATTTTAGGAACTTATGCCTTATCCAGTGGATATTATGACGCATACTATTTAAAGGCTCAAAAGGTACGCACTCTAATAAAAAGGGATTTTGTTAATGCTTTTAATGATGTGGATGTTATTATTAGTCCTACATCGCCTACTACTGCGATTAAGATTGGGGAAAAGGTTAATAATCCTTTGGATATGTATTTAATGGATATATTCACGGTAAACGTTAATTTAGCTGGTTTACCTGGTATATCAATCCCATTTGGCGAGGATGATAGCGGTTTACCTATTGGAGTACAGTTAATTGGTAATTACTTTAAGGAAAAGACTATTTTGAATACTGCATATCATCTTGAGAATAGATAAGAGTTTAATGGAGGTTTTTATGAGGTATATAATTATTCTACTTTTGACTGTTAGTATAGGTTGTGGTAAGAAGTTACCCAAGTCTGTTAAGGATAAACAGGCTATTAAAAAAGATATAGCTAAACCTGTTACTCTTAAAAAGGGTGAGTCTTTGGCTTTAGCTGTTAAGAATCCTGATTTATTCCCTGAGTATAATGTTAAGGTTTATGAATATCTTAATCAGGATAGTCTTTTTAAGAAGATAAACGGTGCCGCTGATGGATATATAAGTAATCACGGCTTTGTTGGTTGTGGATATGTTGAGTTAAAGCATAAATTAGAGGATATAACCCTTATATTATGGGTATATGACATGGATAGGGCTATTAATGCTTTTGGGATATACTCTAGTGAGTTAAATCAAAAGGCTAACTTTATTAACGTGGGTACAGAAGGATATTTAACTGATCAGGGTATTGTTTTTTGGAAGAATAAATACTATATAAAGATTGACTTGCAGTCTGACAAAGATAAAGCTATTATAATCTCATTGGCTAAGGCTATTAATAAAATTATACATAGTGACTCTGATGTTCTTAAAAAGTTTGATATATTCCCAAAAGAAAATAGAGTTGATCATGGAGAGCGTTTTTATTATGGTAATTTTGGTGGTCAGTCATATTTTAGGGATGTGTATGAGGTTAAATATAAGTCTGGTAAAGTTGGTTCACCAGATAAGATATTTCTAACTTTTGTTAAGGATATAAAGGCGAAGGAGATTTTAAGAAAGTATAAGGATTATCTTAGCAGTGAGTTAACTGGTATAAAGTCTATTGGTAAAGGTTTTTATGCAATAGACAAGTTAGAGGATAAGCCGATTTTATTGTCTATTGGCAGTAACCATTTAATTGGGATATTAGGTTTTTCTAATTTGGATAATCAAAAGAAGGTTTTAAGGCGGATAATTAAAAATATTAATTAACAGATTCTTGGTAGTTGGTTACCAGTTGGCATATCCACTATACGATTAACACCCAATGATGTTTTCATTGTAACAATACCAGGGTGTTTGCTAACCACCTCTCCTATAATGGCTGAGTTTATACCTAATTCATTTTCTTTCATAGTCTGTAAAACAGTTTCGGCATATTTATCTGGTACAACGGCTATTAATTTACCTTCGTTTGCAACGTATAGAGGATCAATGCCTAATATTTCACATGCACCTTTTACATTAGGTTTTATGGCTAGTTTATCATAATATATATTTATTCCTAAATTGGCTTGTATAGCAAACTCATTAAGGCTAGTAGCCACACCTCCTCTTGTGGGATCCCTTAGAGCATGTATTTGGCTGTTAGATTTTAGCATATCTTTTACCAAAAGGTTAAGGGGAGCTGTATCGCTTAGTATATTGCTTTCAAATGATAAATTATTCCTTGTAGTCATTATTGACATTCCGTGATCAGCTATGGTGCCTGATATAATAATCTTATCCCCAACACTAATTTGACGAGGATTAATATTAATATTATCCTCTATAACGCCAATACCACTGGTATTTATAAAGATTTTATCACATGATCCTTTGTTAACTACTTTGGTATCACCAGTTACTATTTGTATATTGGCACGCTTAGCGGCACTTGACATGGATAATACGATTTTTTTTAAATCATTAATATTTAATCCTTCTTCAAGGATAAATGATACGCTAAGATAGCTAGGCATAGCTCCACACATAGATAGATCATTTACTGTACCATATACAGCTAACTCACCAATATCTCCCCCTGGAAAAAATATTGGATCAACAACAAAAGAATCTGTTGTAAAGGCAACCCTATTTTGTGGGGTATAAACAATAGCTTGATCATCCATACGGTTTAGTATGTTATTGTCAAAAGCAGGCTGGAATATAGTATTTATGAGATTGGCAGATAGTTTACCTCCTGCACCATGGGATAAAAGAATAGTATTATTTGGCATTAATAAGTCCTTTGATTTATTATTTAAAGTTTTTTAGTATTTTTTGGATGTGTAAAAGTTTATTATTGGCGTCATAATAGTTAGGCATATCATCTTTTAGATGCTTTATACATTTTTGATATAGCGATAAGGCTTCTTTAAGCTTATTATTTTTTAGGTAGATATCAGCTATTTGTTTTTCGCATAGTGCTATCATATTTTTGTTATTTATTGTCTTAAACTCTTTTAGGCTTTTATTAAATGATTTAAGTGCATTATCGTTGTTGTCACTGCAGAAATAAATTATTCCTAAGTTATAATTTATTTCTGCCATTTTTTGTATTTCGTTTAGTTCGTCGAATATCTTATGAGCAAGGTTATAGTGGTTTTTACTATCATTTAGTTTTCTTTCTTCATAAGTCAGAGAGCCTAGGTTAGTATATACAATTGCCTTCCAATATTGATTTTTATTATCATTTAGTGAAGCCAGACTTTTATTATAATAATTAAGTGCATCAGTTAGCTTAGTCATTTTTTGATATACCACAGCAACATCATTATAAGACTCTGATATGTATAGTTCATTTTTTAGTTCTAGTCTTATGGATAGTGCCTTTTTACGAAATTTTAATGCGGATTCATAGTCTTTTTTAAATAGATAAACACCTCCTATTGCATTACAGGTTTTACTATAAACAATAAAGTTATTTTGATTTTGTGCTTCTGTTAATATTTTTTGATAATACTTTATGGATTTATTATATTCACCTGTTTCAAAGTATGTACGAGCAACTTTTTCAATTGTTACTATATAATTTTTATCTATATTATTTTTATTCACAAAGTCTCCGGTTAAGGTATCTAATTATTAGGTATCTTCATATTATTTAATATTTTATCAGGTTCGATCCAATCAATATTAAAGTTATTTGCGATGTTTTTGTTAACTACCTCTCCATAGATGGTATTTAGGCCAGTTTTAATATAAGGGTTATTTTCTATGGCTAGTTTAATATTCTTAAGTGCTATTTGTTGGATAAAAGGAAAGCTTGCATAGGACAATACATAAGTGGATGTTTTAGCAACAATACTTGGCATATTTGTTACACAATAGTGTATCACGCCATTTTCTATATATATGGGGTTATCATGATCGGTTGGACGGCTTGTTTCAAAGGCACCTCCTTGATCAATGGATACGTCAACTAAAACACTTTTTTTATCCATTAGTTTTAGCATATCTCTGGTTATTAGTATAGGAGGCTTTTCCCCTACTGTGTGTATACCTGATATTACTAGATCAGTAGTTTTTATGCTATTTATTATATTTTCTTTATTGGAGTATAAAAGTTTTATATTTTTAACTGGCATAAGCTCGTGGATAGTTCTTAGCCTGTTTAGATCTAAGTCTAACAGTGTAATATTAGCTCTCAATCGGCTGGCAACATAGCATGCATTTATACCAACAGTACCCCCGCCAAGTATTAACACATTACCTGGGTGAATTTTAGGCATACCACCTAGTAATATTCCTTTACCACCGTTTGTATTTTCTAAATAGTGCATCCCAATTTGGACTGATAGCTTTCCAGCTATAGCACTCATTTGTGATAGAATAGGTAGTTTATTATCTTCTACTTGGAGGGTCTCATAAGCTATTGCTATGCACCTAGAGTTTATTATATGTTTTAGGAGGTCAAAATTAGAGGCAAAGTGAAAAAAGGTAAATATAATTTGTTTTTCTCTAATCAGGCTATATTCTTCTTTTTGAGGTTCTTTAACTTTAATTATTAAGTTTGCTTCGTTGTAAATATCTTTAATATCGCTAATTATACTAGCTCCAGCGTCTATATACTCCTGATCATATATATCTGCATTTAGCCCGGCATCTTTTTGAACTAGTACTTTATTACCTTGTTCAACGAGTTTTTTAACATAGAAAGGTATTAAACCCACTCTATTTTCAAAAGGCTTTAATTCTTTAGGTACGCCAATAGTTATCATATTATATTATATATACTTTTTTCAGTTTATACAAAAGTTTTAGTATATACCTAGAATTATATTTACTTTTATTTTACTAGTCAACTTTGATTTTAAAAGATTAACTAGATTAGCTTTTTTTATTGTACTATGTTAATTTTTCCTATTTTGATTAGCTTTAATATATTAATCGGCAAAATAATACCCTAATAATTAGGGAGGTGTTTAATGAGGCTTAATTTAAGGATATTTGTGATTTTAGTTGGTATAGTTGGTACTATAGCTGGTGCTATAGGTGGTTCTATAATTGGGGGTGGTTTAGGTGATACTATGCCGAGCTTTATAATTTGTATAGCTAGTATAGTTGGTTTAGTAGTTGGCATTAAGCTTCGTTCTACAATTGGGACTAAAGCTAATTTTATATTTGGTATAATTGGCTTTATATTTGGTGGTATATTTGGTGGTATAGTTGCGTTTATAACTGAAGCTATAATTGGGAGTTCAGGTTGTCATAATATAGGTTGTGCCATACTTAGTATGGCTGTTATAGTTAGTTTAGTAGTTGGGGGTGGTATAGGTGGCCTTATAGTTAGCATAGCTAGTATAATTGGTTTTGTAGTTGGTAGTAAAACTCCTACTATAGGTGGTAGTACAGTTAGTTTTATATTTGGTATATTTTACGCTATAGTTGGTATAGTTCTAAGTGGTTTTATAGTTATTATAGTTATTATGACTGATCGTTCACTTGGTGATATAGCTGGTGCTGTATATAGTAGTATAGATAGTGATGTAGAATTTCATACGTTCTTTTTTATGGTTGGTTCTATAACTGGTTTTATAGTTGGGGTTATAGTTGGTTTTATAGCTTGTATAGTTGCTAGTATTTTAAAAAAGAAGATTGGATTAAGAGAGGAAAATATATGTCAATGATTTGTTAACAAGAGTTTCAGCAAATATAACAAAAAACGTTCTAACAGCCATTTTTTTATAGGTGTTAACTTAAGTTAATATCTGGTCAAATACCATATAACGTCAATATATAATAGGTTTAAGAATTTGTCTATTACTTTGTATAATAGTAAACTTTTGTCCCTATGTAATTCTTGCTCTCAGACATAGTTTCTTAACATCTTTCATAGAGTTCCTTAAGTCATATAGCCATATCACTTAAGGAACTCTATAGGAACATAGTAAAATAAGGTGTTTGACACTAAGAATTACCTTTTCCGCAATATCTTATTTTTCTTGCTCCACAAGTAGATATAAAATACATCCATTTTAACATTATATATCAATTAATAAAGTATAAAACTTATTATTAACAAGCTCTTGTTTAACTAGTTAAACTATCATGGCTTTCTTTTTTTATGCTTAATAGAGCAATAAATAACATTGCCTAAGCTATCTAATTATTTGTTATTAGCAATTTGGGCATTTTTATTTAGTTTTAGTATATTTATATTCGCAATGATTTAAGGTTTTATAGTTTAATTGTGTATAGGGGAATATGGTATTTATAATATCCTTATTAGGAGGGCTTTAGATATGAAAGACACGGTTATTGCTATTACTATTGGTACTACTATTGTTGGTGCTATGGTTGGTGGTTCTGTTGGTGGTATTGTTGGTGTTATTGTTGGTGGTATTGTTGGTGTTATTGTTGGCGTTATTGTTGGTGTTATTGCTAAAAAGAAAGATGAAAGAGAAAGAGAGGAAAGAAAGAAGCCTAAGGTTTCTAATCATGAGCCTATGAATAGGAGGGCTTTAAACATTAAAGACCAGGATAAGTTAGATATTGTTCATAGAGCTGTGATTTTTGCTATTATTCTTGGTGCTTTTGTTGGTCGTATTGGTGGTAGTACTGGTGTTTTTGATAATGGTATTTTTGGTGTTATTGTTGGTGTTATTGTTGGTGGTTTTGTTGGTGCTACTCTTGGCGCTATTGTTGGTGGTGCTATTTTTATTGTTTTAGAAAACAGAGAAAAAAGAAAAGAAAGAAAGAGAGAGCTATCTTAATGATACTATTAACTCTCCTCATTATGTATATATAAAAAACATGCAAAAGCAGTTAGGCGATAATATTATTGATGAGGATGATCAAAATATGCTAATTAAGTTGTTATCATCAAAAGGTATTAATTTGACGAAGGCAGAGTTAACAAAGTTATTAGATTATGAAAGGCAAAAGCAAGATTACATGAGTTTTAGGTCAAAGGTTTTGTATAATAACCCTAAAACTGATGATGAGTTTATATTGAATTATATAAATATATGTAACGATAGTAATTATAATAGGAGGTTTTTATTTAGGTTATTAAGTGAGGAGGGCTTTAGTATAGAGGAGAAGGAGGAGTTATGTGATAAGATAGCTAGAGATAAGGAGAGAATAAGGTTAGCTATGCTTGAGGAGAGGCTTAGCGGTTCTAGTGAGGAGTCTAAATAGCATAGAAACCTTTGTTAAGTTAGCTGAAACCAGTAAGATAGAACTGTTAAACAGAGATGACTTAAAGGAGCTTATCCAAGGTTATTAGTTATCATACTATAATTATATTTACTTTTATTTTACTAGTCAACCTTTGATTTACGTGGACTCTTTAATTATTAGTTATGGTTAGTTTAGCATAGTATTTTTATTTAGTTTGGGTTAATATTTGTTTTAGCTTTGGTATATTTATATTCACAATAATTTAAGGCTTTATAGTTTAATTGTGTATAGGGGAATATGGTATTTATAATATTTATTAGGAGGGCTTTAAACATGAAAGACAAGGTTGATTTTAGTATTGGTAGTGCTATTCTTGGTGCTATTCTTGGTGCTATTCTTGGTGTTGCTATTGTTGTTAGTTCTATTGTTGGCTTAATTGTTGGTGCTAATGTTGGTGCTAATGTTGGTGCTATTCTTGGTGCTATTATTGGTGCTATTGGTGGTGTTGCTATTGTTGTTAGTGCTATTGTTGGCTTAATTGTTGGTGTTGGTATTGGTGGTGCTATTGATGGAGCTATTGGTGGTGCTATTGTTGGCTTAATTGTTGGTGTTGGTATTGGTGGTGCTATTGATGCAGAAAAAAAAGAAAGAGAAAAAGAAAGAGAAAAAGAAAGAAGAAAGAAATACCTTTATGATTTTATTAATTCTCCTAAGTATGTATATATAAAAAACATGCAAAAGCAGTTAGGCGATAATATTATTGGTGAGGATGATCAAAATGTGCTAATTGAGTTGTTATCATCTAAAGGTATCAAGTTGACGGAGAAAGAGTTAAAAAAGTTATTAGATTATGAAAAGCAAGAGCAGGATTATACGAGCTTTAGGTCAAGGGTCTTGTATAATAACCCTAAAACTGATGATGATTATATATTGAATTATATAACTATGTGTAACGATAGTGATTATGATAGGAGGTTTTTATTTAGGTTATTAAATAGGGAGGGCTTTAGTATAAAGAAGAAGGAGGAGTTATGTGATAAGATAGCTAAAAATAAGGAGAGAATAAGGTTAGTTATGCTTGAGGAGAAGCTTAAGGGGTCTAGTCATGAGCCTAAATAGCATAGAAACCTTTGTTAAGTTAGCTGAAACCAGTAAGATAGAACTGTTAAACAGAGATGACTTAAAGGAGCTTATCCAAGGTTATTAGTTATCATACTATAATTATATTTACTTTTATTTTACTAGTCAACCTTTGATTTACGTGGACTCTTTAATTATTAGTTATGGTTAGTTTAGCATAGTATTTTTATTTAGTTTGGGTTAATATTTGTTTTAGCTTTGGTATATTTATATTCACAATAATTTAAGGTTTTATAGTTTAATTGTGTATAGGGGAATATGGTATTTATAATATCCTTATTAGGAGGGCTTTAAATATGAAAGACAAGGTTGTTGGTACTGCTATTATTGTTGTTGGTGGTATTGCTGGCTTAACTGTTGGTACTGCTATTGTTTATAGTATTGTCGCTATGGTTAGTGATGCAGCTATTGTTGGTGCTATTGTTGGTTCTATTTCTGGTATTATTGGTACTGCTATTGTTGTTGCTATTGGTGGTACTATTATTGGTGCTGCTACAGGTGCTATTGGTGGTACTGTTAAAAAGAGAGAAAGAGCAAGAAAAAGAGAGAAGCTTAATGATTCTAGTCATGAGCCTAAATAGCATAGAAACCTTTGTTAAGTTAGCTGAGGTTAGTAAGATAGAACTGTTAAACAGAGATGACTTAGAGCAGTTTATCCAAGGTTATTAACTATTATGCTTGTTTTATTATATTTATGTATTATTTTTTAAATTAGTTGGTATATCATGGCTGAACCAATAATTGAGCTTAGGAATATTAGCAAATCTTTTAATGAACATAATCTTTTGAAGGACGTAAATTTAAAGGTATATGAAAATGACTCCATAACTATTATAGGTCCTGGGGGCAGTGGAAAGACTGTATTATTAAAGATAATGGCATTAGTTATACAGCCTGATTCGGGTGAGATTTTGTATTATGGTAAGAATATTAGTCATATAAGTAAAAAGGCACTTCAAAGGATTCGTCTTAAAGCGGGTATGCTTTTTCAGAACTATGCTCTCTTTGACTCAATGACTGTTAGGGATAATATAGGCTTTTATTTGGATACTCATACAAATATCCACCATAGTAAGGTATCTAAAATTGTTACAGAAAATCTAAGGCGGGTTAGTTTAAGGGGTATTGAACATTTAAAGCCTGATGAACTATCCGGAGGTATGAAAAAGCGTGTTGGTATTGCAAGGGCAATAGCTCATAAGCCGGAAATAGTATTTTTGGATGAGCCTACTTCTGGTCTGGATCCTGTTACCACCGACTCTATTAGTAAGTTAATAAACAATTTGCATGACGAACTATATTTTACTATGATAAACGTGACTAATGATATGGACTGTGCTAGTAAGCTTGGTAATAAGTTAGCAATGCTTTATGATGGTAAAATACACATAATGGGTGATAAAAAAAAGCTTTGGAAGCTAAGTGATACAGTGTTACAGCAGTTCATACAGGGAAAAAGAAAGGGACCTATTAAAATATACGAAAAGCAGTCTTAGTCTTGGATAACCTAAAAGTTGATTTGGATAAGCTCTATACCGAGTTTAGTACTCATAGTTTTATAGAGTCTGATCCTATAAAGTTTGTGCATAGGTATAGTTTTCCGTTGGATCAGGAAGTTGTTGGATTATTATCATCATGTTTGGCATTTGGCCGTAGGGATAAGATAAACTTATTTATTAAAAAGCTACTATCTTATTTGGGGGATAGTCCTTATAATACTGTAATGAACTTTGACAAGGGCGATCTTGATATTATTAAGCCATTGGTATATCGTTTTATAAAGGGTGAGGATATTATAAGGCTACTACACGCTTTAAAGCTTGCTTTTAGGGAGTATAACAGTTTAGAGGGTTTATTTAATTTATATTTTAGGGATAACTCGATAAGGTCTGCTATTATAGGTTTTACTAGGTTTTTTCATGGTGTTAATCATAATGGTTTATCTGATAGAGAAAGGAATTATAGATTTCTTTTACCTTCTCCGTTGTCTGGCAGTGCATGTAAGAGGATCAATTTGTTTTTGAGGTGGATGATCAGAAAAGACAAAGTAGATATTGGTTTATGGGATAGTATTGACAAAAGGCATCTTTTAATCCCTGTGGATACTCATGTAGCAAGGGTTTCCAAGTTATTGGGCTTAACTAATCGTAAGAGTGCTGATTGGAAAATGGCTGAGGAGATAACAGATAAGTTAAGGGTTTTTGATTTTGATGATCCTGTTAAATATGACTTTGCATTATTTGGATATGGTCTTAATGTTTTATAATGTTGCTTTCTAAGTGCTAACTTTACATTAAACTTTTAAAAAAGTATGTTTTAGGTATTGACTATAAGTGTCAATTTAGTTAACATTATACTATGATAATGAGATTCGATCTCAACGCTTTAATATATAAAGAGGATAAATATGAGTTTAGATCAGGTAAAAGTAGGTAGTTATTTAAACATTGATCAGATTAAGGATATTAATCTTAAGAGTTATTTAATTCGTTTTGGTATTGATAATGGTACTAGAGTACAATGTTTTCAAAAAATAGCTAATGGACCAGTAGTTATTAAGTTTAATAGGCAGGAAATTGCTTTAGGTGATGCTCTAGCTAAGAGTATTATGGTTAGTGTTAATTAGGGTTATTGTTTATGGGAGAGAGCTGTCATGGTACTTCATTCTTAAAGGCTGACTTAGCTGGAAAGCGAAAGATTGCCATTGTTGGTAATCCTAATGTAGGAAAGTCTATCTTTTTTGGTTATTTTAGCGGTCAATTTACTGTAGTATCAAACTACCCCGGTACTACTATTGATTTATCCACTGCAAAGTGGAGGGATTATACTGTTATAGATACTCCGGGGATATATAGCGTATCATCTGCCAATGATGAAGAAAGGGTTGCAAGGGATATTATTTTAGAGGCGGATGTTATTATTAACATAGTGGATGCTGTTAGGCTAGAGAGAGATTTGTTTGTAACAAAGCAACTCATTGATATGGCTAAGCCTGTAATTGTTGCATTAAACTTTATGGATGAGGTTAAGAGGTGTGGTTTAAGTGTTGATCATAAAAAGCTGTCTGATATTCTTGGGGTTACTGTTATACCTACTATTGCCAAGACTGGTGTTGGCTTAAAGGAGTTAGAGGATAATATTGATAAGATAACGCCTTCTTGTGTACCTAGTGATATTTTGGAGCAGTTGCAGGAGTTTATGGTATACACTAACTCTTACCAGGATGCTTTGTTGATATTGGAGGGTGATACTGAGATTCTTAATCGTTTTAAGGTTGAGGATCCTTTAAAGAAAGACTCAATTTATAATAGCAGGCGTAAGTTTGTTAATTATGCAGTTAATGAGGTCGTAAAAGAGGAAGATAGTAAGATTTCTTTGGGACAGCGGATTGGTAGTTTATGTGTTAATCCTTTAAGTGGTAGTTTTATTTTACTTGGTGTTTTGGCATTACTTTACTATTTTGTGGGAGTATTGATTGCTGGAGATCTTGTTGGTATTACTGAAGAGCAGATTATGGGGGGGTATTGGACGCCTTTTGTTCAGGAGCAGTTAGCAAGGTTAATTAATAAGGATAACTTTTTATATGTCATATTAGCTGGGGATACGGCTAATAACTTTGATGGTGGGGATTATGGTCTTTTAACCATGACTATTACCTACCTTATTGGACTTTTATTGCCTTTGGTTGTTGGATTTTATATAATGCTAAGTTTGTTAGAGGATTCTGGTTATTTACCTCGTTTAGCTACTCTGGTTGATAGATTCCTTAATAAGATTGGGCTTAATGGCAGGGCTGTTATACCTATTATACTTGGTTTTGGTTGTGTACAGCTTGGTACTATTACGACTCGTCTTTTGGGCAGTGATAGAGAAAAGCGTATTGCTGCCAGTATACTTAATTTTACTATACCCTGTTCTGCACAGCTTGGTGTAATTACTGTTATGCTTTCGGGTATTGGGTTATTCCCTGTTTTATTGTATATTGGGGTTATGTTTTTTATGTTTGCTTTTGTTGGCACTGTTTTGAATAGGATTCTACCCGGTCAGAGTTTACCCCTTATAATGGATTTACCTCCATTAAGACTACCTAGTGTTAAAAATGTATTAAAGAAAGTATTTTATAGGAGTTACTTTTTTTTAAAAGAGGCTAGCCCATGGTTCTTTTTGGGAGCGTTTATAGTATCCATTTTGCAGGTAACTGGCGGACTTAATTTATGGCAGAGGTTATGGTCTCCTATTACTGAGTCTTGGCTTAACTTACCTGGAGAAGCTTCTAAGGCATTTATTATGGGTATGGTAAGGAGGGATTTTGGTGCCGCTGGTTTACTTGATTTAGATTTATCCCCTTATCAGACTGTGGTATCCTTAGTTGTTATCACTCTTTTTGTACCGTGCATAGCATCCTTTATGATACTTATGAAAGAGAGGGGTTGGAAAGAGGGTATAGTTATTTGGCTTGGTTCATTAACTTTGGCATTTTTGGTTGGGGGTATATTAGCACAAGTTATAACATACATAGCTCTTATTTTCTCTTAATAAAATCTGATTGACTATTCTATGCTAGTTAATAAAGTCCTGCTTATATGTATTTAAACTTTCACTACTTTTTATTATTTCTTTAGTTAATTTTATAATTTATTATATTGGTCTTAAAATATATAGATAAGGAGAATTAAATGTTTATTATTACGCTTATTATTCATATTATTGGAGTTATTTTGTGGATAGGCGGATTAGCTTATGTGACTATGGTTATATTCCCGACTATGAACAAGATGGATAAGCCTATTGACAAGGTACTTTTTTTTAAGAGTGCAGAGCAGAGTTTTGCACCATTTGCGAGGATATACAGTATAGTGGTTGGACTTAGTGGTCTTTTCATGATACATTTGCTTTATAGAGGCGATATGCTATCTGTTTTTCAAGGGAATGGTATTTTTATTATTATTATGTTTGGCATTTGGCTTTTATGGGTTATAATGTTATTTGGGTTGGAGAGTATTATTATAAAGAAGTCTTTGAGGCAGTTAATTGAGTCGCCGGATAAACTAATTGTTGATTCTACTTTTAAGCGGATGCATATATTTCACTGGATTATGATGGTTTTAAGTTTTATTGCTATATTCTGCGGTATTTTATATCGTTTTCCGGTATTTAATAGTTAAAGGTTATTATGATAAAGCCTTAGAGGCTGGCTTAAATAGGCTAAGGAACCAATTTGTTTTTTTGATTTTTGTTTTTTTGTTTGAGATATTTTTGAGTTCTTCTTTAGACATTGCTACATTTGTGAATACCCAATATGGATTAGCTGTACCTCTTGAACAGCTTGATCCTCCAGTTTTATAGATTTTTATAATTTTTGGTTCATCTTTTGTGTGGACGTATGTATAGGGTATTGGTTGGCTATTTGATTGCATATTATTTTTTATAGAGAGCATAATATCAGTTATTTTTTCTGCTGAGGTAAAAGTTATATTAGCATTGGAGTTATCAAATTCTATGGATGTCCATTTACCGTTTAGTGAGTTTGCAAGGTTTTCGTAGTCTTTTTCTTTTATTATACCGTTAAAAGTGCCTTTATATAGGGAGCTAAAAGAGTTATTTTTCATTTGACAACCTTATTAATAATCAATTTTTGATATTGGATTGAATATATTTTTTTTTACATTAAAGTGGAGTTTTTTTTAATATATTAGATCATAATAACTAAATTAGTTAAAGACAAGTCTTAATTTTTATTTATTGTTTTATAATAAGGGTTAGTTTTATAGTAAGTTAGGTATTGTTACTAATATAACTTTTAGATAAATAATTATTTTAGAATAATTAGGGAAGAAATATAAGCTTGGAATACTTTTGATCTACACTACTAGAGCAATTAATAACAAATAACTAAAGTAAAAAAGATTAATTTTACTGTATAAATTATGAGAACTCATCTATGACTCTGGCAAGCATAAAAGGTGTTGGTGTCAGAAAACTGGCATATCTTGCTAAACTTAATATCATTAAAATTTCTGATTTGTTAACTCATTTTCCAAGAACCTATGAGGATAGACGAGAATGTCGTTTTTTAAAGGACTACTTAATTGATGATAATAAAAAGCATCCCGTAGAAGTTGAAGTTTTAGGGTATGACTATATATTTGCTCGAAATAAAAAAATACTTAAAATAATCATAAGCGATGGCTTTATGAGAGCAAGTCTTATATGTTTTAACAGGGACTTTTTAAAAGATATTCTTAAAGAAAATGATAAATATATTATTTTTGGTGACTTTCAATATAAGTATGGGGAGCTTCAAGCTAGTAGTTTTGAGTTTGTACCTAAGGGTTTAGCTAGTGATTCTCTTAACTTTTTAAGGATAGTGCCTATTTACTCATTGACTGATGGTATTACTCAGAAGTTTTTACGAGAGATTATACATGACACCCTAAACCTTACAAAGTTTGAGGAGTCCTTACCCC
Source organism: Spirochaetota bacterium (assembly GCA_965208615.1). Taxonomy (GTDB): domain Bacteria; phylum Spirochaetota; class UBA6919; order UBA6919; family CBDBPB01; genus CBDBPB01. The sequence goes on from CBDBPB010000007.1 coordinate 372,362, forward strand.
TGCCTATAATTAAGAAAAGAGGGTTAATATCTAAGGGGGAGGCATTTAAACAGATCCACTTTCCTGATGATTTTAATAGTTTAAAAAAAGCCGTAAATAGACTTAAGTATTTTGAATTATTTGAGTTGGAGGTAAATGTAGCACTTAAAAAGTATTTTTTTGCTAATCAAAAAAAGAAAAGATATCGCTATAGTTTATCAGAAGGTAGCTCTAAGATTATAGAGCCTTTTATAAGGAGCTTACCTTTTACTCTGACAGAAGGTCAGACCATGGCTTATAATGATATTGAGAAGGATTTGTTATCTGACTACCCTATGCACAGGCTAATCCAAGGTGATGTTGGTTCTGGTAAGACTTTAGTGGCAGAATTGTCTATTCTAATGGCAGTAGAAAATGGTTATCAAAGTGTTTTAATGGTACCAACAGAAATACTGGCCAGACAGCATTGTCAAACGCTGACTAAACACTTTAGCAAGTATGATATAGAAGTTACTTTATTAATTGGAGGTCTTAGAGCTTCCGTTAGAAGGCATACTCTTAATTCTATATCCACTGGGCTATCTAAGGTTATTGTTGGAACTCATGCACTTTTTAGTGATGATGTTGAGTTTGCTAATTTGGGATTAGTTGTTATAGATGAACAGCATAAGTTTGGTGTATGGGAAAGGGCTAGGCTAATAGATAAAGGTCAGGGAGTTGATATATTGGTTATGACTGCTACTCCTATACCCAGAACTTTAGCCTTAACTGTTTATGGCGATATGGATCTATCTGTTATTAGGGATAAGCCTAAGCGTGGTTCTAATATTAAAAGCAAGTGTGTATTTAATACTGAACGAAGGGGGGATATATATGAATTTATTAATAAGGAGATTGACAAAGGTAGACAAGGGTTTGTAGTCTGTCCTATGATTGATGATTCTGATAAGCTAGATGTTAGTTCGGTTAGTTCTGTCTATGATGAGATTAGGCTGGAGTTATTACCTAATAGAAGGACTACATTTATTCATGGACGTCTTTCATCTTTTGAGAAAGAGGAGCTTATGAATCAGTTTGTTAATGGTTTTTTTGATATACTTATATCCACTAGTGTAATAGAGGTGGGAGTAGATATTTCTAATGCATCATTTATGGTGGTTGAGAATGCTGATTATTTTGGTTTATCTCAGTTACACCAGCTTAGGGGTAGGATTGGTCGTGGAGAATATGATTCTTTTTGTTTTTTTATTGTACCTAATAGTATAACTGAGGAGGCTAAAGAGCGTATTAAGGCTATTGTTAGTCATAATGATGGTTTTGCGTTGGCAGAGGAGGATTTAAAAATCAGGGGTCCCGGGGAGTTTTTAGGAATAAGACAATCTGGAGTTGATTCTTTAAAGATAGCTAATCTTATTACTGATGAGGATATACTTATTCAGGCAAAAAGGGATGCTTTTGATTTAGTTTCTTCTGACCCTAGTTTTAAGGATAAAGCCAACAGTTTTTTAGAGAAAACTCTTTATAAAAAATTCATTGAAAAATATAGGTTATTGTTAACGGGTTAGTTCTATGAAATACCTTTGAATTAAATTATCTATAAAAAATGTGATGCAAAGGATTAATTTGTCAAAAGTTAATTTTATAGGCATTAGGGCTAAGCTATTTACTAGGATAACTAAATAAAAAGTTTTTTGTGTGACTTAGGCACGGCAGTTTATCCCTAACCTTGTCAAGGTAGTCAAGGTCTATGTTTGCTGTAATAACGCATTCTTTATCTTGGGCAATTGCAAGTGTATGTCCCCATGGTCCAACTATCATACTATGACCATAACTATAACGTCCCTCACTATGTTTACCGTATTGATTTGGTGCTACAACATAAATCTGATTTTCTATAGCTCTTGCCCTTATTAATACTTCCCAATGATCTTTACCAGTAGCAGTTGTAAAGGCTGAAGGAATAAAAAGTATTTTTATGCCCTCTAATGCCAAGACCCTAAAAAGCTCAGAAAACCTAAGATCATAACAAATAGCTAATCCAGCCTTAATACCGTTAATATTAAAGGTAACAACTTTATTACCCGGCTCAACAACCTTGCTTTCATTTAGTGCAGAAGAAGTATTTATAGAGTAGTCAAAGAGGTGTATTTTTCTATAGGTGCTAATAACCTTACCAGCAGGGTCTATCACAACGCAAGTATTATAAACTTTATTACTATTCTTTATTATTTCAGCAAAAGAACCACATATAATATAAATGCTATATTTCTTTGCTAATCTATAAAGATCAGTAACTAACTCACCGTCTATATGTTCAGGGAAAGGGCATGGTTTGCCCTCCAGCTTTAGGTATGAGAAGTTTTCAGGCAAAGCAACAATCTTAGCTCCCTCAGTGACCGCCTTTTTAATCAAAGAATAAGCTTTGGATATATTTTTTGCTCTATCCTCTGTAGAGGTCATCTGTATAACAGAAACATTCATAAGCTTACTATCAGACCTTTTTTATATATCCCTAAACGCTTTTGGCCTACCATAAATCTCAGACCATATAATACCCTTTACAAAAGAACTTGGGTAATTGTCTAACATTGCTATTGGACTCTTTTGAGCTAAAGTTCTTTTTTTAGTCAATAGAGGCTTTTTGAGAGTTTGACTGCTAACTTGTAGTCTTTTTTTATGTTCACGTTTTTTAATATTTTTGTGACTAATAGTAATAGGCTTATTTTTTACAACTTCTTTAGGCCTTTCTTTTTTAGAGGTGGGAAATCCAAAAAGCTCCCTAACTTGTTTATCAAAGTCGTTTTCACCAAAAGAGCTTTCTGTAGTTTTTGGGCCTTTTTTTTCAAACTTTTTATTTAAAGTCTCTATATTAGCCTCATTGGGTTTACTATGGACATTAGCCTCTTTATTTTTAGCCCTCATTATAGCTGATGTAACATACCAAATAATTACAGCTAAAAATATGATAATGCGTATTAAATCATCAAAATCCATGTCCATAGTATAATCCTAATTATCAGTTTTTGGAGCTTTACTAGAGGCATTATCAGCAATAGAGTCTCTCATATCAGTATCAGCAGAGATATTCTTCATTTTATAGTAGTCCATAATACCTAAATTACCACTTCTAAAAGCCTCAGCCATAGCTAGGGGTACCTGAGCTTCGGATTCTACAACCTTAGCCCTCATAGCCTGGGTTCTGGCAATCATCTCTTGTTCTTCAGCTACTGCTTTAGCACGGCGTTCTTCAGCTTTAGCTTGGGCAATTTTTTTATCTGCCTCAGCTTGATCGGTTTGAAGTTGTGCTCCAATATTAATGCCAATATTAACATCAGCTATGTCAATGGATAGTATCTCAAAAGCAGTACCAGCGTCTAAGCCCTTATCCAATACTGTCTTAGATATAGAATCAGGATTTTCTAATACGTTTTTATGAGTAGTAGATGAGCCAATAGTAGTAACAATACCTTCTCCAACTCGTGCAACTACGGTTTCTTCAACTGCTCCGCCAACTAGACGGTCTATATTAGCCCTAACAGTTATCCTTGCAATAGCCTTAACCTCAATACCATCTTTTGAAACAGCTGAAACCTCTGGAGTAGTTATAACCTTAGGCAATACAGACATCTGTACAGCCTTTAAGACATCTCTACCAGCTAAATCAATAGCAGCAGCACGTTCAAATAGTAAGTCTATATCAGCCTTAGCAGCCGCTATAAGAGCATTTATAACAGCATCAACGTGTCCTCCAGCAAGATAATGAGCTTCTAATATATCCGTAGATACACTAAGACCAGCCTTAACAGCCTTAATCTTTGGCATAACTATTTGAGCCGGTGTTACCCTTCTAAGCCTCATACCAATAAGATCTCTTAGTCTAATGGATACACCAGCGGCTAAAGCGGCAATCCACAGCCTAATTGGAATAAGATATCCGAACAATAGTAAAAAAAGTAATATTAATACAGAAATAATTATCAATATTTCGTTACCAGCAAACATATAGTCCTCCAAAGTTTTATAGACAGCTTTATCTTATATATAAACACTAGTATATTTAAGGTAAAAGAACTTGCTAATAGTTTATACCCTAATATTTGTTATAGAGCTTATATGGCTTATAAGTAGTGAAAAGATAATATATAATAAAAATATGACAAGTTCAATTATTCTAATTATTTTATATTTTAATAAAATGTATATAATAGTAACAATTAGCAAATAAATAAAGCTATTATATTTTGTATTTTAAATTATCACTTTTTTCTACTTCTATTTGTTGATTTACATACTTTTCAATATGCTCTTGCTCTAGCCAGCGAATATCTGTAAACCGAACAGCTACAATAGCGGTTTCATCATTTTGCTCATCGATTCTAGTAATATTGCCAATAATCCTAATTTCTTTTTCATTAACTTTTAAAGTAATCCTAAGCCTTGTATGAGTGCTAATATGTTTTAGTATAAATTGGTCGGAAAACTGCATTGATAAACCACCAGCACTAAGGTCTATAACCAATACACTAAAATCATCACCGGTATTTAATTTGTGTAGTCTACTTTTAGCTAATGCCTCAGATATAATATTGCAACCAGTTTTAACAATATAGGCATCACTTTCACTAAATATAGTAATAGAGTTTTCTTTCAAGCCCAAAAATATATGTCCAACAACCTTATCAAAAAGCATTATTGGTGAACAAATATAACTGGCTAAACAAAGGTTTTTATCTTCTTCCATGATGGAGTTAAGTTCAATTTTAATACTATCTTTATTTTTTCCTTTCTTATAGAGCTTTTTAATATACGGTAAATATGTCATAATATTGCTTATAGGCAAGCTTTTAATATATGACTTACTATTATTAACACTAGAGATAAAAATAGTTTTTTTAGTTTCTTTTAGTACATAAATTCGCTTGGGATAAGTGTCTCCTTTTTTATACAGCTTGATCTCAAAAACGGAAGCACGACCTTTAATCTCTTTACTAATCAGCGTAATAATTTTTTTAATATCGGGTATTGGCTTTGATAGTTCTTTGTATGCTCCTGTAAACTTATTAGATATGTTACTTTTAATGCCAACAAAGTCTAGTTTATCATTGATATTTGAGATGACATTAAATTTTAAATATATATTTTTGTTTGTTACTACTCTACTATACTTACGCTTAACTCGTTTTTCTAAGTACTCTGGTAGTGAAAGAGTTATCTCTCCAGATGCTATCTTTATTACCCTGCAAACTGAAAAATAAATATTGCTATTAGAAGTCATATTCATTTCTATACTTTCAATATTTGGGTCTATATCTCCTTTATAGAATAGGGTTATAAAAACATTTGTTATACGATAGATTTTAGCAGTAACTTCTTTAAGATCATATCTTAATATTATTTCAACCTTTTTTTTTCTAAAGTTATAGTATAAATTTTCAATTTCTTTGGAATCACTAATTACATATTTATTCATACGTTAACTCACTCTAATTTTTTTAATTAGTCTTATTTTAAGGTTGTTGATTTACTATCTAACAAGCTTTAAGAAGCTTATATTATAACAGCACAACTATATATAAACTATCTTTCTTAATAAAAAATTTAAGCCTATTTTTAGATATAGCTTATTTTATAAAATTATAGTAATAAGCCCTCTAACCATAGACTTTAATTAAAAGTACTTGTTAGACTAACCAAATATAATAGGGCTAGTTGCCCTATTATACTATTTATTTTGCCTTTCTTAAATAGTTTAACGCAGAACCTGATTTAAACCAATCAATTTGTGTATTATTTAAAGTATGATTAACAATTATTTTGTCAATAGAGCTATCTTCATGTTTTAGCTCTAAGGTAAGGGGATTATTTGGAGAAATATCTTTAATATTTAGGATGCTTATTCTGTCTTTTTCTTGGAACTTATCATAATCACCTTTATCACTAAGCCACAAAGGCAGTATACCTTGTTTTTTTAAGTTAGCCTCTGCAATTCTTGCGAAACTTCTTGCTATAATGCCACGACCATATAAATGACGAGGCTCCATAGCGGCATGTTCTCTACTAGAGCCTTCACCGTAGTTTTCATCGGCTATAACAACCCATCCCAGCCCTTTGGATTTATAGTCTCTTGCTACCTCATTAACAGGCTTATTGGTATTTCCAGTTATTACGTTATTAGCGAGTCCAGGCTCTTTAGTATAAATATTCACCGCACCACTATACATATTATTACTAATATTATCAAGGTGGCCCCTAAACTTTAACCATTGTCCAGCAGGGGATACATGGTCAGTGGTACACTTACCCTCAGACTTTAACAAAATAGGCATATTATTAAAATCCTTATCAAAATTAGGCTTTGTAAAAGGCTCTAACAAAGCTAATCGCTCACTTTTAGGATCAACTATAACTTGACCAGAGCCATCAGGCAATATATATCCACTATCTTTTGATATAAATCCTTGTGAAGGCAGTTCTTTTCCAACAGGAGGATTAAACTTAACATTTTTTCCATTAGCTTTAACAGAGTCGGTAATAGGATTAAACTTCATGCTTCCAGCGAATGACATTGCCACAATTAGCTCAGGACTAGCAATAAATCCATTGGTATATGGACTTGCATCATTTCTTTTTTTAAAGTTTCTATTGAAAGATGTCATTATATTATTAGGATGATCTTTATCTTTCTCATCTCTTATCCACTGACCAATACAAGGTCCACAAGCATTGGCAAGTACCTTAGCACCAACTTTTTCGAAGTCAGCTAATATACCATCCCTTTTTATAGTCTCGTGAATACGCTCAGAACCAGGGGAGACTAAAAAGTCAGTTTTCATTTTAAGGTTGTTATCCACACCCTGTTTAATAATATTTACTGCTCTTGATAAGTCTTCATAACTAGAGTTAGTACAACTACCTATTAGTCCAGCACTAAGCTCTTTAGGCCAATTATTTTTATCTACATCCTCAGCCAATTTACTGATAGAGCGGACTAAGTCAGGTGTATGGGGTCCAGCTATTTGTGGTTCAAGGTTTGATAAGTCAATTTCGTGTATTTCATCATAATATTTATCTGGGTTATTCTCAACATCAGGATCAGACTTAAGATATTGGGCATACTCATCACATAGTTTGGCAATTTCTTTTCTATCGGTAACATTAAGATAGCGTGCCATAGAGTCATCGTATCCAAATACAGAAGTAGTAGCTCCAACTTCAGCACCCATATTAGTAATAGTAGCTTTACCAGTACAGCTAATAGATCTAGCTCCCTCACCAAAATATTCAACAACTTTACCAGTTCCACCTTTTACAGTCATAATTTGTGCAACTTTCAGAATTATGTCTTTTGGAGATGTCCATCCAGATAGTTTACCCTTTAATTTAATGCCAACAAGCTTTGGCATACGCAAACCAAAAGGAAATCCAGTCATAACATCCACTGCATCAGCTCCACCAACGCCAATAGCAATCATACTAAGTCCCCCAGCATTAGGTGTATGAGAGTCAGTACCGATCATCATCATACCAGGAGTGGCATAGTTCTCTAATACTACCTGATGAATAATACCGGATCCAGGTTTCCAAAAGCCAATGCCATATTTATTTGATACAGATTTTAAAAACTCATATACTTCTTTATTAAGTTCGATTGCTGCATTAAGGTCTTTATCAGCCCCCACTTTTGCGGCAATTAGATGATCACAATGTACAGTGGATGGTACAGCGGTAGATCTCATATCAGCTACCATAAACTGTAAAAGTGCCATTTGTGCTGTAGCATCCTGCATAGCAACACGGTCTGGTTTTAAAGACAAATCTGCCTTTCCTCTTTCAATATTGGCATTTTCATAGTTATCCAAATGAGAAAATAGTATTTTTTCAACAAGGGTTAAATCTCTACCCAGTCGTTTTCTCATGGCCTTATGTATAGCTGGCAGTTTTTCATAAAAAGTTTTTACTTGGCTTATATCTAAAAGCATAAGTATTTTCTCCTAATTATATGGTTTATTGGTATTTATACTTATAAAATGTCTATATTAATTTATACTATACATTATACAGTCGAGGTCTTTTTTATCTTTGATTTTAGGGTCAATAACATTGATCCTTTGACTATAGCATAAGCAAATTGTATTTTCATAGCTTTAAAATAATATGTTTGCTTACAATAAGATTATTAATTGGTTAAATATACTATTTATGGGAAAATAAATCAAATATTTTTATATACTAATGAATTTAAAATAGATATATGATTTTTTTTGTTAAAAAGCTTTGTTATTGGGCGTTTTATTAGCGAATATAATAAAAAGCAATCATTTTTATTCTTTTCCTATAAAACGATTGAAAATGTAATATAATTTTACTAACTTTAAATTAATATTTGTTTTTATAGCCTTATGGAGAACTATTATTAATAATATGCTTAATAAACAACAATCTTCGGATAAGCATCTTTTAAGAGTAAATAACCTAAAAACATATTTCAATACTGACGAGGGCATAGTTAAAGCTGTGGATGGTATTTCTTTCCATTTGGATAAAGGGGAGACCATTGCAATAGTGGGGGAGAGTGGGTGTGGTAAAAGTGTTACGTCCTTATCTATTCTTAGGCTAATACCATCTCCACCTGGTAATATTGATAGTAATAGTCAGATTATATTTAAGAATAAGGATCTATTAACATTAAGGCTCAAAGAGATTCGGGATATTAGGGGTAATGATATATCCATGATATTCCAAGAGCCTATGACATCATTAAACCCTGTATATACTATAGGGAACCAGATGTCAGAGGTTTTTATAGCCCATAAAAATATGAATAAGAAGGATGCCCTTAATGCCAGTATAGAAATGTTAAAAATGGTATCTATTCCATCTCCAGAAGAAAGAGTAAGAGCATATCCCCATGAGCTTAGTGGTGGGATGAGGCAAAGGGTTATGATAGCTATGGCTCTATCTTGCGATCCTAGTTTGCTTATTGCTGATGAACCTACTACTGCACTTGATGTTACCATACAAGCTCAAATACTCAAACTTATGGAGGACTTAAAACAGCGTATAAATAGTTCTGTTATTCTTATAACGCATAATTTGGGTATTGTGGCTGAGATTAGTGATAGGGTTATAGTCATGTATAGTGGGCGGATTGTTGAACATGGTACAACTTGGGATATATTTAAAAACCCTGTACATCCCTATACAAAAGGATTATTGAGGTCTGTACCTATCTTAGGCAGGAGGGGACAAGAACTTAAAGAGATTCCTGGTAATGTTCCTAAGCCTACAGAGTTATTTTCTGGTTGTAAGTTTGCCAGTCGTTGTTCTTATAAGCTGGATGACTGCGAAAATGAACCACCTCTTTATTTAGTAGATAAAGGGCATTATGCTAGGTGTGTTTTAGTTGAAAACAGTGTAAGCGAGGTATGTATTGACTAGTCCAATTCTTAAGGTTGATAATCTTAAAGTATACTTTCCAATTAAAAGGGGTTTTTTTAAGCAAAAGACAAAATATGTTAAGGCTGTGGATGACGTTTCTTTTGTTATATACCCTGGTGAGTCTGTTGGTCTAGTTGGAGAGAGTGGGTCTGGTAAAACGACTATTGCAAGGGCAATACTCCACTTAGCACCCTATAGTGATGGGCTAATAAACTTTTTGGATAAAGATATACTTTTGTTAAAAGGTGATGAGCTTAAAGCTATTAGAAAAGAACTTCAGATAATCTTTCAGGATCCATTTTCGTCATTAAACCCTAGAATGACTGTGGGTAATATTATAGAAGAGGGATTGCACGTTCATGGAATAGCTAATAAAAGAAAAAGGCGTAAATTAGTTATTGATATTATGGAGAGAGTGGGTATAAATAAAGATTTTTATGATCGTTATCCTCACGAGTTTAGTGGTGGTCAAAGGCAGCGTATTGGTATTGCAAGGGCATTAGTTTTAAATCCCAAGTTAGTTATATGTGATGAGCCTGTATCTGCATTGGATGTGTCTATACAGGTTCAAGTTTTAAAGCTTATGCAGGAGTTGCAAAGAGATTTTAATCTTACATATTTATTTATTGCCCATGATTTAGCTGTGGTGGACTATTTTTGCAATCGTATAATTATAATATACCTTGGTAAGATTATGGAGATTGCTGATAGAGATATTATTGCTAATAACCCTATTCATCCATATACAAAAGCACTTATTTCTGCAATACCTTATCCTGATCCAGAATATAAAAAGAATGAGACTTTATTGAAAGATGATATTCCAAGCCCTCTTAATCCCCCACCTGGATGTGTGTTTCATACAAGGTGTCCTGAGGTAATAGAGGAGTGTAAAATTAAAACTCCTAAGTTAAAAGAACTAAGCTCGGGTCATTATTGTGCTTGTCTACTTACTGATAAGTGATAATAACGTAATAATCAAACATAACATTAAAAAATATTAATTTTATGCTTTACTTTTTATAAAAGTACTATTATTATAATATAGACTAAAATGATCTATTAAATCTACTATAAGATTATTAAATTAGTATTATCTATTATAACAGGATAATTTTATTTTAGCCTATAAGTTAAAACAAAGCAAAAGGAGTCACCATGCTAAAACAATATAATTTGCCGGATAACTTAAAAAGTGAAATTAATGAGCTTTCTAAAATCATTAACGACTTTAAAAATGGAAAGATAGCACACGCAAGCTTTAAAACAAAAAGAGTGACTTTTGGCGTTTATGAACAGAGAGAACCTAATACCTATATGATTAGAATACGCCTTCCTGGTGGAGTTATTGATCCTGAGCAGTTATCTGGTATAGCCAGTATATCCAAGAGATTTGGTGCTAATAACATTGCTCTTACAACAAGACAGGCTATACAGATTCATAATTTTAAACTGGATGATCTTATTAACATTGTTGAAGAGCTTTATAATTTATCACTATCAAGTAGAGGTGGTGGCGGGAATACTGTTAGGAATATTATTTTCCCTGCTGATAGTGGCGTAGACCCTGATGAGCTCTTTGATGTAACACCTTATGGATTAGCATTAACATCAAGACTAATTGCAGAGCCTGACTCTTGGAAGTTGCCAAGAAAGTTTAAAATAGCTTTTAGTGGTAATCCTAAAAAGGGCTATGCTCAAATGGCAGATATTGGATATGTTGCCAAAATAAAGGATAATATAAAGGGTTTTAGGGTATTTGTTGGGGGATCACTTGGTGCACAGTCTGCTTTGTCTAAGTTACTATTTGACTTTGTACCAGCGAATGACGTTTATTATATTGCAAAAGCCCTAAAGAACGTCTTTTACAAGTGGGGTAACAGGAAGAATAAGTATAAGGCAAGGTTAAAGTTTCTTATTAACAAAATTGGCTGGACTGACTTTTCTGATAAGGTAACGGATGAGCTTAATAAGGTTCGTTTAGAACATAAGCATCTTGATTTGCCAAAGCTTAGTTATACTAAGCTTAAAAATAATAGCCCTCTAACTAATAAAAATGATAATAAATATGAAGAATGGCTAAATAGTTATACCGTTAGAATAAAAAAGGACTATTATAATGTTCAGATTCCTATATATTTGGGTTTACTTAACACTAACCTTGCCATAAAGTTAGGGGATTACTTAAAAAACCTATCAGAGGATGTTTTAAGAATTGATGAATATCAAAACTTATTGCTAAGGTCAATACCACAAAGTTTGTTAGCTGATATTTATAATTTGCTTTCTAGCGAGCTAGACCTAAGTACAAATCAGCTAATCTATTCCAAGGTTGTTAGTTGTACTGGAGCGGCTACATGTAAGTTGGGGGTATGTTTTTCAAGAGAGCTGGTTAAGGAGATAACTAATAAACTTGAGAGGTCTAAGCAAAACATTAAAACCCTTAAAACCCTTAACATAAAGCTTTCTGGATGCCCTAACAACTGTGGACAACACTCAATAGCAGACTTAGGTTTTTTTGGTAGGGTAGGCAGGAATGATAGTGGGCTATACCCGGTTTATAGTATTTTAGTTAAGCCTAATAATGGAGGTGATGTTAATTTGGCAAAGAATATTGGTAATATACCGGCTAAAGGGATTCCTGACTTTATTTTAACCCTTTTGGATGGGTATAATAAGTTAAAAAATAAACCTAAAGACTTTAAAACATATATTGCGAACCTTGAATATGACAAGCTATTAGCATTATTGGATAAGCATTCTAATGTAGGCTCTTTTGATGATAATCCTAATGCCTATTATGACTGGGGTTCTGGGGATAGATTTTCTCTTGTGGGCAAGGGTGAGGCAGAGTGTTCAGCTGGATTACTTGATCTTGTTAATCATGATTTTCAGTCAGTTGAACGTTTAAGGGTTAGGTTGAAAAGCTCGGCTAATCATTCTATGAATCTTAGAAAGATATTATTTCATAGTTTAAGGGCTATGGTCATAACCCAAAAGTTTGAGCCTAAGGATGATGAAGTAATTCCAAAGTTTAAAGAGTTATTTGTCGATCAAAATATAATTTTGGATAAATATAAGCCACTAATCTTTTTTGCTGATAAAAACCCTAATAAAGATGATATTTTGAATAATAAACTAAATATATTAGAGTTTGCGTCTTACTTAAAAGATCTATATGATAATGTGGATGATCATTTGCGCTTTAAGCCTATAATGGCAAAAGAACAAACTAGTAAAAATTAAAGAGATTATATTATAATTAGGTTAGTTGGGTCAAAGGGTTGATAAAAGACTTTTGACCCTTATTTTATATTAGCTATAATATATTTTAATAATCTCTATCTTTTAGTTTTTTACCTTTTTCTTTTTTAGAGAGTTCAATAAGTTCTTCTATGGAATATTTAGTCCTTTTTTTAGTGGATAGATCAATATCCTCTCTAAAAATAAAGCTTGCCATTGGATAATGATCAATAGCATTTTTTACAAGGCTTTGACCGTTTTTAAGGTAGTTCTCATTAATACCGGTTGTATACATCATATATTTAGCATTTTCAGAGTTAACTCTAACATGGAGTGCCTGTATTATAATTTTATCTACTTTAGATGTTTTAGGGAGTTTAATATTAGCAGTCCAATTTCTGGCTTCTTTTGGCTTTAGCCTGTTATCAAAGAGTTTTTTAGCAATAGGCATCCACTCCCATCTTTGACCAATAAAGTGTTTTTTTTGTTTAATTAGCTTATTAGAACTGTCAAACAACTTAACCTGAATAGAGATAAACCGTTCAGGATCACCAGTTGGTAAGTCATGCCCAGCATTCTTGTTTTCAAACCAAATGTTAATGTTAACTTTATCTTTTATTATATCAACATTTTTTACCTTAACAGCTAAACCAGATATATAGCCTCTTTCTAAGAGTTTATCATAGCGATCATACCATTTTGGTATACCTCCGCCAGTCCAGAAGTGACGTCTCGTTTTTCTAATGGGCAATCTATTATCAGGAACCAATCTTCTTTCTATATTAGGCATATGGCAGTCAATACATTTTTTATCTTTATATGGTCCATTTGCTAATTCTTCACCAGTTTTAAACCAACAAACAAAATGCTTTGTTAGAGGCATATCAAATGGACTATGGCAACGATAACAAATACCCTCTAAAAATGTTTTACCTTTTGGCCCATCTTTATTTAGTTTAGGTTCATCCTTTTTGACAGGATGAGGTGCTAAATCACTACCATGGGGTCCAATAATATAGCTATTATTTTTATCATCCTGACGTATATGGCATACAGCACAGGTTATAGCTTCTTTTTGCATTTCTTTATCAAGCTTTGGATTATTAAGTTTTTCAATATCTCGTATATCGTGTTTAAAGTAGGACTCCCAAAGTGGAGTACCCTTAAGAAGTTGGAAAACCTTAGTATTAGGGTCAATAATATATTCCCGTTGATTTTGTATTGGTATATGGCAGTTAAGGCATAGCCACGCAGGCGAACTGTATTTAGCTATTTCCGCCTGATATTGAATATCTGCTAAAGCAGTAGCATGTATACTGCCCTTCCACTCATCATAAATATCCTTGTGGCAGACAGCACAGTCTTTAGCTTTTACCCCTAAAGAAAGACCATTTTTATTTAGGGGTTTAAGGTTTTTAATAGCTACTATATACGGCTGTTTTTCAACATTAAATCTATTTTTCAGTTTCATATTACAGTTAGTATTTAGTAGAATTATTAATAAAACAAGTGAACTTAAATGTAAGTATTTTAGTGGATATAAATTAGTAGTAAAGCCTATCAAGTTCTTTAGCATTTTTACCTCTCTCAAATAGTACTGGAGCATGGCAATTTAAAGCCGTGTACAGCTAAAGTTACTAGTATAGTAACAACAAGTTAGTTATTAAGTTAAAGAAAATAATGTTTTAGATGTAATATACACTAAACTTTTAGCTTAGTGTATATTATAGAAGATCTTAAAATATCCTATTTAAGATATTTAAACACCTTTATTACTTAAAAAGTTGGTTCTTTGCCTCTATTAGCAGGTACCCAATATGCAAAGAAATCACTTTTTCGTAGTTTTTTATTAAATCCGCCTTTAGCCATATTCCAACTAATCAGAGTATGAGGAAATGCAGAACTAAAAGTTAATGTATCTTTAGCAGAACCATGTTTAACAACAACTTTATAGTTATCACCTTCATTAGAGACGCTTACACTAGCACCAACAACTTTGGGATATTTATTACTATTAAACTTAGCTTTATTCCATTTTTTACTTCCAGGAGGATGATTACCAACTAGTGATTTAACCATCTTAATATTATAGGATTTTTCATTTAGCCTAAATCTTAAGTATGCAGGAAGTGCATCATAAAAGGTATCAAAAGAATCGGCATCAATAGACTTAGTCATTTTACCATGATCATTCCAATAGGAGTGCCATACAAACTTACCGTTATCACCAGACTCATCATATCTCATAAAGTGAGCCCCACATCCGTCTTGACTGCCCATAACATATTTAACTACTCTTCCTCTTTGATCAATAAACATATCAGCTTTAAAGGCGTAGTTATAAGTTCCTGTTGCAAAGATATCGTGGATAGAGAACTTTAATACGTAAGAATCAATATTTTTACCAGTTTTGTTATTTATGCCATTGTTCCATGGCTCTGTAACTAAGATCATCTGGCTATTTTTGGTAGTTCTAGCTTTGCCATACCATTTTAGGGCATAGTTATACCATTGCCATTCAGCCTTACCTTTTTTCCAGTGGCTATTTCCTAAAAAGTCTTTTGCACTAGCATTTGCAACATTACTATTTAGCCCAAGAATGAGTATCAGACATAGTGTGGTACTTAAAAAAGTTAAAGTTTTGTTCATTAAAAGCCCCCATATTTTATATTATTAAAATAGTTACTATCGCTTTCATAAAGATTTATACTAAAAAGCGATTATACTATATTGGACTTTAAAAGTAACAAATTTTAATAGTAAGTCAAAACTTTATATAAAAAAAATTAAATATTTATAATATCTTTTTTCTATATAAAGAGTTATATGGTACATTTGTTATTTACATTATAAAGTTATCTAAAATATAAAGCTTAAGGTCTACCTATAGAAATATATATATTAAAAAGTATCTTTTTATAACAAAGGCTTTTTAACACTATATTTTGGATGATAACTTATTAATTGCCCAAACGATATACGAGTTAATATACCTGTCATTATTGTTTAAGAGGGCTTTTAACATTGGAATATAACTATAATTACCTGAATTACCTGCCCCTATTATAACATTAAGCATAAAACAACGAAAACCCCTACGCTTTATAGGAGAATGATTAAATATACTGTTAAAATCTTGTTCGTTTATACTAAGCCACTCACTAAGGCTCATTTGTCTGTTTGACTTAAGGTCAATAACGTTTGTGATAATAGGTTTTTTATTCCACGGACAAACATCCTGACAAATATCGCATCCAAAAACGTAACCACTAAATTTATGCCTAAGTTTTTTAGGTATTCCAATCTTAGACTCTATTGTAAGGTATGATATACATTTTCTGGCATTCAGCTTATACGGAGTGATTGCCTTAGTAGGACAGGCCTCTATACACTTAATACATTTTCCACAATAGTTTTTAGCGGGGATATTAGGTATAAGGGGTATATCAGTGATAATTTCAGCTAAAAATATCCATGATCCAAACTTTTTATTTATTAAACAAGTATTTTTACCTATCCATCCAATGCCGGCTTTTTGGGCGTAATACTTTTCAAGTATAGGTCCTGTATCGCAATAGTACCTTAAACCAACACCAGGTACTAATTCTTTAATATAACTAGACAAAACCTTTAGTTTTTTAGTTATTAGCTTATGATAATCCTTATTCTGAGCGTATGTAGATATAATACCGCGAGTTATATTCTTATTGGTTTTGTTATAATAATTAAGACCGCATGATATTATACTTTTTGCACCAGGTAAAATGTTATTAAGGCTTTCCCTTTTATTAATATTCTTCGCCATATATGCCATAGTACCATAAAGGCCATGTTTTATCCAGTTTTTATAGTGACTAAAGTGATCACAACTAATATCGTTATAAATACCCACAAGATCAAAGCCAATATTAATAGCCTTTAAGCTGATCTTTTCTTCTAAAGCTATATTTAAGTTTTTATTCATAATATAGCCTATTTTAATCTTAAACTAAGTCCCAATTGACAAAAGTATACCTCATTACATTTTTTAGCCAATAACTGCCCCATATCACCGGATAAATCAATAAACCGCCTTGCAAGACTATTATCAGGAATAATCCCTAATCCAACCTCGTTTAAAACAAAGATAATATGGTTATTTAAGGATAGTAAACCTTTAATATTACTTAAGATAGCCTTCTTAGACTTTTTATGGTATAACATATTGTTTATCCATATTGTAATACAGTCGATTAATATAACAGCTTTTGAGTTTTTAACAGCATCATATATATTAATACCCTCTTCTATAGTTGCAAAGCGATCTTTCCTTTGTATTTTATGCTTTTCAATTCTTTTTAGCATATCACTGTCTTTTAGCTCGTTAGTGGCTAAGTATATAGGCTTGTGATAAGGGGATAGCTCAAGGGCTTTAAGTTCGGCTAATTTTGACTTTCCACTTTTCATACCTCCAGAATATAGAATCTTTAAGCCAACACTTTCCATAATAATAGCCCAAGTAAAAATAGAAATATTAAAAGGTTTATCCTGTTATGATAAGATAATGCCTTGTATACATAAGCTTTTGAGATAATAATTTTATTATAGCCAAAGTATGGTTTATTTTTTAGTATGCCGTTGTAGTATGTATTACCACCAAGGGCTATGCCTAATGCACCAGCCATAGCAGATATGGGTATACCAGCATTAGGACTGTCATGTAAGTGGGCAAACTTAAATATATACTTAAGGGATGACAGTCTAAAACTAACTATGAAAATTATAAATCCAGTAATCCTTGATGGTATGAAATTAACAATGTCATCCAGCCTTGCAGAAAACCGTCCAAACTTATTATATTTATTAGTCCTATATCCCACCATGGAGTCTAATGTGTTAATAGCCTTATAAATAAACATAGCCTCAAAACCAAATAACAACAAATAAAAAAGTGGAGCAACTAAACCATCACTTATATTCTCGCTATATGTCTCAATACAGGCCTTATTAATATCACTGTCATCCATATTGTTAGTATCTCTGCTAACCAGCATAGAAAGCTCTATTTTAGGGTTATTAGAGGTTAAGACGTTCTTCACGCTGTTATATAACATATTCCCTGCTATACCACTAGATGATATTATACCTAAAATAATAAGCTCAAAGTAGTCTGATCCAAGTTGAACAGCGTATTCTATAAAATAACTAAACAACAATACCAAAACCAATAAAGATAGGCTAAGGATAATCCCCCTAAAAAAAGAGTCTTTGTAAAATCTTTTTTCAAAGTATGTTATATAGTCTCCCATAAAGGATATGGGGTGTTTTATTCTAAGCTCTCCAATTATAAGATCGGTTAGGAATGCTAAAAGGCTGATCTCGGTATGAAAAAACATGCTTTTATATTAGCGTTATATTCGAAGGATAATCTTAATTATTAATATAAATATTTATGCCTTATGTTTTCTAAAGGTATAGGCCGCAATAAGTCCAGCAATAGCTCCAAATAAGTGTCCTTCCCAGGATACAAACGGATTAGAAGGAAAAATACCAGATATTATTACACTGCCATAAATCGTAATTACTATAGCTGATAATATTATTGGTAATATATTCAATCTAAATACACCGCTTGCGATAATAAAACTAGCAAGTCCAAATACCACCCCACTTGCACCAATATGAATGCCTTCCTTACCAATAAACCATACCCCAAGTCCGCTTATGATAATAATAATTAGAGTAGTTCTGTATGCCACATTATAATAATAAATACTGATCATGGTAGCCAAAAAAACTAAAGGAACAGTGTTTGAGATTAAATGATTTAAATTAGCGTGTAAAAATGGTGCTGTGAAAATACCTATTAATCCACTGGTATCTCGTGGTATAATACCATAAGAGGTAATATCGAAAGGTATAAGGTGAATGCTGTCGTTAATATAATCAACTAAGTGAACAAACCATAAAAGTCCAATTAAACTTACAACAATATTTAGCCTATCTCTCATAAATATACACCGTGTTGTTATTTTGTTTATTTACTTTATAGAAATAATGATTGTATAATGAAGATTTATTGATTTTACGCCTTTATAAAAGGCGTAACTAGTATTTATGTTGCTAACACCTCTTCATTCTTAATAAATAGAGGTGATGATATTATATAGTCTGCTGACTTACGATTACATGCAATAGGTACGTCGTATAATACAGCAAGACGCAAGAGAGCTTTAACATCAGTATCGTGTGCTTGTACTGACATAGGATCCCATAAAAATACTACAACATCGACTTTTCCATCAGATATCATAGCACCAAGTTGTTGATCACCGCCTTCTGGACCGCTTTTAAGAAGGCTAACCTTAAGGTTTACCTCTTTCATAACTAATGTTCCTGTAGTTTTCGTTCCCCATAGCTCACATTTACTTAGAGTTCCCTTGTTAAATTTAGCCCACTCTACCATGTCTTTTTTTTTGGCATTGTGTGCAATAAGAGCAATTTTTCTCATAAATTCCCCATAAAATTATACTAAATATTTTAAACTAATTACTATTTTAATAGATAATTAGTACAACTAATAATATATAAGTTAATTAGTTACATAAAAGATGGGCTAAATAAAGAATAATAACCAAATGCTATATTATTAAGTATTTTTAATCCCTATTTTAATATTTATATAAAAAGTTGTTTAAAGTCAACTTTCCTATATAAATTATATAGCAACATTAATAATTAGTATAGTTTGTTAACAGAGTGGAAGATTAAATTAGCTCTATTTACTTTACTAATTAATCAAAGTCTTTGTACCAGTGTTGTTTTTCTTCTTTATCGATAGAATCGCTATTTTGAGAAGGTTTAATAGTTTTGTTAGGTACCATTGGTACTACGATTTTAATGTGTTCTCCTTTTGTATGAGCTCCACTTTTGTCAATGGCAATAACATAGTATGACCTTGCGTTTTTTTTACGCTTAAAATAAATAACGGCTATTAAATATACCCCTTGTTTACCTTCATATACTGCCTCAACCAAGATAGCTTTTTTATGCATTTTAAAACCGCTAGAAGAAAACTCAATTTCTTTATAGTTTTTTTCATTTTCTTCTTTTACCAAAAAAGACTTAAAAAGTTGTCTTTTACTTTGAAATTTAACTTTAACGCCAATATAACCATCAGACTGAACTTCTTTTAACTTCACAATAGTCGGATGATCTTTTATAGTAATTGGTTTTTGGTTTAGAATAATCAAAATAGGATTATCTTTAAAAAAGCCTGCATAATCAGCATATTTACGGTTAAAAGTACGTATATTTATTTTAACTCCATCTCTTATTTTTACTATGCCATATATCTTTGAGTTACGGTATCCATATACAACATATTTTGGGATTCTTATTCTAAAAGAGGTTCCCAAATAATAATCATTTACTGGTGTAGATGACAGTAAAAAATGCAATCCTTGTTTTTTACCAATGAGTCGACCTTTAAAAAGTCTTTTTTCATTTCCATTTATATGGTTATACCTAGTAGCCCTTAATCCGTATTCGCTTACTTTTTTTCCATTTTCTTTCCAGAAATAGTTTGTTAATAATATTGACTTAATATTTTTTTTCTTACGAATAATAAGGTCTAGATAATCACCATCTTTTCCTCTAACCAGCCTAATATCATTTTTTGAGAGTCCAAGACTACCAGGATGTTTAAATACTTTTTTAGGTTTAGACCTAGGCTTTTTATAGTATTTATCTACGTTGTTAATTTTATAATCATTATTATCATAGATATTGTTTACTTTTACAGGAATATCATCTTGTACATCAACATATTTCGGGTATGTAGTTTTTGCTAATCCAGCTATAAGGATTAGGATTAAAATCGATTCTATAGTTTTACTCATAATAATTCCTCATATTTATTTTAATTAGCTATAGTTAGCATCGATTAACTTTAAAAATGATAAACTAATAATTTTTCCATTAATTCATCGGCATATAAATGCAAAATTCAAACTTCTCCCAATTCTATGAAAAACATATCTTCTATAAAAAGAATATTTATTATAATAATGCCTACAATTAGTTATTGACTACTTACCACATAAGTAAAGACATACTCTTTATAAAAATAAGCTTTGATTGATAAAGTAATTTCATAATTCTTTTCAGAAAAATATATTTTTAATCTATTATCTTTTATATCGACCAGTTTAGCTTTTTTTAATACCCTCATAAAATGAAAATCTTTTAAGTATTTTGAAACTAACTCTTTAGCAGACCATATCATGGTTAATAATTTTATCATACTCAAACTATTTTGCTTTTGCATTATAAGTTTTTCTTCAGCAGGAGTTAAATAATATTTAGTTAATCTTAGGATTTTATTACTAACTTTTTCGACATCAACGGCAATTGGATGAACATCTACGGCACAAAAAATGTAATCTTTTCTATGAGAAATAGAAAAATGTATATTTTCAGTTTTTTTGTTACTAACCAAAAGAAAAGGAGTTCCATTTTTATGACGATTAATACTTATTTGTCTAATATCGAATGCATTATCTTTGCTTAAGTACTTGCTAATACATAATTTTACTAATACACGTCCTCCTAAGAACTCAAGTTTACTTTTTTTACGGCTATAATTATAATATAAAGCTTTTTCGTCATTTGTTAGCATGCTAAACAAATATAGGTGATTATAATTAGCGAAATCAATATGCCAAATGTTAAAGTTAGAAAGATCGGCTTTTATATTATTTATAAGTTCATAAAATGTCATTATTATTATGGATAATTATCAAGTTCTAAGCAACCTCTAAAGAGTTGATCATTCTATTATATTTAGTTAAAAGCAATAATCTATTTTGATATTAACTGTCTATAATATGATCTTACTTTTTTTATGTGAACAGAGTTAGGATATTTATTTATATACTGTTTTAGTAGGGTTATACTTTTATATTTTTGTTTATTCGACTTATATATATTTGCTAAAGCGATATACGGCAAATATAAGGACTGATTTTCTTTGATTGCTTCGTTAAGATATTTTATAGCATCATTTATTTTATTAAGCTTGGTATAAATCATTCCTTTGTAGTATTTTAGTTCAGCTTTTTTATTTATGTTGCTTATCCAGCTTAACACTTCTTTAGCCTGATAAAGGTCATTAACGTAATAATAAACTACGCCTTGGTGGAAGTACTCTAAATCTTTTGATTTTTTGACTCTATAAAGTTGAGCTAAGAGTTCTCTAGAATTAACATCTTTTGGCTCTAGCGCTAAGGATTTCTCGAAGTACTTTATTGCAAGTTCACTTTTTTTAAGCTTAGAATATGAGTTAGCGGCCACAACGTGAAGGGGATGATTATTTGGAAATATTTTTATTCCTGATAGTGATATCTTAAGAGCATTTTTATATTGTTTTTGTCTAAGGTGTATTTGGGATAAGTCATAAACAAATTCACTTTCTTTTGGATAGCGGTTAATAGCTATTTTAGCTTCATTTTCAGCTTTATCATACGTAGCATTCTCAATTAGTATAGCAAGATAAAGTTTTAATAAGCTTTTATTTTTACGGAAGGACTTAATTTTTTTAAGATTTTCTATTGCTTTTGGATAGCTTCTTTCTAAGAAATACCCTTTAGCAAACATTGTATAGCCTTTAGTTTTTTTATTTATTTTCATAAGGGTTTTAGCAAGGCCAATATAGCCCCTATGGGAGTATGGATTAGTATTTATTAGTTTATTGAATAGCTTTATAGCCTTATTATAATTCTTAATATGATGGTAACTATTTGCTAAGCCAAAAACTACAGACTGATGA
Organism: Spirochaetota bacterium; assembly: GCA_965208615.1. Classification (GTDB taxonomy): domain Bacteria; phylum Spirochaetota; class UBA6919; order UBA6919; family CBDBPB01; genus CBDBPB01. The sequence continues at coordinate 394,830 of CBDBPB010000007.1, forward strand.
TTAGGATTAATATTATAAGCTTTTTTAAAGGCGTTTATAGCATTAGGATATTCTTTTCTTTTTAGATAAATACTTCCTAGGTTAGTCCAGGCAATAACATTATCCTTAAGGAGGTTAGTTGTAATTTTATGGTTTTTTAGAGCGAGATCTAAGTTGCCTAACCTTTGATAAATATAACCAACCAGAGAATGAAGTTTAGCTTTTTCTTGAATATAGTTTTTATTATTTTGCTTTATTGATTTTATGGCTTTTTTAAGGTGGACTAATGCTTTTTCATATTTACCAAGATAGAATAGCGATTTAGCCATAAGAGAGTTTATTTTATAATTTCTATTATTTTTTGGTACCTTTGAGAGTAGGGCTAATGCTTTATTAAACTTATGGTTTTTAATCATGGCCTTAGCATTCTTGATAGTCTGTTTTGATGGTATATTTAATTGTTTTGCCTCTGCAGATGGGCTTTGACAATAGCTTATGGGTATTATCATAAATATTATTAACAAGTTATAAATATATTTTATATTCATTAGCTTACCTTAGCCCCTTCTTTTATATAGCTTACTGGTGAGATTATAGTTAACTGCTCATCACTACCGGCGCATAATATCATACCATTGGATTCCTCACCCATTATCTTTGTTTTTTTAAGGTTATTAACGACTACAACTTGTTTATTAATAAGCTCATCCGGCATATAGTGATTAGCTATACCAGATATTACTTGTTGTATATTATCATCGATTTTGATTTGTAATTTTAATAACTTTTTAGATCCCTTTAGTTTTTCACATCGGATAACAGTTCCAATTTTGAGATCAATTTTATTAAAGTCGTCTATGGATATAGTATTTTTATTGTTAGTTTGTTTTGTTATTTGTTTATGGAACTCGTTTAACACCTTTTTTATTGTTTTATCGTCAATTTTAGAAAATAAAAGATCAATATTGCCAATTTTACTATTTTCTTTTATTTTTAGGTTTTTTATGGAGTCCCATGATATCTTATTGACCTCACCACTTTCACCTATCATATTCCACATTTTTTGGCTGGACTCTGGTATAAATGGATAGCTTAAGGGAGAAATAGTTTTAATAATCAGAATACAGTTGTGAATTACAGTACTACACCTATTTTTATCTATTTTGATAAGGTTCCATGGTTTTTGGTGATCAAAGTATTGATTACCCATACGGGCGTAGTCTATTACGTGGAATATTGCTTCTCTTACTTTAAAGTTTGACAGGGCATCTCCTATTATAGATGGCATAGTTTTTATAGTATTTATTATGTGGTTATCCGTGTTATCCAGTTTTGATTGTGGTGGTATTATGCTGTTGAAGTTCTTTTTTATAAAAGTTAGAGTTCGGTTTATGAAGTTACCTAATACGTTATTTAGTTCTGAGTTATTTTTTTCTTGTAGGTTTTTCCATGAGAAGTCTGAGTCTTTAGTTTCTGGAGACATGGCAGCCAGATAATATCTTAATGAATCGGATGAAAAATGTTTAATGTAGTCATCCACCCAAACAACGTTACCCTTAGAGGTTGATAGTTTTTCACCTTCTATAGTTAGGTGTTCATTAGCGGGTACATCGTATGGCAGGGTATAATTGCTTTTTTGTCCCATTAATATTGCTGTCCAGACTATTATGTGGAAGGGTATATTATCTTTTCCGATAAAGTGTACTATTTTACAATCTGGATTCAACCAGTAGTCTTTCCACTTATCAGGATTATTTATATTTTTGCTCCACTCTATGGTAGAGGATATATAACCGATTGGAGCATCGAACCAAACATAAAGAACTTTACCATCAGCATTATTTAGTGGAACTTTTACTCCCCAGTCAATATCACGGGTAATAGCTCTTTCATTTAGTCCTTCTTTTATCCACGATAGAGCAAACTTTTTTACATTACTTTTAAGGTTATGTTTATTATTAAGCCATTGTTTTATTTTATCTTGGAACTTATCCAAGCCCAAGAACCAGTGTTTAGTATTTTTTAGTATAGGACTATTATTACAGTTTTTGCATTTGGGATTAATTAGTTTTTCAGGTTCTATCCATTTACCACATTTAGGACATTCATCACCTCTTGCCTGTTCAAAACTACAGTTTGGACATACTCCCTCAAGAAAACGGTCTGGGAGAAACATTTTATCATGTTCGCAATAAAACTGCTTAACTGTTTTTTCTGATATATATCCATTTTCTTTTAGCCTTAAAAAAAACTCTTTGGATAGTTCATGGTGTATTGGCCTTGCTGTACCAGAAAAGTTATCAAAGTTAATATTTAGTTTTTTAAAGCTATTTAGCATATTAAGATGATAATAGTCAACGATTTTTTGTGGTTCTACTCCATCTTGTTTGGCTCTTAGGGTAATAGGTACACCATGTTCATCGCTACCACAAATATATATAATATCATTACCCTTCATTTTGTTGTATTTTACAAATATATCAGCTGGTAGATATGCTCCTGCTATATGGCCTATATGTATTGGTCCATTGGCGTATGGCAAAGCACTTGTTACTAATATTTTTTCTTTATTCATTTGTATATATACTCCTTTATAGTCTTATAGAGTCGGCAGGTTTTTGCATGGATGCTTTTTTAGCAGGAAAATAAGATGCTAATAACGATACAAAGATTGCTCCAACGCACTGTAATAAAATATCTGAATAGTTAAACTGGTATGGAAAGGTTTTTAAGTAAAACACACTGGGATCCATAAAATAAAACTTATTAGGATAATTAAGATTAAGAGCCTCGCCAGCTATACTAAAAGTAAAGGTCATTATGCCATTTATGATAACTTCAATAAAGTTAATAATTTCCTTTAACGAAAGGGTTATAAGAAAGCCCATTAGATTACCTAAACTAATTCCGATAAAGCTTATAAAGAGTCCTTCAAAGACAAATATTAGTTGTATGGTTTTAGGCTTAGCTCCAATGGCTTTTAGAATGGCAATTTCTTTATACTTATCCATTATAACCACGTGTAGGGCAATAAAGATAGTTAAAAAAGCTGAGAGTACTAAAAAATAAAGAAGGAACTTCATCATTTTTTTTTCTTGAGCAAAGTCTTTAAATATGCCTTCTTCTAATGTATTTGTGACTAACAGGTTGGGGTATTCTTTTTTAATAAGATCAATAGCCTTATAGGCTCCATATTTAAAGTTTATGCCAATGTTAGTGGGTATTTTATTAAGTCCAAAGACATTTTCTATAGCCTTAAAATTAATAAATATGAGGCTTTTATTAAATTTAGCATAATCAGCTGAGTAGAAGTTTTCAACGGTCAAAGTTTTAAAGTTCTCTGGATCAGAGTCGAGGATAATATCCCCTTGGGGTATAAGGAGTTTTATTTTATCCCCTTTGTATACGTTTATATATCTACTAAGTGCGTCTCCTATAACGATGCCGTTTATTTTCTTTATTTGAAATAGGCTATTATTGCTTTTTTTAATACTATATTCCTTAAAGTCTTTTTGATATAGGTTTTTAGTTGCATCAGAGCCTTTGAGACTTGGTAGTTTTTTAAAGTGTTTTAATTTAATATCTTTTTCAGTTTTATTTATATAGTCAAAAAAGCTATGTTTTGAGATGATTTTAAAAGTTTTGGTAAAGTTGTGATTTAATAAAATATCTTTATTATAAAATGCTTTAACTGTTACAAAACGTATAGTTTCACCTTTATCAATACTAATAAGACCCTTGCTTTCAAAGAATGGGATAGCTAATTCAACGTTAGGCATAGCTCTTAATTTGTGTAGAACTTCGTTATAGTAGTTAAGATGATAATATTTATCTCTAAGTTTGTATTGGAAGTCAGCACCTATAACTTTTTCTTTTATACTCTGATGGAACCCATTAATAACCGACAGAACAACTATAGGAATTGATATTGCAAGGGTTACAGTTAAAATAGAAATTAATAATAGCTTGGATATAAAAAGATTGTCTTTTTTTGACTTTAAGTATCTGCAGGATATAAATATTTCAAAGTTCATAACCTATGATTAATTTTAAGATAAACCCCACATTAATATACAGATGACTAAATAAAGAATATTTTAAGGAGTTAGCCAAATAATTAGTTTATTTGGCTATATTGATCAGCTAATTATATTATTGTATAATACCAGCCATTTCTTGTAGATGTCTCCAGTGATTTAAGCGTTCTTTTTGAGTTTGAATAAGGACTTCTGATGGATTCCCATTTTTATCAAAGTGTTTAGCAAAGCGTCCTTCGCTTTTGGCAAAGCGTATAAAGTCAACTACTTCCCCAGTTTTTGATAGGGTATACCAATCTTTTTCTTTAGCAGGGTTACCCTTTAGATCAAGCCTATCACTAATTTTATCCCCTCTTCGTGGGTCATAGGTATATATAGGGAATGCTCTAGAGTCGGTAGCTAGTTTTGCCTGATGCATGGACATATCATCAGGTACCCCATGTTCGGGCTGACAAGTGTTATATACGCTAATAAGGGAAGGCCCAGGAAATTCATTAGCCTCCATAATAGCCTTATAAAAATGATTAATATGTGCGGGAGTGCTTTGAGCAACATATACATTAGGATGCATCATGGCTAATAGGCCAATTTCTTTACGTCTTTCGGTTTTGCCGGGTATAGCCTTACCATGGTATGATAATTTAGCATCCTGTCCCATATAGCTAGCGCTAGAAGTTTGTCCACCAGTATTTGAGTATACTTGAGTATCCAAAACGATTATGTTAACATTCAAATCAGATGTTAATAATCTTGAAAGAGGCTGAAATCCAATATCTAATAGTGCACCATCACCTCCAACAGCCCAAACTTTTTTATCTTGCCATCCAATGGAATCCCATCTTAGTCTAACGCCTATAGCGTCAGTACATACATTTTCAAATAGAGAGTTAGTCCAGGGTACTTTAAAAGGATTATATGGATAGGTAGAGCCATAAACAGTATTACACCCAGTAGCCGCTATAATACCCATACTATTTTCGCCGTATACAAAGCCAGTAGCCGCTAATAGCATTCTAAGAGCAGTTACCTCACCACAGCCCATACATGAACCAGCACCTCCAACATATAATAAGGTTCTATAGGCTAACATCATATCAACCAATGCCTTTTCACTAATATATTCAGCAGGTGTTTCTGGTAGTTTTTCGTAAAAGCTCCAAATCTTTTTGAACTCTGGTATGTTAGAGTCATCTTTTTCTATCATCTTAAGGGCATTGTTATTACCACAAACCTCTACACACTCAGCACAACCCTTACACTTAGTAATATCCATAAATATACCAAAAAGTCCACCTTCTTTACCTTTTCGCTCAGGAGTCTTAAAAAACTTACCTGTTTCGGCAAACTGAGCCTTTAAAAGGCCTTGATCAGCATTAGGTTCTTTTTCTATCATATCAGGTAGCTTTGACTTAGGAACAACCTTACCCAAAATAGCAGTATCAGGACACTGAACAACACATTCCATACAGCCAACACAATTTTCAGCAATAAACTCAGGAATGTCAGGGGCAATATAGCTAAAATCCCTTAAAGAACCAGTAGCAGGAGCTATTAAACTCCTTGCAGTGGTAAGGTCAGCTTCTAAGGTATGTTCTCCAATTCCTTTATTATATGCATCTACAACACGATTATTAAAATCATTAACGTCTATAATTGTATTATCAATAGCCTTATTTGGTGATTTATTTTTACTCATAACATTTATCCTCGCTTCTATAGGGTTTTGTATAGTCTAACCTAAAGCATAAAACTCTAAATATAACACTGATCTCCAAGTACTACCCTTGCTTTACTGTCCTTGCATCCATTTTTAAGACAGTCTTTATCGGCATTTATGAGGTCTCTTGGAATTTCAAAAACTTCGTTATAGCCTCTGGTAACAGCATTCATATTATCTTTTACAACCTGTTCACCACGCTTACCAAAGTACTTTCTGATTATTTTTTCAACACCTTCAAATATTTTATCTTTGGTAATACCAAACTCCTTTTCGTAAGGAGTAGATTTTAAAAATACCCCAAGAAGAACTATACCCTGCATTCTTTGTACTAAGTCTGCCTTAGTAGCACAGTCTCTCGCAATTTTAATAGTGTCTAAACCAAGAACTCTTATATTCTTTTTATATATAATAGCTTTTGCATAGTCTGGTATTGTTTTCCATAGGTTTTCTGGGCCTTCTTCTGTGGTGTGGACAAATAATAATCCATTTTCTTCTAGGCCAACTAAGGGATTACCGGCATGAAAAGCATTGGCATCATTTAATGGAACAAAGTTTATACGGTCTAATTCATTGTGAGTTCTAATTTTATCAGGGGATACAGCTAAATAATAATTAGTAGGTAGTCCCTTTTTCTCAGAGCCATACTTTGGATAAGCCTGTACAAAAAAACCAAAGAGTTCAGCCACTACACTGGCTATAACTTTATTAGTTGTAACAGAACCGTATCCACCAACTGAGTGACCACGCATAGCAAAAAAGCCTTTTGTTCGAGGATCAACATCATTAACGCTTTCAATAGCGTATTCATGTTTAATTCCGATGGTAAAATATCGTTTTCCATTGGATTCCATATTTTCAAATACTGCTCTAATATCCTTAGGGGTAACATCACGACTTCCTAGTCCTGCACTACCAGAAAAAACAACTGGTATTCTATCTATTTTAGGATAACCTTCAGCTCCGACTAGTGCATCCGTAAAAGAAGCTTTAATATCGGTAGTTAACGGATTAGACTGCCCCATAGGGTTATCCATTCTTTCAATAACAGATATAGCCTTAACATTCTTTAGAGCCTCAACTATATCCGCTCCTGGGAAAGGTCTAAAACATGAAATGTTTAAGGCACCTACTTTTTTACCCTCTTTTTCTCTTAAGTAGTCTACAGTTACCATTGCAGTCTCAATAGTGGAACCCATAGCTACCACTGCATATTCAGCATCATCCAATTTATACTTTTCTATTAAGTCGTATTTTCGACCAGTTAGTTTATGATATTCACCCATAGCCTCTTTTATTGTTTTCTCAATTTTTTCATAATAGTTCCTTTGGGCGATTTTACCTTTCATATAGCTGTCTTGATTTTGGACAACACCACTGGCAACAGGATTATATACATCCATGAGGTTATATATTTTATCTTCTGCCCTACCAACATAGTTTTTCATTAATTCGGGTTCTGGTAAGAATACACTTTCAATGGTATGACTTGTAATAAAGCCGTCTTGGATATTCAAAAAGGGTATATGAGAGTTTTCTGATGCTCTTCTACAAATTAATGCAAAGTCAGCTATTTCTTGAGCATTTTTTGCAAATAGCATAGCCCATCCACAGTCTGACACGCCCATTACATCATCATGCCCAGCGTGTATGTTAAGAGAGTGAGAGGTTAAAGCTCTTGCCGCAATATTAAATACCATAGGAAGACGTTTTCCAGATATAGTATATAATACTTCTTTCATAAGTATTAGGCCTTGACCTGATGTGAAGTTAGATACTCTTCCTCCGGCCAATGCAAAGCCTTCACAAGTACTTGCAGAGCTATGCTCTGACTCTAACTCGATAAATTGTATATTCTCATCCCACAGATTTTTTTTACCATTGGCAATTTCCATTTGTACACCAATAGCCATATTTGTGGAAGGAGTAATAGGATAAGCACAAGCTGCCTGAGTTATATGTGATTCCACCCAAACAACAGAACCAGTTCCATCTGTAGTTGTTTCTATACCTCGATAAGGAAAATCCCCTGATGACATCCGCTTGACCTCCAACAAAGTTAGGTAATATTTATAAAATATTATATTTTAAACAAGTTTATAAAAATATAACACCCCATCCTATTAGTTGACTAACTTTTATCTATAATTAAAAGTTTAATTTCTATAACATATTAAGCTTTTAATCCTTTATGTAAGGCAACTAATTTAGCTATGATTGGTATTAAATTATATAATTTTGTTTATTAGGTCAAACAATTTTTTTTATTTCTAAATAGTTAGCTTTTTTTATAAATCATTTAATGAACTTTTATATATCTTTTTAACTTGTATATCTAAAGTTAAGCCTTTATTATAAAACTTATTGACAATTAAAAAAATCATAGGTATTTTAGCATAATATCGATAATATTAATTTATAATTATAACTATTTTAAGATTCTAACATAGAACATTATGAAAAGCAATAAATTAGAATATTTTTATCCTATACTACTAATGATTTTTACATTAATTTTTTTATACTTCTTTATTTTTGGTGATAATGGTTATTATGCTCATAAAAAAAAGTTAAATGACTTATATAATTTAAAAAAAGCTAATAAGAAGCTTTACTCTAAAATATCTTATTATAAAAAAAGAATAAAAAATCTAAAGAGAATGAATATGACTACCCTGGAAGAAGAAGCTAGACAAATCCCACTTAAAAAAAAGGGAGAGTATATTGTTAAACTTTATGACAAAGAATGGATAAAAAACCTTGTACTATCTTATGAAAGGCAGATGAATAAAGAATTAAGAACCTCTAAGGAGCTAAATAGCTTTACTTTTAAGTATAAGATGATATTTGTATTATCAATTAGTTTACTTTTGGCATTTATTTTAACATTTATATTGCCCAAAATAGCACTTTATAGAAAGCATATCTAAATAATCAATATTTTAAATATTCTGGTACATTAATGTTAAGTAAGTTATATACTTTTATAATTGCCCTTTTAGTTACTTTTATTAAGAGTTTAGCTATATATAGCTTGCTTATTAGTGGATATAACTTTGAGTATAATTTCCAGTGAAAAGGTCTACGATAATAGCTAGTATATTTTTTTGTTAACTTTTTATCAGTAAATGGTTTATCAGGTAGGTAAAAAGGTTCAGATATTTTATAGTTAAGATCATTTACCAAAATAGTAGACTTAGGATTAAGTCCATGAGTACCATCATTATCAAAGCCAATACTATTTACAAGAGACTTAATAGGACATAGACAAAGACCATTTTCTATGTGTTGAAAGTAAAAAAAAATAGTAGCCCAACTGTCGACTACTTTGCCTTCAATTACGTTTTTAAATAAGGTACCCCAAAAAGGTAGTTTAAGTACTTTTTTAATTTTCTTTAGGTCTACAATATCACTAAAGTTAGATTCGAAGTCAGCTTTTTCCCATCTGTCTTTCCAGGTAGCAAATCCCCAACATATCATAATAGGGTTAAAATATACTTTTTCTTTATTATAGTGTTTAGGAATAGGAAAAGCACAGGGGGGTGGGCTATAACCACTTATAGAAAAGACATTTTTGGTATTTTCATATTTATTTAGTGCACTATTTATGTATTCCAAAAAATATGGATGGGTTAGTACATCATCCTCTACAACTATAAAGCGATCATAGTGTTTTAAGATATCTTTTACTCCATTACAGTAGTTTTTAGATAATCCAAAGTTTTTAGTCCGTTCTATTATGGTTATTGACTTAAACCCCTTAATAGTTTTTATATATTTTCTTACATTATCTACTTTTTCTTTATCTTCATTTGTTTTAGGGCAGTCAGAGTATATAAATACATCACTTTTGTCAGCAAGTTTACTTTTTAGTAAGGCTTCTATAACAAGTTTAGTTGCTTTTGGTCTTCTAAATACAAATATTATAATAGGTGCAAGCATATTACCCCTCGAATTAATTGTTAAGTAAAATAATATTGTAAAATTATAGAAAAGTCAATGTTATAGTAGGTTATTTAAAAGAGCCTATAGATTTTTTATTTTTAAATGACTGCCAATGCTTTATAGTTTTTTTCAATGTTTTTAGTTGGGTTTTTTCGTTACCATAAAAAGAAATACATACTTTTTTTTGATCTTTTTTATGTGTTTTAAGTATTTCTACAATCTCTCCATTAAGATTTATGTTGATTGTTTTTTTAGCAAGTTGAAAAATAATATTAAAAATAAGCTTAGAACCTACATACAATCTCTCATCCAATTTCTTGTTTGTTAAAAAGAACTTTAATCCTCCAAGACCAATATCTAAAATCTCTTGCTCCATATCAAAGTTTATTAATGTTTGTATTTGTTGCATTTTTTGCATGATCTCATAACTAACAAAGTTTAAATGAGCTACAGTACTAATAATATCAATGGGATCATTAGGGGAGTATACTTTTATATATCCTAAAGGTATATCCTTACTCTCCCTTCTATACATAACAGGGTATATCAATATTGAGTTAATTTTTTCCTGACTAAAATAGTGCATTTGTTTTTCTAGGTTGGTACCCAATAATATACCATAATTAATTAAGTTTTCATTATCAAAGAAATAACTCTCTTTCTCTCTAGTATACTTTAAATATAAAAGCTTTTTTTTAGAGAATACTATGTCGAGTAGTTTATCCTCTTTTAGAGAGTCTGCATCAAAGCATCCCGCGCTAATATTACTATAAAAAGGGGATAGGATTCTTTCATAGTCAATAAATATATTCTTTACAGAAATAGGTATGCTATGGGGATCAAAAATATAGTTTTCTAGTCCTGATAGTTGTTGTACGCCAGATATAATAACTTCTTTATTATTTACCGTATACCTAGTTTGATCTCTTGTAGAAGAGGCAATACTGGCATTTATAGGCTCAACAATATGACGTCCTATTGCAATGTTATCAATATACTTGAACTTAATTTCTATATGCTTTTCTGCTATGGCATATAAAGTTAATGACTTTTCTATTAAATAGTCAAATGGTAAAAATACTTTAAGGTTATCATTATAAACATGTTGTATATTAACGTGTACCTTACGTGGATAGCCTTTTAAGTATAATTTTTTATTATTAAGGAATTTATTTATTATATAGATTACCCGTTTTTTTCCGGTAATCGAAAGTCTTTTTCGTTTATTTTTATTTATGATATTAGTCATAGTTACTCCTGAACAACTAAATTACTATTTATTTTTACATTTATAATTAGATGTAGTTTTAGAGAGTCTGGAAAGAGATGCTAAAATACGTTTAGCCTCTCTAACAGGTTTAGCAGGAAAACCAAGGACTAACTCATCACTTTTAATAGATTTAGTTACAGTACTTTTTGCCATGACTAAAACTCTATCTCCTATAGTAATATGATCAACAATTCCAGCTTGTCCTGCAATGGTAACGTCATTACCCAAATGAGAACTACCTGCTATTCCGGCTTGTCCTGCTATATAGCAGTTTTTGCCAATAGAACAGTTATGTGCAATCTGGACTAAATTATCTATTTTTGTTCCTGAGCCAATAAATGTTTTTCCAATAGTAGCCCTATCTATGGATGTATTAGAACCTATTTCTACATTGTCATCTAACTCTACAATACCTAAATGAGGTATTTTATATCTTTTATTATCTGTATCATAATAAGCAAATCCATCAGAGCCAATAACCGCTCCAGAATGAATAATGTTATTCTTACCAATAATGCATTCTCTTTCTATGACCACGTTTGCATGGATAGTAGTTTTTTCTTTTATGTGAACCCCTTTACCAATAAAACAATGGGGGTATATTATAACATCATCATCAATAATAGCATTGTCCATAATAGTAGAGTAAGCCATAATAGTAACGTTCTTACCAAGACTAACATTACTATCTATTATGGCAGTTGGATGTACTTCTTTATCAAAGTCAACTTTTTTTTTAAAGTAGTCTAGTATTTTAATAAAGGCTAGTTTGCCATCCCTTACCCTAACAATATTCTTATTTATAAAATTATAATCAATATCACTAGATAATAGTAATGCAGAGGCTGGAGAATTAATAACAGTGGATAAATAGCTTTTATTCTCTATATATACTATAGTGTTTTTTTTAGGCTCTTGTGGGGATGATATACCATAGATATTTGTATTTTCATTTCCAAATAGTTTACCATTAACCAAATGTGCTATTTCTTTTAGAGTCATTGTTTGCCGACTTCTCCTTTTACAATCTTTTGTATAACCTTAGGTATACCTCCTAATATTTCGATATTAAATAGTGTTTTTAATTTGGGATAGGTTGATATATAACTTTTTATTTGTTTAACTTCGTCTACCTCGCCATAGTATGTTAATACATAGCTTTTTAGCCACATGGCAAAAGGTTCTACTAGGTTTATGTTTTTTATATTAGGGTTTAATATTTTTAGTATAATTTTACTATATTCATAGGCAAAAACACCTATAGCCCTCTCTTTTGTGATACCTTTGTAATAAATAATAAGTTTTTCATTGACTGAGTAGCCAAGACTATTATGATTATTATAATGCGGATTTAACATATTGAAGTCTAATTCTTTAGTTTGACAATTGTAGTGATTTTTAATGGCAAACTGTTTATTAATAAATGCCGTAACCATATTATTTAAATTGCGTGCATCATTAGGGGTAATAGTTCTTTTACTGCACGACTTACAAATAATATTTTGTCCTATTTCAAAGTATTCTTTTTCTGGTATGGGTATCTTACAAACCGTACAGGTTTTTGCGTTATTATAACAATTCTTACAATATGTTCCTTTAATATACTTTATTCTGTATGCCTCTTTGGCAGTAATATGAGTTTTACAGCAGTCACACATTTTATTCACTTTGCAAAGACTGCAATATAAGCTTTTTAGTTTAGGGCCAACTTGTTTTGCAGGCATACCGCAGTTATCGCAGGTAAAAAGACTTTGATAGCATCCAAAGCAATATATAATATCTTTTATATAAGAGTAAAAGCTAAAGTATTTACCCTTAATCTTACCCCCACAGCTGTGGCAGATTTTTAGAAACTCTTTATTTTGTTTAAATACAAAGTCAATAACCCTAATCTTTTCATCAGTATTAAGTATTTCTTTATCACCAATAGAGTTAATAAGATCATTGGAGGTATTTATATTAGTATTAAAAAGCTTATTATCTTTATTTTTTTGTTCTTTTTTTAAAGGTTTGCTAATTTTTTTAAACTTAAATGGTCTAACTTCTTTTTTCTTATCCATAATGGATATACTATTACAAATTTACTATTTTATCAAGTATTAATATTATAGTATAAAGCTATATTACCCCTTATTGCGGCATATACTAATATTTTTTTTTACGTTGTTAGGGTGGGGGTAGATATATGTTATAAAATATCGGTTTATTTTTTAAATTTAATTTAATTTTGTATTAAAAAAAGTTTTTTTGTTATGGATAAGAGCTATGCTAAAGTCGATGGTATAAAGTAACGAATATTGTTATATTTTTTAACATAAAAAAAATAACTTTAGTTAAAATAGTTTTTATTATTTTTGTCAAGATTTGCTAACAATATTATTTGCGGATAAACAAATGAAAAGAATATTAATAGTTATATTAATTTTGTTATCTTTAGTTAGTTATGCTAAGCACTTAAAGCTTTCATCGAAAAAGGATATTGAATATTATTTTAAAAAAGGGAAGTCAGCATTAAAGAAAACTAGGTTTAGCGAGGCTATTAATTATTTTTCACAAGCAATTGAGCTTAATAGTAGTTATAGCCAATGTTATTATTATAGGGGTCAGGCTTTTCTTTTTACAAAGAGCTATTATAATGCGGTTAAAGACTTTAGTCAATTTATTAATAGAAATCCTAATAGTGCAAGGGCTTACTATAGTAGAGGGTTAGCTAATTTTTATGCTAAAGAGTATAAACAAGCCATAAGCGATATGACAAAAGTAAAAAAGTTAAAACCAACTCTTATTAACATTCATAATATTAGGGGTCAGTCACTTCTTAGGCTAAAGCAATATAAATACGCTATAATAGATTTTAGGGTATTTATTAATTATTATCCCCTAAGCTATGCCCCTGTATACCTTCATTTATCTACAGCCTATAAAAACATTGGTGATACTAAAAATGCCATAATATCCTTAAAGAACTACCTTAAACTTAGCAAGAACGAAAGGATAAGAGAGTTAGTTAAGAAACAGCTAAAAGAACTTTCATCTAAGGTTAGAAAGTCCTCAATAAGAAAATAACCCCTATAAATTACAAACACATGTCTATATGTCTTTACATGGCATCGGCTAACTTATGGTTATTTAAGAAGAAATTTATGTTCTAAATTAAAGTAGCCATTTTTTATAGCCGATATTGTATTTAGAAAAAAATAAGTACATCTAAAAAACAATAAAACACTTCTTTATAAGATCCAAAGGAGGAGCGCACATTGGGTATTTATAATAGAGTTAAATGTTGCCCTAAAACCATTAGAAAGCTTCTATTTATTATAATCCATCTAACAAAGCTAAGAAGGTTTATCTTGAGGAACAATACAATATGCTTTTTTAAGGCATATTTTACTGTTGCTTAAGCCAGAACAGTTACGTAGAAATAGGTCGTTTATTTTCTTCTTGGCTGACATAACATTAACTTATGGCTAAAAGCAGCAAATACAGAAGGATCTGGATGAAAACTAAATCATGGAGGGTGATTTATGATTATCAATCATAACTTAAGTGCTATGTTTGCCGAGAGACAGTTTAAAATTAACTCTTCTAATCAACAAAAAAATATAGAAAAGCTGTCTAGCGGTTTACAGATTAACCGCGCAGGTGATAATGCGGCGGGATTGGCAGTATCAGAAAAAATGAGGGCACAAATTAGGGGTTTAAATCAGGCTAGTAGGAATGCTCAGGATGGTATTTCAATGATACAAACTGCTGAAGGTTGGCTTCACGAAACTCAGTCAATTTTACAAAGAATGCGAGAGCTTGCTGTTCAGGCGGCAACTGGAACCTATACTTATGAAGATAGGGTTCAGATTAATACAGAGATCTTGCAGCTTGTTGACGAAATTGATAGAATTGCTTCTCAGGCAGAGTTTAATACTTTAAGACTCTTAAGAGGAGGCTTTAGAAGGGAACCGGTTTCAGCGGAATTTGATAAACTAATCGATCCCACTAGGCAATACGATCCAGTTAAGGCAAATTCTAACCCTAATCCACCAATAAGGCCAATTGAGCCTTATACTGATGACCCTACTCCTCATGTTCCTTTAGTGAGGTCGGCAGAAAACTTTAATAAAGAGCCGTTTGGTGGTGTTTTTATTCATGTTGGTCCTAACTCGGATCAGCGTGAAAGGTTCTTTATAGAAAACCTATCTGCATATTCTTTAGGTTTAGCGGATGGAACTCCTACAGTTGATGCACATGATAGGAAGGTTCATGTTAATTTTCTGTCGCAAGATGGTGCTAATACTGCCATTGCTAATATTGATTCTGCAATGTTTAAAGTTGCAAGGCAAAGGGCTGATCTTGGAGCATATCAAAATCGACTTGAACACACAATTAGAGCCGTAGACAATACTGCTGAGAATTTACAAGCTGCTGAATCTCAAATAAGAGATACTAATATGGCTAATGAGATGGTTGACTTTGTTAAGAATCAGATATTATCTCAAAGTTCTGCCTCATTATTAGCACAGGCTAATATGCAGCCACAAGCCGTATTAAGGGTATTGGGCTAAACAGAGGATTCGTATACCAGTAAATAGAATAACGACCTTTCTATTATTATATGGATGATGGTATATGGATTTCAATTTTAAAAAGCTGATCTACTAAGAAAGGTAGATCGGCTATATTTTTTTATATGGTCATGTTCTTTATTCAGCTATCTATTATGAATATTATTTTTAATCTATCTCCACATCATATTCTTACTAATTATTTCAATAAAATAATAGTTTTTCTTTCATAACTAAGTTATCATAAAACGTCATTTTAAATGTTTACCTATACAAAAAAGTATCTATATATTAAAATACCCTTACCATTCCAATATCAAAAACTTAATAACAACAAATATAAAAATAATATGATGGCTTAGAAGTATTTTACAGTAATTCACTAAAATGACTTATAACAATTTATAGCTATTTTATTATTTTTTTAAAGTAAAGAATAAAATACTGTTAGTATTCAAAGTAATATTTTGCCAGTTTGTCATTGAGGTAAAATCATGGATCAGACAGATAATATAAAAACATTAGTTGATATGATTAGTAATTCAGAAAGAGATGAGGCCAGTATTTTTGTTGACAAGTGGATAAGCTCTTATGGAGTTAATGGGCTACTTGTAAACCTTTTAGAACCGACATTAAGGTTAATAGGCAATATGTGGAGTGCTCAAGAGTTTTCTTTGGCTCAAATATATATAGCTTCAAAGATATCAGAAGACTCATTACAAAAGTATACTAGCTCTAAAGAAGCAAATAAAAAAGATATTTTTACGAAAGGTCCTGTAGTTATTGGGAATATTGAAGATGATTATCATCCACTGGGTAGAAAGATAGTTACTACAATTTTACAGGCTAATATGTGGAAAGTCTATGATCTTGGTATTGATGTTGAGGCAAAAAGCTTTGTAGATACCGCTATTGAAGTTGAAGCTAAGATAATAGGTACTTCTGCTATGATATATACCACAGCTGAGAATATTTTAACTGTGAGAGAAGAAATTGATAAACGGGGTTATAGTGGTAAAATACAACTGGCAGTAGGAGGAGCTGTTTTTCGTCTTACTCCTAATTTATATAAGGAACTTGGTGGTGATGGGACTGCTAATAATGCTATAGATGTCCCTGAACTATTTAACAACTTATTAGATAAAGCAAACAATTTTACAGGAGTCCCAAATGAATAGTAAAGAAAGAGTTTTTGCAACAGTCATGGGTAAACCAGTAGATAGACCACCGTTCACTGCATTACTTAGCCTTTATGGTGCAAAACTAATAGGAGCTCCTTTAAAAGAGTATTATAATAATCCGAATTTATATGTAGAGGGTCAGTCTGCTGTAAGAAGTATATTTAAGCCAGATATACTTTTTGCACCGTTTTTAATGGTATTTTTAGCTGAGGCTTTTGGTGGTAAAGTAAAGTATTTTGATAATAGTCCTCCTAATCTTTTGCATCCTTCTAATAGTTCTGTAGAGGAGTTTTTATCTATGGACTTTCCACAAGTTGACTTAAACCCAAAGATATTATATATTCGGGAGTCAATTAGAAAAATGCACTCTCTATATTCTAGTGATACTGCAATAGCAGTTGCTATGCTAAGCCCTATAGAAATACCTTTTATGATATTTGGTATTGACAAGTGGATGGAGATCATTCTTTTTGATAAAGCTGGTGTAAAAAAAGTATTAGATAAGACTATTACCTTTTTTATAGACTTGGCAAATGCTTTATTTAAAGATGGGGCAGATTTTGTAGCATTACCGTCTCCACTATTGGTAAGAGAAATAACAACTAACGATCTTATAAAAGATGTGGCAAACCCAATTTATAAAGAGTCTTTTTCAAAGCTTAATGGGCCAGTTGTAATACACCATGTGGGTGGGACAATTGTTAACTCCATAAATCTATTTACTGGGCTAGCCAATATGTTGGGTGTAGTTATAGACCATAAAGAAAGTTTACCACTAGCAAGAGATGTACTTGGCCCAAATGTTGTTTTATTAGGAGGACCTGATGGACCTAATATTCACCGTTATAACAAAGAGCAAGTAATATTTAAGTGTAAGGATATATTAAACGATCGTATAAACGATTCAAAGTTCATATTAGCTACTACAGGTGCGGATGTTGCCATTAAAACGCCAGAAGACAATATCCATGCAATGAGGGAGGCGGTAGAGTTATTTAGGGGTAATTAAATTATGGATAAACCTATAAGTTTTATAGTTTGTGGTGTTTTTCGTCCAGAGATAAAAGCTCTACAAGAAAAACGTTTACTTGACTTTCCTATTAAATATCTGGACTCTAACTTGCACATGAAGCCTGAGGTGTTGTGTAATAGATTAGCTAAACTCTTAGATAAGCGAGCTAATGAAGATAAAAAAGTTCTTTTGACCTATGGGGAGTGCCATGCTCACATGATAGATCAAGAATCAGAAGAAAATGTAATTCGTTTAGAAGGGGTTAACTGTATAGAGATATTTCTTGGTACAGAGAAATATAGACAATTGCTTAAAGAAAAAGCTTTTTTCTTACTTCCAGAGTGGGTATTACGATGGAAAAAGATTATTAGTAAAATACTTGATCTTGATAGTAAATCAACAATTGAGATAATCAAAGATAGTCATTCTAAATTTGTTTATATTGATACTGGGGTCTTACCTATACCAGAAAAAGAAATAAAAGAATGTTCTAAATATTTTGACTTACCTTATGAGATACTTAACATCTCTCTAGATAATTTTCTTAATTTACTTAATAAGGCTTTAGGAGAATTGATAGAGAGTGGATAATGGATATAAAGGCTCTACAGCTTAAGCATGCCTTTTCCACTATGACTATAGATGTTATCAATGAGGTACTAAGCTATTCAGAAAATTTATCTCATGTAATAAGCTCACTTTCAGGTAGCATTAAAGAGTTAAGTGGTTCTAAAACTATTATTATGATGCAATACATCAGCAAAAAGGATAAAGTTGAGAATCGACTTTTAGGTGTAACTCCCAAGCGTTTTAAAAAGCTATTTGACCTAGAAGAGATGTCAGAAATACTTACCTTAAGTTATGATTTGTCAGCAATAACAATATGCGACTATAAAAATAATGATAGATTATCCATTTTATTAAACAAAATTGGATATCCTTTATCCACTATTTTACCTTTAGAATTTGGAACCTTTAAAATTGGGACGGTTTTTATATTAGGTGTCCATGAAAAATATTTAAAAGATACTCTACAACTACAAAAATCATTGGCTAAGACTATAGCTATTGTTTTACGTAATTCACTTTTGATAGAGGAACAAAAAGATAATATTCAAAGACGTAAAGAGGCTGAGGCTGAATTAAGAAAGAATCAAGAGAACCTTGAAGAAATAGTCAAAAATCGTACTGTAGATTTAATTAACATTAACCATGAGTTAGAACAAGTAATTATTGAACAAAAGCAGGCAGAGAAAGCTTTAAAAGAAAGTGAAGAAAGATATAGACGCTTGACTGAAAATGCACGTGATATTATTTTTCGTGTAACACTACCAAATGGTATATGCGAGTATATAAATCCGGCAGTGGAGAATATATTAGGCTATACTCAAGAGGAGTTTCATAAAATTCCATTTTTTATAGCTAAAATAATACATCCAAATTGGAGAGACTATTTAAGGAAGAGTTGGGCTAACTTAATTAATGGTACGCTCTTGCCATTTTATGAGTATCAGGTTATAGATAAATTTGCTAAGGCTAAGTGGTTACACCAGCGTAGTGTTATAGTTTATGACAGAGATAATAAGCCTATTGCTCTTGAGGGTATTATGACTGATGTTACTGAGCGTAAACAGGCTGAAGAGGAGGTTAAAAATCTTAATAATAATCTTGAAAAAATGGTTGTTAAGCGAACCGAACAACTAGAGCTTAATTATAAAGAGTGGGAGGCACTTTCTTATTCTATCTCCCACGACCTAAGAGCTCCATTAAGGGCTATTGACGGATATAGTCAGGCTATAATAGAGGATTACGGCGATAAGCTGGATGGTATTGCTAAAAACTACCTTGAACGCATGAGAAAAGCAACTCAGCGTTTGGGTATAGTTATGGATGAGCAGTTAAAACTTTTTAAAATATTAAGAAATGACTTAAATAAAAAAGATATTAGTCTTAGTGATATTGTCAATAAGGTTATAAGTAATATTCAGACTAGCTTTCCCAAGCGGAATATCAATTTTATTGTCCTTAGTAATGTTCTTGTAGTAGGAGATCCAGGGCTTATTAGGGTTGTTATGGAAAACCTTTTGTTTAATTCATATAAGTTTACTAAGTATTGTGATAATCCTGTAATAGAGTTTGGAATGGTAAAAATAAAAGAAAAAAATACTTATTTTGTTAAGGATAATGGAATAGGGTTTGATATGTCCTTTAGTAATAAACTATTTAAGCCTTTTCAGCAACTACACATATCTGATAAATTTGAGGGTTATGGTGTTGGTCTTGCAACTGTAAAGCGTATTATTGATCGTCATGGAGGCAAGATTTGGGCAGAGTCTATCATAAATAAAGGGGCAACTTTTTATTTTACGTTAGATAGTTAGCTTATAGGCTTATTTTTTAATAAAAAGGGTTTATTTAATTGTTTGAACTTCTACTCCCTTAACGTCTTCTTCTCTTTCATACTGATTTTGCCAATATGCTCTATTAGACCTTTGTATTGCACTTCTTTTTTTTGATATACTCCCTAGTTCGTTAATCATGATTGGTTTTCTAATTTTTAGTTCTGTTTTTGGTTTAATAGGACTTTTTATAATTGGATATTTACCTCTATAAAAGCAATAATGATTATTTTTTTCTCCGACTACCAAAGCTATATTACTTAGATTATCTGTTTCTGCACTGCCTCTAAGATCAGTAACAGCCCTTTTATACTGACCTTTTTTACTGCCGATAAACCTTATATTAACTCCCTTAACAAAACGATTTTTATTATCCAAAACAGTTATACGCACACGTCCAGATATAGTTTTTTCAATGACATCCAGTGTAAGGTTGCTTTTTAGTATAATCCCAGATCCCTGAACCTCATCAGACTTGAATACTAATAAATATGCACCAACCTTTTTTATTGGCAGTTTAATACTAGTCTTAATTGGAGTATGGGGGATATATCTAGAAAGGCTGTATTTTCTTTGGAAGAATGGTTTTATACCGGATAGATTTATCTTTGTAACTTTAGTAAGGTCTTTTTGTTTTAGGGCCAAAATAGTAAAATTAACCTTATATAGTTTTAGCATAACATTTTTTAGTCCTTTGAATGTTAGATCGATTTTACTAATTTCTTTTTCTTTTATCTGTGTAACTTCTTTTAGGAGTATTTTTTTTTCTTTAATAAACTCAATACTTCTTTTTGCCTCAACAAACTTATTTTTAACTTTGTTATACTCTCTAAGAGCCTTGATAAACTTTTTTTGGTAGTGGTATATTTTAGCTAACATTAGTATAGCGAAATATTTATTATCACTTTCTTTTTTTAGGTTTAGCTCACCGGGGAAAAGGTCATAGGAAACTGATTTGGCAAAGTTACGCGCTTTTAGATAGTCCCCTTTTTTAAATAGGGCATGAGCGGCTATAAACTTGTATCCATCTAGGAATCTACTATTTTTATATCTCCTTGAATATAGTAAGGCCTTATTAATTGTTTGTTTATAGTTTTTGTGATCAAGGTATAGGTTTAATAGTGTAAAGGCTACCTCATCGGCGTTATAGCTTTCTGGGTAATAAATGAGATAGGTTTGGAATATATTTTTAGCCATAGTAAAAAGCATATTTGGCTTTAACTTCTTTACCTTTTTACTTTTAAGTTCGGTATACCTTAGGTATATGTTCTGAGCAAAGGTGTAATATGTTTTTAGTACCAGTTTATAATCTGGATAATCCTTAATAAGCTGGTTTATAAGGTTATAGGCCTCTAGAACTTTATTTAAACTACTAAGAGTACCTGGTATAGCGACTTCTTGTAAAAAATAGCTTTTGATTGTACCGTTAAGAACCTGTATAGCTCTTTCATCCTCTTTTATATTGTGATAACTATCTGCAATTTTGAGTACCTTTTCAAAAGGTATAATTAGTTTAGGATAGCGTTCTTTCAAAAGCTCGAAAAACTTTACCACTTCATTATGATTATTATTGGCTAAGCTAATGTATAAAAGCATAACACAGGATTCTTTGTAATACTTATCCCTTAAACGGTGTTTAGTAAAGACTTTATTTAATAGATCCTTACTTTTTTTATAATTGTTATGTTCGAAGTAATATTTACCTATGGTATAAAGTTCATCTGGCGATAGATTATAGCTTTTAAAGGTATTATAATCCGGATTTAATATGGATAGCTTTTTAACTTTGCCTAATATAATCTTATTGTAATTACTTATAGGGTATACCTGGGTTGGCAGAGTTTTATAATGACCCCTAAATCTGGATATAAGCTTATAATTAATATAGATATACCTCTGTTTCGGCGATCTACGTTTAATATAAAATATAAGTTTATTTTTATCTTTTCTATAATAGGAATATTGACCGGATACCGTATCTTGAACAAAGGTACAGCCAGCTGGAATGTTATCCTCCATTATGAAATAGGATTCCTTTATATTACTATTTAGGTATAGCCTTATAGAGACAGGGAAAATTATATGTTGAGCAGTATTTTTTAGCTCTTGGACAGTATAAGAATAATACTCTCTTTCTATGGTGGAATATCCCCTGGAAAAAGGTTTACTATTTATACTATATTTGGGATATTTAATAGTTTTAGTCAAGCTACCATATTTCGTTAATTTTTCACGTACTATAGGTTGAAAATGGCTTAATACTCCTGAATAGAATATTTCTCCTTTACCTTTAATAGATATTTCGAGTTTATTTTTATTTTTTATATTTTTGTTTATGTTTATAGTTTTTGGTGGATTAATACCTGTTATTTTTTTATTTATTATAGTTTTATTATTCCACTTTATTTTTAGGTTAAAATTAGTTTTATATGGTTTTTGGTGGATTAGATATGTCGAAATACATTCTGAAAAGAGTGCTAAGAACTCTTGGCTAACGTATTTTAATTTGTTAAGGTTGTGGAATAGCTTGACTAGGTATGGTTTTGATTTAAAAGTATATTTTTTAAGCTTTAAAAAAGATAGCATACTAAGGGCAATAACCTCACTTTTTGAGCCTAAAAAGTCGAGATATGTTTTTTTATTATTAAAGCCATTATTTTTGATTTTATTTTTTATGATTACTAATAGCTCTAGAGCTTCTGCATTACGATTCATGTTATGGAGTGTTAAGCTAAGGAGGTTTAATCCTCTAAGGGATAGTTTATGTCTATTTCGATATAACCTATTAACGTATGGATAACTGGCTTTATTATTGGATGATAGGGCATATAATATAAGAACTTTATTTTCTAAGTCATTCCTTGTTAGTTTGTAGAAAGCATTATTAAGGTATTTACTAGCCCTATTTAATATAGATTGTTTTAATTTAAACCCTATATTTTTTGCTTTACTAAGGGCGTAATATACTAAAGATGAGATAATTAGATCATCTTTACCTCTATTATATACCCAGCTCCATCCTCCATTTTGTTTTATAGTTGAGGATAAGAAGTTAATTTTTTCTATTATTTCACGTTCAACATTGTTTATCTGGGATAGTCTATTGGATTCATATAGATTAAGGTATTTTAATAAAGAAAGTTTAGCTATCAAATGGCTGGCAATATGATTTTGGAATAAAAAGTTAGAGTTATCAAACATTCTATCCACTTGAAAAAGTGCTTTATTCAGTGCGGAATATATAATTAACTTAAAGTTGGAATGTTTAGTTGTTAAATTCTTTATATTAATCCACTGGGTTTTTTTAGTTTTAACATATCCCCTTACTTCTTTATAAAAATACGATCCCCACTTTCTTACAGGGATTAAGCGTTCTTGACTATCGTATGGACTAATACCAATTATTCTAATCGGATTATCTTTATTATTAGCTATAAACTCTTTTGACTCAAATGGATAGCTTTCTTTAGGTTTTATAGAAAACTTATATATATTAGTATTTTGGTTTATATTAATTTTTAGATCGCCTTTTAGTTGGCTATTTGAGGCATTTATTAGGTTGCCGTCTATGGATAATTTATCCCCTTGGACTAACTCAGAAGGGGTTTCAATATGGGTGATAAAGTTTTTTCTTGCTATTATAGTTTTTTGTGCAATTCCGAATCTATGATCCTTACTGGATGATATAACAATAATACGCCATTTTGTATTTGTTTTTGGAAGCTTAACTTTTATTTTTGCAATACCGTTTTTATTAGTTATAATTCTGCTTTTAAAGAAAGCAATATCTGGGAATAGTTTTCTTATAGTTGGTTCTATTTTGTCATAAGCGGCAGTGGGTCTACTTTTAGATGGCTTATATTTAAATGATTGTTTAGGGCCTCCATTTTTAGCCATTAATCGTCTAGTCTTTTTTTTAAAGGATATATCATCCATTTCTTTTTTTATTTCTTTGCTTATTTTTATAGTTTTGCTAAGATATTTATAGGGAGTGGAATGTCCGTAGCTATGTTTTGGATATTTATGTTTACGGTAAAAATAACTTTTAATATTTTTTATTTTGGTTTTAGCGATTAGGAGTACTCCCTCATCAATTAGGGCTACTGATGATTCAGAGATAATCCCCTTATTATTTAGCTTATAGGTTTTTAGGCTAAGGTTAAGGATATCATTTGGTTTATATACTTTTTTATTGGTTTTTATATTTATATTTATTTTGTGATCTGTGTTAAATTGTTTATCCGTATAATATGTATTTTCTGGTTTTAGTAGTGTGGCACATAACTTAAAGTTTGGGACAAGGTTTTTATTAAGTTTTAGGTTAATATTATTATTCCCGGCTTTTATTTTTATAACCTTGTACTTAATAATAGTTTTACCTTTTAGGATTAACAGTACTAGTCCAGATTTTCCTTTTGAATAGAGGTTTATATTTACTTTTTTGGATGTGTTAAATACCTTATTTTCCGATAGGATAAATAGTTTATCCTTTTCTTTTTTGTTAAGTATACGGAGCTTAATTTGCCTGCGAACTGGTATATTATTATATCCTATACCCTCTATTAACAGATTATATATACCTCCTTTATTTATGTTTAGTTCTATTTTAGCTTTACCAAGTTGTGTTTCTAGTGGTTTTTCTAGTATAAGTTTTTCTTTTTGATTTTCTATAATAAATAGTTTGGCATTTAGTTTTTTGGATAGACCTTTATTAAATAGGTTTAGAGTTTTAATGTATACCACAGCTTTTTCAGAGGGCAGATAAATATCTTTTTTACTTTTTAGTGATATAGAAAAATCCCTTATAATGATTGGTATACTTTTACTAAAGACCTTTTTACCTCCTTCAATATAAGCCTGTACTCTTATTTTAGTTTTACTACCATATCGCACTGTGGGAATGGATATATTTAATATACCGTTATTATTTAGTTTTTTGGATATATAATTTTCATTTTCTATTTTGTAGAAGACGTTTTTATTATTAGCGGTCAACCCGAATAGATGTTTACCTATTATTTTAAGTTTTACTATATCCCTTGGATAGTATACTATTTTATTGGTTTCGAATATGATTTCTTTTTCTGGTTTGGTGTACTTTGCAATTTCTATTCTTTTTTTGAATACTATAGACCTATTTTTTAGGTTTTGGATTATTAATTTAATATATCCTATATTTATGGTTTTAGCTAGTATAAGTTGCCCTGATATTGTACCATAGGTGTTTTGGCTTAGTATTTTTTTATATATTTCTTGGCCGGAGGGGGATATTATTTTTATTAAAAAGCTATTATACTTAATTTTTTTAAGTATTCCATTTTGTTTTAATCTAACTATGGCTTTATACGCCAGTCTATCTCCTGGTTTATAAATTGGTTTATCGCTATATATATATCCTAAGAATTCCGTTTTATATGATTTTATTAGGTTACTGGTAGATAGTTCTGTTCCTGCATAGTGTCCATTTTTGTTTACTAGTATTTTTAGGTTATTTAGGTTAAGTTTTTTTTCTTTTTTGGAGAATTGGTAGTGTAATACTCCGTTATTATTGGTTTTATTTTTTAGTATAATTTTTTTACCATTGCTGATAAAGACCTTTGAGCTTGAGGCACTTACTTCTTTTAATAAGTTTTTTGAGTAAACGAATATCTCATTTTGATTAGCCTGACTAGTTATGGCAATATCGCTTATTAATAGCAGGCTGGATGCCTTAAAAAGGCCGCTGGTAACTGATATAATGTATGCACCTTGTTTTTTGAGGTTTAGTTTTAGGTTTAGTTTAAAGAGTTTGTATTTTTGATAATCTTTTATTTTGTGGATAAGTGATTTATCTGGTTTGATTAGGAGTATATCTAGATTATGGATTTTTTTTAATGAGTGATGTCTTTTAAAATACTCTTCTAGGTTTATTCGGTAGATATTTACGTTAAAGTTTTTTATATTTCTCAGTTTTACGTTAATATAGGGTTTTTCTTTGCTGGTGAAAAGTTTTTTAGTTTCTAGATGTAACGACTTTTTCTTTAGTATTGAGAGTTTATTTCTGGCTTTTTTTCTCCATGGATATAGTCTAATTTTTTTAAGTATTTTTATAGCTTTATCGAATTGATTTTTATAATTTATATATACTTCAGCTGTATGATAGAGTCCTTTATGTGCGTTGCTATTATTTGGATATTTTTTAAATAGTTTATTCCAGATGTTAATGGCATCATCCATATTTTTTTTAAGTAGTTTTATTTGTCCTAGTTTAAATATTATTTGCGGATTTCTATATTCTATTGGATACTCTCTTAGGAAGGATATATATAGTTTTTCTGCTTTATCATATTTTTTTAGATTTAGGTAATAATTAGCTTTATTAATTTTTATATTTATGATTTGTTTTTGTATTTTTTTGCCATAGTGGATGGTTTGGATAATCACTTAAGAATTTATTAAGGTATGTAAGGCTTTTATCGAACTGATTTTCTTTTAGATATATTTGTCCTATTATCTTAAAGGCTATGGGAGCTTTATTATGTTTGGGATAGGTATTTATAAAATAGTTTAGTTCTTTTAGACATTGTTTGGTTAATTTTTTAAATTGTTTATAGCTTAAGCCGATTTCATAAGCACTTATTGGAGCCAATTTATGTTTGGGATATTTATTAATTAGCATTCGTAGATATTTAACTCCTAGTTCGAGGTTATTTTCATTTTTGGGATTGGGTATGTTATAGGACTTAGCTATACTATAAAGGATTTTAGGGGATAAGGTATTATTGTTTGAGTTATTTTCTTTTTTTAATACTTTAAGGTAATGTGTTCTACTTTTGTATGGGTATCCCATTATTCCTTCTATTTTTCCTAGATAGAAGTTAGCATTTTTTATTAGTTTAGACTTAGGGAATTCTTTAATAAATTCTGTTAATAGTGATTTTGCTTTGTAATAATTTTTTAGGTGATAATAGCATAAGGCTATTTTATACTGGATTTCTTTTATATTATTTTTATTAGCACCTATTTTCATTCCTCGTTTATAGAATTGGATGGCTTTTTTGTAGTTATTTTTTCTTTTATTTTTTTGGAAGGATATATTTTTTGCAAGGTCCAAGTATATTTGACTTAATTTATATCTTCTTTTGGGGTTTAGGATATATTTTAGACCATTTTGCAATATGGGATATGCTTTATCATATTTTTTTTGTTTTATAAGGATATTAGCTTTTCTAAACTTAGCTTTTTGTATCCACTTTGAATCTTTAAAGTTATTAACAAGGTATTCATAAGTAGTTATAGCTTTATTGTATTGTTTATTATTTTCAAAGCTTTTAGCTAACAGATATGTGATTTCATCTTTTTGTTTAAAGGATTTGAAGTTTTTTTGTATTAGGTTTATGGCTTTTTTATATTTTTTATTTTCTATATTATTAAGGGTTTTAGAAAGATAAGTATTACTTTTAGCAAAGACTATTGAGCTTATTACAAGGACTAGTATTAGTAATAGTAATTTTTTTATTTTCATTTATCCCCCGTTAATAAAAGGCATAATAATAATATCTTTGTGTAGTTAAACAGATTAAGTTTGGTTATTGTTTAAAAAATTATTATTGTATACTAATAGTCTTATAAAGCAGAGTTATTATTTAGCAAGTTGAGTTTTATTTTATGAAGTTATGTCTTATATTGTTTTTGCGTATTCTATAGCTTTAATAAGAGCCTTAGCTTTATTTTCTGCTTCTAAAAACTCAAGCTCTGGTTTTGAGTCATAAACAATTCCTCCGGCAGTTTGTACATAGGCTATATTATTTTTAATTACCGCAGTTCTAATTATAATACAGCTATCCATATCGCCGTTAAATGAGAAGTAGGCAACTCCACCACCATATAATCCACGTTTAGTTGGCTCTAATTCTTCTATGATCTCCATGGCCCTAATTTTTGGTGCACCTGTTAGTGTACCTGCTGGAAAACATGCTTTAAAGGCGTCAAAGGCATCTTTATCGTCGAACATAATACCCTCAACCTCGGATACTAGGTGCATAACGTGGGAGTATTTTTCGCAATACATCAATTTTTGTTTATTATTTTCTTTGGTAAGCCTTACTGAACCATATTTACATACTCTAGCAATATCATTACGCCCTAGGTCTACCAGCATAATATGTTCAGCTTTTTCTTTTTCATCATTTTTTAATTCATTTTCCATATTTCGCTCATCTTCCATAGTTCTACCTCTACGCCTTGTACCTGCAATAGGTCTAACCACGACTCTATTTTTATTTTTACGTACAAGTAGCTCTGGTGATGACCCTATAACTTCAATGTTATCAAACTTTAGGTAAAACATATAAGGGGAGGGGTTTATAGCTCTTAAAGCTCTATAAATATTAAAGTGGTTAATGTTATTTAGGTTTATAGAAAGGCGTCTGGATATTTGAACTTGGAAAATATCCCCTTTGACTATATATTCCTTAGCTTTTATAACCGCTTCTTTAAACTTATCCTCACTTATATTAGCATTTACAGGCTGAGGTGATGGATTAGTAATACTTTCTTTTATTTTTATAGGAGTTTTTAAAAGTTTAAGTTTAGACTTTATATGTTCGACACCTTTTTGATAGGCGGATTCAACGGACTTTATTTTATTTTGTTTAATATTCAGGTTGTATACAATTTTAATTTTATGTTCAACGTGGTCGAATATTATAATTGAGTCAGTAAACATAAAGGATAGATGGGGTAGATCAAGGTCATCGTCATTATTATTCGGAATTCGTTCTATATACCTAACGGAGTCATAGCTAAAATACCCAACAGCTCCACCATAAAAATAGGGTAGGGAAGGGGGCTGATAAGGTTTATATTTACTTAAGTAGTTTTTTAGTGTTTTGATGGGGTCATCAGATTCAAAGTATTCAGTTTGATCAATATTTTTAATAATTTTACACTGGTTGTTTTTAGCTTGGAATATAAGATATGGGTTAGAGCCAAGAAATGAATATCTTGCAATTTGTTCTCCTCCTTCGACCGAGTCTAACAAAAAGGCATATTTATCCTTATTAATTTTCATAAATGCTGAGATAGGAGTTTCAAGGTCAGCGAGTATTTCGTGATATATTGGTATGAGGTTATAGTTTTTGGATAGTTTTAGGACTTCGTTTAAAGATGGGAGTACAGTCATTTTTTCAGCCTTTTTTTTAATTCGTCGAATATTTGATCTGGAGTGATATTATTATAGCCTAATATAACAAGGCAGTGGAACCATAAGTCAGCCATTTCATGTATAATTTCTTTATTATCATTATTTTTACAGGCAATAATTACTTCGCTTGTTTCTTCGGCAACTTTTTTAAGAATTTGATCTAGTCCATTTCTTATTAGTGTTGTGACGTATGAGTTATTAGGCATTATTTTTTTTTCGATTTATGATAATATCATATATATCATTTAATATATTAGAGTTAGTCATATTATCGGCAAAAACTGTGATAGTGAGTTTATTGTATTAGTCTAATAATTAACAGAGTTATTTATTAGACTAGTTTAAAATAAGATAATATATTTAAATATAATATTCAAAATGATTTTATTATTTATTGTGTTAACGAACGTTTTAGCAAATATAACAAAAAACGTTTTAGCAGACATTTTGTTAGTGAAGGTTTTAGTATGTTATTGTAAGGGGGAGCTATTAGTTTACTTTTTATACAGGCATATTTTTTTTGAAGTTTTACATATAAAGTCAATATATAATATTTAAATAATCTGCTCTAAGGCTTTATGGAACGGCAAATCCGTTATCATTTAATAAAGGTCTATAATCCTTAGTCTCAGCAAGGGATTCTTAATAGCTCTCGTAGTGATGACTACTTGCATAAAAAGTGATATTTTGTGTTCATTGCTAAGGCATTTAAACAGCACTGTTATTAAACGTTCTAATAAATATAACAATAAACGTTCTAAGGGAATTTTGTAAGGAAAAACTCCTTAAAATGTACCTAAAATTTACATAAAATTAAGGGAAAAAAAGTGAATTTTAGGTAAAAAAGTGATAAAATCAAAGAAATTATAAAAATATTATAAAAGATTTTAAGGGAAAAAGAAGAAAAATAAGGATATTTTAAGAATTTTTAGAGAGGAAAAAGACTATTTATAGCCTTAAATAGCCTTAATATGACTTAGCTTACTTCTAAGCCTAATAATTGCTTTTGCATGTATCTGAGAAACTCTTGATTGAGATATGTTTAATATCTCTTTGATTTTTTTTAATTTTAAATCTTCATAATAATATAGAATAAGCACTTTTTTTTCTTTTTCAGGCAATTCTTCAATTATTTTTGCAATAACTTTTTTAACCTCTTCTTTGCCTACCATTATATCTGGGTTAAAAGAGTTAGGGCTTTCTATTGTTTCAATAATAGAGACTTTACCACTATCATAACCTAAATACCATGCATCATTAACAGATATTAATGATGTTCTGCATATTTTTAATAGTGTTTGCTGAAAGTCGTCTACGGGGATTCCTAATTCACCAGCAATTTCTTCATCTGTGGGAGCTCTGCACAATCTGTTTTCTAAAGTATTAACAGCAGATTCAATTTCTTTAGCTTTCTGTCTTATTGATCTCGGTACCCAGTCAATAGAACGTAGCTCATCATATATTGCTCCCCTTATTCGTATAAACGCATAACATTTAAATTTAATATCTCGAGATGGATCAAATTTTTCAATAGCATCAAGTAAACCAAAAACACCATACCCAACTAAATCGTCAAAATCAATATCTTGAGGCAGCAAGATTCTATTTGCAACTTTATTTGCAACATATTTTACTAAAGGAAGATATTGTATAATAAAGTTTTCTCTTATTGTTGGGTCTTGTGTTTTTTTATACGTTTTGAACATATTTTTTTCTTTTTGATTAAGCATTTTTGTACACACCTTTTAGAGCCTCAATCAATATGGATGCTTGTTCCTTAGATAATCTATCATAGGGCTTTTTAACAATTTTATTAGAGAAGTTACTAAGTTCTTCTTCATCCCATTTTAGTTGATAGCATAGTTTTAATATTTTTCTTTTTTGGCCTGGACTCATAAGGGAAATTATATTCCCTTTTGAGTTTGGGGATGGCTTAGTATTTCTATATCTACCCTTTGAGGCGTTATATTTTGATATTAATGTCTCTATAATCTTGTAAGCCTCCTGCCTTGTCAATTGTCTTATTGACTGCTTTCCACAAAGACCATAGATTATCTCGTATAAAGCCTCTTTGGGTAGCCTAACTTCATTTGTGCAAGCCCATATTTTAGCTATTTGTCTATTGCTAATACTATTTGTCATTTGCTTTTACATATAGCCTTTCGCTTGTGGATGTGTTAGTTATGTCAACCAGAGCCCTTACATTACCTTTTAGAGCTTCCTTACCTTTTTTGGTTAGGGTATATCTCTCACTTATCCAGCTGGAGGCGTTCTCTTTTGTTATAGTCCCCTTTTCAATAGCGTCTTTTAACGTTATTGGATCAATGAGTGTGTATTTAGTCTCAGCAAGGCTTACCCTGCCTTTGTTGGTATTTATGCTCTCTCCTCTAACCATAAAGCTAATAACCTTTTTGCTTAGGCTGTTATAGCTATTTTCCATGGCCTTAAGAGCTTTGTAGCACTTGATAAGCTTTTTAACTTCTTTAATTTTGTCTTTTTCCATGTTAAAAATCATTTTACTCTCCTTGTTTTTAGATGTGTTTAAAATGTTTATTAGTCAAAATATTAGACCCAGCATTTTTGGCTATAATTAAACCTTCTTTTAAAAGTTTGTTTATCTCCAAAAAGGATGATTGGCGTTTGGCTATCTCTTCAAAGGCGGAATTGTCAATACAACTGATATTAAGTTTATTAGTCTTTGCAATATGTTTTATATACTCTCTGCACTCATCAGGGGTTGCAATGCTGGCTATTGATAGACATTCTATTCTATTGTTGATTTCTTTGTTATTAGGCTCATTCAACAATGTGGATAGCTTGTTCTGTCCTATCAGCACTATACTAATAAGCCTGCTAAAGCCATAAGTACTCTCCCAAATGCTTTTTAAGGAAAACAGATTATCCTTGTTCATTCTGTGAGCCTCATCCACAATAAGGACGGCCTTCTTATTCTCTTTAACCAAAGAAGTTAGTATATGCTTTACCTGTCTTATAAAGGCCTCATTTGATCTTGTTGTCTTTGTGCCAGGCTGAATGTCAAATAAAAGAGCTTCGTATATTTGTCTTAGTCCTACTTTGATAAACTCATGATTTTCTATATTGCATATTATTGTTGAACTGTCATTTTTATAAAAGTCAGCCAAATATCTAACGAGGTATGTCTTGCCAGAGCCTGTCTCACCGGTTATAGCAATGAACTTCTTATTCTTAATTGCGTTGAATATAAAGGCGAATGCAAGTCTAAAGCCTTCAGATAAAAATATATCCTTTTCATTTTCTATTTTGTTGATAATACTAATGTTATCAATAAGTTTGTTAATGCTATCTTCAGTTCCTTTTTTTAGTTTTGGAACAGCTCTTTCTTTCATTTTGGTAATCATAGTAGCGCTCCTTATTTGTTAGGCTGAGTCAGCCTCTTTAACTTTTCTAATTAGAGAGTTAAGTTCACTTTCATATATTTTATTTCTATCACCAAAGAGGTTCTCAAGAGTCAGCTCAACAGCAGTGGTTACTTTTATATCATTGCTTGCTAAGTATATACACGCTGACTCAAAGTCATGGGCAGTCTGATTGATATTTCTTTTAATGTTAAAGTTTACTACATTTGGTTTTTCGTATTGCTTTTTGCTTACTTTTTCCAGCCCTGATACCATCTCGATTCTGGTTGTATAACTACCTGTGGTAACGTTTTTATAGCTTTCAAGTTCTTTCTTAAGCTTATCCTTTTTGCTTTCCGGCATTTGTTTAAAAGCTCCAAAAGGTATTATATCCTCTCCATAAATATCAATATTAAAAGCCTTAATTTCTTTTCCTTCCGCAATAATGTTAATCTTGTCTCTATCCCTAATATCCTCTTCCACTTTTACTTTTTTGCCTATGCTGTTTGACAAAATATTCCTATAAGTTTTGGCTTGATATGTTTTACCATTCCACTTAATGGTAAAGTTGGGCATCAAAAGCCTTGAGTCCCATTTAGGACAAAGGCTCATAAAGCTTTTGTAATCAGGAGGCATCACAACTGTTAGATGCTGTAGATGGCTGTAAAACAATGTATTTGGGGCAATATCTGTTACTGAGTGAGTCCTGCTGTTATATTCATTAGCTATTGCATTTACCATTTGGTTATACTGTTTTAGGGTAGTGATTTTCTCAATGCGGGTTATGCTCGATCTTTTCTCCAAAAACTGTATAGACCTTTCAATCATGCCCTTTGCTTGGGGGTTGCCAGGTATATGGGTTAGAAGCTCAACATTCAACTCTTTTAAGGTTTTATTGACAACTCCGCTTCTGTGGAACATAGAGGCATTATCAGTATAAATATACTTTGGCAGTCCTGTTTTGCTAGTTACCTCATAAAACTGCTGTAACCAAGTTTGGGTGGACTCATGAGTATCCACTTTAAACCAGACCTTCCTACTGAACATATCCTGGAATGCCATGAACACAAGTTTAGTCTTTTTATTAGACCTATTCTTATTCTCAGACATTGGACTAATATATTTAACAACAGAATCGTTATTTTTTTCATGGCTGACATACCACTGAGTAGCCCTTGTGGAATCCCACTGTAGAACTTCTAAAGGGTAACTTGTAGTTAGTCTGAGGCTTGCTTTTTTAAGTTTAGACTTTCTGCCAAGCTCGTCATCCCTTAGCCATCTTCTTAGTGTGGATGGATGAATTGGGGACTTTATTAGCTGTCCATTTTCAATTTCTCCTTTTATGGTGCCGTCTATTATAAGGTCTTTGATTGCCTCTTCTGCTGGACGCTTATAGGTATTGACTAAAAGGACAAGCTTGTGGTATACGCTTTCTGGCAGTATTTTTTCTCCCTTATCTGATCGCTTATTCCTACGTCTGTATCCATATTTTCTAAGTTGTCTGTTTACGGATTGAGGGGTAACGCCATATTTTTTAGCAAGTTCTGGTATAAGGCTTAGGCCTTGCGTGGTTAGTATGTCTATTATGTCTTCCCATTCAGAATTAGTCAACCGTGGCATGTTATCTCCTAATAAGCCTGTCGTCCCATCTGACTCCCCATGCAGTCTGGACGCTTTTTATAGTTGTTACAAGACTTGACAGCAAATCAGTAGCCTGTCTTTGTTCTATATTTATTATGCTTGCTTTTTGTATGCTGAAAACAGCTTCGTTTATGAGGTCTTGGGCTTTTTTAAGATTCTCTATACAAAGCTTGTTAGGGTTTTTCAGGTCTTCTATTTGACCTTCAAGCTTTTCGATTTCTTTATCTTTTTCACTAAGCTGGACTTTGCCGAGTTCAATTTGTTTTTCTTTTTCTATTCTTTTTCGTTTTTCAATCTCTTCGCCCGCCTTAGCTTTTTCAGCCATATTCAGCACATCTCTTTTTGAGAGTTCGTTTACATCTTTTCCTTCCAGTTTTCCAGTTTTCATTGCTTCATCAAAAAGATCATCAGGAAGTTTGGCAACGGCTTTGAAAGCAAAAGCCTTCATATCAATTATCTTGTTTTTATAAGGGTAGTATCTTTTTGCTATTTGCATATAACTCTGAGCCGTACGTTGAGAAAAGCCGCAAGACTCTTTTACCCATAAACCAAATTCTCCATGATCAAGTCGTTCTTTAGCTAGAATTAAATGCCTTCCTAATTCGATTATGTTTAGGAGAGTTTGTGTGTGGAGCTCTTTTATGATACCAGCTGTTCTGTCAGGATCAAAAATAAGTCCGTCAGTTAACTCATCAGTTGTTAATTCATTAGTTATAATATCAGTTGTAGCTAATTCGTTCATAACTTCCTCCTTGATGGTTGATTAGACTTGTCAGTTTGCTTTGTACCCAAAGTGGGACGTCATTTGACCTCTCTATTTTTTTTAGATACCCAGTAGTAATTTTTAACTTATCAGACAGCTCTTTTCTATTTATGTTTAGCTTGCTTAGGCAGTCTGATATATAGTCAACTGTTTGATTACTGCTTTGTTCTAGCGGTTTGGATGTTTGTTTAGGCTCGCTAGAAAAAACTGCTTGTCCCCCTTTCCTGTTTACATTATGGAGGTTATTGGCTTTATTTTTATCGAAGGGGGTTATTTTTGTTACAGGAAGAGAGACAAGCAAATAACAAAACGATAATGGAATTATACTTAGTAAAATGGATATAAAAGCTTTATTAAACATGCTTACAACAGTTGCTGGAATACCAGTTCGCTGGTCTAAGGAGGCCAATATGGTTTCTTTTTTGGTTTTTAGTGCTATAGGTTTTAGATTGGATAGTTTAGCCTGTTCCTTTGTCCAAGTTTGATTTAAGTTCTTAATATCGTTATTCAGTCTATGGATCATCCATCTTGAATCAGTACTTTGTATTTTATTTATAGTTTGATATTTAGCTTTTATTTGTTGTTCTATACTGCCCATTCTTTTTGATATTAACTCTTTATTTTTGTATGAGTTTTGATATTTAGCGTTATTGTTTATGGTGATGGTTTGGATTTCTTTGTTTTTGTTAAGGGATAGGCTTGTCATAACAGCGAAGTTAGCAAAGCTGGCAAAGGCAATTAGCACGGCTGATATTGTACCAAACACGGTTTTTGCTAATCTTTTGTTTGACTTGAACAAAAACACATGGCTTATTATTTCTAATATTAGGACGGCCGCTAAAGTGGATATGCCTAAGGATACGGAGTTCATTTCTTGGATAAATAGTTCTTTTTGGATGAGAAATATTAAAATTATTACAGCTATTAAAATTGTTATTAGTAAATATCTCCATAATGTTTTCATTTTTTCTCCCTGTTTTGTTTTAGCCATTTATCCTTTAGGACAACAGCTTTTAAAGTTTTATAAAGCTTGTTTTTTTCATCATCATCCATGCGATGGTATTTATTTATCACTCCAATTATATAATCTCGTTCATGTTTTGTTAGCTTAGGCAGTTCTGATAACGGTATAGACTCAAAATGCTTCATTACGCTAACCTCTTGAACTTATTTGGTCTTATATGCAGTTCTTCAGCCCATTTATGCAATTCTTTGTTCGAAAAGACTGCTTCTACTTGAGCTTCATTGACTATACCAAATATGTTTTCCCAGTTAAGGCCTGCTTTTCTTAATCTTAGCTTTATCAAGGCTATATATTCTTTTTTTGATAAGTATGAATAGTTATTCTGAACAACTTTGTGAAGGCAGGTTTTCAGAAATTCAGACTCGCTAAGTCGTTTGAGATCGTATTTTTTATGACAAAACGCAGATCGGATTTCATTTTCGAGTAGATTTAGCTTTTTCAAAAAAGCAACTACGTCATTGTGTCTTTTGTTTTTGGTATTAAGATACTTATAGGCTGTGGCAGAACTGACGCCAAAGTGCAACATGATGTTTTTGATTATGTCCTTTTTTTTAAGAATTTTTCTTCTTTCGTTATATGAGTGTATCTCTATGCTGTTCATTTCACACCTCAAACGCCAGCACTTGCTGGCGGGAATAACTACATTTTTCTTATCAGATTGATTGTATCTAGAACGTCTTTTTCAGAGTAATGACCCATTATTTCTCTCTCAGCTTTCTTTAAAAGAGACTCAAATCTGCTCTGTAAGAACAGGCATCGTTTTTTTTAAACAAAGAGCACTTTGAAGCATGTTTTGGACTTCGCTTGACAATACTTCCATGAACTTCCCCCTTCTTTTTTTTATAACTCAGGCATGCCTATCGCTAAGCGGGATCTGCAAACAGGGCTGGGTGCTGGCTTATAAGTTCTACAGCCCTATCTAAAACTGACAAAGCTAAGCACAACTTTAAAAGCTAATTGCTCTATTTCTTGTTTTCCAGCTAAGTATTTGTTATTCACTGCCTGCTCCCTATGGCTCTACTAATACTTTAGATTTTCTTCTTTTCAATCTTGGGTGATAGTATTTTTTCTGGAACTCAATTAGGCTGTCTTTTTCTATTAACCAAACAGTCCCGCCTGCTAAACGGGAACCAATTCGCTCTTCTCTGCAAAACTTTGTAATAGATGACTTTGGGATGCCTGTCCATGCGGTAGCTTCTGACACGACAAAAACATCATTTAAATTAATTTTTTCCATAAACTTCCCCCTTTTTTTGTACTCCCCTCCAGCCTATCGCTTGTCATTGTGTTGTGTTATAGTTACCTTTGTGTAAAATATCTGGAGGTAACTATGACAGAAGACAACGACCTAAAAAGCATTCTCATCGAGATATCTCAACAGCTAAATGACATTAAAACTCTTCTATCAGAGCATCTCCCAGCCCTCTCAGAAAACTCTAAGAAGCTTGTCAAGAGATCAGCTATGAAGCCAAGAATTTAGTTATCAAATAGTATTGAATTAGCTTCTATCAACTCTTTGACTCGCCCTAAAGTAGACAGGGCGAGCTTTTTTGGCATATCAGACATTTGGAGCATTATGGTATAAGCCCCTTCTTCACGACGTTTTGTATCTTCTTTGTTTTCCATGTTTGTCTCCCTTTTTATTTTTTTATTCCGAAAAACAAAAGAGCATAGGATTTTCTCTTATCATTTCCATTGCTTTCTTTAGTATAGCAACAGAATCGCAAACTGATTCTGTTGAAAAGCCAATAGCGATTATAAATGCTTTGTTCTCAATCTCTTTTTTAGACAGCTTCATACTACCTTCCTCGCTGGCCTGAAGGGATACTCGTTGCCTCCACTCCGAAACGTCACAAACAATCTGTTAAGATTGTGATAATGCCAGTACTCATAAGGCATTATCCCCACATTGTTTCTTAGATGCCCGTTATCCAAAACGGATTTATAGGTTATTCCATGATAAACTATTTCTAACTCATCAGACAAAGTACTGCAATGATAATCTTTTGCAGACGGTTTAATAGCATACATTTTATTCTCCTTTAGTTTGTAGTTGCAAATCTAACTGGAAAATTATCTTTTATTTTGTGTTTAATGTTGTGTTTAACGCTATTAGCTTTAAAGTCGCTATTATCATCAGCCCTCTCTATTTGGCAAAAAGACATATTGTCTAATTCACGCATAAGTTCTAAGTTCTCTCTTTTTTTAAGCTCTTGTATGCACTTATAGATTATCAATTTTCTTTGATAAAACTTCTTATCTGCTTTGTCCGTGCTAAAAAGAGCAGTGAAGTGATGATAACAGTCAACTGCAAGCTCTTTAGAGTTTTCTATTTTGTAATTTTGAAACCAAGCAAGGATATGGATAGCTGGAAAACATAGGCTCTTTTTTAGCTTGTTGCTAAAGTTAGGCACTAAAACATTAGTCACAGGAATATTAGCTTTTTTGATAGCCCTGTATGCCCTTTGTGAGTCAAGATTAAGGACCTGACAAACATTATTAACAACTAATAAAATCTCTTTTGAGATCTTATTGCGAAGTGCTATAAAGACTTTGTCTGACTCATAAGGAATGGCTTTAAGGTCGTAAGACATACTATAATGAAATGTTCTTGGCTTTTTTGGCTTAACTTTGCCCAAAAAGTGCTCGGCTAATACTTTGGCTGCTTCGTCTTGATACAATTCAAGCTTTTTTTGGAGTTCTGGCTTAACTTTATTTATGTTGATTGTTGTTAGCCACAGTGGAATTAAATCGTGGCGAATGCAAAACATGTCTTGTGCTGTGACTGCTCCTCTTGTCGGTATTGGGATAATCACAACACCTTTAGATAAAGTTCTGTTGTTTTTGATTTTTGTATATTGTGCAGGATAGTCAATCCCTAAAGCCTCACAAATGAGCTTGAGAGGAGTGCAAATGTCATTAGTTTGCCTGTCCAGCACTGCTGTTATTTTATCACCGTAAAAATCGATTGTAGATATTTCATTTCTCATTTTCATTCTCCCATCCGAAAAACTTGTCAAGGCGTTTATAGTTTTAGCTCTTGCACAAAGCCTTTCTTGCGTGCTGTTGCCAGATTTGGGCTGTTCTTTGCCCTATCCCAAGCTTTTTGTAAAACTCTAATTTTTCTCCATGTTCAAAGTTTTTATTGCTTAGATACATGCCTATCGCTAAGCGTATTGCATTTTGTGTTGCTCTGCTCATGTTGCTTAAAACTGTCTCTATGTCTTTATCATTTGCATTGCTATTAGCAAGACGAATGAAAGCCTCAATAGTATTGTCTTTGGCTCGACCCAAAAAGTGCTCGGCTAATACTTTGGCTGCTTCGTCTTGATACAGTTCTAACCTAACTTGAAGGCCAGACTTCACCCTGTCTATATTAATTGTTGCAAGCCATAATGGCAAAGAGTCTTGGCGGATATAAAACATGTCCTGCTCTTTGACTGCTCCTTTTGTCGGTGTTCGTATAACACGAACACCTTTTGATAATATTCTATGTCTCTGGATTTTCTCATATTGTCCACTAAAACTAAGACCTAAACGATCACAGATAGGCTTAACAGGAGTATAAATATCATTAGTTCTCTTATCTAAAATCCCTGTTACCCTATCTCCATAAAAGTTAATAGTTGATATTTCATAATTATTATTCATTGTTATTCTCCCATCCGAAAAACTTGTCAAGGCGTTTATAGTTTTAGCTCTTGCACAAAGTCTTTCTTGCGTGCTGTTGCCAGATTTGGGCTGTTCTTTGCCCTATCCCAAGCTTTTTGTAAAACTCTAATTTTTCTCCATGTTCAAAGTTTTTATTGCTTAGATACATGCCTATCGCTAAGCGTATTGCATTTTGTGTTGCTCTGCTCATGTTGCTTAAAACTGTCTCTATGTCTTTATCATTTGCATTGCTATTAGCAAGACGAATGAAAGCCTCAATAGTATTGTCTTTGGCTCGACCCAAAAAGTACTCGGCTAATACTTTGGCTGCTTCTTTTTGGTAAAGGTAGAGCCTGTCTCTTAGTTCTGGCTTGACTTTGTTGATGTTGATTGTTGTTAGCCATAGTGGAACTAAATCGTGGCGAATACAAAACATGTTTTGTTTTTTGACAGCACCTCTTGTCGGTGAGACCATAATGGTCACACCGTCGCTTAAAACAGGATGGTTTTGTATTTTTCTAATTTGCTTGTTTGAAGCAATTCCAAAAATCTCACAAATAGGTCTGACAGGAGTGTAAATGTCATTAGTTTGCCTGTCCAGCACTGCTGTTATTTTATCACCGTAAAAATCGATTGTAGATATTTCATTTCTCATTTTCATTCTCCCATCCGAAAAACTTGTCAAGGCGTTTAGAAGTCATTTTGTCATGTATATAAAAATGCACTGCGTGATAAGTTATCCCTAATGTTTTAGCTGCTTCTTTCTGAGTCATCCCTTTATCAATTAACTTTTTTTTACAATGTTTGATTTTCTGAAGGTTTTCAGCAGACATTAACAGCTCCTTTAATCAATTTTTTATTAATGTAATTTGAATTTCATTCGATTTTAAATTAACTTAATATTAATTAAGTTAATTATATTATACGGATAAATTATCCGTAAGTCAAGTGTAATTTTGTTTTTTTATCCTTTTTTTTTGAGTATTTATATGTTTGGCGATAGAGTAAGGAAAGTACGAAACATATTGAAGCTGAATCAGTCTCAGCTATCTAAAGCAATAGGGATAGATAGCAGTCGTTTAAGCCGCGTAGAAAATGATAAAGAAAAGTTGACAATAGAGCAATTGGATAAATTATCAAGACTAAAGAATATTAATCTGCACTGGCTATTAACAGGAGAGGGTGAGATGTTTTTAGGCTCTAAGGATAAAAATAAAATGGAAGAGAGAGTCACATATCACGAAATGAGCGATGCCGAGATCAGGCTGTTAAAAGAGATCATAATGCTCTCAGAAGAAGCTTGCATAGATTTAGAGATTAGGGTTGACCCAAAAACAAAAGCAGAAAAGATAGTAAAGCTTTTTCTACACTATCATAAAGAAGAGATAGCAGTAGACAAACAAACTATTGGCACTATATTAAAACTTGTGTCGTAGTAACCAAGAAATGCAAGCTTATGAGATAATATTACTTTATATTGATAATAAACATTAACAACGCTATCCTTAACCATTATGACTCTGTCTACTCCTTTTAGCTTCTCTTTTTTTCCGATTTTCTCTTCAAATTCTTTTCGCACTTTTTTTCTCTTACTGTTATTTTCGCCCATCGGTTTTCTCCTTGTATAAATCAGTCTTTATAAACTATATTAAACAAAGGGTAATGTTAATATCTTAGACTTAAAGTGAGAAAAAATAAACTTATTTTGAATTTTGACAGGAAGTTAGTCGTATAGAACAGTAATAAAATTGCTTTTATGACAGCTATATTAATTCAAATGCGTACACCCCGCACGCATTTGACCCTGTGTTTATGATTTTTACTTTTAGGTAAAGTAGGGTTAAAAAATACATATAATAGGAAGAAAGTCAGTTTTAAATGCGAAATCGTTTCGCATTTGTCATTACGGTGATTTGAATATCGCTTTCTATTATAGATTTGATTTTTTTAACAAATATTTTTCTATACTGTCTTTATAGAGAAATATTTTTTTCTTACCAGGTTTATATCCTTTAATTTTACCGTCTTCAAGCAGTTCATAAAGCATGTGTCTGCCTATCTTGTATATCTCAGAAGCTTCTTTAACAGTCATAACATTTTTACTTGTCATATATTCTACAATTACGTCAATTTCTATTAAAAAAAACAACTATTTTAGCTGTTTTAGAGGTTTTAGCTGTTTTAGGCAGTTTTAGGTTTGCCTAAAGTCTTTTCTATTCATAACTTTTTTGTATGGCGTACTCTGATTTAATTAAAGAGCAAGCGTTTAGTCTCTTTTGCATAGGCTATTCGTTTGCTAAAATAGCAAAGAAGCTTAAAATTGAAAATAAAAAAGAATGCAAAAACATAAACAGCAAGACAGTCAAGACGTGGGCAAAGAGGTTTGATTGGGAGAATGAAAGAGAAAAAGGTAAAAAAAGTGCTATAGAAAACAGAAAACAAAGCATAGTTAATTTAATAACACAAGTTGCAAAGCAAACGGAAAAGCAAATCATAAAATGTCTTGAAGAGATAGACAAAAAAGAGTTCAGCAGTAAGGAGGGCGGGATATATGCTACAATAGCCCTTCTGAATAAGCACTTAGAGCTTGCTGGCAAAAATGTAATAATAAACATAAACAACAAAGAGGATGTGGCCCTTTTGCTGACAGCTATGCAGAGCATACCCGAGCTAAACAATGCTATAGAAAAACATAAAAGCGTGATAGGAAAAAAATTAAAAGAGCTACAAGCTGAAAATGAAGAGGCATAAATAATGACAGTCGCTGAAGAAAGGCTAAGAGAAGCTGAAACAGACATTAAGCTATTACAAATTGGTCAAACTGAAATCAAAAAAGATTTGCAATATGTTAAGCTGGCTGTAAACGAGCAAAAAGATACTGACAAGGAGATCCTTGACAAGCTCGATGAACATAGCATATCGCTTAACACCCTTACCAATTCAAGAACATTAGGGAAACGCATTATGGAAATTGTATTAGGGGGTTTATTGACAGGTTGTTTAGCACTTATTGCATGGTTTGCAAGAGAGGCGCTTAAATGAATTGGACCAACTTTTCCATAAACGAAATTGTTAATCCTTTATTCGATGACTGCCCTTATAGCTGGATTGAACTATCCGGCGAAGTTAAAAGGAACCTGATTCATACAATGGACTTGGTTCAAGAGTTGAGAAGTCATATGGGCTTAGGAATAAGGCTTAATAGCACATACAGACCTAAAAGCAAAGGGGCTCACGGCTCTGGCAAAGCTGTTGACTGTCAATTTTATCTTGATGATACGTCGGCCTATCTTCGGGCTATGAACTGGCTTAAGCAGGGATGTTCTCAAACGGGTTTTAGAGTCATAATGGAGTGGAGCGGTAGGCCAGATGGTATTCCCTGGTTCCACGTAGACAGAAATTATAAAGATTATGGAGCTAAAGTTTTAGTAGTGGGCTATCCTACTGATGGAGTGCCCGGCAATAAAATGGAATATGCCTATTGGACAGGAGGTTTGCCGGGAGATTATGTATAAAATAAGTAGGAAGTTTTGGCTTGCAGTAGCTTTAATAATTTCAGCTACCATACTGCTCATATATAATATAATAAACAGCGATAACTGGGTGCACGTTGTGGAGGTCATTGGGGCTAGTTATATTGCGGGCAATGTGGCTCACAGTGCTGTTAGCAGTATGAGGTTTATGAGAGTTGAAAAAAGAAGAGTAGATATAGATGATGTTGAAAAGTAAGGATAATTTAATAAAAAATATAACTTTTAATTTAAGGAGTAAAAACTATGACAAGCGTCAAGAGAATACTTGGTCAACTAGCTAAGCACTGGAAAATAATTGCCCTTACCGTAGGAGCTATTTGTTTAGCTGTACTATTGCTATACGCAGGATAACAATAGGATAGTACGATGAAAAAGCTTATAATTATCGCAATAGCTATTATTATAGCTATTGCTATTTTCTTTATAGTAAATAAGG
This sequence comes from Spirochaetota bacterium, assembly GCA_965208615.1. Taxonomy (GTDB): domain Bacteria; phylum Spirochaetota; class UBA6919; order UBA6919; family CBDBPB01; genus CBDBPB01. The sequence goes on from CBDBPB010000007.1 coordinate 438,535, forward strand.
ATAACCATTTAAACGACTACTGGCACAATCTTATAGAGAGAAAAAAAGAAATTAAAAAAAAGAAAGAAGATAATAACTCAAAGATTGGAACAATTAAAATAAAACTAAATGAGCTTAAAAAAGAGGAAATAGAATTTGAGAAAAGTAAAAAAGTTCGCTCTAAAGTGGATATTAATAGTCTCCTTAGGCGTTATAAGCACTATAGCACAGGCAAGTGATGAAAATAGTCACAAAAAAGCCGCTATAGACTTGTATAAAGGTCTTGAGGATGCCAATAGAGTCATAATAGAACTAAGACAAGTTAATTATAGCCTTAGAAAAAGGTATAAGGCTTTGCTAAAGCAGAGTATAGAAATTACTAATGAGCTTATTGCCGTAAGAACTAAGCTAAACAGCAGTCTGGATAAGCAAACCTTTTGGATAAAGGAATACGAAAAGTTAAGAAATAAAAAGCTTGCTCACAAATGGATAAGCATGTCCATTAATTTTGGAGTAAGCCATGACAGGCTGAAAACTGAGGCCTCTGTACGCCTTAGTCCTTTTAAGGCTTTGAAAAGCTTTAACTTCTTCCTGACAGGGGGATATGAGTATATATATAAACATAAAGGGGATTTTTATTGGTTAGTCGGCATTGGATATAGTTTATGATATGGGCTTGCAATGGATATAGTAAAAGAGTTTTTAAAACAAACAGATATACCAAAAGCCGCAAAAGAAAGGCAAAATTGGATAATAGAGAACTTGAAAGACTGTCTTGATAAGCCTTATAAGTTATACCCTTATCAAAAGGCCTGGTTAAACGATGATAGCAGGTTTAAGATAATCTTGAAAGCCAGGCAGATCGGCTTTAGCTGGACAATAGCTTTAGAAGCATTATTTGAGTGCTTTTTGTTAGGACATAATTGCTTGATAGCCTCAGCCAGTCAACAGCAAGCTGACGAGGTTATGGAGAAGCTAAAAGATCATTACTGGTCCTTAAAAGAGCTTTTTTCTGGTTTAAAAGAAAAGGGTGATAGCAAGTCTGAGCTTAAGATAAACTTCATGACAAAAGATAATAGCTTGTCTAAAACATACAAGAAGATAATCAGCTTGCCTGAGAATCCACGCACTGTTCAAGGGTTTACTGGCACGGTGTTTTTGGACGAGTTTGCTCATCATCAACGAGCTGATAAGATGTACAAGGCGTTGGTTCCATCTATCACTCGCTCAAAAGATTTTAAGTTGAGAGTTATTAGCACTCCAGCAGGCAAATCTGGCAAGTTTTATGACCTCTGGACAGGTAATAATGACTTTAGGAAATGCAAAGTTAATATACACGATGCTATAAGACAAGGCTATAAGGTTGACATTAATGAGCTTAAGCGTAATTTAAGTTCTGATGACTTTGCTGAGAGCTACTTATGTGAGTTTTTAGACAGCAATTATAGTTATTTTAGTTTAGATTTAATAGAAGGTTGTGTATCTGAAAGATTGAATAGGTGGGACAACAGGCAAAGAGGAGATTTCTATTTAGGCGTAGATATAGGCAGGAAGAAAGACTTAACTGCTCTTGTTTTGTTAGAGAGGCTGGAAGAGACTTTATACATGAGAGATTTGATAACTCTTAAAAACAAGAAGTTTGAAAAACAAAAGAAAATAATAGAAAAGGTAATAAACAACTACAAAGTAAGAGTGTGTGCGGTGGATAGCACTGGTTTGGGCATGCAACTTAGCGAAGAGCTTAAGAAGGCTTATGGACAGAGGATAGAGGAAATTAGTTTCACGGCAAATATAAAAGAAAAACTGGTTACAGATTTAAAAATAGCTTTTGAGGATAAGGCTATAAAAATAATGCCTAACAAGGAGCTTATAGAGGATATACATAGCATAAAACGTAGTGTCACAAGTGCTGGCAATGTGAGATACGAGGGTTCAAACAAAGACAGTCACGCAGACAGGTTTTGGGCATTGGCTTTGGCGAATTACGCTACAGACCTAAGCTCTAAAGGCAAAATAGAATGGCAAGGGATAGGGCAGAGAGTTTTTAATAGTGCCAAAAGGTTTGTAAGAGGTGGCTATGGCTCTTAAAATTGGGCAAGAAATAGTTAGCATAGCAAGGCAGGGCTGGGACAACACAGTTAGTAATCCTGACAGGATTTTAGAAGAAAATAATGGTAGAGTAGATGGCGAGCTTTTAGGTGTATATGACAAGATATTAAGGGCAGATGCACATTTATATAGCCTGTTCCAAACTAGAAAGCACATGATACTGGGTAAATCTTTTGAAATACACAGTGCAAGCGAGGACAAGAAAGACATAGAGATAGCAGACTTTGTGAAATATCAGCTCAATGATGTATTAGATGATTTCACACAGGATATGCATGAGCTTTTAAGTTGCCTGCAATACGGATACTCTGTATCAGAGTTCATTCTATCCGCCAACAACAATAGGATTATGATAGACAAAATAAAGTTCAAACATCCTAATCATTTTGCCTTCTCAGAGCAGGGAGAGCTTTTGTGGAACAAAGAAAATAGTGCTGAAAAGATAATATTGCCAAGTTACAAGTTTATAGTTCATTCTCACAATGCCAATGATGAGAACCTTTATGGCGAATCACTTATAAGCGAAAGGCTTTACTGGCTTTACTGGTACAAGCATAACATCTGGCAATTCTTAGTTAGCTTTATAGAGCGTTTTGGCAGTCCTATTCCTGTCTTTAAATATCCAACAAGCACGACTGAAGAAGAACACAGGATAATTGACGAAATGATGCATAATTTTCACGACCAGCTTGCTATGAAAGTGCCAACCGAAGTGATGCCTGAACTTTTGGAATGGAAAAGCTCAGGCAATAGGGCTGTACACGAAGATGCTGTAAAACTTATCAACTCAGAGATGAGCAAAGCGGTTTTAGGCCAGACTCTCACAAGCGAGACTCAAGATACAGGCAGTTTAGCACAGTCAAAAGTCCATGAAAATATATTAGACAATATAATAAAGTTTGATTGTATGAGTCTTGCAAATACTATCAACAATCAGCTAATAAAGCGACTGGTCGCTTGGAACTTTAAGACAGATAAATACCCTTTTTTAAAGTTCAAAACAGAGCCTGATACAGACCTAAAAGCCCTTGCTGAGCGTGATGAGATACTAATTAGAATGGGAGTTAAAATCCCACAAGCTTATTTTCATGAAACCTACAACGTGCCTGTTGAAGAGGAAAACAAGGACAAAAAGGAAAAGAAAGATAAAGAAAGCAAATTAGACAAAGAAGAAGACATAGACGAACACGAAGGGCTAAAGTCTTTTTCTGAAAAAGAACTAAACGAAGACGAGCTTGTTTTAAGCCAGCAAAATGAGCTTGACAGATACATAGATATAGCTGTAGGAAAGGCTGTCAACGCTCAAGAGCAGTTTAATATTAAGCTCAAAAAGCTTATTAAGAAAAGAGAGTCTTTTAAGAGTTTAAAGTCTTTTGTTAAAAAGCTTTTTAGCAAAACTGACAGCAGTCTTGAGGATAGCATTTACAGAGAAGATATAGAGCCTTTGGCAGAGGTTTTAGGCGACATTATGTTTTGGGTATACAACCTAGGACATGCACATGCTTTGGACTACGAATCTATTATAGACTTTGCAGAAGAGGATATTTCCTTTCCTGAGGCCATAAATCATTTTAAAAACAAGGTTCCAAAGACTCATGACGAGTTTTTGACTGAGAGGGATAAGCTGGGTGACAAAGCATTTTACATAAGTCGTGTAAATAATAAGAAAGTGGTAGAGGGGGTGCATGAGCGAATAGCAAAAGGTATTAAAGAGGGCAAGTCCTTTTACAATATGAAGAAAGATATAAATACCTATTTTGACAAACTAGGCGTCACAAGACTAAACAGCTATCATCTTGATACGGTTATTAGGACAAACGTTTTAAGTGCCTATAGCGCTGGACGGCTTAAGCAGATTAGCACACCTGAAGCAAGAAAAGCCTTCCCTTACTGGCGATACAGTGCGATTATGGACAGGAAGGTTCGTCCAGCACATAGAAAACTTCACGGGCTTGTTCTTAGAAACGATGACCCCAGATGGGCTAACATCTATCCACCTTCTGGGTTTAACTGCAGGTGTACTGTCACAACTGTTAGACAAGGTTATTTTAAGCAAAAAGGTTTACCAGAACCAAAGAAAGGTGAGCTAAGCTTTAGTTATCACAATAAGGATGCCTTGGCAAAGGTGCCTATAGAAAACCCTAAAGGGCTAATTAGAAAGGGCAAAGGCGGGTGGAATAGTCAAATAATAAAAGAAAAGGACTTTGACTTTCCACAAAGGGATAAGGGTTTCAAAAGCTCAAAAAATGTATTTGGCATTGATAAAAACATTCACGGTGATCCTAAAGGGTTTGGCTTAGCTCAATCTAAAAAGACTAAATACACTAGGCTAAAACATGTTAAAATAGATAGCTCTAATGGCGTGGAAAAGGCTTTAATAGACTTAGACAGTCATGTTAAAAATAATTATCCAGCAAGCATTTTTAAAACTTATAAAAAGCTTAAGCTTGAGGTGCCAAAAGGCATAAATACAAACTCAAAAGAGCTTAAGTTACTATTCAATGCAGTAGAAAAGGTTTTAGCAATAGTCAAACACATCAATAAAAATATTCTTGAAAGCTTAAGTAGCATAAGATTTATACCAGAACGGATAGGCAATTATAAACATAATATTTTAAAAAGCTCTATAAATGGTCTTTATGAAAATAATAGCATCCTACTTTTCAGAAGACTAATGGAAACTAAAGATGTTAAAGAGGCTCATTTTATGGGCACATTAAGACATGAACTTGGACACCACGCACATTTTTTATCTCTTGGTTTATTGCCTAAAATGACTTATGAGCAAGGAGAGCTATTTGCCCAAGCTATGGACGATTACTTTTTAGGAAAACTAAATATATCTAAAGGCTATTTCAATAAGCTAAAAAGAGAACTAAATATGACAGACAAAGAAATGAATGAAGTATTTAAAAGATTAAAATTAAAGTTTAATTAGAGGATATAATGATCAGTTTCTTTTATTTCAACATCTGGATAATGGTTAACTATTATATCATGTTGCTCTTCTTTGCCATAAGAGGCAAAAGCTTGTTTAATTTCAAGGCTATCTTTAAGGTAATCTTGAACAGCATCATTAAATGTTTCAATATCAAAGTTTGTAATGTGCATAATGCATCTCCTAATACTAAGATAACACAGTTTTTTAAAGGAGGCAAGTAAAAAATGAGTAAATGGAGACATATTTTTAAAGCTGGAGACTATCCTCAAGGAAAGTTTACGGGTGGAAATATAGACGCAATAGTAAGCAAGTTTAATAAGGAGTCCGCAGGTGTGCCTATCACAATCGACCACAAAAAAACAGGGGTTGCCTATGGCTGGGTGGATAAGCTAAAAAGGCAAGACGATTACTTGTGTGCAGAGTTTAAAGATATACCCAGCGAGTTTGCAAAAGTTTTAGAAAAAAGACTTTTTAATAACGTTAGTGTTGAGATAGCACCAGGCGACAGACTCAGAGCGGTTAGTTTTTTAGGAGCTAAAGTCCCACAAATAAAAGAGCTTGACGCTCTTAATTTTAATGAAGATGAAAATATAATATCTATCGATTTTGAAGAACATTTTAAGGAGGAAAATATGAACGATGAAGGATTAGAAAAGCGTATAACGCAGTTAGAGGGGGAGTTAAAACGTGAGCAAGAGAAGGCTAAAGAGTTTTCAGAGCAAAAAGAAAAAACAGAAAAAGAGCTAAAATCCCTAAAGGAGGAAAACGCTCTTAGAGAAAAGAAAGTAAAAAAAGAAAAGATCAAAGCTTTTTGTGAAAAGCAGATTAAAGAAGGCAAACTATTGCCAGCTGAGTTAAAAAGCACAGAAGAGTTTATGGATAGCCTTGATGACACAAAAATTATGGAGTTTAGTGAAGATGACAAGGTTAGCAAAAAGACTCAGCTTGACAAGTACATAGGCTCTAACAACAAAGAAAAAGTCTTGGAGTTTAAAGAGGTTGTTAATGACAAAGCAAAAATACAATACAATTTCACTAATGATGGTGATAGCAAACAGTTTTCTGAAGTCAAAAAACGATGCAAAGAGAGAAATATAGCTCTTGGTGACAAAGAAAAAGTTGCAGGCGTAGCTGTAGAAGTATTAGAGGAGGAAAATAATGACATATAGAATTGAAAGAGCCACGAAAGTAAAAGCGAGTGTTGATCTTGTTAAGCACAGGTTTGTAGGTTATGATGGAGCTTATGCCAAAAAAGATAAGCCCTGTCTGGGCATCAGTGAGAGTAATGGCAAATCAGGTGACTGGATTACAATAGTAAATGGCGGGAGCTATCTATTAGAAGTGGAATCCAACGTGACTGTAGGACAGGAGCTAACTGCGGGGACTGACGGCAAAGCAAAAATAGCAACAGGCAAAGACTATGTTCACGCCGTCAGCAGAGACAATGCTCAGACAGGAAATACAATAGAAGCAGAACCAGTTAAATATAAATTAGGAGGATAATATGCCAGTTAATTTAGATCACAAACATTTAGTACACAAAATGTATACAACAATAGCACAAGGTTATAGCAACAAAGCCTTTGTTGGCAGGGAAATGTGTACTTTAACTCCTGTTCAGTCCTTAGTAGGAAAATATTACGAGTTTGGCAAGGCTCGCTTTCGTGACGTAGGAGAGAAGATAAATAGACCTCTAAATAGTCCTCCTCAACAACACGAGTGGACTCCACCAACAGAAAGGTCTTTTGGGCTTACAATACAGTCCCTCGAAGTGGCTGCTGAACAAAAAGCAATAGATGAATATAAGAGCGTTGACAACATAATACAAAGCCAGCTCGATGAAAAGCTCGAGCTAATAAGACTTAGAGAAGAGATAGACATAAAAGATACTCTTCTTAACGCTGACAGTTATGAAAGACAGCATTCTAAAACTCTTACAACAAAATGGACTGACAAAACAGATATAGCAAAAGAGATTGACTCTATGTCGAACATGATATTAGGGAAAGTCGGGGTTGTACCGAATCGACTTTTATTATCTAATGATGTTTATACAAAAGCTTTTAAACCTAACAAAACTATACTAGAATCTATAAAGTATAGCCAAAAAGGTATACTTACAACTGATTTAATAGCAAGCTTTTTAGGCTTGGACAGAATTGTAGTTGGACAAGGCCTATACGAAACCTCTGGCGGCAAATTAGAGTTTTTGTGGAAAAACTGTCTTGTTTTGGCATACGTAGAGCCACAAAGCAAAAATCGAAACAAGCCGACCCATACAAGACTGTTTCAGTTAGATAAACACCCCACGGTGATTAAAGGCAACCCCTCTTATCGGGATATACAGCTCTACAGACTTGAGGACGCTAAACAGATTGCTATAGTTGATAAAAAATGCGGGTTTCTTTTGAAAGATGTGGTAGCGTAAATGTACTTAACCTTTGACGAATACATAGCTCGCTCTTATGAGAGTGAGACCGAAAGGATGGCAAGCGAGCATGAAAAGCTTGATGGGCTTGGTGATAAAGAAAAGGGCATAGTCTTGCTTTGCATAAAAGATGCGTCAAGTGCGATAGATAACTATTTAAGAGATAGATATAGAACGCCCCTTTCGCCAGTTGCTGACTCAATAAAGCGTATATGTTTTCAGCTGAGTCGTTTTCACTTGTTTGAGAAAAAGAACATCTTAAACGAAGAGGCTTTTCTTGTTTATGATAGAGCTATTGCAGAGTTAAAAAAAATAGCAAAAGGTGATATAAAATTAGATGCAATTGAAGCAAAAAGACAAGGGTCAAGCAAGGCAGGGCGAATAAGCTATGTGAAAGGTAAAAGCATGCTTGCGAGGGCAGAAAAATGGGAATATCGATAAGCGTAAATGGCATGACAGAGCTGGAAATAGCTTTAGGAAAAGCCATTAACTCTATAAAAACAAATAAAATGCTAAACGAAATAGGCACAGATCTTGTAGACAGCACAGTAGAGCGATTTGAAACTGAAAGTGATGCAGAAGGCAGAGTGTGGGTAAATAGCCCTGCAGTCATGGCTATAAAGCGAAAGAGGGGGGATACAAAAGTCTTAGCTGTAACAGGAAGGCTTAAAAATAGTATCACAAAGCAAGTTAAAATGAAAAGCCTTAAAGTTGGGACTAATGTAGAGTATGGAAAATACTTACAGGAAGGAACAAAAAAAATGAAGGCTAAGCCTTTTTTGGGTATATCAGATGAGGATAAGGAAAATATAAAAGACATTGTAAAAAAGCATTTTGGGGGAATCTTTTGAAAGCAGTTAAAGACTTTGTTAAAAGCAAGTTGGTTGAAGTTGGCTTTAACAAAAAGAATATCTTTTGTTTTGAACCTTTGGACGAAAGCCAAGCCCTTAAAAACTTAGACTCAGCCTACTTTTACAACGAGAGTTCTGATATTGAGAGTGGTAAAAAAGGGCTCGGGGCTTGGGCTGAAAAAGAAACTTTAAAAAACATAAAACAAAATATAACTCAAAAAACAGTTTTAAACTTAAAACTCTTTATGACAATAGAAACTCTGCATAGCAGATTAGATAGCTTTGTAGAGAAGCTCTATAGCCCAACTGCCCAAAAATCCTATATATTAAGAATAATAGACGCTAAAAACAAAAATACAACTATCTATGACGTAAAAAGTGCTAAAAAGAAAATCGGCAAACAAATTAGTGTAACTGCTGCAGAAGTAGACTTAACGCTTAATATAGAGCATAGCATTGTTTATGAAGAAGAAGAAAAAGCAATAGATAACATTAAAATCACCCCAATAATTAAGGAGAATGAAAATGAACAAGAAAAAAGAAAATAAAGAAGCGTCGCAAGCAAAAGATGACAAAGTTAAAGTCGTTGACTTTCTTAATAAAAAAAGTGTTCGTCATAATAGGCATAAAGGGTTTGCTGTTTATTTAAAAGTTGGCCTTCATGACAAGATTGACACTGCTTATTTGGAAAAGCAATTTACGGAATACAGTTCTATACGAGGAGGTGGGCTGTGAGCGATAGTAAAATACAATTCAGAATCAAAGAGAGTGACCGAAGTTCATTAGTTAGTGGTAATGACGGTATTTTTGCTAAGCTTGGGCGAGGGTATGACATAAAGGACAAAGAGAATAGCACTTTGTATAAAGACAAAGGAATAGCAACAAAGGCTAAACCTAATATAGCTTATGAGGTTGCATCTGCATCAGCTGCAAAAGAGTTATTTGGCGAAGGTTCTGAGCTTTATAAATCATGTTTATTGCATTTTGTATTAGGGGGAGCCCCTTTACACTGTGTTATGCCTGAAAATAATATACCGTCTAAAGTTGTCTCTGAAGCCTCCACCAGAAAGGGCACTGCAGTTCTTGAAATTAAAGAAAAAACAAATATCCAGAAAGATGGGCAATATACTATCAAAATTATCACAGCTGGGGGATTTAAAAAAGCTAAATATGTTTATAGCAATAGCGATTATGCTATTGAAGATGAAAAAAAGATTTGGTCGGCTATAAAGATGATTAGCAGCAACTCTATTAAAATTAATGATATTGAGCTTAGTGTAAATGGGGCTGATGGCGACAATCTTTTTGTCGAGGGTGATATTTTTAAGTTTACTGTTACCGGTAGAACGTACGACATGACCAAGGCGTTAGATGCCCTAGAGGATCTCAAAGAGAATAACAATATTAGGGTTATTCATGTCGTTGGCCCTACTGAAGCAGGGTTTTGGAGTGACTTTAACAATGTTCTAATCACTATGGCTCAAAATAAGCGCTGGGTTAGAGGTATTGTTAACATGTCTAACAAAAGCGATACAGAAAAAGACTATACTGATAGGCTTAAGACAGCTGCACAAACCTTTTATAGCAAGAACATAGCTGTGTTTTATAATTATGTTAAGTCTCAGACTCTTAAGGAAAGTGTTAGTGCTGCTAATCATGCACTTGCAACGCTAAGCAAAGCTAAAGTGCAAGAGTCTATAGGCTGGACTGGCGCATTCCCTCAGGAGGATGTTGTTGAAATTGAGAATTGGGATGACTTAAAGCTTTATCATAATACTTTAACTAAAATGGGCTTTAACAGTCTTTATCATGAAGATGGAGAGGCGGCTGGCAAGTTTCCATTTTTTGGTATCGGCTTATTGAAAGCTCCGCCAAAAAGTGATTTTAGAAAGATTAGCTCAGGGCGGGTTATGGATAAAGCATTAAGGGTTATACACAGTGCTATATTCCCATTTTTGAGGGCTAATCAGGGAAGTTCTAAGTTAATAGCCGGTTCTAAAGCTGGTATACTAAATCTAAAGCTTAAAATGGAAGCCGCATTAGATGGTATGATGGGCAGGGATGAGATTAACGGATATGAGATTAATATACCTGCTATTGACGATCCTAATATGACTGTAGCCGATTTGGCTAATTTAATTATAAAGGGTGAGTTAGAGGGTACTTTTAAGCTTTATGAGAACAGTCACATTGAGTCTATGCTGTTTGATGCAATGTACGCAATGCCAAAGCTTAATTAAAAAGCGTGGAAAGCACTTTGATTAACAATTTAAATAGATGGCTGGTCACTTAAAAGCGACTGGTCGCAAGGAGGTAAATCATGGCTGAACAAATATATAAAAAGTTTGATTTAGATAAAACCGACGTACTCATAAACGGTAGACAAACCGTTACCATTGAATCGTTAGAATGGGAGAAAAACTGGAAAGATGCAGATAGTTTCAGGGATGGTAAAGTGGTAAGCACCGCTAGCGCTGTAGAATCTAAAAAAGGAAAAATATCTTTAGAGCAATGCGAAAAGCTAGTTATTGCTGAAGAGCTTGATTCAGAAGACGGCACCCTAACCGGACTTGTCTGCGATATCACTGCAACAGATGATGAAGGCAGAAAAATCGAGATCAAACAGGCAAGGTTTGGTAAAGATGGCTATAAGATTGACACAAAAGCGGCGGATGACAAAACCACTATAGATTTTACTGTATTGGGTGATGTTAAAATATCGAGCAAATAAATCGAGCAAATAAAAGGAGTTAACATGATATACTGTATTAACTTACACAAACATAAAGACAAAATCGTAAAAAAGTCTGATCCCAAAGACTTCTTAGAGACGCCAGAGGATGTGAAGGTATTTAACAATCATAAGTCAGAGATTAACACGGCAATTGAAAAGAACAAGCGAGTATACTTAGTACACGAGCCTGACTTTGAGTTTAGTGGACTATTCCACTCAGCTAATGTTAAGAGGCTTATGAGGGTGATTAACAAGCAATCTCAAGACGGTTTAGATCAAAGCGTTCAGGTTTGCAGATTAATGGCAGGGGGCAATGGTGATGCCGGGACTTTAAAGTTAGTTAACGATATAAGTTTTGACAACCATGATATACCTGCGACCTTTTTGCTTAGTCTGAGCAATGTGCTATTAAATAAAGAGGGGGTTGGCATAGTCGAAGCGGGAAAGAATTAACAACCAAACGAGAGCAGGAACTTAAAAAAGGCAAGTATATAGAATTTGGCACTCTGTTGGTTGGCTATGACCCTTCTGTATATTTACTTGCCGGTAGGTGGTTCCCTAATAGAGATATTAGTGAATCAGCTATTCTACCCTTATCTGATGGGTATTACAAACTTATAGCTGAGGTTAAGTTTTTGGAAGAACATAATGCCAAAATACATGGTTTAGAGGTTTGAATGTCTAATTTAGCTGTAGCACTGAATATAAACGTCGCAGGAAATGCTTTATCAGCTTTAAAGTCTACTCAAAAGCAAACTAAAGCGTTTAATAACAGCTTGTCGAACACTAAAACTGTTGCTGATAAAGCTTCTTCAAGCATAAACAAGAACGCTAAAGCACTCAAACGCTCTGCGGATGAAGCAGTTAAAGCTAATAGTAAGTTTAAACAGTTTAGAGGTATGCTAAAGAGTTTTGCTGGGCTAGCAGTTGTGGGGGCTGGAATATCTATGCTTAAAAATACAGTTAACAGCTTAAAGGAAGTTGAAGTCGCCCAAGCAAGCTTAAGAGCTACTGCTAAGATTGATAAAACTTCTGAAAGCTATAAGCGATTAGATAACGAAGCTGAAAAGTTAGCTGGAACTACTAATTTTAGCAAAGTGCAAGTGCTTAGCGCTATGGATGCTATGGCATCGGAAGGGCAAACAACAGCTCAAATATTAAGCGGTATTGAGGCAGTAACAACAGCTTCAGCAGCGAGCATGGGCAGGGTTGACTTAGTAAGCTCTGCTCAAAACTTAAGCGGAGCATTAGGGGCATATCAAAAGGATGCAAGCGAGTCTATGAAAATCACGGACATGTTTGCAAGAGCAACACAAGTGACTTCTCTGAAAATGCACGATCTAAAAAATGTAGCCAGAGATACAAGCCTCGCAGCAGGTATGGGTCAAGATTTCGGAACAATGGCCAGTATGGTAGGTATGATCAAGAAGATTACGGGTTCAACCGAGATAGCCGGGACTCAAGTCAAGGGTTTTTCTAGGTCAATAGCAAATATAAAAGCCGACCAAAACACTATAAAAGGGTTAAAAAAATACGGCATTAGCCTTTTTGACTCAAAAGGCAAAGCTAAAGATTTCAAAACTATCGTAAGCGATATTGAGAGCAACCTAAATAAACTAAATAACCCTTTTAAGAAAGCAGCAATTTTAAAGAAGATTTTTACTGATTCTGAAGCGATGCAAGGCTATAACAATATAGTTAAACTCGGAGCAGGCAACTGGAAGAAGAATGCAGAGGCTATTAATATCGCAAATGGGGTGGGCAAAAAGTTTGAGGAGGAGTTTTTAAATACTTATGCTGGCAAGATAGAGCTATTGAAAAGCGCCTGGGACTCCTTTAGCAGGAAGCTTTTAGCCTTTGTATTCCCTATTATCATAGGGATTGCAAAAGCTTTTACTTTGCTCCTCTCTGACACAACAGCTAAGACGCCACAATGGATAATAGGGCTAAAAGCCGTTTTCAGCTCTATTTGGGGCGTGATAAAGATAGTAGCAAATAGCATTAAAGATATGTGGAGCAAAGTGTCAGCCGGAGACAGCGCTGGCAATGTATTCTCATCTATTGCAGAAAAAGTTAAGTTTTTAATAACAATATTAGAGCCTGTCATGCACGTAGCTACTAATGTTTTAGCAGCAGTTTTGATCGTCCTGAATAAGATAGGAGAAAGTTCTTATGTGCTGGAGATTGTAGCCGGTGGAGTGGTAGTTGTGTGGCTTGCATTCAAAGGCTACAAAGTTATAAATTCTGCTATTGCAAAAGTAAAAGATTTTATAGTAGTTGTTAAATCAGCAACTTTAAAGACGTGGGCATTCTCAAAAGCGATTGGCACGAAAATGATGAGCGGGTTAAAAGCTTTTGGAATGGCAATCAAATCAGCAACTTTAAAGGCTTTAGCTTTTTCAAAAAGCGTAGCCATAAGTGCAGCAAAAGGGCTTAAAGCTTTTGGAAAGTCTATTCTGTCTGCTATACCAAAAGTTTTAGCCTTTTCAGCTACCTTGCTTGCCAGCCCTATAACTTGGATTGTACTTGGTGTTATAGCCTTAGGAGCTGCTGTTTATTTTCTCATAAAGCACTGGGATAAGGTAACAGCTTTTTTCAAAAAGCTATGGAGTGGTATTAAAAAGATTTTTAAGGTGGCTTGGGATTGGATAAAAGGGCTATTTTTAAAATATACCCCAGCAGGACTAATAATCAAGCATTGGGATAAAATAAGTGCTTTTTTTAGCAAGTTATGGAATGGCATTAAAAAGGCTTTTAAGGTGGCTTGGGATTGGATTAAAGGCCTATTATTGAAATACACCCCAGCAGGACTAGTAATAAAACATTGGAGTAAGATAGCGGCCTTCTTTAGACGACTGTGGCAGGGCATAAAAACAATAACAATCATAATTTGGAATGCAATAGTAAGCTTTATAAAAGTTATTCCAGAAAGGATATTGGGCTTCTTCGCAGGGGTTGGGACTAAAATCGTCAATACCATCTCTAATGGCATAAAAAACGCAGGCAAGGGGATATATAGTGCTGTTAAAAGCGTGTTCGGCTGGGCAGGCAGGCTGATACCTGGATCAGACGCAAAGGAAGGACCATTCTCAACATTAACTAAATCAGGGCAAGGGTTTATAACTGCATTTGGCAAAGGTATAGACAGCAAAGCCAATCATCTTAAGTCTGTTACAGCTAAGACTTTTGGAAATGCCATGCCAAACGTTATAACAGCAAAACAAAAACTTAAAGTTGGTTTTAACAGTACAAACATGCAAGGTGGCACCCTTCCTCCTCAGTACCAAAAAGAGAAAAATGAAGACAGAAGTATAAATATACATATAAACTCTATCCAAATTGGAGAAAGGCATTTACAAAAGGGTTCAGAAGAGAGTCAAGCGTTTGAAGAGCAGTTAAAAGACGTGTTTGAGAGAGTCTTGGAAAGGAGTCTATAATGGGGCAATACTATAAAGAGAATTATACAGAAAGGGTTAAGGTTGACGATGTTGAACTGCCTCCACAATGCCACATTAATATAAGTGGCGGGGGTAAAGTACTCGTTATACATAACCGCATAAAAGAACAAACAGGCTGGAAGGACAGAACTGTCACTATCACAGGTAGGCTGGAAGGTGAGGATGAGGATGATATAAACAGCCAGATTAAAGACATTTTAGAGTTAGGACAAAAACAAGAGGCATTGACCATTATCTCAAGAGAGACGGATTATTACAATCTTAAGAAGATTGTTTTAGAGGATGACCCTCAAATAACAACTATAGAGGGTTTTGACCTGTCAAGAGAGTTTTTCCTTACAGGTATAGAAGATCAAGAAAAAGAGGATAACCTTGCTAAGAAAAAAGAAGAGGACAAAAAAGCCATAACTGATCCAAAAAAGAAAAAGAAAGAAAAGTTATACATAGTCAAACAAGGGGATAGCCTATCAAAAATAGCTGCCAAACATTATGGCAGTCATACAAGATGGAGAATTATTTATAATGCCAATCGTGATAAGATAAAAAACCCCAATCTTATTTATCCAGGACAGGAGCTAAATACCATGACAGAAAACATGACTGAAGAAAAAGAATATACAGTTAAAAAAGGGGATACTTATACAAAGATAGCAAAAGATCATTATGGTGAAGTCAGCTATAGAAGACTAATTATGAAGGCTACCAATTATGAACACCTTTCTGAGAGAGACATTATAATAATACCATCCCTTATGGATTATGATGAGCAAGTTTTTGCTAAAAAGTACGGAGCTTAAAGATGCTTGTTGTTAAGATTAACCTTAAGATAAAAGACAAAGAGATCAATCAAGCTATTATAAAAAGCTTTACAGTGAGTGACAGCAGAATTGAAAGGCCTTCTAACTTGAACATATCCTTAGCAAAGAAAAGTGATAAGAAAAAAGATGACTTATATAAAGTAAAAGACAAAATAGAGCTTTCTGTTTGCTATGATAAAAGGTATCCCCTTAAAAAGATTTTTGAGGGACTCGTTAAAAAGGTTAACAAAGAACAACGTGGAGAGATCATCCTTGAATGCGAAGACTATAGTTACTTACTAAGCCAAAAGATGATTACTACAACATTTACAGACATGAGCGATGAGGATATAATAAAACGATTAGCCTCTACGGTTAACACATCCAACGTTAAGAAGCAACAGAAGTATAAAAAAATATCTTTTACGAATAAGTCTGTTAGGTTTATTATAAAAACCTTAGCTGAAAATGCTTTAGTAGACTACTTTTTTAAAGGTGACAAGCTTTTTTATGGTAAAAAGTATAGTTTTAATAATCAAAAGGATATATATGAAATTGACTTAAAAGGCAAGTATATCGTTAATAACAATCTAAAATGGCACGAAGGCGTGCCTGGCTTAAAAGTAATAGTAGTGGGTACTGATGAAAAAGGTAAAAGCCATACAGGCAAGGCTGGTAAAGGTTCTAACGTGAGGCAGTTTGGGGATTACACAGCCTCAAAAGACCAAGTTCAAGAAGAGGCCGAAAAACGATATAAAGAATTGAGCTTTAAAGGCTACAGAGGAACTATAAAGCTTTTGGCTGAACCCCTTACAGGACACTCTGAACAAGTTATTTTAACGTTAGATAAAGCTCGTCAGGCATGGATCGATAAAGTTACTTATAGCTTTTCTTTGTCAGGCGGCCTTAGACAGGAGTGGTCAATAGGAGAAACAGAAGAAGAAACAGATAAAAGTAAAACTAAAAGAAAGGTTAAACTATGACAGAGACAGGGAATAAAAGCTTTGAACAAATATTTACTGAGTTGGTTAACACCGTTGTCAAACAAAAAGGCGGCAAAAGGGCTTTAGTTAAAGAAGTTGATGAAGATAAACTTACGTGTACGGTTCATCCTACGGATAAGTCCGCCCCTATTGTGGCAGCAAAGATAACAGCTTTAAATAAAGGAGTTTATGCTATTCCAAAGGTTGACGCCTTGGTATCCGTTATCCCATTGCACTTAGCCTCTGAACAAGAGAATGATTGGGGTATTATACAGTTCTCTGAGATTGATAAATACGTTATTAGCGCTGAAAAGACTATAAGTATAATGGCTAATAAAGAGGGTATATCTATTAAAGCAGAAGAGAAGGATATTAACATTGAGGCTAAGGATAACATTATTATGACCAGCGAAAAGATTAAAATAGGCTCTGCTGATGCTGGAGAGGACTTACTTTATGCCGATCCTGTGATTCAGTTACTTAAAGATATTATTAGTCATATTGATAGTCATGTTCATGTTTATCCAATTCCACAAACACCTGGAACATCAACGAATAAGCCTAAGTCTAGCTCTATAAGTATAACCGATAGTAATCTTAAACCCGAGTATATAAAAATTAAATAAGATGAGGTTAACATGCAATTTAAAATAGGGAATTATAAAGTTGATATATCATTTAACACTATAGCTGACAATTTAGATGATGACATTCTATGCTATACTGAGGCTGACAAATATAATGGCAAGATACCAGGAGACTGGAACTTAGCAAACGATTGGCAGACTGCTGATGGCAAAAAGGCTCTAGAACAAGACCTAATAGAGGGTTTTAAACTTAAGCGTTTCGATGACATTATTGACATCCAAGAGGGTAATGATATTTGGAAGTTTAAGAATAGGGCTTATACTAATGAGGCTAAAATCGAACTCAAACAGGCTGTAGAAAGGTGGCTTAGTATGGATGATAGAATTGATATAAATACTTTGGAGGTTAAAATACATGAGTGATGCTGTAAAAAATATAGTTGATTACATTAATGAAAAAGGTTTGTCAAAAAGCGATTATAACGAATTAATAGATAACCTTATTGAGAAGGACCCCGAGTTTACCGACTTACTTGATCTGCTTATTGATAAAGCCTCAACAAGAGTGCCTGAACTTGCCAACTTAAGACCTCAAGCTAAGATTATGAGAGTCTTAAAGATAATCGCTCTTATGCAGTATGAGGTTGTGGATAAGGGTATTGAAGAGCTTAAAAAACAGATGTTCGTCCAGACCGCTGAGGCCGAGTGGCTTGACTTGCACGGCGAAGGGAATAATATTGAAAGAAAAATAATGATTAAAGCTACAGGCACAGTGTTTGTTGGTAGCAAAACAAAGCCAGACACTGTATACACCTTGCCTGAGTCTTTTATTGTGGGGACTAAAGGCTCTGCTGATCAAGAGAGTCTAAAGTTCAAGGTTTTAAAGAGCGTTACCATAGACTCCTCCTATAAGGCCAATGACAAAAAAGAATATCTAGAAAAAGTAGAGATAGAGGCGGAGAAAGGTGGTGAACGATATAACGTACTCGAAAACAGCATAACTGAAATATTTACTAAACATAATTATTTCGATCTTGTTAAACAATTAACACCAACCAGCGGAGGTGTAGACAGAGAAAGAGATGACGACTTTAGACAAAGAATTATAACTAAAGCCTCGGGCAAACTTGAAGGCAGTATTGGATGGTTTAAAAGCCAAGCTGAAAAATTCGGAGGTGTTAAAAATGCACATATAGTGCCTAAAATATATGGCGTAGGCACTGTAGGCATTGCTATTAAAGGCGTAAAAGATTTTGTCAGTCCAGTTCTTATTAACGAAATTCAAGCTTATTTTGATAGCGACGAGGCCAGACCGATCGCCAACTGGAAAGCTTTTGTATTTCCAGTCAATAAAAGTTACATCACCATAGATATTACTGTTTATCATAGAGCTGAAAACACTATCGATAAAAAGATTATACATGACGCTATACAAAGTTATTTTAAGGACCTTGATGTTGGAGAAAGCTTTATAAAAGAGAAACTAGAAGGATACATCATAAGAATAAAAAACGTTGTTAACCTTAAAACCAACTCTATAAAACATGATAACAAGGAGATAAAAGTAGTAAAAGTCAAGCCAGGGATAGTTTTTGCATATGACGAAAGCGACTCAAGAATTACATTTAAGGAAACAGATTTATGAGCATAGATATTAATTTTGACAAAGACATTTGGAGTAATTGCCCCTCTACTATAACCAGCCTTACTAACAAATCAAATATTTATAATTTCCATAAGGCTGTGTTTGACAGTCTAATTAAAGATCGCTCGCTAAAAGATATAAAGGAACTTGCTAAACAGCCATTTTTGGTTAGTACTGAAGGTAAGTTTTTAGACCTTATAGGAGAGCTACACGGACTAAAACGTCGAATCGGAGAGTCTGACGAAAGCTTTAAAACGAGAATAAAAATACTAAAAACGATAAAAGCTACAGACCCACCCCTCCAAGGGATACAAAGAAAAACTATTAAAAAACTTTTAAAGTTTTATGATATAAACTTAAATATAGATTCAATTGATGATGAACACGATCTTGCTATTAGAATTCTTAAAAGCGAGGGCGAAAATAGTAATGAAGACAAAAGCGAAAAACTTAGTTTTATCACAAGTCCTAAAGGGACCTGGTCCAGAGCTTATATACGCTTCTTCAATAAGCCTGGTATAAATATAGACCTTATTAAAAGAGTCCTTGATGATATTGTTGAGCCTTATCAAGGTGTTTATCTCATGCCTTATACAGGTAAAGAGGCTATCAAAAAGATATTGGACCACTATAAACTTGACTACGACCAATTAGAACGTGAACGGAATAAAGAAACTAAAAAGGTTCACATGAATATAAAACTTAAATCTAAACCCAATGAGACTACTAATAAGGGACTTAAGTCTATAGAACACCTTAAATCTTTATTAGAAGAGAGAGCATTTGGGTATGAATATAAAATAACTATTAACTAACAAGGAGACAAAAATGGGAGAAACAAAAATGGGATATCTAAAACTTGATGAGCTGGACAAGCCTATAAAGTTTTTCGACACCGACTGGACTAACACTATGGATGAGCTTAGCGGTCGTATCAAAAGAAATATAGAAAAATATATGACCGATGGCTTTTGCACTCCCCTTGGGGATAACGAGGGCAAAATAATAAGTAGTGATCAGCCGAATATGATCAAAATAAGCAAATGTCCAAATGGATTCTATCACAATGGTAACTACGCTGACTTAAAAGAAGATAAAGAGTTCAGCATAGACGGCAAAAGTGATGGGGATTATTACGTATACCTAAAAGCTGTTGAAGACATAGAGACTCTTATAATACCAGAAGACCCTCTTACTAAGGATCATGAGTATAGCAGTTTTAAGCCTGAGATACATTTTGTTAAGGCTCTTAATAATCACGAGCATAAAAGTGAATATGGCGTTTTATGCGGGAAGATAATCATAAAAGCCATATCAGACGGGACTTATATAAGAATAGAAATCAACAGACAAAAGTCAACCCTAAAGGACAAAACCGTTAACACCCCTCAGATAGCCAATAATGCCATCACAACGGATAAAGTAAAACGGGGTACTGATAATTCATCTTTAACGGGTGAAGATATTTATTTTAGTAGAACTAAACATGAATACCCTGATGGAAGCACGGATCATAGAACTATATCAAAACAAATGGATTATTTATTAGCGAGAATTGATTATATAACTGGTATAAAGTTTGTAGCTGTGGGGAGTAGTGGTTATATTTATACCTCTGAAAATGGTACAGATTGGTCAGGAGGAAATAAAGCAGATGGTAAGGAATTAAGGGGAGTTGCCTACGGTAAAATTAACAATAAAGTAATGTTTGTAGCTGTGGGGCGGGATGGTTCTATTTTTACCTCTGAAAATGGTACAGATTGGACAGAACGGAAAAAGGGTGGTAAGCACTTAGAAGGAGTTGCTTACGGTAAAATTAACAATAAAGTAATGTTTGTAGCTGTGGGGGATGATGGTTATATTTTTACCTCTGAAAATGGTACAGATTGGACAGAACGGAAAAAGGGTGGTAAGCACTTAAGGGGAGTTGCCTACGGTAAAATTAACAATAAGAATATGTTTGTAGCTGTGGGGTTTAATGGTTATATTTTTACCTCTGAAAATGGTACAGATTGGACAGGAGGAAATAAAGCGGATAGTAAGAGCTTAGAAGGAGTTGCTTACGGTAAAATTAACAATAAAGTAATGTTTGTAGCTGTGGGGTGGGATGGTTCTATTTTTACCTCTGAAAATGGTACAGATTGGACAGAACGGAAAAAGGGTGGTAAGCACTTATGGGGAGTTGCTTACGGTAAAATTAACAATAAAGTAATGTTTGTAGCTGTGGGGGATGATGGTTATATTTTTACCTCTGAAAATGGTACAGATTGGATAGGAGGAAATAAAGCGGGTGGTGAGTACTTAAGGGGAGTTGCTTACGGTAAAATTAACAATAAAGAAATGTTTGTAGCTGTGGGAAATGAGGGTTATATTTTTACCTCTGAAAATGGTACAGATTGGACAGAACGGAAAAAGGGTGGTAAGCACTTAAGGGGAGTTGCCTATAAACCTTTTCTCTTTTAATGGTATTAAATTTAAATCAAGTTATTTATAGACTCTCTCCAATTCTTTATATATAAAATGCAGGGTTAAAACATGAACATAGATAGAAGTTTACAACAAAAAGATTATTACACACGACAAATTAAAAAAGATTTAATTGTAATACACCATACCGTTAATAATTCAGCTATAGGAACTGTTAATTATTGGAATAGTGATAATAGAACAATAGGTACTGCTTATGTTATAGATCAACGAGGTATTATTTATGAAACTTTTAATCCTAAATATTGGGCTTATCATACAGGAATAGAAGCTTTAACAGGGGTCATATGTAGGTGAAGTTGTCGATGTAAATAATAAGTTCATAGCTGTGGGTTATGATGGCACTATCCTTAGCTCCTCTGACGGCGAAAAGTGGGAAATACAAAGAGGGGGCAAATATGTACCTGACCTTAAAGCATTAGTTGCTAAGTCCCACATTATAGACTATTAAATATAAAAAGAGGGAATTATGTTTGTAAGAATAGGTAATAATAATAACGTTGTTGATTACTAATTAACTGCTAACTGTCAGGTCAAAAACTGTGCCAAGTGACAATTTGTGACAATTGGTACACTCTTTGACCTAATTTTACAAAATTCCCTTAGAACGTTTATTGTTATATTTATTAGAACGTTCGCTAACACAGCACTTAAAGAGCATAAAGGGATAACCTGCTTGACACAAGAAAATAACTTTTTTATGAATATTTTAACTTTCCTGTTCCACAAAGAAATCTGGAATTCACTTCCCTTTACGTTATATGTCTTGCCTTTTTACCTTGTATGACTAGTCATAATTCTATCATAAAATGATAACTGAATTATTAAATAATATCACTCTAAATAACCTAATATCAAAAAAAAAACGGCATCCTCCCCAGTTACTAATTACTCTATCTTTTAGATAAAAAGTTATTATAACACAATTGCTAAATAGATTTTATCTGTATTTTTTTTAAGCTTTAAAAAGATAAATTATCTTAGAATATCTTTTATCTCCACCACTAGAACAATTAGTAATATTATAAGTTGCCATAGAATAGCTTATTAATATGATTTCAATAAAATTTACTTGACTAAGATTAAAGTTTTATTATACTTATGATAATCGATTAAAAGGGAGCGTAGCTCAGGTGGTTAGAGCACTGTGCTGATAACGCAGGGGTCGATGGTTCGAGTCCATCCGCTCCCAGAGGGTATAATTAATAAGTTATAAATAAAAATAGTTTTATTAATTACTGATTAATTATTATTGGGGGTGTAGTTCAGCTGGTATAGAACGCTGCCCTGTCAAGGCAGAGGCCGCGGGTTCAAGTCCCGTCACTCCCGAATTATGGTCTGGTTATGTTAAAAATATTGATAGTAGACGATAACGAAATTAACTTAAAGCTTCTAGAAAGAATTATTCTAGGTAATACCTCATCTGTTGAGGTGATTAAGGCTGTTAACGGTCAGGAAGCTTTTGAACTGGCTCTAAAAGAAAAACCCGTTCTGGTATTTATGGATATGATGATGCCCGTATTAGACGGCTATAGCGCTACTAAAAAAATAAAAGATACTACTGAATTATCCAAAATACCTGTTGTGGCTATCACTGCTGTTAATACAAAAGGGGATATAAAAAAGGTTTTTGACTGCGGATGCGAAGATATTTTGCAAAAACCCATAAGCTTAAAGACCGTTGTTGATCTTATTGAAAAATATATAAAAACCTCCCAATAAATATAACCATAATAATTTGAAATTTTTGTAACACTATATAATAAAAATTATAATATAAAACTATTAACCTTCGACTTTAAATATACCGGTATATTAATGAAAATCGTTATTTTTGAAGATAGTAGTTATAAGCAGTTTTATCCCCTTAGCTTGACTCGTCCTGTATTCTCCCTTAAATGCGGAGTTTTTAGCTTTATTGATAAAATCAAATCTAAATTTATAAATTCCCAATGCCTAATATTAATAAGAAAAGAGTTAAAACCTTTATACGACAAAGGTAATGTTATCCGTTTAGAAGAGGCCGATGTTAATGAGGAATACCTTTTTATTTCATCTAGTATATTATTGGGCGATAATTTTAATATAGAGTTAAATCAGGGGATTAAAAATAAAGGTGAACTAATTGCTTTTAGGGTAATGGGACTACAAATAAGAAAATTAAAAGAAGAGTTTTTTTTTGATAAAGATAAATTAAATGCTATTACTGAAAAATGGAACCTAAAGCTTATATCATCGGAATATAAAAAATTAAATTATCTTTTTGAATTAGTTTATGAAAACTCAAAAGAAATAAAAAAAGATATTGCCTTCATATTAAAGACTAACTCTTCTAAAGAGTTTAAAGACTTGCCTAATAAAGAATTATATATTCATGACAGTGTTAGAGTTCATCCTGGAGTATATTTTCTTACTGATAACGGCCCAATATATATTGATAAAAATGCAGAAATCAAGCCTCTTAGCGTGATAGAAGGACCATGTTATATCGCTAAGAATGTTCTTATAGATGGTGCTAAAATAAGAGCTAACTCGTCCATTTTTGATGGTTGTAAAATTGCTGGAGAGGTGTCTGATTCAATTATTCTTGACCTAACTAATAAACATCACGATGGCTTTTTAGGTCATTCTTATATTGGCTCTTACGTTAATTTTGGTGCTATGTCTACAAATAGTGATCTTAAAAATAATTATGGAGAGATAACCTTAACTTTTATGGGTGAGTGTGTAAAAACCGGCTTAATTAAGGTTGGAGCTTTTATTGGAGATCATAGTAAATTGGGTATTGGTTCATTAATTAATACCGGTACTGTTATTGGTGTGGGATGTAATTTGTATTTTGAAGGCGGAATGTATCCAAAAGAAGTCCCATCTTTTTCATGGGGGGGGAGTAAACCATTTAGAAAATATATTTTTTTAGACTTTATAAAAAATTGTAAAAAGGTTTTAAAACGTAGAGGTTACTCACTGACTAAAGAAAATATAGATTTATATGCCCTTATATTTGAACAAGAAAAAAAAAAAATTAAATAGATTATTAATTTCACTTGACAAAACGAAGAAAATAAGTCATAATACTTTTGTTAAAATTTAACACTAAATAAACTATAGCTTTTAATTGAATATTTTTTTTTATTAACAAATAGTTAAAACTATACAAAGCCCTTAGCTTATATATATCTTTTATTAAAGATATAATTTAACCAGATAATTTTAAGAACCGGTTATGGCCTTAACTACACTGGTATATAAAACTAAGCTTTAAATTACTTTATTATAACTTAAGCAATATACGTTACTTCTGTAATAGACGGGAGATAATATTTATGCCTAATAATAAATTAAAGGTGAGAAGTAATATTAAGGATATTACCTATGAAGGACCATTAGCACAATATCTTATGGAAATCGACTCTGTTAATCTTCTGACTCGCTTAGAAGAAGAAACTTTAGCTAAAAGAGCTTTTGAGAGCGATGATGAAGCAAGAGAAAAGTTGATTAAAGCTAACTTAAGGTTTGTTGTTAATATTGCTAAAAAATATCAAAAAAGAGGATTGCCTCTTATCGACTTAATTAATGAAGGAAATATGGGACTGATTACTGCCGCTGATAAGTTTGACTATCGTAAGGGCTATCATTTTATATCTTATGCTGTATGGTGGATTAAGCAATCCATTTTAAAAGCTCTTTCTGAAAAAACTAAGCTCATACGTCTACCGTTAAATAGGGCAAATCAGTTGGTGCAAATCGAAAAACTTAAAAAAGAGAATGATCAACTGAAAACCAATGATCTATCTAATAATGATATTGCCTCTGCCTTGGATATCGAAGAACATAGTGTCTCAGATATAATTAATGCCTCTAGAGATTATATATCTTTAGATGCTCCCATTATGTTTGATAAAAAAGAACGTTATCTTTCTGAAATACTAAGGGATACTAACTTTAAGGAACCTGAAGAAAAGCTTATTAATGAGTCTTTAAAAGAGACTATCTCTAAATCTCTTGAAACACTTTCTGATAAAGAACAAAAAGTTATTAGACTTAGATATGGCTTAGATGGTATTGACCCCCTTTCTCTAAAAGAGATAGGAAAACGCTTTAGCCTAACAAAAGAACGAATTAGACAAATAGAAAAAAAAGCTATACGTCGTTTAAGGCATCCATCTAGAAGTCAGGAGCTAAAAGTTTTTTTAAAAGTATAACTTAGTTATTGATATGTTGTTCTGCATAGAAATTGGCAATATTTAGATCATCTTGAGTTGTAATCTTAATATTGTTTTTATTACCATCAATCACTTTTGATGGTAATCCAATTGCATTTACTAATTGAGTATCATCAGTTACTAAATAAGGGGAGAGCATATATTTTTTATATGCCTTCCATATAACAGAAAAATGAAAACCCTGAGGAGTTAATATCCCTCTAAGGCTATCTCTATTAATATGATCTTTTACATAGCACTCTGATTGGTTAACCAAGGTTATGGTATCAGTAATTGGGTAACCTAAAGTTACAGAAGGAAAAAACTCAAGATTATGTATTACATTTAGTATATCATTATGTTTTATAAAGGGTCTTGCGCAGTCGTGTATTAAAACAAAGTCATCGTTATCTGCCAAATTATATAATAGTTTTAACCCATTAAATATTGATTCATTCCTTGTATTACCACCTTCAACTAGGTTAAGCTTGTTTAGTTCGCTACTGCTAAGATATTTTTTTAGTATATCATAAAAATGTTGTTTATCGTTAGAGCTATATACCAAGTAAAAAAAAAGGCTATGTTTGTTTTCTAAGGATAGAAATGTTTTTAATGACCATAAAAATAAAGGAAAGCCTTTTATAGTAAGAAATTGTTTTTTAGTGTGAGTTTTCATTCTTTTGCCTTTACCACCGGCAAGAAGAATTATAAAAACCTTCACCTACGATGAAGAGAACTATGACTAGGCGATGACTTTTTTTGTTGATTAGTTAACTGAGTGAAAATCATTCTTCCAGCAGGAGTTTGGAGTATACTAGTAACAACTACAGTAACTTCCTGACCAATATAATTTCTACCGTTATCAATTACCATCATTGTACCATCTTCTAGGTAGGCAATACCTTGATTTTGGTCTTTTCCTTCTTTAATAACAATAGTTTTTATTTCTTCATTTGGTAGGACTACAGGTTTTACGGCATTAGAAAGGTCATTAACGTTAAGTATTTCTACGCCTTCAAATTCAGCAACTTTGTTTAAATTAAAGTCGTTAGTAACAACAACAGAATTCATATATTTAGCAAGTTTAAGAAGTTTACGGTCTACCTCTTGGACATCTGGATAATCTACTTCTGTTATATTTATTATAGCTTTTTTACTTGCCTTCATATTATTTAATATGTCTAGTCCTCTACGTCCTCTACTACGTTTTAGGGGATCGGATGAGTCTGCAACCTGATGGAGTTCATTTAATACAAATTTAGGAACTACTAAAATACCTTCTAAAAAGCCGGTTTCGGAGATATCAGCGATACGACCATCAATAATTACACTAGTGTCTAATATTTTAAAATTACTTTTATCTTCTATCTTATTAGAGTTGCTATTAGAAAAATTAAATTTAACTTCGTCTTCTTTAAGCCATCCAAGGGTTAAGCCTGTATAAGCAAATAAAAACTGGATTAGATACTTAAAATTATTAGATATGGGAGCTATAGTAACAAAAATATTACCTATAAAAAAGCCTATTATTAATCCTAAAATAGTACCTATAGTAGCAAAAAATAGTTTTCTTCCTTTTGCTTGATGAAGAGCCACTTCAACACCAATAAATACACTAGCAACTATAATCGCAAGTAAGCCGTAAAAATAAGGAGGGGATATGCCAAAGATGGGTTGACTAAGAGATAAGCCAATAAAATAGCCAAGTATAAGACTTAATATTAAGACAGTAATTCTGAAAACCATTTATATACTCCTAGCTATTTTTTAACTTTTCTAAGTTATTACTTTTCGATTGAGCTTTTTCTAATATTTCGGTAATTAGATGTTCTGCTTCATCCTTTTCTATGTTTTTGGATAATGCTATTTCATCTACCATTAGTTTAAGAGCATTTTCAAATAGTTTTTTTTCAGAATTAGAGAGTTCTTTTATTTGATTTCTTATAAATAAGTTTCTAACTACTTCTGCCAGTTCAAACAGAGAGCCTCTTTTTACTTTTTCATGATTATTACTATAGCGAATCTTCCAATCATCTTCTTGTTTAGTGGCCTTATCTTGTAATATATCAAAAGCTTTTCCAATTTTATTAGGTCCAATAGGACTTCTTAGTCCCATTTTATTACTCATATCTACTGGGATCATGATAACCATTTTTGAAAATGACATTTCTATTATATAATAGAGTTTAGTTTGTTCAAGGATATTTTTTTCTTTAATTTCCTTAATAACTCCTACGCCATGCATAGGATAAACAATTTTATCACCTATTTCATATAATTCTTTATCAACACATTTATTACTTATATCCATAATAATACCGCCTAAAATGATAATTAAATAATAAGATAAGCTTTAGTAAAAGTCAAATAGTTTTTTATAAGGTTATAAGCTATAGCAATTGTAAGATTATATTTTATAGTAAATAGATTGCAGTGGGCATGCGTTAGAGCTGTTATAATATATTTTTTAATAGTTATTTTTTAGTATAAAATATTTCATAAGCTAATAATATTATTAATTTATTTTTTTTATATAAAATTATTTTATTTTTAATAGCCTAGGCAAGCCTAGACTATTAACTTATACACTAGTTAGAACGTCTACCACCACCACCACCGCCATATCTTCCACCACCACCACTTCTATTATCCCTGCGTGGTCTTGCTTCATTAACTTTGATAGCTCTGCCATTGAGTTCTTTGCCGTCTAGACCAGAAATAGCACTTTCACCATCTTCTTTAGATGCCATTTCTACAAAGCCAAAACCCCTAGATAGTCCACTAAACATATCTTTAATTATTTTGGTTGATTCTACGCGACCAAAGGCCTCAAATGATTGACGAAGCTCTTCTTCGGTAACGTCATGGTCTAAATTTCCTACATAAATATTCATACAAAACTCCTAGTTTATTTTGACTATTCATACGAATGACTGCATTCGGATTAATCCTTTTTATAATCTTCTATTAGTCTTAAGAGAGAGCTTATCTTTTCAATCAATAGTGATATAAAGCAGAGAACGAATGATTCATAATGGAAGAATAATCTATTATAGATAAAGATATAATAAAACGAACAAAAGTCAAGGGGTATAATTTAATTTAGCTATTTATGTATAATTTATTTTTCATTATAAATAGAGTAAAAGCCTTATAACAGCAGGTTTTGAATGTAAAATACATTATTTTAGTTTTATATGTTAATTTTTAAGGTATAAAACTTAACTATTAAAATAATAGTTTTTTTTTAATAGTTAAGTTATGGTAGAAAGCCTTTTATTATGTTAATAGAACAATAAATAGAAATTATCTTTTTAATGTTAGAGTAACTTTTAACGATAATAAATATATATAATATTTTTATGGATTTAGTGATGGCTATTCACCCTCTTGACTTACAAGTTGTTTTGGGACAAATGGATAATGTAGGTAAAGACTATTTAAGACTTTATACTGCCCCGAGAAAGGATCAACTTGTTTATGCTACTGAGTTTGAAAAGAGAAGTCAAGATATAGATTCTAAGGTGTTGGATTTGCCAGAGGAAGTGGATAACTACGAGGGAACTGAACTTGATCCTCATGATAATAGAAATAGTCAAAAGAAGATTTATTTGTCAGATAGAAGGCCTATGTGGGTTAGGCATAGTAATTATAAGGACAATGAAAAAGGTTTATTAATAGATATACACGGATAACTATTTTGAGTATATATAATTAAACCCGATTATATATATTTCAGTACTCTCAGAGCGTGAGCTTTTTGGCTTAAAGAGTTTATATTTAGAGAAAGCCGGTTTAATTTTGCTTTTAACAAAGGAATTAAGGTCTTCTCCTTGAAAGATCTTGCATATTAAATTGCCATTTCTTTTTAAGGATTTATAAGTAATTTTAATTACCTCATCAGCTAAGCTTATGGACTTCTGATGATCTATGCCTTTATTACCAGTGG
Organism: Spirochaetota bacterium; assembly: GCA_965208615.1. Taxonomy (GTDB): domain Bacteria; phylum Spirochaetota; class UBA6919; order UBA6919; family CBDBPB01; genus CBDBPB01. The sequence continues at coordinate 467,688 of CBDBPB010000007.1, forward strand.
TATTAGGGGCCATATCACTTAATATTAGGTCAAAGTTTGTTTCGGAAAAGAGATTTTCTTCTATTTCGGATATGCTATTTTGTATAAAGCGTACGTTTTTATGAAAGGTTTTTTTAAGGGGTTTAATATCAACAGCAACTATTTTTGTATTGGGCTTAGTAAGGCAATACTGTATCCATGAGCCTGGGGATGCACCTAAGTCAAGGATCTTAATATTATTTTTTATTAATTTATATTTATCATCTATTTCTTTTAATTTAAACACACTTCTGGCAAGGTAGTCATTATTTTTAGCAAGGTTAAAATAATAATCTTTAATTTTTTTCATATAACCGCCAAGTTATCCTTGTGAACGACTACCTCATAAGTAGAATAGCCTAATATATTTTCTATTTCGGAACTATGAAAGCCTTTAATTTTTAATATCTCTTCACAGCTATAATATGATATGCCTTTAGCAATAACATTATCCGACCTATTAAGTATTTCAACTATATCGAACTCATTAAAATTGCTAATAACATTAATAATACCTTTAGGTAAAAGGCTTTTATTATTTTGGGTTATGGCTTTTACAGCATTATCGTCTATATATATTTTTCCTTTTGCCTTAGAATTAAGGTGAAGCCAGCGTATCTTACTCGACTTAGCTTTGTTTATGGGTAAGAATATAGTTCCTACGTTATTGCCGTTGAAGATATTGTTAATAATATTTTCTTGGGTACCATTTGCAATTAGTGTAGTAATACCGTAATTAGTAGTTATTTTGGCGGCTTGTAGTTTTGCAGTCATTCCTCCAGTACTAAAGCTACTACCTTTTTGTTTAGCTTCTTGTTCAATTATTTTTGTAATTTTGGGTACTTCGGATATAAGAGTTCTATCTTTAACACTATTATAGTTGTAATAAAGGCCGTTAACATCAGATAATAGTATTAGAAGGTTAGCGTCTATAAGGCTTGCTACTAATGCCGCAAGTTTATCGTTATCACCGAATTTAATTTCATCTACTGCTACGGTATCATTTTCATTTACAACGGGTATTACGTTTTTATACTGTAATAGGGTATTTAGGGTGTTTTTAGCGTTAACATACCTAGTTCTATCACTTAGGCCTGGATCAGTTAGCAATATTTGACTAGCAATATAGCCCTTTTTTTTAAAGAAGTTCATATATTCATTCATTAGTATTACTTGTCCTATGCTGGCAGAGGCTTGTTTAATTGGAATGGTTAAACCTTTATCTTTAATAATTATTTGCTTATACCCTGCTCCTATTGCACCACTACTAACTACTACAACATCTTTTACATAGCTTTTTAAAGTAATAATATGTTCTACAACCTTATTAAACTTGGGTGTAGATATATACCCATTATCGGTAAGCAGGTTAGTACCTATTTTTATTACTACTCGCTGTAGGCCTGAAAAAAAAGATTTTCTATCTATTGTTTTTTTAAGAGGCTTAAGCATACTTTATTTTGAAGAACTAGACGGATTAACTTTTCTTTCAATTAGGGGAACGCTAACCTGTATTTTTTGTTTATTCCTAATTATATCAAGTATAACTTTTGTTCTTGGTGGATAAGAAGATATAATACTAATCAATTGGTTTGCATTGTTAATTTTTTGTTTATTAACTGCTATGATGATGTCCCCAGCTTTTATACCGGCCTTTAAACCTGGTCCATTAGGCTCAACGCTATTTACAAAAGCTCCCTTTTTTATTTTGTGATATTTTATAAGGTCTTTATTCATATTTTCGATTCTAATACCAATATATCCCCGTGCTACTCTGCCTTTAGTAATCAGCTTTTTGATAATATCTTTGGATATATTACTAGGTATGGCAAAGCCTATTCCCATGGATCCTTTTTTAAAGCCTGTTGAGTAAATAGCAGTATTTATTCCAATTACCTCACCTTTAATATTTAAAAGAGGTCCGCCACTATTACCTTTATTAATAGGGGCATCAGTTTGTATAAAGTTTTTAAATACAGCGTTTATATCAATTAAATTGCTTTTTCTACCTATGGCACTAACAACGCCAAAGGTAAAGCTACTACCAAGGTTAAAAGGGTTACCAATTGCAATTACTATATCCCCAACTTCAATGGAGTTAGAGTCGCCAAGGGGCAGGACTTTTATATTATGATTTTTTTTAATCTTTAAAATGGCAATATCTGTAATAGGGTCGAATCCAACAACTTTAGTCCTATACTCTTTTTTATTGTTATCATATACTAATATGTTTTTATAATTTTTTATTACATGATGATTAGTTATAATGTATTCCTTGTTATCTTCTCTTATCATGAAGCCTGAGCCTATAACAGGGTTGCTATTGACATCTACATTCTTTTTTTTGACTTTAATACTAACAACTGATGAAGTTCTTTTGGCAATACCTCTAAAGACGTTTTGCAAGCCTATAGCTGTATTTAATGATTCTGGATCTTGGTTAGGTATAAAGTTATTAGTTTTATTTTCTTTGGAGCTTTTTTCAGATATCTTTTCTGTTTGTTTAGTACAGCTATAAGATAGAATAATCATTAGTAATATAATAGAGTTTGATATTATTTTCATAAAACTTCCTTAATTAATAAAAGTATATTACAATGACAAAGTTTTTCATAAAGATAAGATTATTACTTAATTAAAATATATTAAATATTTTTATTTCTATAATTAATATATAAATAATTTTGTTTATTTAAAACAATATTTTTTTATATTTAAACAGGAGAATTAAAACAATAGTTATTTAGTTCAACCATTTTTTTAAATTCTATGAAGATATCTCTATCCCACCATCCTTTATTAACTTCTTTTGCCATAATATTTAAAGCCATATCACTGTTTATAGCTTTTTTATATGGTCTATTAGTTGTAAGAGAGTCATAAATGTCAACTATTTGGAGAACACGAGCAGTTATAGGTATTTTTTCACCTTTTAAGCCGCTTGGATAACCAGTACCATTATATTTTTCGTGGTGATGGTGTATAATAGGTATAACAAGCTTTAAAGAATGTAGAGATTTACATATTCTAATTCCAATAATTGGGTGTTGCCTCATCATTTCCATTTCTTTATTGGTAAGTTTACTTTTTTTTAATAAAATACTATCAGGAATACCAATCTTTCCAATATCATGGAGTATACCACCACTTTTTAATGCATTAAGATATTTACTATCTAAATTAAGTTTTTTACCAAGCTTAAAAGAGTTTATAGATAATCTTTCACAATGTCCTTCAGTATATGGGTCTTTAGCCTCTATACTAAAAGCAAGACTTTTAATTATTGACTCAGCCTTTTCCAGCTCATCATTAAAATGCTTAGTTTTTAATAGAGAGCTAATTCTAGCTTTTAGTATTGTTTTATTAAAAGGTTTAAATAGATAATCATCAGCTCCCACCTCAACACCTTTAAGCTCATTTTCGGCTTCTACCAGAGCAGTGATCATAATAATCATAATATTCCTTGTTTTTGCGTTGGACTTTAATTTATAACATACATCATAGCCATTTATTTTTGGTAGCATTACATCAAGCAATATTAAGTCTGGATTAAACTCATCAACCCTCATAAGAGCCTCTTCTCCGTTATAGGCACAGCTAAGGGAGTAATTAGTTTGAAGTAAGACTTTTAGGAGTTCTACATTTTCTACTATATCGTCTACTATAAGAATTTTAGCTTTAGTGCATTCGCTATTGTTCACGGTATTAGTTTTTATATATATATTCCTAATATTAAAACAGCTTTATTATAAATGGTATAGTAAACTCGCCACTTTAAAGCAACTAATATAAAAATATATAGTTATTTAAAAGTTAATTTTAAATGTTGATAACATAAAAGCTACTTTAATATAAACACCCTACTTAATAAGTATATTAACTTTTAAACTCTTTTTTTATAAAAGCATAGGCATTATGATTATGTATACTTTCAAAGTTTTCACTTTCAGCGGTACACCATTTAATACGACTATCCATATTTAAGGTTTCTATTATTTGTCTAACAACGTCTTCCACAAAAACAGGGTTGTTATATCCTTGTTCTGTAACGAACTTTTCATCTTCTCTTTTTAAAAGAGAGAATATCTCACATGAACCTGCTTTTTCGACTAGCTCTATAAGTTCTTCTATCCAAATAAACTTGGTACTTTTAATTTTAACAGTTACCTCACTTCGCTGGTTATGTGCACCAAAACTGCTAATCTCTTTTGAACAGGGGCATACAGTAGTTAAAGGGACTTTTACACCAAGGATCATATTTAGCTTATTATGTTTATTTAGTTTTCCTTTAATTAGGCAGGTATATTCCATAAGCCCTTTTTCTTTGGATATAGGAGCCGTTTTTTCTATAAAATATGGAAATACAATTTCTAGATGAGCTTCTTCTGCATCAAGTTTTTTCTTTGTATACAAAAGTATTTCTTTTATATTCTTAACATGGATTTCTCGTTTATACCTGTTTATAACCTCAATAAACCTACTCATGTGAGTTCCTTTAAACTCTTTGGGCAAGGATACATACATATTTATTTTGGCTACGGTATGCTGAATTTTATTTCGCTTATCCAAAACCGATATAGGATATTTTATATTTTTAATACCTACCTTATTGATGGGTATATTTCTATAATCATTAAGGCGTTGGACATCAACCATTTAAGCCTCCTTAGTTTTAAATAATGTATTTTATACAACTAAATAGTTTAATAGTCTATTGTAAAGTTCAAATTGGGTTTCAATATAGACAACTTAAATATAATAAAAGGCATTTGTTAATAATAAACTTTATAGTAAAACATATAACGTAAATATAAGTATATTTTTGTACTTCTTTGTGTAACAGTAAATAAACCATTGACGAAAACTTAAGTCATTGTACTAGGCATACTATTTTATAAGGATAAGCTAAATCTTAAAATTATTATATATTGACGTTATCTATTAAACCATATAAAAAAATGGCTATTGGAGTACTTTTTATTATATTTATTAGAGTTCTTGCTAACATAATAAGGCTATATAGACTATCTAGTTAATAATTAAAGACATATAGGAGTTTTTATGGGCATATTTGATAAGATAAAGCTTAGTTTAGGAAGAACTAAAATAAAAATTGTATTAAAAGAGGATAATACTAACTTTAATCAAGGGGATTTAATTATTGGTAAGGTTATAATTACCGGAGGAAATGAGGGTCAAACTATTACTAACCTTAGTCTTAGGTTAATGGTTAAGTTTAGTGAAACTCTAGAAACCATACACGAGTATGCCGATGGTTCAACTTATGTGGAGGATGAGGATACTAAAGCTATTACAGAAGTCCTTGATGAGATTGTAGAGGATAACCCTATTAAGGTTGGAAAGTCTGATGTGGAGCTTGATTTTGAGTTTAAGATACCTTATAATGTAGATATATCTATGGAAAACGAAGCTGAGTATTATATTTACGCTATAGCAGATCTAAATAGTATTATAAAGCCTAAGGATCGTGTTGATATAAAAATAAATCCATCATATGAGATTCAAGCCATAGAATATGTATTAGAAGAAAAGTTTGGCTTTGAGTTTCTGGGTGAGTTTTCTCAGAATGGTCGTATTATGGTTGAGTTTGCTGGGGGTAGTTATCATCCTAATAATTTTGGACTTACTATGATTAATATGGAGACTGGAATAGAGATTGAGCTATATCCAGAGCTATCCAACATGAGTTTTGCAGATTTCATTCGCTCTGACTTAACCCATGAGAGCGTTAAATATCAGATTGACCTTGGATATGATCAGATTATGACTAAATCAGATGAGGTGGATGTTGATATAGTTGCAGATATATTTAAACGGGTGTTTAAAGACTTAAAGTGGTAGTATATAGTTAAATATTACAAATGATTAGAATAATAATTTTTTAAGTTGATTTTTTTCAATAATAGAATATGTTATTGTTATAATATCTTTAAATTTATAATTTAACTATCCAATGTAATATATTTGATTGTAGTAAGAGTGTTGGGAATGGATCCAAATAAAAATAATAATAAAAATAATTGGACAAAAGAAGAAGAAGCCTCTTTAAAAGAATTATACTCTAACCATAGTAACTTATACCTTTCTAAACTATTAAAAAAGACAAAAGCAAGTATAGATAATAAAGGTGCCCTTTTGGGATTGAAAAAAACAACCGGTTATAGAAAGAAAGTTAATATTGAGAATAATAAACAAAAAAGGCATGCGTGGACAGATGAGGATATATCTTTTTTAAAGGAAAATTACAAGAAAAAGCCTTACTATGAAATAGCAGAAAAGCTTTATAGAACCCCTACTGCAGTAGCTCAAAAGCTAAGACAAATGAACTTAAGAAAATATCCTAAAAGAACCGCCCATTAATTTAATTAATATAATTTAACTTATTAATAATAAGGAAGTTTTATTATGAAAAGAAAGTTTATAAAAGCTTTAGTGATAGTTAGTTTTATAATAATAATATTTTTTATTCTTGATGATTTTTTAGATAATAGTTTAACAGACTTTTTAAATAAAGGCTATAAAAAAACAGAAGAGGCTTTAGAAAAGCAAAAGGCTAAGTTAAAAAAAGCAAGACACTTAAACGAAGAAATATATGATATTAATGATAAGCTTTATAGTATATTTTTCACTCGCCTATATAATGGCAATCACAAAATAGCTTCTGGTTATAAAAATAGTATTGATCGGCATCTTATAAGGGCTTTAAAAAAGGCTAAGAGTCAAGTTTATGCCGCTGTCCATGAGCTAGACTCTAAAATCATTACTGATGCAATACTAAGTCTTTATGAAAGAGGTGTTGAGGTAAAAATATTAACTGAGAGTAAATATATTAATGAGGAATCTATTATTAGGCTAAGGAAAGCTGGTATACCAATTATGGATGACAGTTCAGCTGGCAAGAGTCGTTTAATGCATAATAAGTTTTTTGTAATTGATGGTAAATGGGTTTGGACTGGGAGTTTTAATCCTACATATAACGGAAGTTATAAGAATAATAATAATGCTATTCTAATATACTCTAGGGAGTTGGCTTATAATTTTTTAAGCGAATTTAAAGAAATGTTTTTTAATAAGAAGTTTGGTAGGCGTTCTCCTAAAGAAATTAAATATAAATCTGTTAATCTTGGTGATAACACCACTATTAAAGCTTTTTTTGCTCCTGAGAATGACGTGGCAAAAGTAATTTCTAATGAGATTAAAAATGCAAAAAATAGTATATACTTTATGGCATTTAGTTTTACCCATAATAATATTGCTAAAGCTATGATTAATAAGCATAAAGACGGTCTAAAGGTTATGGGGATATTTGAGAAAAGACAAAATAATCCCAAATATTCTATGTTTTATCCGATGAATAAAGCGGGTATTATGGTGAGAAATGACAAAAATAAGTATAACATGCATCACAAGGTTATTATTATAGATGAAAGGTTGACTATTTTAGGTTCTTTTAACTTTTCAAAGAATGCGGATAAAAGAAATGATGAAAATATACTTATAATTTCTAATGCAAATATTGCTAAAAAGTATATTGGAGAGTTTAAAAGGCTTTATTACAAATAAGTTAGACTATACAACTATATAAGCCTAAATTAGTTAAGGTGTTTTTTGTAAAAGTCGGTTGGTAATACGGGATATTTTCCATTAAAGCATGCCAAGCAATAGTTATCCGAATCTTGACCAAGAGCTTTAAGCATACCCTTAATACTAAGATAGTAAACACTATTTGCACCTATAAACTTACTAATTTTGTTAATATCGTCATCGCAAATGTGGGATAAAAGTACCTCTCTATTTGGAGTATCAATACCATAAAAGCATGAGTGAGTTATTGCTGGAGAACTAACTAAAATATGAACTTCTTTAGCTCCGGCATTATATAGCATTTTTACAATTTCTTTACAAGTTGTACCTCTTACAATAGAGTCATCGATTACAATAACTCTTTTATTATTAATTATTTGCGAGACTGGACTTAATTTAATTCGTACCTTAGAAGTTCTAAAAACTTGATTTGGCTGAATAAAAGTACGACCTACATAATGATTTCTAAGGAATCCCATTTCATAAGGTATTCCTGATTCTTCTGAGTAGCCTATAGCGGCAGTAATTCCAGAGTCTGGAACTGGTATTACTATATCTGCTTTTAAAGGACATTCTCTTGCTAGTATTCTGCCAAATTCTTTTCTAGTTTGATATACGCTTTTTCCAAAAACTATACTATCTGGTCTTGATAGATAAATCAACTCAAAAATACACTGACTAATGGTTTTTTTTTGTTCCATGGTATAAGAAGAGAGTCCATCTTTATTAATAATGACCATTTCATTGGGATTAACAGAGCGTATATATTTAGCTCCAATTTGATCAAGGGCACAACTTTCAGAGGCTATACAATATGAGTCATCAATTAGCCCTATACAAAGGGGTCTAAATCCTGAAGGATCTTTTACGGCGATAATTTCATTTTCGGTCATAAGCAACAACGAATATGCCCCTTTTAACTTATTTAGGGCTTCTATAAGGGCTTCTTTTATGTTTGGCTTTTTAGACCTAGCAATTAAGTGTACAATTACTTCTGAGTCTATTGTTGTTTGAAAGATAGAGCCTTTTTCTTCAAGGGTTTTTTTTATTTGCATGGCATTTACGATATTACCATTGTGAGCTACTGCAATCTTTCCTCTTTTATACCGAACAATGACAGGCTGTGAATTCTGAACCTTAGACCTACCAAAGGTTGAATATCGAACATGGCCTATAGCCATATTACCTTTTAGTTTTTTAAGATCATTGTCATTAAAAACTTTTTGTACTAAGCCCATACCTTTTTGATAAATAAACTTTCCGTTATTGCTAGTACAAATACCAGCACTCTCCTGGCCTCTATGTTGTAGTGCATATAGCCCGAGGAAAGTGGCATGAGCAACGTCTAATTTAGGGGATAGAATCCCAAAAATACCACATTCGTCATAAAACTTATCTTTCATAATACTTTATTTGTCTTTCGAGATAAACTTTTTATAGTTATTACTAAAATAGCAAAAATATAAGTTATACTTTTAAAGATTCCCAGTTATTTTTTAGTTCTTCAATAGATAAGTCAATTAGCTTGTTTATTTTTAACCGATTATCATTATTTACAATGCCTATTTGTAGATATGGAATTTCTTTATCTTCTAAATACATAATAAGTTCGTAAATATTGCTTGGTGAAACAGATATAATAATCCTTGATTGGGATTCACTAAATAATAATGCATTATTGGATAAGCCAGTATCACCAATATACAAAGAAGCACCAATATTACCTTTAATACAGCACTCAGCCATAGCAACAGCTAAACCGCCATCGGATATGTCATGAGCAGAGCTAATAAGACCCATGGATATTAATAGCTGACAAGTATCTTGAATAAGTTTTTCAAACTCTAAATTCAGAGTGGGACACCTACCCTTAACCTTATTAGCAATAACCTTAAGATATTCAGTTCCACCGAGTTCTTCTAAGGTATCCCCTAATAGAAAAATAGCATCATCGGCTTTTTTAAAACCGGTAGTAATTATATTATTAATATCATCTATAACCCCTAACATTCCAATTATAGGGCTTGGATAAATAGGTGATCCATTAGTATCATTATAAAAACTAACGTTTCCACTTACAACAGGGGTATTTAGTTTTTCACATGCATTTTTAATACCCATAATTCCTTGTTGAAACTGCCACATAACTCCCTTATTTTCCGGGCTACCAAAATTGAGTCCATCAGTAATGGCTAATGGTCTTGCCCCCGTACACACAATATTTCTTGCCGCCTCTACTACAGCGATCTGAGAACCCACAAATGGATCTAAATAACAATATCTACTATTTCCATCAATAGATATAGCAATGGCTTTATTAGTACCCTTAATCCGTATTACAGAGGCATCAGCCTCACCAGGCCCAATAACAGTATTAGTACCAACCATATAATCATATTGTTGAAATATATTATTTTTACTGGCAATGCTGGGGCTTGAAAGTAGCTTTAGGAGAGTATTATTAAAGTCATCCACCATAGGTATATCTTTTAACATAAGCCGATTAAGGTCATCTTGATATTCGGGTTTTTCATAAGGACGCCTATAAATAGGTGCATCATCAGCTAAAGACCTTGAAGGTACCTTGGCTTGAACTTCTTTATTATGAATAACAGTAAGTATAGGACTACTTTTTACTAATCCTATAACACTAGCCTCTAATCCCCATTTATGGAATATTTTAATAGCTTTATTCTCATATCCAGATTTAACAATAATAAGCATTCTCTCTTGAGATTCAGATAGCATCATCTCATAAGGAGTTAATGCTTTATCTCTTTGAGGAACAAGGTTTAAGTTTAATAACATTCCCAGGTTAGCCTTTCCGCTCATCTCGGATGATGAACTGGTTAGCCCTGCAGCACCCATATCTTGCATAGCCACTAAATAGTCTTTTTGGGATAACTCTAAACAAGCCTCAATAAGTAGTTTTTCTAAGAATGGATCACCTACTTGTACTGCTGGACGGTCTTGTTCACTTTTATCGCTAAGTTCTTTGGATGCAAATGCCGCACCTCCAAGCCCATCCCGTCCAGTAGTTGATCCTGCGTATATAACAGGATTTCCAGCACCACTAGCTACAGCTTTTACAAGTTTATCTTTTTTAATAATGCCAATACACATAACATTAACTAAAGGATTTCCATCATAACACTCCTCAAAGTATACCTCTCCGCCAACAGTAGGTACGCCTACACAATTGCCGTATCCTGCTATTCCCTCTACTACTCCTGCTAACAGATATTTAGTCTTAGATTTATCATAATTACCAAAACGTAAAGAGTTCATAATAGCAATAGGACGGGCTCCCATAGTAAATATATCTCTTAATATTCCCCCAACTCCGGTTGCGGCACCTTGATAAGGCTCTATAGCACTAGGATGATTATGAGATTCTACTTTCATTACAATAGCTAGTCCATTTCCAATATCGACTACCCCTGCATTTTCACCAGGCCCTTGTATAACGTGTTCAGCAGTAGAAGGCAGTTCTTTTAAAAAAACCTTAGAACTCTTATATGAACAATGTTCTGACCACAAAACAGAATACATACCTAATTCGGTGATACTAGGTTCTCTGCCTAAAATTACTTTGATTTTGTCATATTCTTCTAGTGTTAGATTATGCCTCAGTATAATCTCTTTTGTTATTTTCAAGAGAGTCCCCTATTATGATATTTAGTTTGACTCGATAGAGCTAAATATTTTTATTCCATCAATGGAGCCTAATAGCTTATCTACAGCTCTTTCTGGATGAGGCATTAGTCCAAAAACATTCTTATTTTCATTACATATACCGGCAATATTGCCCAAAGAGCCATTGGGATTAGAATCTAATGTTATATTACCGTTTTTATCGCAATACTTAAATATAATTTGTTCATTTTCCTCTAACCTTTTATAGGTATTATTATCACAAAAGTAGTTTCCATCCATGTGAGCTATTGGTATTTTAAGAACTTTGTTTATATTAATGTTGTTGGTAAAAGGGGTATTATTATTTAAAGTTTTAATATATACGTTTTTACATATAAAATGAATATTCTTATTTTGGATCATAGCTCCAGGTAGAAGGTTTACTTCTAGTAATATTTGAAATCCGTTACAGATTCCTATTACGAGTCCACCACTATTAGCGAAGTCTATAATTTTTTTCATTATTCGTGAGAACCTTGCAATAGCACCAGCTCTTAAGTAATCCCCGTAAGAAAAGCCTCCTGGAAGAACTATGCAGTCAATATCTTCTATATTAGTATTATTATGCCAAATCATACTAACTTTTGAATTAGTACACTGTTTTATTGCATAATAACTATCTCTATCACAGTTAGAGCCAGGAAAAACAACTACGCCATATTTCATATTTATGCCTTTATACAAAGTTTTTAATAA
>CBDBPB010000008.1:0-142330 GCA_965208615.1 Spirochaetota bacterium
GAAAATTATATGATTAGTGACAACGGTATTAAGCATTACGAAGAATTTAAGTTTATTAGTAATCCTTTTTATAAAAAGGATAACCCTAATAATATAATTATTTATGGAGAAGTTAAATCAATCATTAATAGGTGTAGTCATATTAGTCCTATAAATGGGGATAGGATATTCCCAAGTAATACTAAAGAATTTATGCCCCATTACAAAGAGCTAAAAGACCTTATTAAAGAAGTTAAAACTCTTATTGCAGGTACTCCAAAAGAAAAAAAGATATTAGAGCTTTTGGATAATATGAAAAGCATATTAAACCTAGAGTCTTTAGCCTTTGATAAAAACAACTTTGAAGACCGCTTTTCTGATGTATTACAATGGTTAGAGAAAAAAATGCAAAAAGAAAAGAATATAAAAGCTTAAAATAAGCTGATTATACCATATAAAACACTTAATATGATTAACTTAACCCTAAATGAAGTTAACTTGTCCTTAAAATCTTTTACCGTAACTGGACACTCAACCATCGGTAAAAAAGGGAATAATTTATTATGTGCTGGTGTTTCCACCCTAATACAAACTATTATAATTAGCTTTAAAAAAATAGTTTGCATTGATATATCCCTTGATATTGACGACGGATTTATCTATTGTAAGTTCCCAGATGACCTAACTAAAACACAAACCGACAATATAAGTCTTTTAATAATGACTATGATCTGCGGAATGGAAGACCTTAAAAAACAGTTCCCAAAAGAAATTAACATAAACTGGATAAAACATAAATAGGAGACCCCATGAAAAAAATAATAATTATAATAATAGCAACCCTTATACTTTCCACTAATCTATCACCTAATACCAAAGTCGGTCTAACGAGAATACTATTGGATAACGGTATGGTCATAATCCTAAAAGAAAAACATGATATACCCATGATTGCCATGCAAATGTGGGTAAAAACAGGATCGCTAACTGAAGGACAATACCTAGGAACAGGCCTCTCACACTACCTAGAACACATGCTCTTTAAAGGTACTAAAAAACGAAAAACCCATGACTTCTCAAACGATATTAGACGTATAGGCGGATCTGATCTAAATGCCTATACCTCATACGATAAAACTGTGTATCACTTTAGCATACATAAAGAATACTTCGATACAGGAATAGAGGCTCTATCTGATATTATACAAAACTCCGTGTTGGACAAAGAGAGTACCATAAAAGAAGGCAAGGTAATCCTAAAAGAAATGAATATGAGAGATGATAGCCCTAACTCATACCTATGGAAAACGTTTATGACAACTGCTTATAATAAACATCCATACAAACACCCAATAATTGGATATAAAAATCTATTTAAAAACTCCACCAGAAAAGACCTAATAAATTATTACAATACCACGTATTCACCCAATAATATGATCTTAGTCGTAGTAGGAGACTTTAATACAAACTCTATCCTTAAGAAAATACAAAATGCCTTTAAAAACTTTAAACGTAAAAAACTAATCCCAGTATATATACCAAAAGAACCTAAACAACTTAGACTAAGACAAGTTACTAAAGAATATAACATAAAAACTACCAAAATAATTATGGGGTATAAAACTGTAAATGCCCTATCAAAAGACGTTGCACCATTGGATGTCTTATCATTAATCCTTGGTCAGGGCAAAACATCAAGGCTATATAAAAAACTAAAAGATAAAAATCAGCTGGTTAATAATGTTAGTGTTGGTTCATGGACTCCCAAATATCAAGGAATGTTTACCATAAACCTAAACCTAAATAAACAAAATATTAATAAGGTATTTAACCTTATAGAACATGAAATTAACAGGATTAAAAAAACAGGCGTTAATCCCAAAGAACTAAAAAGAGCTAAACAAAAAATACAAGTAGCCCATATAAAAGGAATGCAAACCATAAACGGATACGCAAGGAGCCTTGCATCTGGTGAGTTCTTAGGCGAGCTACACTACAATAAAATATATTTAGAAGCCATTAAACAGGTAACTAATAAAAATATAATCAATGTAGCTAAAAAATACCTCAATAAACAAAACCTAACTAATGCAATACTAATCCCCAAAACCACTATCAAACACAATACTAAAACCATATCTAAAAAAAGAACATCCAATGTAGACAAAATAGTACTCAAAAATGGAGCTACCCTCATACTAAAAGAAGATCATAATCTACCAGTGGTAGCAGTAAGTACGTTGTTTAATGGTGGATATGGATACGAAAATAAAAACAATATTGGTATATATAACCTTTTAGCAAATACACTGTTAAAAGGTACTAAAACAAAGTCCGCTAATAAAATAGCCCAGATAATTGAGGATAATGGTAGTACATTACATGCAACAAGCAGTACTAATTTTATATCCATTAACGGATCGTTCCTAAAACAAAACTTTGAACAAAGTCTAAAACTAATATTGGATGTTATATCCAATGCAAAGTTCCCAAACAAAGAGATAGCTAAACAAAAAAAAACTAATATATGCGGCTATCAAACAAAAAAACGATAGTATATGGAATGCTAGTAGGTTCCACCTAAGAAAACTAAGATATAAACACCATCCATACTCCTACGACGGATTAGGTACAGCAAATACTATTAAAAGTATATCAAGGGCAAACCTAATAAAACTATATAGACAAACAATATCACCAAAGAATATGGTAATATCTATAATAGGTGATTTTGATAAAAAAAAGACTATTAAACTACTCTCAAAAAAAAGCCTATTCAATCAAATCAAGTCTAAACCACAAAATATTAAACCCATACCCGAAATAAATAATATAGTAAAAGGCGTATACCACAAAAAAGGACTTAAACAATCCCTAATAAAAATACTATTTGATGCACCAAGCTACCACAATAAGGATAAATACCCACTAATGATGCTAACACATATATTCTCAGGTATAGGGAGCAGGCTCTTTAGCGATCTAAGGGAGAAACAAACTTTGGCATACGCTACAGGCGGCTTTTATTTTCAGAAGCTCGGTAAAGGTGGATTTATATTCTATATAGCCACAGAACCCTCAAAAAGAAAGGATGCCATAAACCAGCTATTTAAACATATTAAACAAATAAAAGAAAAACCAATAACCAATAAAGAACTAGAAATAGCTAAAAATAGTAGTATTAGTCCAATTATAAAAAGATTACAAACATTAACCGGTCAAGCTAAACTCTATGCACTAAATACAAAACTAAAACTTAATATTTATAACCACCTTAATACCATAAAACAAATTAAAAATGTAACTAAACAAAATATACAACAAGTTGCTAATAAATACTTTAACCTTAATAAATATGTTATATCAATAGTTGAACCTAAAAATAGTAATTAGCTTAACTATAAACACAACCTAAAGTAAACTCTTGTATAACTCTAAATACTGATTGGCTATAATCTCATTATTAAATGCCTTAGTTATCTTATTTATGGCGTTCTTACAAAGATCGTCATAATTAGGGCTATTTATTACCCACTCAATACCATTAGCCAAATCTTTAGCCTCATAAGGAATAGCTCTATATCCATTTACTTTATGGTCAACAATATCTTTTTGTCCAGTAGCATCAAAACAAACAACAGGAGTACCACAAGCCATAGACTCAGCAAAAGTTTGACCCCACGATTCTGCAGTACTAGGAGCAACAAATACATTACTAGCAGAATATAATAACCTCAAGGATATGTTATCATGTAAATATCCAAAATCCTTATACTCAAACCCAAAACCATCATACAAACTATTATCATCAACCTTACCAAAAAAACATAAAAAATATTTATCTTTATCAAGCTCATTCAAAGACTCTATAAACTTATTAAATCCTTTATAAAGATCAGTTAGCTTTGTAGAACCAACTGAGATAACTTTTTTATTAGTTTTAATATTTAAAATCTTTTTTGCAACACTTTTGTTAATAGGAAAAAAATCATCACTATCAATAGTATTAGCAATAGTTCTAATATCAAAAGATTTAAATAAATGACTTTCTTTTGCTATTTGACTTAGCCAACTACTTACCCCAACTAACTTTGTATGATCAGGTATAAGCCTTTTCTTTTTGTTAAAAATTAGCTTTGATAAATCATAATTACTATTTGAACCTAACTGCTCACAATTACCACAACCCCTTTTATAATTTGTACAATCAATTGGATGATCACAAACTCCAGTTATAGGCCAAACATTATGCATTGTCCAAACAATAGGCTTATCAAACTTGCCTAAGGACTTTATACTTAAAAAGTTTGCATTTATCCAATGAAGATTTATAATATCAGCCTTTTTATACTCGTCTAACACCGTAACATCAAAGCCAAATAAACCAGTATGTAATACAACACTCTTTCTCTTTGGATAAAACTTAAAAATCAAACATTCTAATAACTGTCTAACTATATAAAACAGCCTATTCTTAATAGTTTTAGGGATAGTTATAACATCTTTATCCCCTAGCTGACTCTCATATACTAATATCTTTGACTTAATCCCAATCTTTTTAAGACTTTTATGAATTCTATAAGTTGCCTTAGCTGCACCACCTTGCATACTCGCTCCAACAATATGTAATACATTCATACCTAATTCTCCAGCTTTTGCTTGACTGTAAACTAATAATATAGTACAGCCTATTTTATAGATTTATACTAGCATTAGTATATTTATACAACCATTCAACCTCTGCATTATCAAAATAACTTTTATCAATAAGATTACTATCCAGTTTGGCAAAAGTCAAAGGTTTTATTTTAAGCCATCCATCGTTATCAGCCTCAACAGTAGTAACTATATTCTCAATTCTAACCCCACCAAAGCCGTCAATGTAAATACCAGGCTCCACAGAAAATACCATACCCTTATCAATAACATCATCACTAACATTACTAACTCTAGGAGGTGACTCATGAACAGAAATACCAATACCATGACCAGTACCATGATTATAAGTATATCCGTAATCCCATAAAGTAGAACGGACTATAGCATCCAGCTGAAAACCTCTTGTACCCTTTGGGAATATAGCTTTCATAAGCCTTATAGCGGCTTTTAATACAAGTGAATAAATCTCCTTTTGTTTATCAGTGGCCTTTGTCTTATAGCCTCCAACTAAAAATGTCCTTGTTAAATCAGTAGCATATCCACCCTCAAAATATGCCCCTATATCCAATAGCATAAGATCGCCTAACTCCAAAACCCTATTAGGATCGGGATTAGTATAGTGAATAATAGCACTATTCTGATCACAAGCCGAAATTACCTCAAAACTTAATCCCCTTGCACCATAAAACAAAAATAAACTCTTAACCTTATCAGATATATCCTTTTCAGAAAGCCTATCCCCACTATTAACACTATCATTAATCCAATCAATAGTACTATTCATTATTTTATCTGCTGTGGCAAACGATTTAGACATATGTGATAACTCATTGGATGTTTTAATAGCCTTCATATAAGATAATGGACTGTCTATATGCCTAATACAACTTTTATCACCAACAATATCTAAAAGCTGTTTCACCCTATAATAGGATGTTTTATTCTTATCAAATCCAATACTAATATCCTTAGAATAAGAGTTAATTATATTTTTAACAATAGAATAAAAATCCTTTTCTAAATAGACATCTAAATAACCCTTAAACTCTTTTCTAAACCAATCACAACTATCATAACTAACAAATAGAGCCTTCTTATTAAGACCAAGTAAACAAATACCCCTAAAACTAGAACTATAAGGAATCTCATAACTCCTAAGTCCAGTAAAATATGAAAGATCATCCAATGTACTAACTAAAAAGAAATCATAACCAACCCTATTAAGCCAATCATCTATGTGACTAAGCTTTTCAGATATAGAACTGCCAATAATAGATATTGCTACTTTCTCTGGTAACTCTTTAGTATTTTCAGAACTATGCCTTTTTATAACACTATTCCTATTGTCAATAAACCTAACAGAATAGCCCCTTAAACCCTTTTTTAGCCTCATATAGCTTAAATAACTAAGTTTTCTACTATCCATTGATATAGTAAAACGTTTAGAGCCGAAATAAAGCCCCTTAAGCTTATCTAAAAGCATAACCTCACTATTATTATCAAGAGGTACTTTTACAACATCCACTAATGATTTAGGCACCTCTAAGCCGGCCTGAGCATGATAACGACCATCAACAAATAAAAAAGCATTATCCATAGTAATAAGCATATTAGCAGAAGAACCACTAAATCCACTAAAATATAATACGTCGTTCTCAGCCAATGGGATATATTCACTAAGATAGTTATCTGTTATCCTGACAATACAAGCATCTATAGCCTTTTTTTCCATTGAAATGCGTAATTTAGAAAGATGCTCAAAGATAATATCTTTAGCTTTTTTATTCATTATACTGTTAACTTTGGCTCTTTAACCGCTTTAGTCTCATCTAGCCTCTTTATTGTGGTATTAAAAGGAGCATTCTTTAACTCATACTCCTCTGATAAACTTTCTTTGTATATCTGCTCTAGAACATCAACAAAAGCATCCAATGTTTCCTTAGACTCTGTTTCGGTAGGTTCTATCATCATAGCTTCGGATACTATTAATGGAAAGTATATTGTAGGAGGATGAAAGCCATAGTCTATAAGCCTTTTAGCAATATCCAATGCATTTATACCCCTGTCTTTTTTAAGGTTCTTTAAAGATAATACAAACTCGTGCATACAATGATCATCATAGGGTATAGGAAAGGTGTCCTTAAGCCTTGACCTCAAATAATTTGCATTTAATACAGCTATATCACTAACTTTATTAAGTCCATCACTGCCTAGCATAAGAGTATAAATATATGCCTTTAATATTACCAAAAAATTACCGTAAAACCAACGTATTCTACCAATTGACTTATCCTTTGAGTTTTCTATAAAATAGTTATCCTCATCTTTACTCTCTCCAAGCTTTCTAGCTACTCTCGGATAAGGTAAAAAGTCCTCTAGTTTATCAGAAACACAAACTGGTCCACTACCAGGCCCGCCTCCACCATGAGGAGTAGCAAAAGTTTTATGTAAATTAATATGAATAACATCAAAACCCATATCACCAGGCCTTATCTTACCCACAATAGCATTGAAATTAGCACCATCACAATATAACAAAGAACCATTCTGCCTTAGTATATCCCTAATTTTTAGTATATCAGTCTCAAAAAGACCAAGAGTATTAGGATTAGTAAGCATAACACAAGCAACATCAGGACTAATAACCTTTTTAAGATGATCAATATCAACCATACCCTTTTCGTTGGACAATAATTTTACCGACTTAAAACCAGCCATAGACGCACTTGATGGATTAGTACCATGAGCGCTATCAGGGATAAGAACAACATTTCTTTTATCACCCTTATGATCAAAGTACTTTTTTATCATAGAAATCCCTACAAACTCTCCCTGAGCCCCAGCACTAGGCGCTAAGGATACATAAGGTAAACCAGTGAGATCACCTAATATCTGTTCCAGCTCATAAATTACCCTTAATGCTCCCTGGATCTGTTTTTCATCTTGGTATGGATGAATGTTTAAAAAGCCGTCTAACGAAGACAAATACTCGTTAACTTTAGGATTATACTTCATAGTGCAGGAACCAAGGGGATAAAAATGAGTATCCACACTAAAATTCTTCTTTGATAGCCTTGTGAAATGCCTTATAACATCCAACTCGCTTAAAGAAGGTAAACCAATATCATTATTTCGCTTAATCCACAAAGGAATATCATAAGGCTCTACGTCCAACTTAGGAAATACAATACCACGTCGTCCTTTTTTAGACTGCTGAAAAATATTCTTATCCATACAACCTCCTTAAGCTTTGTAAATATACAAAAAGATTCATAATTATATTATAAATTAAGAAATAATGTAAGCATTTATCCAATATAAAAACTGGCTATAAGCAGAATAGGAAAATCTTTTTCATATTTTTATCTCATAATGCATTATTATTAACTTTAAATATAATTTATCAAGTTTAAAATTGCTAATCAAAAATTATTATTTTCTATCAAAGACTAAATCCCTAACTAAAATGCCATGAACATAAACTACTATGATATACTAAACATTAGCCATGACGCCTCTAGTGAAGAAATTAAAGAATCCTTTAGAAAGATGGCTAAAAAGTATCACCCAGACTCGTCGGATAATAAAAACTCTGACAGCTTTAATATAATATGTGAAGCGTACAAAATATTGACAAATCAAAAACTTAAAAAAAAGTACGATGAATCTTTACTAGTAAACAAATCAATAGATAAACAAACTGGATATATAATAATACCTCAAAAACGTATTAGATTTATATCATCCATAGGGAACCTCATTGACAGCGGATTATGGACAAAAAAACAATTAACAAGAAAACAAAGACTAGATCATTTTAACTATGATTTATCAATATCCATTACGAAACTCGAGCATAAAAAAGGCGTTATAGTTAGGATAGCTCTACCTGCAACCGGTATATGCTATGCCTGTTATGGTACAGATCAGTTATGCTACCTATGCAGTGGATTAGGAAAGTTTAAGTCAATGGAAGAAGTAGACATACTAATACCGCCAAATATCAACACAAACAAAATATTCAATGTTAACCTAAAAAAGCTGTCACCGGGTAAAATGATTAAGTTTACAATAAACGACCTTAATATACTAATCCGTATTTTATAGCAAGTTCCTATAAACTGTACTAAGGTAATCAAATGGACCACATAAACCCAAAACTAATAGAATATATAAACTCACTAAACCGATATAACGACTCAGACCTCGAAAAACTTAAATTATGGGGTATAAATAATAAAATCCCCATAATAAGTCAGGATGTTGGTTTATTACTCCACATTCTAATATTAATGCATAAACCCAAAAAAGTGTTAGAGATAGGCTTTGGTGGCGGATACTCAACCTTGTGGATGGCTAAAGCACTAACTAATAATGCTATAATAACGTCCATAGAGCTAAACACGGATAGGATAAGTGCTGGAAAGGCTTTCTTCAGCGAATCTAATATGCTTCATAAAATAAAGCTAATATATCGCTGATGCACTAAGTTACCTCGATAATACAGATAATGTATACGATTTTATATTCCTTGATGCCGTTAAACGTAGTTATACTAACTACATACCAAAAGTAGACAGGGTTCTAAAAAAAGGCGGTATATTAGTAGCAGATAATATACTGTTCCAAGGCAGGGTAGTAGACGAAAGGGTTAATCATAAATATAGTGCAGGAACATCCAGCGTAAAGAAGTTTAATAAAACTATGGCTGACTCAAATAAGTTTAAAACTATATTCCTACCAATAGGAGACGGTATTAGTCTATCAGTAAAAATAAAATAAGCCTCTTTCTATTTATAACAAAGCTTATTAGCCTCTAATATTTATCGGATACCTTAATGAAAGGGAGTATATCCTTTTCAACATGATGTATATCCTCAACAAAGTCAACTTCAGCACATTTTAACTCCCCGAGATTGACTGCATAAATATTAGCTCCTTCTTTAATAATATCCTCGAAGGTTTTTTCGTAAAAATCGTTTACTAGTCCCTTTTTTAGTATATTTTCTTCTAGTTTATTAAATAGCTTATTAGCACAGTCCATAGAAAACTTCTCAATACCAATAGACTCTCCCACAGCTAATTTCAAGTCTACTACCTTGCTGATTTCTAATACCCTGTTATTATGATCAAGTCTTACCTTAATCTCTTCTTCGCCAAGATTATTAGTCACCCTTAGTGCTAGACAATCCTTATGTTCTGAGTCAATAAGCATTTTAATAATCCTATAGTCGAAAATAATGTCAGCATCAAATAATAAAAAATCGTCATGGATTAGATGCTTACCCAGCCAAAGAGAATAGCAGTTATTTGTCTCATAATAACGACTGTTATGATAAAAGTTAAATCTATGATCAGGAAAGCGATTCTTCAAATAACTTTTTACTTTATCAACCTCAAAGCCGGTTATAACGTTGATATCCGTAATACCGCAATAAAGAATATTATTAATCATTCTTTCTATAAAGGTTTTTCCGTTTATCTCCACCAAACACTTTGGATGACTATTTGTAATTGGTCTAAGTCTTTCTGCCATACCAGCAGCTAAGATTAACGCCTGCATAATTTTTCCTTGAATATATTAATTTTATAAATTGTATTCTTTAGCTTTTTAACTTAAGCGTAATACCAATAGGATAGGCACTCTTAAAGTCTTTTATAATTTAACTATGGATGCTTATTAGAATTAAATAACTATAAAATTTAATTAGTTTTTACCTTTTTAACCAAAGCAAACTCAATATTACCAATGTCCGACTCAAACATAATACGGCATGCAAGAGAACTATTATAATCAAACTCAACCATCTTATTGGTAAATATCTGGGGAGGAGTAATATCATTATCGTATTTCAAATTAGATAGCTTTGTAATCATCCTGCCGGATATAAAATTGGTTAACTCTCCAACAGCCGATAAGCTAAGCTCATCTAAAATAGTAATACTATCCTGAAACATCTTAGATGCAATACCTAATGCAACATCATCCTCTAATAGCAAGGTTATATTACCTTCATAATCACCTACTAGTCCAATAGATGAGCTTACTTGCGCCATTAAATTGTGAGTATAAAAAGATACTTTTGGTCTTCTTAGCTCCAAGCCAAAGTTTTCTTTAAATATTTCATTTACAGAGTCGATTAAATATTTAATATATTCCGGCTTCAATAGCCCTTCCTCAATAACAAATTAATTATAATAATAGCTATTTAAAATATAATAAATAGAGTTTATAGATATACTAACAATTTTTTTAAACCAAAAAAAATATCTTCCTACAATACTTTTAAAAGTTTAATTAACTTTAAATAAAAATTATACTTTTTTTTACTTTTCCGATTATCTAATTACATAATAGCAAAACTTGGCTATAAAATTACCAACTTTTATTGTTAAAAGAAAGTTTTTGGTTATCCTTTATAAAAAGAGTTTGTTTTTTTTTATAGTTTAAATACAAGGCTTTAAAAAAGCTCCAACAACATTATAAAAAATTAATCCTCTACTAACTATATAAAGGAGTAATAAATGTTAAATAAAAAAGTATTTGTTATACTACTAATTTTATTAACAAAAATAAGTTATGGACAAAATAATAAGGCATATACTAGCCTTGAAGAAGCATTAAAAAAGCCTCGTGATGTTATTAAGCTTGACCTATCCTCCAAAAACCTAAAAAAGCTTAGTCCTAATATAGCAAAACTAAAAAACCTAGAAGAGCTTAACTTGTGGAACAATAAACTTGTTAGTCTCCCGAGGGAAATAGGTAGGCTAAGAAATCTAAAGGTACTAAATCTTTGGAAAAATAAAATTAGAACTCTCCCAAAAGAAATAGGTATGTTAGCCAGCCTTGAACGACTTAATCTATCAGTAAATAATCTTAGATATTTGCCTAAAGAAATTACTTATCTAAGAAAGCTGTGGTGGCTTAGCATAAGCAGGAACCAACTTAAAACGATACCCAAAGAGATTAGTAAATTGAAAAAACTAGGTGCACTTTTTTTATGGAAAAACAATCTTAAGTCTCTTCCTAAAAGCATTAACAAGCTAGTAAGCCTATGGGGACTAGACCTAAGATACAATAACTTTAAGACGTTGCCGAAAGAAATATTTAAACTAAAGAATTTGTGGTGGTTAAGAATAGGTAATAACCAGATTAAGACAATACCTAAAGAAATAGTAATGCTAAAAAACTTGGAGGAAATTGATCTAAGCCATAATCTTATAAAAACCCTGCCTCCTGAGCTGTTAAAAATAGAAAGCCTTGAATCAGTTAACATAAGTAACAATAAAATCGTAGAACTACCTAAAAACATCAAGCATTTAGAAACCCTTAAAACTCTTAATATAAAAGGGAATCCAATGCCTAAGTTTGAGATAAGCAGAATAGTAAACACTCTCAAGGATAGTAATTGTAATATTACTTATTAACTCATAAACTATTATGACTGATACTTCTTATAACAATGCTTTACCTTATAAATCTTTTTTTTACTTAAAAGATAGTCTATAAGTTTTTTTCTTCGGCTGATAATATCACTGGATAAGCAATTAAGACTGTTATCACGATATGGGATTGATCCATCTGAGTGGTTAAGGAGATAAGCATCCATTTCGGATAATGGTTTTTGTTTTTCCAGTGGTATAACTGATGCAATAGTTCCACCTCTTCGTCTGGAAACAGGTTTTGTTTTATAAACGTATAATCCTAGTCTTAAGAATGCACTCCTAACAGGCAATGCACTAGAGTATGTTATTATTAATCCCTTTGGATTTAATTTACGCCTTAATAGCTTAAAAAAGTCATAGGTCCATAATTCAGCATTCTTGCTGGTAGAAAAAGGATCAAGGTATACAATATCAAAGTTCTCCCTAATATTTTTTATCAAAGACCTTGCATCACCAATAAGAAGGTTAATAAAGCTCTTTTCGAAAAGATATTTTTTATTATTTATAATATTAGTCATCCATTTATTCCAATCTTTGTTTTGATAAGGCAGATATTTAGCTTTATTTATAACATTAATATTTTTATCTATGGCCCAAATATTGACTATACCATTGTTAGAACACTTTTCCATAGTAGTAAAGCTGTTATATCCCAAGCCAAAACCAATATCCAAAACATTAACAGCCGTATTAAGGCATAAACTTTCTACTCCAGAAGGCCTAATAAACTTATAATAAGCCTCTTCATAAGCTCCGGTAACAGAGTGATAACACTCATTATACTCCTTAGAAAGCATGGTAGGAGAGCCATCCTTAGTGATAACCAAACACATTCATCTATACCTATAAAAAATCCTTATAATAAGCAGTATAAGGGTTCCTGGTAATATAATTGCTACTCCCGATGATAGCTCAAAAAAGTAGGATATTAAAAGTCCGCCGACAATCATAAATAGGCTTATAGCAGTGGATAGTATGACTAATGCCTTTAGTGATCGGGTTATTAACCCAGCAATAGAGGGTGGAACAGTTAATAAGGCAATAACCAATAAAATACCTACTATCTCTATAAGAACGACAATGGTTAAAGCTATTATAATGTCTGTAATTACGTTTATAAACCGAACAGGGAGTCCGCAAACTATTGAAAACTCTTTATCAAATGCGGTGGATAATATCTCTCTATAAAAAAACACAAAAACTAATAATAACAAAATGACAATAATTGTCATTATATATATATCACTTTTGGATACGAATAAAATACTACCAAAAAGATATGTTGATAAATCTGGTGCATACCCTTCTGTAAGGTGAATGAATAAAATACCAATAGCCATTCCAGATGCCCATAAAATACCAATTGCCGAGTCATACCTTTTGGATTTGTCGTCTTCTAGTCTTCCAAGAGTAAAGGCCGCAACTATAGCAAAAATAACTGCACCTAAAAAAGGAGGTTGTCCAAAATAATAAGCAATACCAATCCCACCAAACGATATGTGACTAATACCAGCACTTATAAATACAATCCTCTTTGTAACAACATATACCCCTACTATACCGCTAATAATACTGGCAAGTATACCGGATATAAAAGCATTTTCCATAAACTGATATGAAAAAACATCCACTATATAAACCCATTATCAATATAATTTAGTGATCCCCTAATACCCTATGAGGAGTACCATGTGCAATTAAATCAACAGGACATTTATAAGCCTTTTCTACAACATCCACTGGTATATGCTTGTCATCACCATGATAAAATAAAGTCTTATTAAGACATGCAATCTGCTTTGCCCATTTTGATACCACTCCAATATCATGAGTTATAGTTACAATAGTCATTTCTTTGTTCCAAGTCTCTAAGTAACTGTTTAATATACCCTGAGTATCTTTATCTATAAAGCTGGTTGGCTCATCCAATAAGAGTAGTTCAGGCTTTATTATAAGACTTCTTGCAATTATAACCCTTTGAAGCTGTCCACCCGATAACTCCCCTATAGACCTATTTCTTAACTCACTAATATTCATTATGTTAAGGATATTATCAGCAAGTTTATAGTCCTTTTTTGAGTAGTACCTAAAAAAACCTTTTACAGAAAGTAAACCCATAAGAACAATATCTATAACCCTTATAGGAAAAT
The DNA here is from genome assembly GCA_965208615.1 of Spirochaetota bacterium. Taxonomy (GTDB): domain Bacteria; phylum Spirochaetota; class UBA6919; order UBA6919; family CBDBPB01; genus CBDBPB01. Next base: position 14,238 of record CBDBPB010000008.1, read on the forward strand.
CCTTATCAAAAACACTAACCTGAGGAACATAACCTATAGATCCCCTCTTCCTAAGAATAGATGAATAACTTATACTGCCACTATCCGCCTTCAAAAGACCCAGTATCAACTTAAATAAAGTAGTCTTTCCACCACCATTTGGACCTATAATAAATAAATAATCCCCTTTATAAATAGGTATGGTAACCCTATCCAATACTGGTAATCCGCGTTTATAAGAAAAACTAAGATTCTCTATATAAATAATTGCGTTATCCACCATAACTACTCTCTATAAGGACTTCTTAAAAGTATTGGCAATCTTTTTCATGTTATTAATCCAGTCCCCACTAAGAGGATTAACCTCTACTATCCTTGCTCCAAGCCCATTAGCAATAGTCATGGCATTATCCTTAGAATAGCCTTTTTGAATAAATATAACCTTAATATTCTTTAGCTTAATAATATCCACTATCTTTTTAAGATTCCTTGCACTAGTCTTCTTCTCAGACTCTATAGCAAATTGAGTAAGTCCGTAATCTTTCGCAAAATATCCCAACGAAGAATGATAAACAATAAATGTTCTGTTTTTTAATCCCCTTAAACTGCTTTTTATATAGCTGTCTAGGGCGTTTATCTCACCTATAAATGAATTAAAGTTTTTCTCATATATATCCTTATTCTTCGGATCAAGCCTTATCAAAGCCCTATATATATTCTCAGAACACACCTTCACAATAGACGGCGATAACCATATATGAGGATCAACCTCTGAATCATGATTATGCCCATCATGACCATGTTCGCTATAATGAAATTTTATGCCCATAGACATATTAACTATTTCAATATTTTTATCCAATAAAATCTTACTAAAATATCTTTTCTCAAAAAGCAGTCCAGGAACGCCAAGCTTAATAACCAATCTAGCCTTATTTAAGTTAATAAGCTGTTTGGGTGAAGGATCATAAGTATGAGGATTATAAGACTCGGGTATCATAACATTAACAGAAACTAAATTAGCTCCTATCCTGTTTACAAAAAATGCCTGCGGCGGAATAGTAACAAATATATTTATCTTATTACTTTTAGTATTAACATCCCTCTGCCTGTCACAGGATATATTAAAAATAATATATGGTATTAAAAAGTATAATATTATTTTATCCATAGCCAACCTTAGCCTATCTTTTTTAGTAGGTTAAATATAATAAACATTCTAGGCTTTTTATAACAAAAAATAAGCTTAAGGCTATATTAACTTTTACGTCTGTATAAAGATACCCCTTCTACTACCCTCTCTAAGTAGTAGTTATCCCTTAACCACTGAGTAAGACGATATTTAGATAAGTCTATTTTATTACAATCCCTATAATAGTCTTGCTTAACGGTGAACTTAGCATATTCATGTATGCCAGCAGATGAAGTATCTACAAAATAAATTGGCCTATACTTTTTCATATCCTCAAAAAAATACGGCCATGCCCTACAAATTATATATGAACTATTATCAAAACCCTTATCCATATTAACCCTTGAACCCGGTATTCTACCAACTTTAAAATCACTCCAACTAAATCGTCCGGCAACCTCTCTCTCTGAATAATAGTAGATCTGTGTAGCAAAACCCCAAACATATATGGTATCACTTTTTTTACTGTTATTTTTAATATATCTACCTATAGCTTTGTAGTTTGCACTTTCTACTCCTGCTACCTTAAAAGCCATTTCAAAATATAAACTTTGACTTATTTTTGGTACGAAGAATATTATAGGGGGAATTATAACACCCAATATGAATAACTTTTTCTTTATAATTAACCCTTTGTGGTTGCTCTTCCACACCCTATTCAAAAATTGATAAGCAGATATAGATGCCAATACAGCAAGTGCAGGGAATGACTGAAGAAAATAATGTCCGTAATATCGCTTTCCTGTAGATAAGGCTATAAAACTAGTTATAAACCAAATAAAAGAAAATAAAATTAGCTTTTCTGTACTAGATAAACCTTTTGACCTTAGCCTATACCAAAAATCTCTCTTAAATAAAGCCCTACTACTATAATAGGCGAATAACCACTGAACAAAGGTAAAAACTATCCATAATGATGTCCTAAATATCCCCTTGCTAATGGGTATGGTCTCTGAACCCCTACTTACATAACGAAAGTTATATTCAAAAAGCCAAAATAAAAAATCATCAAGAACTCCTATATAGTAAAAATAAACTATATTAAGTAATAGAGGTGTTATGAAACTTATTAAAAAAATTGAACCTATTATTAACTCTTTCATAAGAGCCTTTAGTCTTTGCTTTTCCGGTATAATAAAGAAAATTAAAAATACTAATCCAAAGGTTAATAATATTATCCCGCCTTTTAGACTGGTGTTAAATGCAATACCACATAATATCCCTGATGTAATTAGTAATAAATAATTAGTTTTATTCTTATCCCTATCCCGCCAATAACGTAAAAAATAGTATACCCCCATAATAAGAGGTAAGTTCATAATAAGTTCAGCACTTGCAGCAATAATCTTCGGCTCGAAACAAGTAGAAAATACTGAGTAAAATAAAGCCGATATTAAACCAATATAAAAATTACCGCCTAGACTCCCTATCTTATATATATAAAATACCTGACCTATTACCCATACAATTAATACCAGGTGTACTGCATAATAATTTAAAGAAATCCCTGATAAGATGAACCCTATAGAAAAAAACATTAAATTAAAAAATGGCTTATCCCCAACAATCTCTTGGTAAGGTAGTCTGCCATTTAATACAGCCCATGCAAAATATCCATTTTGAGCCTCGTCTATGTCTAAAAATACCGTATACAAAGACGGAAGTCTTAATATTATCGTGGATAAAATAATGAATAAAAGAATAAGTCTTACTCTTTTTTCTTGCGAATACTGATCCAAACTACACCTCACAATTTATAGACTAAAAAATATACATGTAACTCTTATACCTATACTTACTAACTTAAAATAAAAAATTATGCTGAAACAAAAAGCATAGCAAATAATAAGTATTACTATATGTTATAATCTAAATTTGTTAACTTCCATTTTATAATATATTTTATTATATTTAAATCTGCCCACAAAGGGAATATTAGAACATCAAGTAATATCATAATCAAATTTATACTATTATTATATATTATTTTAATCAATCGGGGTTAAATTCTAAGTAGTACATAACTAACATTATAATAAATTATTTAAAGAATAACTAAGATAAGGTCTTTAAAAATTTATAAAACTAACTTAGTGTTAATCTATAAGTTATAGTATGTAAAACAAAATATTTAATGGCCGCTTTAACAATATAGCCGTATTAATATGTGGGGGTAAGTTGATAGATACTCTTATAAAATATATAAAAGAACATCGCGAAGAAGTTTATTTACTATTCCGTCAATATTTATCTTATGGTAAGAGCTTTCTTTTACGCTCTGATCTATGGGATGGCTATTTAGACTTTTGTAGTAATAAAAATAAAAATCCCTTATACGATAACTCTATTCTAAAAAAAACCATTTATTACAGTCAAGAAGCAGTTATATCTACACCATGGATATACCTGTCTGTTAGACACAGAATTGCACGTTGGAATTATTTACGTCTCCACATAGATACCCTGGATATAGAAGAAGTACCAGTAAACAAGTTTCTTATGTTCAAAGAAAGGCTGATCAATGGTAATGCTGATGAATGGGTATTAGAAATTGATCTAGGCCCATTTGAACGTACTTTTCCTAAATTACAAGAATCTCGATCTATAGGACACGGAGTCCAATTTTTAAATCGTCGTCTCTCTAGTCAACTATTCCAAGAAATTGGAGGAGAAGGAAAAAAATTACTAAGATTTTTACGTCTTCATAATTATCAAGGTCAACAACTGCTATTAAGCCAAAGAATACATAATACTAATGAATTACGTCAACTTATACGCCATGCAGAAGACTATTTAAAAATCCAGCCTCCAGATGCTCAATGGTCAGATGTAGCTCCTGAACTAGAAAATATGGGGTTCCAGCAAGGATGGGGACGTTTTGTATCCAAGATTAGAGAATCTATGAAACTTGTTTCTGAAATATTAGAAGCTCCTGAACCTAGCCTTGTTGAACGGTTTCTAGGACGTATGCCTATGATATTTAACGTAATTGCTATTTCTCCCCACGGTTTTTTTGGTCAAGATAATGTATTAGGTCTGCCTGATACAGGCGGACAAGTGGTTTATATACTTAATCAAGTTAGAGCATTAGAAAAAGAAATGTGTTCAAGACTATGGGATATGGGATTAGATATAAATCCTAAAATACTTGTAATAACAAGACTAATACCAGAAGCCCGATCTACCACTTGTGATCAGCGAGTGGAACGTATTAGCGGTACTAAAAATGCTTATATCCTTAGGGTACCATTTAGAAACGCAGATGGAGAAATTATAAATCACTGGATTTCACGGTTTGAAATCTGGCCTCACTTACAGCAGTTCGCTTTAGACGTCGAAAAAGAGGTGCTGGCTGAATTAAAGTGTCGTCCTGATTTAATTATTGGAAACTACTCCGACGGTAATCTTGTTGCATCCCTTTTATCCCGTAGACTCCATGTTACACAGTGTAATATTGCCCATGCATTGGAAAAAACAAAATATTTGTTTTCTGCCCTATATTGGAAAGATAATGAAGAACAATATCACTTCTCATCGCAGTTTACTGCTGATCTCATTGCTATGAATAGTGCTGACTTTATTATTACTAGTACATTCCAAGAAATCGCTGGTATGGAGGATAGCATTGGACAATATGAAAGCTATTCTGCTTTTACTATGCCTGGACTATATAGAGTCGTAAATGGTATTGATATGTTTGATCCTAAGTTTAACATCGTTTCTCCAGGAGCAGATCCTGAGGTATACTTTCCATATACTGACTCAAAAAAACGCTTTAGCGGCTTAAATGCTGAAATTAAAAATATCATTTTCGGCGATGAGAATATCTCATACGACAGAGGTGTTAGAGGAATATTAAAAGATAAAACTAAACCTATTATTTTTACTATGGCTCGCCTCGATAGAATTAAAAATATTACGGGATTAGTAAAATGGTATAGCGAGTCAGAAAAGCTTAAAGATATGGCTAATATGCTCGTAATTGCAGGATATACTGATAAAAAACGATCCGATGATAAAGAAGAACAAGAACAAATTGACTTCATGCACGAACTCATGGATAAACATAATCTTGATGACAAGCTTAGATGGCTTGGTGCACAGTCTGATAAAGTATTAGGCGGTGAGATATATCGCTTTATTGCAGATCATAATGGTATATTTATACAGCCTGCATTATTTGAAGCTTTTGGTCTAACGGTTATTGAGGCTATGGTATCTGGTTTACCTACTTTTGCTACCAAATACGGTGGACCACTAGAGATTATAGAACATGGTATTTCTGGTTTCCATATTGATCCTAACCATCCCGAAGAATCAATTCAATCTCTTGTAGACTTCTTTGAAAAGACTAAAGAGAATGTTGACTATTGGAAAAAGATTTCTGATGGTGGTATTGAAAGGGTCAAAAGTAAATATACATGGGAACTCTATGCTGAACGACTTATGACACTATCATGCATATATGGTTTTTGGAAGTATGTTACTGATCTTGAAAGGGCAGAAACCCATAGATACCTTGAAATGCTTTATAGCTTACAGTTTCGTCCTCTTGCAAATAGTATTAACACATAAACATAATAACCTGCTATAAATAAAAGAATGGATTAACTCCCTAATAAATTCAGCTATTTATTTTGACTACTTGATTAATAAAACAATAAGAGGTGTTATTTAACGATAGAACTATTATAATTGATAATTATTGAGTGAGGATACTAATTGAAAGAACCTCTTATTAACTTTATAAACAAGCATAAACAAGACCTTTCTTTATTGTTAACAAAATATGCATCCTTAAATAAGCCTTTCTTACTCCGCTCTGAGCTTAGAGATGTATATTTAAGCTTTTGTGCAGAAGAAGACAGAATCCACCTATATACTGGCTCTCAAATAGAAAGAATAATCTATCACACAGAAGAGGCTATTATAAGCTATCCGTCTATTTATTTAGCTATACGCCCAGGTATTGGCAGATGGATATTTTTAAGATTTGATATAGTAACTATTGAAGTCAACGAAGTTAGTATTTCTGACTTCTTGGATGCTAAGGAATATCTTATATCTTCAAATAGTGATCCACTACCCTTAGAAATTGACCTAAGTCCATTTGAGCGTAATCTTCCAAAACTAAAAGAATCAAAATCAATTGGTCATGGAGTCGAATTTTTAAATAAGACTTTATCCAGTCAGCTATTCCACGAGATAGGCAGAGAAGAAAAACGATTTTTAGAGTTTTTACGCTTACACTGTTATAATAATCAGGCTCTTTTGCTGAACAAAAAGATTCAAACATTTGAAGAACTTCGTAAATCCCTACGTGATGCAGAAGATTACCTTAAAAGTCAAAATGGAGACAGCGAATGGGATAAAATAGGACAACAACTAGAAAATATGGGCTTCTTACCAGGGTGGGGGCGTAAAGCACATCAAATTAGGGATAGCTTAAGCCTATTAAGAGACGTGTTAGAGGCACCAGACCCTAATAGAGTAGAACTACTTTTAACTAAAATGCCTATGATATTTAATGTGGTAGCTATATCCCCCCACGGCTTCTTCAACCAAGATGATGTATCAAGGCTCCCAGATACAGGCGGACAGGTAGTTTATATACTTAACCAAATCCGCCAACTAGAAAAAGAAATAACAAACCGACTATGGGAACAAGGATTAAATATAGTACCAAAAATAATAATCATAACCAGGCTAATACCCAATTCAAGAAATACATCCTGTAACCACAGACTAGAGGCAATTAATGGAACTAAAAACTCTTTTATATTACGTATACCATTTAGAGCCAATAATGGCAACATAATAAAAGATTGGATACCAAGATTTAAAATATGGCCATACCTTGAACAGTTTGCTCTAGATAGCGAAAAAGAAATATTATCAGAGTTAAAAGCTATCCCCGATCTAATAATAGGCAACTACTCAGATGGTAATTTAGTTTCATCCATATTATCCCACAGACTAAATACCTCACAATGTAATATTGCACATGCTCTAGAAAAAACTAAACACCTATTCTCTGCCCTATACTGGAAAGAACATGATAAGAATCATCACTTTGCCTGCCAGTTCACAGCTGACCTAATCGCTATGAACTCAGCTGACTTTATAATAACAAGCACATATCAGGAAATAGCAGGACAAGAAAACAGCGTAGGACAATATGAAAGCTACTCATTCTTTACCATGCCCGATCTCTATAGAGTAATAAACGGTATTGATATATTTGATCCAAAGTTTAATATTGTATCCCCTGGTACAGATTCTGATGTTTACTTTCCATACTACGAAAAAGAAAGACGACTATTAGGACTAGAAAAAGATATTGAAGAACTAATATATGGAAAACCTAATAAAAATGCATGTGGTAACCTTATAAATAAAAATAAACCACTAATATTTACTATGGCTAAACTGGATAGAATAAAAAATATTACAGGATTAGTAAAATGGTATGCCCAATCAGCTGAGCTAAGAAAAAAAGCCAATTTATTAGTAGTTAGCGGATATATTGATGATTGCCTATCAGAAGACGAAGAAGAAAAAGAACAAATTAATATTATGCACGATCTAATAGATAAATATAGCCTCCATAATGAGTTTCGCTGGTTAGGAATGCAACTTAAAAAAAATCTACTGGGTGAATTATACAGATATATTGCGGATAAAAAAGGCATATTTGTGCAACCAGCACTATTTGAAGCATTCGGATTAACCATAATAGAAGCAATGATATCGGGATTACCAACTTTCGCTACCTCATACGGGGGCCCATTAGAAATAATAGAGAATGGTAAAACTGGTTTTCACATAGACCCTAATCATGGAGAAGAAGTAGCCGAAATAATTCTAACTTTCCTAAGTGAATCAGAGCAAAACCCATCATATTGGGATTATATATCTAGTGAGGGGATTAAGTCTATACAAAATAAGTATACCTGGGAGTTATACGCAAAACGCTTTATAAATCTATTTTGCATATACAGATTCTGGACCTATGTTACAAACCTTGAAAGGACAGAAAGTTCCAAATATTTAGAAATGTTATATTCTCTGCAATATAGAAAATTAGCTAATAGTATTCCCCATTAAATATTTTCTGAACTTGCTATAACTTTATTATGGGATAGCAACGAACTAGGTAAACTTACTCCAGATAGCTCACTAGTTCTAATCAGCTTTTTAACGGTATCTTTCTTTGAAGTAAGCCTTCCAGCCATATTCAGAGTAAAGAATAATAATGGGTGACTCAAATTACCCCATAATCTTTTATATACCGACGAAAACGAATAAAACTCTTTTTTCATATTTAAATATCTTAGAGTAAGTTCTTCAGCAGTCATATTTTTTGGCCTATAAACTACAGTACAATGATCATAATACTGCCAATCCTCAGTTATTAACCTATTCTCTTCTTTAAGCTGTTTATAAATACCAGTACCCGGATATGGTGTCATAATGTTAAAGGAGCAACTAGGAATTTTATTTCGCAATAGAAACTCTAAAGTTTCATCAAAGGTAGCCTCATTATCATCATCGAAGCCAAACACCAAAGATGCATGAAAATGGATACCTATATCCTTTATTCGTTTTATAGAGTCCTCTATTTTGGATATATCCTTAATACTTTTTCTCATTTTTTTTAGAAGTGTAGTGGATACACTTTCCAATCCGAAAAAAAGTCCAACACAACCGCTCTTAGCGGCTAAACTCATTAATTCACTATCTTTTACAAAAGATATAGATGCCTGGCCTACCCACTTTATATTTAGAGGGATTAATGCTCTAAATAGCTCCTTAGCATATTTAGGTTTACCAATAATATTATCATCCAAAAACAGAAATCTATTGCTCCCGGATGATTTAATATCATTAACTACATTTTCTATAGGTAGATGACGTAATTTTTTACCATAAAACTGTGGTACACAACAAAAATTGCAATTATAAGGGCAACCCCTTGTAGTAACAATAGGTTTAACGTCAAAAGTAGTCTTAGCCTTGGATAAATCTCTTCTTGGCGGTGGATAATTATTTACATCGGGTTGAAAGTTTTCATAAATGGGTTTTAATTTGGATTGTTCAAAGTCAGTCAAAAGTTTTTCCCATGCACCTTCTGCCTCCCCTACTATTACGGAATCACCATATTTAAGTGCTTCATTGGGTAGAACAGTAGGATGCACACCCCCAAATACAACAGTTTTACCTTTTTGTTTAAACTTTTTAGCTATTTCATATCCTCTATTTGCATTAGCAGTCATACAGCTTATACCAACTATATCACAGTCTTTGTTTAAATCTATATCCTCAATTTCTTCTTCGACGATTTCGACATCGTAGTTGGATGGTGTTATAGAAGCGACAATACTAAGGGCAATTTCTGGTATTCTAAATGCTTTTTGAGTTCTATTCCCTTTTGAAGAAAGAGGGGAAATTAATAGTATTTTTTTCATTAATTTTCCTTAAAAAAGTTTATACCTAATTATAATAAAAAACATGGGCTTTTATTATTAAAACCCATGTTAATATAAAATAACATAAATTATAAATAAAGTTTTATAGCCTTATTTAATTACATTCCGGATCATTGGAATTAAATTCTCTACTAATAGCAATTTTACCACTAGAAGTCATTTTGTCTTTATTAAAACTATCACATTCCGATTTATTAAGGCCTTTAAAACATATACGATGAATAACAACATAGATTTTTTTGTCCTGTTCTAGTTTAGCCAATTCAATAAGACAGTTTTTACGATTTTTAATATCTTCACTACATGTTGTTGAAGCACCCGACCAACTTTGTCCATCATCAGAACACTCACTCTTTTTCTTATTTTCTTCACAAGTTATCTTTTTAGCAGATATTTCTATGATTTCAGTTTTACTAGATTGATCGAACTTAATGCTAAAACTACTGCTCCAAGCCTTTTCTACATGCTTTTCACATACTCCTAATCTTTCTGTACCAGAATCAGACTTATTATCAGAATTAGGTTTAACATTTTTACCAGTTAGCAAGTCAATATCTTCATCACAGAGTCCCTGTATTGTTAGCCCACAAGTTAAGATCAACATCACAAATAATGTTTTTTTTTCATAAAAGTATACCTTTTTAAATTTCATAAGAAAAGTTAACACAAAAAATAAATAAAGCCAATCTTTTAAAAAAAAGTTATTTTATAGCTATTAGCAAGGGCTATACCTTAATATAGCTAAGTATTACAAGGGTTTTAGCGGAGTATAGCAAAGAGACTTTATCATAAAATGATAAGTAAGTTATTAAATAATATCCCTTCCAAAATAAATAAATTATCCAAATGTCTTTTATTATAAAATAGTAAATAACAATAAAATAACTCTACAATTTATAGTAAATTATATCAAAGAATTTGTTTTATTAAAAAATGAGGCTATATTTTTAATTAGAAAGATTAAAAATATAAAAATTAATCTAAATTATGAAAGTATCTCACCATATTACTTTAAGTAAAGGAGCTCCCAATGAATGCAAGTGCTAAAAGACGTAAAAATAATAAACTAAATGCATTTTGGAAAGTCTATCGTAAGGACCTTACATGGGGCTATTTAATAAAACTACATGAAAAAGGTATAAAAGTCCTACTAAACAAAGATGAAGAGGTTAGTGATGATAAGTTTACTATCAAAATTGATCCTCCAAAAGAAGTTAATATTGATAGCATTGACGTTGGGATACACCAACTACTAGTAAATACAGATAATAGTATACAATTTAACGAAATAGATTGCCAGTTCCACAGACTAACTATAGAACAAAAATCTAAACTAAAACAACTAATCCGTACCTTTAAAAAAGATAACCAATAAAAATAATCTTATAACAAGGCTCAATAATCTAATGAGCCTTTAACCTAAACCTAGGTATAACCTCATCCACAATAATAGCCCTTGCACTATCAAATGAAGCGGATAACGTAAAACCAGCTGCCTTGTCATGGCCACCACCACCAAAACACCTTGCAACCTCATTAACCTTAAAATCACTCTTACTCCGCAAGCTAACCTTAATTAATGAATCCTCAACCTCCCTAACAAATATAGAAAAATCAACACCCCTAATACTAGCACCAATCTTAACTAATGAATTACGATCCTCTTCACCAGCACCACACTCACTATAAAAAGACTGCCTCAAATAAGTTAAGGCTACCTTACCATCACAAAATAACTCCAAAGTCATTGCTACCCTATTATTAAGCCTTAATGCAGCATAAGTAAAACTCTCAAATAACCTCTCATAAATGGAATTGGTATCTATATCATAATTCATAATCTCGGCAACAACCTCATGGGTATGCTTTGTAGTAAGGTCATAACGAAAAGAACCAGTGTCATACACAATACCAGTGTATAATGCAAGAGCTATGTCCTTAGTAATATCACAACCACTAACCTTTAAAAAATCATACACTAACTCTGAACTAGATGAATAGTCCATAGCTACAACATTTACCGTTCCAAAATAATCATTATCAATATGGTGGTCTAAATTAATAACTGTAATACGATCATCAATAAGAGATAAATACTTTCCCACCCTATTACTACTACCTATATCAACACAAATAATAAGATCATAAGGCGGATTAGAATATTCAGAATACGTAATATAAGACTCATTGGGTAAAAGATAATAATTATTAGAATCTAGCTCTGACTGAAAACCAATCTTACACCTCTTACCCAGCCTTAAACAACTCATAAGAATGGCATAAGCACTTGCTATAGCATCAGGATCAGGATCAATATGCGGAATAACCAATACGTTATTAGCAGAAGTTATAAAACTAATAATACTCTTAAATTCAGCCTCGTAAGCCATAACATCCCCTTTTAAAAAAGCTTTATCAAAATAAAACCCTAAATAACACTCTAAAACTTTATCCTTGCATAATAAGTCTTCTCAGATGCAAGCCTTGCCTCTTTAAGAGTGGTTATCCCCCTTTCCTTAAGCAATGACAATAATTTTAAAAATACCTCTCCAGTAGCAATGGCATCCCCCAATGCTGTATGACGCCCCATAATGTTTATTCCAAGACGCTTTGCTATATCCTCCAAACTATGACTCTCATGATTAGGGTGTATGACAGCAGATAATAATAAAGTATCCAATACAGGATTTATAAACTTAATACCAGTTCTCTTTTCTTTTAACTGCAAAAACCTCATATCAAATGCGGCATTATGTGCAACCAATATACTATCATCAACAAAGTTATGAAAAATAGGTAAAACATCATCAATAATTGGCTGTCCATTTAGCATACTATACCTAATACCAGTTATCTCAACAGTCTCAGGCGATAAACTACGCTTAGGATTAACTAATTGCTCATAAACCTCATCCCGTAGTAATCTTCCGTTTATAGCTCTAATAGCACCAATGGATATAATCTCATCACCTTCTGATGGGTGTAAACCAGTTGTCTCTGTATCAAAAATTGTATAACTTAAGTCAGTCAAAAGCCTATTGTCCAGTTCATCGGTCTGACCAGCCTGATGGAACATATCAAAGTCATAAAACTCAGGCCTACTGCTAATAGTAGGTATAACTAAATCAACCTGAACAGGGGGGGCATAAGACTTTAGTAATAAGCGAATATAAAACTTATCCTCATCTTTTAATAATCCAGACCATATCTCAGCATCATGCCTCTTCATAGCCTCCCTAAAGGTTATTGATACATCCTTATTTGTAAACACTTTTTCATCAGCCCAACTGTTTAAAGTATCCACATCAATAGCCTTACCATCCCATATTAAGTCAACATTAATAAAATGATTCTTACTATCAAGCCTACACTTAATATCACCCTCAGCAAAACCACTTTTTAAACGATTTAATAAAAATAAAATAGACTGGATAAATGAATGAGAATCTAGCTTCATCCATTGACCATTATTATTAATCTCAGTGCTAATGTCTAAACTAAGCTTATCCAATGCCCTCCTCTTAAGAGCTGATAAAAAGTCTTGTCCAGACATATCATCAAATAAACAATGTATCTTAAAATGCCTGTGACTACCCCTAATCTCTTTATCAAACCTGTCAGTAACATTAACAGTCTCATTTAAAATGACCTCTCTAAACTTATCCCTCTGATCAATACCCATATCTGGGAATCTAATAATTACCTCTACAGCAGTACGTATAACAGCTATTGACGACCTAGTTTGCTCCACCAAAGATTGAAATAAACTATCACGTATAACATCCCCTTCAACCTGTTCAGTTACGTCATTAGCAATCACAATAAAGCCAATCATCTCTTTTGAGTGATTAAGAATTGGTACAATTTGTGTTCTCAACAGCTTATTAGTCTTTGCCTTAACAACAATCTGTGCAGTAATAGCAGAACCAGTACTATCAAGGCTATGCTTAATATCCTCAAGAGAATGAACAACTAAATCCTTATTCATAACACCAAATAATGACCTTCCAAGACCAATTATACTACCACAGTCAGTACCCTCAGCAAAAAACATCTTCTTAACGCTATGATTATATAAAATAATCTGCCCCTCTATATTACAAACCATAATACCATCTGCTAAACCGGATATTAATGCCGCTAATGTATTTTTCTCGTTCTCAAGCCTAATACCAGCCTTATTAACCCTCTCATCTATACCCATATTAATATCGTATACCCTCTTTGCAACATCGTTCATAACATTAGCAAGACTCTTTATCTCTTTACTACCCCTCTCTTTAATACGATGACTAGGATTGACAGTTGTCATCAATATGGTCTCCTCAGCTAATCTGTTTAGAGGAACTATCAAATTAGTTATTAACCAATTTAGTAAAAAGCCTAACACTCCAATAACCAATAAAATACCCACTAAAGCCAATATAATATATTTCTCAAACAGATGATAAAAAAACTCTATCTCTCTAGTGTCCAGCTGTAACCAAAATATAGTGGATATAATAGCCATTAATAATATTGGTAAAAAAAGACTAAGTATCATCCACAAAGGATAACGCTTATTCATAACATCACCCCCTGTAATAACTGTTGTACCTTATTTATTAATTCATCAGTAGAAAAGGGTTTTACAATATAAAGATCAGCACCTAAAGCCATACCCTTGGCTATATCCTTATCCCTACCCTTTGACGTTAAAAAAATAATCTTTATATTAGATAAATCAGAACCTTCACGAATCCTCTGACAAATGTCAAAGCCAGTGCAGTTTGGTAATATTACATCAAGTATAATAAGCTCTGGCTTATGTTTTACTGCTGTATTATATATCTCATTTTTGCTGGAGACAATTAATACATCATATCCCTCTTTTTTCATAATAAACTCAAGGGATACTGTTAAACCAGGATCACTATCCACAATAAGTACCTTAGACATAATAAGCTCCGTATTAATTTTAAGCCACAAAAAAATAGCTTTAACTATCTGTTAACTATTACTCTATCATTTAGATAAAGAATTATTATAAAGGGCTATTTATATAAATAAACCTTCTTAGAGCAATTGTTAAACCTATGACCAAAATATATATCAAAATTAATATAGAAAAATAACATAGGCAAATCTATTTATACTAATTGTGCCGGTTATACTTTTTTAGTCATAACTGATTTTCTTATTTTTATAAAAAAACTTTAAAAATACTTCAAATTCAATAAAAAAAAAACTTATTTTTTGTATATTTATTAACAAGCAGATGTTAGTTTACGCTCTAGAACTCAGCAAGGTGAGTGCATATAAATATAGAAAGAGTTTTTTTCTATAAGATTAACTGATGATAAAGCATATAACGTAAAGATAGTGCATTTTACATCTACAAAATCTAAATTTGGAAGGCCTTTATAATATATTAGCTATACCTATTTCTTATTGCGGTAAATATCTATAACCAATTAACAAAATAACTAAACATACTATAATCCCGCATATAGACATAATTAAACCATTAATGTCTTCCCGAGCAGATATAGAATCTCTTAAATTATGCTCCCCCTCATAAGATTGCTCAATCTCTGTATAAAAATATGCTCCAACATCAATTTGATTATCCTTGGCAACCTTAACTATATCAGATAATATAGGTATATTCTCTCCTATTGCTGGTATAAACCATATTCCACTTAAAAAAATTATTACTATAGATGATAATAATACTATCCACTTTTTTACTAAGGAAAGCCTAATTAGCCTTTCCTTAATGTTATTTTTACTCGCCATTTATTATATTCGTGATGCAACGTCAGTTATCACATAAAACATAAGATAGGCAATCAAAAGCGTAAGTGCAAGATTAAAACTCTGCCCCGTAATATATAGTATAAGGGGCTTACCACCTTTAAAATGCTCCTTAAGCTCACGGAAATTAGTAGCTAAACCAATACTAACAAAAGAAAGTGAAAAAAACCAACTTCGATAAAGATCACTCATCCCCTTAACTGTACCCTGATCAATCATGGAATATCCTAAACCAACAGCCTCAGACTCAGCCGAAGAATAAAATAAAGAAAATACAATAGAGGCAATAATAAAACCAATAACAAACTTTGGAAACCTATACCAAATCTCCAAAACCCCAACTTTTTGCCCTGTTTCAGCAACCTCAACCTTAGTAGTAAAATAAACAGCAACAAATAGTGCAATAACACCAATAAGAACATTCTGTATCATCTTAATAGTTGCGGCAACATGAAGAGCCTTCTCACCTAAAAAAGCTCCAGCAGCTGCAACAGCACCAGTTGCATCAATAGTACCCCCCATCCAGGCTCCCCCTAAGACCATTTGCATATCCACAGGAAAAAACGCCTTTATAATAGCAGGCATAACAACCATCATAATAGCTGTAAATATTAAAGATAGTCCTACAGCTAAAGTTAACTCCTCCTTTTTAGCCTTACACGCAGCAGCAGTAGCTATAGCCGCAGATACACCGCAAACCGACATGTCAGAACAAATAGTAGCATTTAACCTCTTGGATGCAATCCTTAAAACTTTTTGACCAAACCAATAAGTTAATAACCATACAGTTGGAGTAACTACCCATGCAACAAATATACCAGCTTGACCAATTATTAAAATCTTCTCAAATAATATCTTTGCCCCAAGTAATACCAAACCCGTTTTTATGTAAAACTCAGTCTGTACAGCAGGCTTAATCCAATTAGGAGTACCTATTGTATTGCTAATTAACATCCCAATTATAATAGACCATGCCGCATAACCAATACCATAAAACTTCATAGTAGCCTGGTTACTTATTAACCATGCAAGTATGGCTATCATAAATACACCCGCAAAAGCAATAATAAACTTCCTAAGTGAATTGCCCATAATCTTTATAGCAACACCAAATAATAATGCAAAAAATATACCAAGACCAACTAAATATTCAATTCGGTTATAAGGTTTTATACCCTTTGCCTTTTTCTTTAAGCTTTTAAACTTCTTACTATGAGCCTCATTTCTCCAGCTGTTAATAGCCAGCTCTGCCTTAGTATTTAACTCTTTATTCTTAAAATTAGCCTCTTTAGCTTTATTTTGAGCTTCTTTTGCCTTGTTAAAAGACTCATCCGCCATAACCTTAGCTTTTTCATACTTTAACTTAGCTTTCTCAGTCCTTTTTTGAGCCTCTTCTTTACTTAAATAAAATGCCTCTATAGGATTAGTAGCCCACTTATGAGGTTTACTTGTAAACTTCTTTAGCCACTTGCCAGTAGATATTTTCTTTGCCTGTACACTTCTTTTGGCATCATAGTTTTTATACCACGCAATATTCTTAAAAGGCTCTGTTCTAACCTTGTCTGCCCACTTTGTATTAGCCTTGTTAATCTTATCTTTCATTATGTTTTTTTGAGGTAAGTAAATAATTATACCAGCAATGAGTATAATAAAAGCTATCCATATAGCCCACCAGTCTTCAGTTTGCCACATTTCAGACCATTTCCATCTTCCAACATCTTTTACAACATTATTATTGTTTTCCACAATTTAACCTGCTTTAAAAAAGGTTTTATAACTCAACTTTTATTTAAAGGAAAAAGAAATATAATATAATTAGCAATAAACAGCAATAGCTTTATGACTTTTTTAATTATATTAAAAATAAAACTAAAGAAAATTAAAGTTATATGTATTAATAAATATACTTGAGTGTTATGATATGAAAAGCCTTTTAGCATTTAAATCGAATGTATATTTTGTTAAACAAGATATACATTCGATTGTTTTATAGGGTATAAAGTTAAAAGTTTTAATAATTCTTTAAGAGTCTGTTTAGCTTAGCAATATCATGGTTTTTTCCTAAAAGAATTAATATATCATTTTTTTGTAATTTACTATCTCCGGTTATATCGGCTATAATACTAGATTGACGCTTTATAGCTAAAACAGTTATACCATACTCTTTTCTCATGTGGACCTCAGATAAGGACTTATTAACAAAAGAAGAACCAGCATCAACCCTAAGGGTATTTATGTGAATATTATCAGGTAAATGGAATTCTAGGCGGTTTAGCTGAGTGGCTCCCCTTGATAATGATCTAACCATTGCATACTCATCACCTCTTATTTCTGCAATAAGGTGTTCAATCTCATCTTTGGGTACTAAATAATTAGTCATAACCCTTGCAAATATCTCTATTGATGTCTCATACTCCTGTGGGATAACATCATTAGCACCAAGCTCATATAGGAATAGCACCTCACCTAAAAACCTTGTCCTTGCTATAATATAAAGCTCATCACTAATAGACCTTACCGATTTAATAATTCTCTTAGTAGCGGAGTGATCAGAAATAGCAATTACAACTACTCTTGCCCTATCACAACTAACATGATTAAGAATAGAGGTATAACTGGCATCACCAAAATAAATTGGCTCACCGTTAGATCGTTCCTGTTTAACCGTATCAGAGTTCATCTCTATAATTACATAGGGTATTTTTGCGACTTTAGCCGCTCTGGATAAATTACGACCGTTAACACCAAAACCTATAATAATAAGATGACCCTCTAAACCAATATATTGGCTATCCTTCGATTCTGAATGTCTCCCAAAAAGCAACTTCTTTGGTATAGGTAACTTTAATAAAAACTTTGACATATACGGAGAAAGCTTTATTATAAAAGGTGTTAAGGTCATGGTTAGTATTGTTATGGATAGTATATAATGATAAATATCGTCATTATGGGAAATTAAATTATACTTTATACCCGTCTCAAAGAGTACAAAAGAGAACTCCCCCACCTGGGAGATAGAAAAACCAAGTAATAAAGACGTCCTAAGAGGAAAACCCAATATAATACCAGTAGTACAGGAGATAATACTTTTTAATATAAGTACTGGTAATGTTAGCAGTATAATGACTAGGGGTTCCCTTAATAAAAAGTTAATGTCCAAAAGCATTCCAATGGATATAAAAAAAAAGCTTGTAAATATACTCTTAAAAGGGAGTATGTTATTAACAGCTTGATGGCTATATTCAGACTCGGATATAATAAGTCCTGCTAAAAACCCTCCAAGAGCAAATGATAAACCTAATTTATGACTTATAAATGCTAAAGCAAAACAAATGACAAACATACTAAGTAAAAAAAGCTCATTACTACGAGTTTTTGTAATTTGATAAAGTATTATAGGTATTATCCACTTAGTACCAACAATTACAAAAAGAATAATGCCTATAGTTTTTGCAGTAAGCAAAAGTAAAGAGTTAATAATATTATCCCCTGCTCCAGCTAGAAATGGTATTATAAGCATCATTGGTACAAAAATAATATCCTGGAATATAAGTATTGCAAGAATCATACGTCCATGAGGGCTAGCAATTTCAGCTCTATCTTGAACAATCTTTAATACAATAGCCGTACTACTCAAGGATATTAAAAAACCTATAAAAACAGCCTTTTCAATCGATATACCCAATTGTAGAACAACTAAAAAAATAATTAGAACGGTAAGTAAAACCTGTATTAATCCACCTAGTAAAACGTACTTTCTTATTTTTAAAAGCTTTTTTAATGAAAACTCTATACCAATAATAAAAAGTAGTAATACCACACCAACTTCAGCTAAGCCTTCTACTTCTTTAACTGCATCAATCAGGCCTAGGCCGTGGGGTCCTACTATTATCCCGGTAAATAAAAAGCCTACTACTTCAGGAACTCTAATCCTGTGAAATAAAAATAATACACCTACTGATAAGCCGAATATTAGTATAATATCCTTTAGTAAAGGAGTCTCCATATTTAATACTCTTTATAAGTCATTCCTAAGCTGTTATTTTATATACATATATTTAAACTTAAGATAATTTTACTTTTCTGTAAAGTACCTATTGTACAATTAAAAGTCCTAATATACAAGCACACACTCCAACATAGGCAAAAGTAAATATAATAAAAAAAAGAGGAGCCATGCTCCCCTTAGTTTTAACGGATTAAATAAATATACTTACTGGCCTGACTCAAGGTTTGACTGTACAAGATTATATGTATTATCAACCTTTTTATTTTCATCATTACCCGTTCCATAAGTTGGAGTGCCTGTTATGTTTGAGTCAGGAACACCAGCTTTACCAACAACATTATAGATAGCACCACCTATTCCTTCTTTTTTACTTTGAATACTACCAGCAATGTTTTTCTTAAAAACCACAGTATTATCTAAAGAGGGATGGCTATCATGTTCATTAGCCATGGCTCCTCCCTTTTCTGAGGCCGTATTACCAATAAAAGTCACATTTGTTAACTTGGGACTACTGCCATGATTACGCATAGCCCCCCCTTGTATGCCCGCATTACTAGTAAAAGTTACATTATCTAAAGTGGGATTACTGCTACTCCTATTATACATCCCAGATCCGTATGAGGCTTCATTGTTATCAAAAGTCACATTATCTAAAGTGGGATTGCTATTATAAGTATTAGCTATACCTCCTCCTCTTCCAAATTTGTCAGAAGTGTTTTCCCCTGTGGATATATTACCAGTAAAAGTCACATTTGTTAACTTGCAACTGCTTTTCCAGTTACGCATAGCCCCTCCGTATATTCTAGCCGTATTATTAGTAAAAGTTACATTTGTTAGAGTGAGCTTGTCATTTTCCTTATTATACATGCCTCCTCCATATTGAGCCTCATTGTTATCAAAAGTCACATTATTTAAAGTGGGAGAGCTAATATGATTATACATTGCCCCTCCAGTATCATGAGGAGAAGTACCATTAGCATTACCTTTGGTAATAGTAACAGCCTCTAACTTTGAAGTATTATCTAAGGGTTGACTACTAGGATGATAAAAAACGTGGTAGACATTATCACTATTATTGTTTTCTGTTCCAATATCACCACTTATAATAGTCTTATAGCTATTAGGATCGTTAGACTCACCAATATTTTCACCGGGAAAGCCTCCAATAACCTCTATACCATTCCTTAATGAAAAATGCTTATAACGATCACCACTACCACCATTTGGATGACTAGTAGGCTTATATGTCCCTTGGGCTATATATACCTTAATAGGCTTAGGCTTGGCTGAGGCCGCATTAATACCATCTTGTAAATTACCATAAGCTTTTTGCCAGTTTGTTCCG
Source organism: Spirochaetota bacterium (assembly GCA_965208615.1). Lineage (GTDB taxonomy): Bacteria > Spirochaetota > UBA6919 > UBA6919 > CBDBPB01 > CBDBPB01. The sequence goes on from CBDBPB010000008.1 coordinate 35,048, forward strand.
TCTCCACCAGTTACCCCTACTTTTACAAAAACTCCGCCTTGTTCAGCTATTTGAGCATAGCCGTAAGAAGAAGTAAAGGGATTTATTACATCACTAGCTCCACACTTGCCTCTAAACATCGAAAAACTAATTAATAATATTATCAAGATATTAAAATAGTTTTTTTTAGTCATAATTTATTTCCTCGTTTTTTTAGCTTATATTTATAAGATAAGTAAAGTTAAACAAGAAACTAGTTTTTATTGGATATTTATTAACGATGTTAGTAAAGTTTTACTGTTCTAAACATGCACTCCAAGGTCGACATCCATAAATAGAATAAAAGGACGTTTTATGATAACTTCATAAAATGTAAAGTTATAACAGCTTTATTATACTAATACTCCATAACTCCGATGCAATTTATATACTAAAACAGCTATAAAAAGTATATGGAACTTTATAACACTCCTAAAATAACCTAATTTTATAATAGTCCAGCAAGGCAATCTATTGCAATATAGAAAAGTTATTGACTGGTAATACTAAATTTAGTATCATTTATATGTTTGCAAATATATGGAGGCACCAATGAAAAAAACTCAAATTGTCTTAGAACCAAAAGATATACCAAAACAATGGTACAATATTATGGCTGATATGCCCAATAAACCAAAACCACCTTTACATCCAGGTACTAAACAGCCTGCTGGACCAGATGACCTATCTGCAATATTCCCAATGTCCCTAATCTTACAAGAGGTATCAGAAGAACGTTGGATAAGTATACCCGATGAAATATTGGATATTTATTCATTATGGAGACCATCACCATTATTTAGAGCATATAGATTGGAAGAGGCTTTAAATACTCCTGCAAGAATATATTATAAATATGAAGGCGTTAGTCCGGCTGGAAGCCATAAGCCTAATACTGCTATTCCTCAGGCTTACTATAACAAAGAAGCCGGTATTAAGCGTATATCTACCGAAACTGGGGCTGGTCAATGGGGATCGGCTTTATCTCTTGCTGGATCATTCTTTGGCATAGAAATTGTAGTGTATATGGTAAGAGTTAGCTATTCCCAAAAGCCGTACAGAAGAATAGCTATGGAAACTTGGGGTGGCAGTGTCTATCCTAGTCCAAGCAATAAAACTAATGCTGGACGTAAAATATTAAAAGACGATCCTAATAACCCGGGTAGCCTTGGTATAGCAATATCAGAGGCTGTGGAAGATGCGGCTACTAGGGATGATACTAACTATTCCCTTGGATCTGTTCTAAACCATGTACTGTTACATCAGACAGTTATAGGTTTAGAGGCTAAAAAGCAGATGGAAATAGCAAATGACTATCCTGATATCATAATAGCCAGTTGTGGAGGGGGAAGTAATCTTGCTGGTCTGTCTTTTCCATTTATACGGGATAAAATAAACGGTAAAGACTTAAGAGTAATAGCCGCTGAACCTAAATCTTGTCCCACTCTAACTAAGGGAGCTTTTACTTATGACTTTGGGGATGCAGTGGGCTTAACCCCATTATTGCATATGTATACCCTTGGACATGATTTTATACCCCCTGGTATTCATGCTGGGGGACTTCGTTATCACGCTGACGCACCTTTAATTTGTCAGTTGCATGCTGATGGACTTATTGAGGCAAAAGCTTACAACCAAACTAGTGTATTTGAAGCAGGTGTAAAATTTGCTAAGTCAGAGGGTATAATACCTGCACCAGAAAGTGCTCATGCTATTAAGTCCGCCATAGACGAGGCTAATATTGCAAAAGAAGAAGGTATAGAAAAAACTATATTATTCAATCTTAGCGGACACGGATATTTAGACTTACAAGCCTTTTCGGATTATATTAGTGGTGAGCTGGTTGATTATGATCTGTCAGACAAAAAAATAAAAGAATCCATTGACAAGCTGTCCAGCTTATAAAGCTAATAAGAGATGCCGCAAGGCATTTCTTATTATATATTGTTAAGTTCGTCGGTAGATGTTAGAACCTTATCAATAAGAGCTTTTGGTCCGTATTTCAGTGCTTGATTAGCAGTCATCCAGAAATCTCTATCTATGTCATTTTTTATATCCTCTGGAGACTTTCCAGTTGCTTCTACATAAATATTTATAATACGATTTTTGGTATTGATCATTTCTTTTGCCTGAATCTCTATATCAGCGGCACTACCTCTATATACCCCGCTTATTAGAGGTTGATGGATTAACATCATAGCATTTGGAAGAGCATATCTATATCCTGTATTAGCTCCTAAGGATAGTATTGAGCCCATACTAGCTGCAAAGCCCATTACAACGGTTTTAATTAGAGGTTTAATAAGCTTCATCATATCAAAAATAGCGAATCCTGAAAATATTTCTCCACCCGGGGAGTTTATAAATATTGTTATTGGTTTATTGGGCTCTTCATTTTCTAATAATAATAATTGATTGGTTACTCTATTGGCTAACTTGGAGTCCACTTCACTGGATATAACAATTTTACGAGCTTTTAATAATTTATCTTGCATTGAGGTTTTATCTTTATCTTCTTCTTTATCTTTGCAGTTGTTAAGTTGATTCATTATTTTCTCCGTCAAAATATTGTCCTAAAGTTAAAGATAGTAACTTATAATAAAACAGTCAAGCCACCATCTGCCTATGTTGTTAGCAAACATAGTTTTTATATATTGATATAAGAGTTTTAATTGTAAAGAAGTTTTAGTAGTTTACTTTTTACGGTTCTTGTTTATTCATAAAGAATTAGGTATATTTTTGAAGTTTTACATATAAAATGAATATATGATATTTAAATAATCCGTCCTACGCTTTTATGAAAAAGCAAATTCCTTAAGACTTAATAAAGGTATATAATTCTTAATCTCAATAATAGATTCTTAATAGTTCTCATAAGAATACCTTTTCCACATCAATGTTAAAAAGTTTAACAATATCTAACCTCTTAGACTCAAAACTTGACAAAAAAAGTAACTTTTATTAATCTTTTTTATTAAAAGATAAATTAAGGAAGACTAATGACTAAAATAAAGCATTTTAAAAAAGGTGGCGTTCATCCTAATGAAAATAAAGGTCGTAGCTCTTCTAAAGAAATAAAAAATGCTGATTATCCAAAAATTGTAAAAATACCACTGCAACAACATTTAGGCTCCCCTGCTAAGTGCATTGTAAAAGTGGGCGACATCGTTAATACGGGTGATGTTATTGCTCAGGCTTCCGGTATTATGTCCAGTAATATACACTCCTCCATTGACGGTACCGTAAAGGATATTGTTATAGAAAACTCATCCATAGGTATTCCCTGTGAAATGGTGGTAATCGAGTTTAGAGGCGAGTTTCAAGGACTAATTGGTAAGTATAAACAGAATATTGAATGGAGAACTCTTGATAGAAATACTATATTACAAAAAATAAGAGATGCAGGTATTGTTGGCCTAGGTGGTGCGGCTTTCCCTACCCATATAAAAATTAATCCCCCAAAAGATAAAACTATTGACTTCTTGATCGCTAATGGCGCTGAATGCGAACCCTTCCTAACTTGTGACCATCGACTTATGATAGAAAAAGCCGTAGAAATACTCGAGGGACTAAAAATACTCATGACCATGATGGATATTAATAAAGCAATAATAGCTATAGAAAATAATAAAAAAGATGCTATAAAACTTATGGAGCATATTTGCAATAAGGAAGATAATATTAATGTTGTTCCTCTTAGAGTTAGGTACCCACAAGGTGCAGAAAAACAAATAATTGAAGCTATATTTAAAAAAGAAGTACCTTCAGGCGGTCTGCCCATGGATGTGGGCTGTGTAGTCTCTAATGTCGGCACCCTATACTCCGTTTATGAGGCTGTTGTACACGATAAAGTATTAACAGAGAGAATCGTTACTGTTAGCGGAAATATAGTAAAAAATCCCGGTAACTATAAAACTAAAATTGGTACCCTAATAAAAGATCTACTAGGAGAGTGCCTGCTATCTGAAACTCCTAAAAAAGTGATTGCTGGCGGACCAATGATGGGATTTAGTCAACTAAATCTAAATGCACCCATTACTAAGGGTACTTCCGGTGTGCTAGTTTTTTCAGAAAATGAACTGGATGATACTCCTGAAGGACAGTGTATACGTTGTGCCTCGTGTGTAAGAGCTTGTCCTATGTATTTAATGCCCAATTCTATGAAAGAACTTTGTAATGCTAATTTATTTGAAGATGTAAAAAAAATTGGCTTATTAGACTGCATCGAATGCGGATCATGTAGTTATGTTTGTCCTTCAAAAATACCCCTTGTTCAATATTTTAGATATGCTAAAGTGATGCTTAGAATTCAGAAAAAGTACTCTGGATACAAAATACCTGTTATACCCTTAAGCTGATTTTTTTAAATTAATTAATTGTCTTTTTAAAAGGTTTTATTATTTTAAAAACTAGATTATTTTATAATATTAGGAGCTGACATGGCAAAAGAAATCTACATAGATAAGGATGAGTGTACAAGTTGTGCCCAATGTGCGGATAACTTGCCAGAAGTTTTTGGAATGGATGATGATGATATTGCTTATGTTATTGACTCTGGAGCAGGTTCTGAAGAAGCTATACAAGAAGAGATTGACCAATGCCCAGGTGAGTGTATTCATTGGAAAGAATAGTATATTATTTACTCGAGGTCTATACCTTGAGTAAGTATACAAATCTAGATTTTTAACTTTCTTCATTAATAACTTTTAAATAAGCTGTCTTAAAAAGCCTTATTTCTTAGTATCAAACTATACCAGTTAATGTATATCAATTAGACCTTTAGTTTTTTTCCTAACCGTTCTTCGATAGAGGCTATCTTGGATAGCAGTCGAGAGTTACTATTTTTACGATAGTCCACTTTGATCTGAATAGAAATCCTATCCGAGCTTTCCTGCATTTTACTAAAACACTGATTTACAACATCAAATACCTTATCCCATGATCCCTCTATTACAGTACCCATCGGATTAAGACGATAATCCAGTCCACTTTTGTCTATTATATCCAATGACTTTGCCACATACTTACTTAGGCTTTTACCCTTATCCAAAGGAGACATGCTAAACTCTAATAATATATTATTATCGGACATAAGCTCTCCTTATAAGATTTATTTTTAATCAAACAGATCATCAAAAGTTTTTTTACTACTATTATTTTTCTTTTTTTGCTCACTAGCACTTTTAAACTTAAAATATTCGCATACATTGGCTTTTTCTTTATCCAAAAGCCTTTCTGCTGATGACTCCCTACACTCATTATAGCTATGCTCATCATAAAATCCGCAGTTTAGGCATACATGAAGATCATAATCGCAGTTATCACAAACATCACGAAAGCTTATTTTTCTGTCCTCTTGCTCCTTATTACAATTATGACATAAATACATAGCTCTACTCAATATAAAAGTCTAGCCCTACACTCCCAGGTTCTTTTTCAAGCATGTTTTTTAGTATTTCGAATAAATTGACTTCTTCTTCAGAAACTGCATTCTCTTGTAATGTTTTTATCGTTTCTAAGTTAATAGAAAAGTCTTCATCTGTATCGTTTTCACTCAACAGGTGAGCTTTTAAAAAACTATACTGTTCCTTGTTAATTTCGCAAATAGATTCGTTATTACGTATGTTATATATTTTCATAATTATAATAAACCAGACTTCTCCATAATACCTCTAAGACGGCTTTTATTATAAGATGTCATCTCACATAATGGGAGTCTCACTTGTGAACTACATAAACCCATAAAACTAAGAGCCTGCTTAACTGGAACTGGATTAGTCTCTAAAAACATCCCCTTTATTAGATTTAAATAAGTGTATAAAAAGTTCTTTGCCTTAGCTAAATTACCATCAAGACAGTTTTGTACAAAAATAGAACTCTCTTTTGGAAGAACGTTTGATATTACAGAAATAACCCCATGACCACCTATACTACAAATAGGCAGGGTTAAAGCATCATCTCCGGATAAAATAAAGAAATCTTTAGCACTTTCTATAATTCTCATCGCCTGTTCTAAACTACCAGATGCCTCTTTAATACCAACTATATTTTTATGTTCAGACAGCTTTATAACAGTATTCACGTCCATATTAACAGCTGTACGAGATTGGATGTTATATAGTATTATAGGAATATTAACCTCATCAGCCACGTTAATAAAGTGTTTATAAAGGCCTTCTTGACTAGGCTTATTATAATAAGGTGTTACCATTAAAACTCCATCAGCTTTTACCTCTTTTGCGTGACGGGTTAAGTTTACTGCTTCTTTTGTACTGTTAGAGCCAGTACCAGCAATTACAGGCACCCTATTTTTAGTGATTTCTACTGTAAAGCGAACCACCTCATTATGTTCATCATGAGAAAGAGTAGCAGATTCACCAGTAGTACCACAAACTACTATTCCGTTAACACCGTTATCAATTTGAAAGTTAATAAGCTTTTCAAAACTATTATAGTCAACCTTTTCATCCTTAAAAGGGGTAACTATTGCAACAAGATTAGATTTAAACATAAGTCTCACTCAAAATAAATTATTTATTTAAATTAATATAGTCTTATAATAAAGTAGCAAACTAAAGTTACATTATTATAACTAATTAGTCAAGGAAAACTATACCCTTAGAAAAAAAACTGCTCCGTTAAAATAACTAAGCTATTTACTTATAGTCATTGATCGCCTTAGAATGCTTTTTCTATAAACATTATTAGTAATATTAGTTGACTTTATAGTAAAGGAATATTAGTATATAAACTAATTATAATTAATGTTTTGTATTCTAAAATAGACCATAAAAGAGTTTGACTATGTTTTCTGTAAAGGTTAACGGAGAACTTATTAGCAAAGAAACTGTTAACTATAAATTAAAAAAGTTTATAGACTTGTATAAAAAAAATAACTTCGATAAAAAGATAAATAAACAAAAAATAGAAAATCTTAAAATAGAACTACTCCAACAGCTAACTGATGAATTATTAATAGTCCAATACGGCAAAAGGAATAATCTTATACCTAGTAATCGTGAGATAGAACTAGAACTCTCTAAAATAACTTATAACATAAACAATAAAAATGAGACGGCTAATGTTATTAACGATATTACTAATAAGCTAATTATTTATAAAGTAGTTGAAAACAGCCTGTCAGACTACATTGACTATGATAAAGCTTTAACTGCGTTATATGAGCAAAATAAACAACATTTTTCTATAGGTAGGGCGGTCAAAGTTAGGCATATATTAATAAAAATAGTATCTGAAGAAGATGCCCTTTTAAAAATAGAGTCGGCTCTTAAAAGAGTAAGGCAGGGGGAAGACTTTGCAGAGGTTGCTAAGGATATATCCGAATGTCAAAGCTCGTTAAGAGGCGGGGATATTGGATATATTACCGCTAATAAAGTTTGTCAAGAAGTGGAGAGTCGTGCATTTGATCTAAAGAAATATGAAATTAGTGATATTTTTAAAACAGAGTTCGGCTTTCATATAATCCAGGTTTTGGATAAGGTTGAAAATTATATTGCTCCTTTTGAATCAGTAAAAGAAAAGCTTGCCGAATTTCTTTATAGGGGTGCAAAAAAACAAGTATTAAATACAATTTTGGACTCTCTTAAAGAAAAAGCAGAAATTGAATATATTGAGTTAGGATAAAATATTATGGATAAAAATAAACTAATACAAAATATTCTTGCTTATCAAAAAAAGCTTGTTAAGATTTTAAAGGCTGAAGAACGATTGTCTAATATATTCCCCATAAATAAGTTACGCTTAGAAAAACAAACAAGAGCTCGAAATAACGTCATCAATAATATTAATAACGAATTAAAAGTCCTTATCAATATGGGAGAGAAGTTTAAACTTAAGCGTACAAAAAAGTTAGAAAAATCTTAGGTAGTTTGATAAGCTTTAAATTATAAGTAATAACTCTCTAACAACTTTTGCCGAAATTATACTCGATGCCTTAGATAAGTCATAATCAGGGGATAGCTCTACTACATCGCATCCTACAACATTTTTATTTTTTAATAAATAAATAGCATTTATTAACTCCATAAAGGATATGCCTCCTGGTTCAGGAGTCCCTGTACCAGGTAATACCGACGGATCAAGTATATCTAAATCGAGGGTAAGGTAGATTGGAACACTATTAGGTATAGCTTTTATAACTTTTTCCATCTTATTTAGGTTAAAGGGATAAAAGGTCTTTTTTCTTTGTCCAAAAGCAAACTCATCTTTTGTACCACTCCTCATACCAAAATGATAAATAGTATTTATAGAGTTAATTTCATGTATCCGTCTTAACACTGTAGCGTGGGAGTGCTTTTCACCAAGATAGTTATCTCTTAAGTCGCAGTGAGCATCAATATGAACTACTACTAAATCGGAATAACATTTAGCATATTTAGTTATAATGGGATAGCTTATAAGATGCTCTCCACCAAGGGATAAAACCTTCTTACCCTTTTGTAAAAGGTCATTTACCCTAAAACCAATAGTATTAAGTATTTTATGCTTATCCCCAAAAGGCAGGTCTAAATTACCCAAATCACAAATAGCCTTATCCATAAGATCAAGATCAAGATAAGGTGAATAGCTCTCTAGTACGTCAGATACCCCCCTTATAGAAGATGGAGCAAACCTTGAACCTGGTCTGTAAGAGGAAGTCCCATCATAAGGACAACCTAAAATAATTATATCAGCCTCTTCAATGGGCCTAGTACAGGTAATAAAATGTGATTGGTTAGCCATATGGCATCCCTTTTTAAGGCTTAAAAGATAACCTGTTAAGAAAGACCATAAAACTTAGGAAAAATAACAATGGACGCCAATACCAAAAATTGTATTACTATAAACATGGTAACCCCTTTATAAATCTGGGTAGTCTTAACATTATCAGGAGCAACCCCCTTTAAGTAAAATAGACTAAATCCAAACGGTGGAGTTAAAAAAGACGTTTGTAAGTTCATAGCAATTAAAATACCAAACCATAACATGTTTATATCAAGAGCTAAAGCAATAGGATACAATATAGGAACAACAATATATGATATTTCAATAAAATCAACAAAGAATCCCAAAAGCATTATTATAATCATAGAAAAAATAATAAATCCCCACTTTTCGCCTGGTAAAGCTAATAATAAATCCTTAACAAGATCATGACCACCAGACTTAGTAAATACTAAAGAAAAAGCAGTAGCACCAACTAAAATAGCAAATACCATACCAGTAATCTTAACAGTGTCAAGAGCCGTCTCTTTTAACATCTTAAATGAAAACTCCCTATAGAAAAAAGACAAAATAATAGCTCCAACACCACCAACAGCAGCTGACTCAGTAGGGGTAGCAATACCAGCAAATATAGAACCCAAAACTATAATAATTAAAACTAAAGGAGGTACAATAGCCTTTAATGACTTTATAATAACTACCTTAGTAGTATGACTAGTTACGATAGGAGGAGCGTAGTCCTTATTGATATAGGATATTATGACTATATATATAATATATACTATAATTAATAATCCACCAGGTAATACTGCGGCTTTAAATAGGTCTCCCACTGGTTGGTTAAGAACATCACCCAAAATAATTAGTATAATAGAAGGTGGTATTATTTGACCAAGAGTACCTGAGGCACAAATAGTCCCACATGCAAGCTCGGTATTATATTTATTTTTTAACATAACAGGTAAGGCAATAATTCCCATAGCTACAACGCTAGCTCCAACCACTCCAGTAGTAGCGGCTAATAAAGCTCCCACTAATATAGCTGAGATAGCAATACCACCTCTTATAGGACCAAAAAGACTACCCATAGACTCTAATAAACGTTCTGCCATCTTTGTTTTTTGTAAAACAATGCCCATAAAAATAAACAAGGGTATTGCCATTAATATCTTGTTCTGCATTAGGCTTTCGTCAATTCTATATGGCATAAGTGAAAATAAACTAATACTGTCCTCAAGGCCAAATATTATAAACCCAGATAATAAAGCAACCCCAGCAAAAGTGAATGCCACAGGAAAACCAGCCATAAGTAATATCAAAACAAGTAAAAACATAATTAAACCATACATATAATCTCCTATGGGCTTTTGTTAGTATATTAAAATACTATCAAAACTAAACTATGATAAGGATTACTTCCCTTTGCTAGTCAAGAGAACTCTTAAGCTTCTTAGTGTAAAACCTATTGACGAAAGAATAAGAAATCCAAAAGATAAAACAATAGAGCCCTTTATTATAAATCTATATGGTAGTCCACCAGGATCACCACTCTCCTCATTTATATTAAAAGAATCTATTGTATAGCTCCAAGAGCCAATTAGAACAGCTATACAAAAAGGTATTATGAAAATAGTGATACCTAAAATGTTTAATATGGCTTTTTTCTTAGGGCTAAACTTCTCATATAACATATCTACACGAACATGGCCATCCTCCTTTAGAGTATAAGCAATCCCTAATAAGAATACCAGTGAAAATAAATGCCATTCTAACTCCTGCATACCAATTGAGCTGTCATTAAGCACATATCTCATTATAACATCATAAAAAACATTTAAAAGTAATAATATCATCAAAACAACACATATTAACCCTAATATATCAATTGTTTTATTAATTATTTTTTCTAAAGTTATAAGCATAACTAGTCTCCAAACTATATGGCACTAAGCCTAGTGTCTTAACCAGGCTTAGTAAGTATTAATTACCTTTTAGGTATGCATAGTCAGAAATCTCTGTCCACTTTCTAACCTTTTTTAGATAAGCTTGCTTGCTATCAATAATCTTCTTTCCCATAGGGTCTTTAGCAGCATGCTCTTTTAATAACTGTTTGGTTACCTCTTTAAGCTTTGCTATAATATCAGGAGAAAAAGTTTTTATCTTAACATTTGGATAGTCTTTTTTAATCTTTTCCCAATTAATGCCGTTTTCATGCATAGACTGAGATAACATATCATAAGCAGATAGTCTAACCGCTGTTATTAATATTTGCTGTAAGTCAGCTGGTAACTTATCAAAAGCCTTTTTATTGATTAAAAACTGAAGTTCAGTTGCAGGCTCATGCCACCCTGTATAATAATAATTAGCAATCTTGTGAAAACCCATAGGTAAGTCATGTGCAGGTCCAACCCACTCAAGAGCATCAATTACACCCCTATCAAGAGCTTGATATAACTCACCAGGAGGTATGTTAACAGTCTTTGCACCAATTTTACTAAGTACTTCTCCAGCAAAACCCGGTATTCTCATTTTAACGTTTTTAAAGTCTTCAAGGGTATTAATCTCTTTTTTAAACCATCCTCCTGGTTGATTACCAGTATTACCACCAGGATAAGATAAAAGACCGTGTTTTGAATAAAGCTCTTTCATTAACTCCATACCTCCACCATAATAAAACCACGCATACTGCTCTATGGCTATCATACCAAAAGGTACAGTTGTGAAAAATAGAGTATTAAAGTCTTTTCCTTTCCAATAATATGATGCGGCATGACCCATTTGATAGTTACCACTTTTTACAAAGTCAAAAATACCAAAAGGTGCCTTGTGTATGTTAGAAGGGTCAATATCTATTATTAGTCTGCCGTTAGACATACTTTTAACCATCTTTGCCATATTCTTTGGTATATCACTAAATATTGGAAAGTTGGCCCCCCATGTTTGAGCAAGCTTCCATTTATATACTTTTTGATTAGTCTTTTGATTGTCCATAGCCTTAATGGAACTAGGCTTAGCACAAGCTATAAAAAACATACAAATAAAAAGTGATATTATTATACTTTTTACCACTCTTTCTTTATTCATCTAACTTCTCCTTAAAATACTTATTTTTTGAATTATCTTAATGATAAAAAATATACTAATATTTATTTTTTAATGTAAAAAAAAACTTTTTTATTTATCTTCTAACTTTTTGCAATAAAGGTTCTTATATAATGGCATAAAAAAAGAGAAGCCTTATTAGACTTCTCTTAATCCACTTACAAAGCTAATGCTATGTAAATATACTTATTCAGTTTAAGATCGAGTTAACTCAAGGTCTGACTGTACATAGCCAAAATCTGACGGAAAACAAACCTTACATTCATTGATCTTAATAACCTTTTTATTCATATCATCACCTGTTTCATAGATAGGAGTACCTATTATTTTTGTGTTATACCTAAAGCTCAAAATAGCCCCACCTTCGCCTAGTTGACTCTTAGCAATGCTACCAGCAATGTTTTTCTTAAAGCTAACATTTGTTAAAAACGTTAGAGTACCTTCAACATTACGCATTCCCCCTCCCCAAGCAGCCATATTACTATTAAAACTAACATTTTTTAATGTTGAGGTACACTTCCAATTATCCATTCCCCCTCCATGATAAGCCTCATTACTATTAAAATTAACATTTGTTAATGTTAGAGTGCTGTTATAACTACTCATACCTCCTCCATTACCATCATAATAAGCCTTATTACTATTAAAATTAACATTTGTTAACGTTATAGTGACACCAATATTATACATTCCCCCACCATTAGCATCATTAACCTTATTGCTATTAAAATTAACTTTTGTTAACGTTATAGTTCCACCAGTATTATACATTCCTCCTCCCCAATCAGCCGAGTTTTCACTAAACATAACATCTTCTAACTTTGGAGATGCATGCAGATTATTTATTCCCCCTCCCTTAGAAGCCGTATTACTAGTAAAGCTAATGTTTTTTAAGATAGGGCTACTATTATGATTATACATTCCCCCTCCCCAATCAGCCGAGTTTTCACTAAACATAACATCTTCTAACTTTGGAGATGCATGCAGATTATTTATTCCCCCTCCCTTAGAAGCCGTATTACTAGTAAAGCTAATGTTTTTTAAGATAGGGCTACTATTATGATTATACATCCCTCCTCCATTACCATTAGCCGTATTACTAGTAAAGGTCAGATTATTTAACGTTGGAGAGCTATTATAACTATACATTGCCCCACCATTACCATTAGCCGTATTACTAGTAAAGGTCAGATTATTTAACGTTGGAGAGCTATTATAACTATACATTCCCCCACCATCACCATTAGCCGTATTACTAGTAAAACTAACATTATTTAACTTAGGCGAGCTATTATGATTATACATTCCCCCACCATTTTTATTAGCCATATTACTCTTAAACCTAGAGCTTTCTATCTTTAGAGAGCTATTATTGTTAATCATTCCCCCTCCTCCAAGCTTAGCCATATTACTATTAAAACTAATGTTTGCTAATATAAGACTACTATTATAATTATACATCCCCCCTCCATAAAGGCTAACAGTATTATTAGTAAAAACACAGTCTATTAACCTTGTAGTGCTATACTTATTATACATTGCCCCACCATTTCTATCAGCCGTATTATCATCAAACTTACAGTTGACTAACATAGGGCTACTTTTATCCGCATTAAACATCGCCCCACCACTATCACTAGCTTTGTTATTTTTAAAGTTAACCCTAATTAAAGTGGGTTTGCTATTACTATTATACATTGCCCCACCGTATTTTGTTGCCTCATTATTGTTAAAGTTAACGCTTATTAAACTTGGAGAACTATTAACATTATACATCCCCCCACCACTATCTTTAGTACCATCAGCCTTACCCTTAGTAATTGTAACATACTTTAACTTTGCCGTTTTATTTAAGTCTTTATTATAAAAAACATTAAAAACCCTTGTATTACCAATATCACCAGTTAAAATAGTCTTAGTAGGGTTTTTATCACGCTTATCACCATCAGCGGTATATCCGCCAAGAACAACTACACCATTCCTTAGTGAAAAGTGCTTATTACGTTCACCACTACCACCATTAGGCCAACTAGTAGGCCTATAAGTACCTTTAGCAACATATACTATTTTTCCATACTTTTTAGCAGTATCAATAGCCTTTTGAAGATCGTTAAAAGCACTAAGCCAACTCTTACCATCTCCACCAGCTTTAGCATTAGCCCTTACATGAACTCCCCATCGTATATAACCCTTTACCTCAGTAGCTGAAGAGCTAAGCTTTGCACTTTTTATAGTGCTATTATGCTTATTACCCAAAGCATTATCAATCGCATTATTGTCTCCACAGCTAGCTATAAAAAGAAAACTAACTGATAAAACCATTACTAAAACTCTTAAGTAACATTTAGTTAATAACATAAAATCCCCCTTTATAATAATTTTATTATAAATAATTGTATTGTTTTGTCTATAAATAGATAGGGTTAATATAATGCTAAAATGGAAAATAACTAAGCTAATTATAACTTTTTTTTTATAAAAAAAATGCTTTATCAAAACAAAATATGTTTAGCTTAAAATATGGGAATAGCCTATTCAGCGTATATAACTTGACTCTTTTATAAATTAGTATTACATTAAACCAACATGAATAAGCTTATAAAAGTCGGACTCGGTCAAGTTAATCCCACCATAGCAGACGTTGTTGGTAATACAGAAAAAGTCATAGAGTATTTAATAAAAGGCAAAGATCAAAACCTTGATATACTCGCCTTTCCTGAATTAGTTACCATTGGATATCCTGCTCAAGACCTGCTCTTTAGGCCAGAGATTATAGAAGCTAACATAACCGCCCTTAATAAAATCGCACCCCATACAAAAGACTATATGGCTGTGGTTTTGGGATACTGTCAACCGGCTTATGATAAGTCCAAATGGCGGATAGATAGACAACATCTTTATAACGCCTATTGCGTTTTTAGCTACGGACAAATAATCGGCAGAGGCTTTAAAATATGCTTGCCAGCCTATGGCGTATTCGATGACTTTAGATACTTTATACCCGGTAAACAAGTAAATATATTTGAGGTTAATAATATTAAGTTTGGCGTTGAGATATGCGAAGACCTTTGGTACAAAAATGATGACGATGACCATCCAATATATCCCTGTAGGCCTACTAAAACTATAGCCAATAAAGGGGCTGACCTTATATTAGTACTAAATGCATCCCCTTATCACGTTGGGAAAGAACTACATAAAGAAAATATGATAAGAGAACAGGCAAATAAAAATAGTATACCCATATTCTACGTTAATATGTGGGGCGGTAATGATAAAATAATATTCGATGGTAACAGTATGGCCTCAGATAAACACGGTAATATATTTGCAAGAGCTAAATCCTTTAACGATGACCTCCTAATATGCGAACTTAATATAAAAACCAAAACTTCAAAACATATACCTGCTAAACTATGTTCTAAAGAAGAGAGTATATATAATGCCCTTATAACCGGTAAAAGGGACTATCATAAAAAATGCTCCATTATGAAATCAGTAGTAGGCATATCAGGAGGGATAGACTCAGCAACAGTATTAGCCATAGACGTAAAAGCCCTTGGTAAAAATAATGTTTTGGCAATAATAAGTCCATCAAGATATTCGTCAAAAGAGTCCTTCGATGACGCTGTTAGACTATGTAAAAACTTTGAAGTTAAATATTTAGTAATCCCAATAGAAGAAAATGATAATAATCAATGGATAGGTGCAATCCCTGAAAAATATAAACGCTATATAAAATACTTTGATAAACCCACTAATAACGTTGTATTCGAAAACATACAGGCCATAGATAGAATGAGTATATTAAGAGCCATTGCCAATGAGGAAAATAGACTAATATCAGGCACAGGTAATAAATCAGAACTGGCTATGGGATATGCAACCATATGTGGTGACCTTCAAGCGGATATATTGGTAATAGGTGATCTGTATAAACAGCAGGTCTTTGCTCTAGCAAAGTATATAAACGCTTTATACAAAAAGGATATGATCCCCAAAACTATTATAGAAAGAATACCATCAGCTGAACTTAGCAAAAACCAGATAGACCCATTCGATTATAAACAAATAGATGAGATAATACGTCTCAAAATAGAGGAGTATATACCCGATAGTCAAGTTATAGAAAAGTCGTCTATCCCCCTTACAAACGAGGAAGTACAAAAATACTCCCGCCTTATTGACCTTAACGAACATAAACGATTTAAATCTGGATATATATTAAAAATAAGCCCAGTTGCCTTTGGCGAAGATAGACGAATTAATACCGCTAAAAAGGTAAATCTATGGTAAAATTATTGTCGTAAGCAAAAAATAAGTAAAAGAACTTAGACTTTACTTACAACTAAAATTGATAGTATTAACTGCTTTCTTCTTTTTTAGTAAGCTCACCATAAATATAAGACATTACTGCAATATTTATAGAAAATAAACCTAAATAGCCAATAAAGCCAATTAATCCAGCTAAAGTGATAGATAGAAGACTAAAAACCCCTGCTAATATACCTATCACTATGATACCCACTAAGGATACTAAAAGTAGACTTAAAAAGATTGTCCACTTTTTACCGTAAGTAAGCTTATTACTAAGAGTCATAGCCTCAATAGGGTTTATATTTCTATCAACTAAAAGTGGTAGGGATAATAACCAAGCTATGGCAATTACATAACCAGGTATAATAAAAAACATAAATCCACAAACAATCCCAGCCACCATTAATCCCCATAATAGGAATATCTCACCCATATTTTTTCTGTACTTAGCGTCAAATATCTCAATAGGAGATATTATGTTACCCTTGCTAAGCTCAACTATTAACCCACCAAATATTGCTATGGTAGTTCCTATATTGATATAGGGTATCCAGATGGTTAATAGCCATAAAACAATTGCACCTATAATAGATGGAGCATTCTTTAAACCTAATTTAATCGAGTTGATAATTATCCCATTAACTGTTAATTCATTCATATTCTTTCTCCTATTAGAACAAATAATTGATTAATAATTATGTATCTAATTTAATAACTTTTCAGCCACATGACTAATACTTTTTATTAATACCGAGTTAAATAATTATAAAATAGAATTGTATTCAAATCACATTAATTATAACTATATTAATTTATTCATATTAATATAATCAGCTATAACTTCTGTCCTGCCTATATAATAAACGATATTGCATATATATTCACTTTATTTGACCATAAGTTAATTTTTATTTAAATTTTTAATATTACTATATATTTTAATTTTGTATAATATATAACAAATAAGTATTTACTAAGAGCGTACTTTATGACAAAAATAAGGAGATTTAATTGATTAATTGGTTAAAAAAAGTTGGTATACGAGATTTAACTTTACTAAAAGAAAAAAAGTTTTTATTAATTGCAGGACCCAATATTATTGAGACTCCTGAGCTAACTGAACAACTTGCTAAAAAGCTAGTGGAAATTACTGATAAACTTAAGGTTCCTTTTATTTTCAAAGCTTCTTATCCCAAAGCTGATCAATATAATGAGGGTCAAGAGCTAAGCTTTAAAACCGGACTTGCTATTCTAGACCATATTAGAAAAACATATAATATACCAATTATGTCTGACGTTCATTGTTTAGAAGAGGTAAAAAAGGCTAAAAGCGTACTGGACTTCATTGGAATACCTGGTCATATGTCTAGGCAAAGTAATTTCCTTATTGAGGCGGCTAGAACTAATAAAGTTATAAACATTAAAAAAGGACAATTTTTATCTCCAGAAGATATGAAGATTACAATTGAAAAGATTAGATCCACTGGAAACACAAAATCCTTGATCACTGAAAGGGGAACTTTTTTCGGATACAATAAATTAGTTAATGATTTTTCTGGTATCCAAACAATGAAGCAGTATGCTCCGGTGATATACGATGCCAGTCATAGTACTTTATCAAAAAATAGGCATAGTGAAAAATATTTAATACCATACCTTGCAAGGGCGGCTGTTGCCGCAGGTGCAGTGGGTTTATACATAGATGTTCATACTGATTCTGATAAAAAAAGTTATAAAAATTCATTTCCTTTATCAAAGGTTGATTTAATATTAAAAGATTTATTAGAGATTCATCATCTTGTTAACAGCCTCCACAAGTGGGATGAGGTATTATAAGACCATTTTAAATAGGCTATAGTAGAGGAAAAAATATTAAAGTTTACTTTTATATAATTTGTTATATATCATTATAGTAAGGGTATTTTATGGCAAACGGAGAAAATAAGCCTATTGATAAACTTAATTCACTAAATGGTATTCCTATTTCTCCTGGTATAGTATATGGAAAGGTCTATGTTTTTAAGAATGAGTTGTGGATGCCTGAACTTAAAGAAATTGATACCACTTCTATTGATATAGAGATAAACAGGTTCCATAATGCTTTGAGTCAGTGCGAGAATGAGTTAACTCATTTAGTTACCAATCTTGAAAAGATAGGACATTCTGTTGCCTCTGATATATTATCCTCCCAGATTATGATTTTAAACGATATAGAGTTTATAGAAAGTGTTAAAAAGGTTATTAAAACTGAGCAAATCAACCTTGAATCAAGCATACATAAGGTAATTACTGGGTATATTAGTGATTTAGTAAAGCTTGATAATGAGTTATTCGCTCAGAGGGCAACTGATATTAAAGATATTGGGCATCGTATACTAGAACAGTTAAGTAAGAATATATCTATTAAGGATGGTATTAATAGTGAAAAGGTTATTCTTGTTACCAATGAGATATTTCCTTCTTTTGTTTTCAGGTTTGGCGAGGAATATATATTAGCTATTGTAACCCATCGTGGTGGAAAGACATCCCATGCGGCTATAATTGCACGTACCCTTGGGATACCTGCTTTAAGCGGTGTAGATATTGAAAAGCTATCCATAAATACTGGGGATAGTCTAATAGTTGATGGTATAGTAGGAAAGGTAACTAAAAACCCTTCTGAAGAGGGCATCAAAAAGTATAACAAGGCAAAAAGTTATTATAATAATATAGTTTCGTCTATTACAGAGGGTAAAGGGGCTATATCCGTAACTGAAGATGGAATACCAATAACCATAGGAGCTAATATAAATAAACCTGATGATATTCCCATTGCATTAGAGAATGGTGCATGTATTATTGGTTTATTAAGAACAGAATATTTTTATATTACCAGTGAGACTCTACCTAGTGAGGATGATTTATTTAAGCATTATAGCAAATTAGTTAATTCATTAAAGGGCAAGGAACTTACAATAAGACTCCTGGATATTGGAGGGGATAAAAAGGTTAGTTATTTAGACTTGCCCGAAGAGTTAAATCCCTTTTTGGGATACAGATCCATACGTTATCTTATTGATCATAGAGAAATTATTATGCCTCAGCTAAAGGCTATTTTGAGAGTGGGTTATAAGGGTAATGTTAGGATACTAATTCCGATGCTGGCTACCTTGGATGAGCTTAGAATTATAAAAAACTTTATTAATGAGGCTATAAATGAGTTAGAGGCTCAAGGGCTAACCTATAGCTCTAATGTTCCCCTTGGTTCGCTGATAGAGGTGCCTAGTGCGGCTTTAAGCGTAAATAAAATATTAAAAGAGGTTGACTTTATTAATATAGGATCCAATGATTTACTGCAGTATTTTGTGGCGGCTGATCGTGGTAATGCTGAGGTATCAAATCTTTACAACTGGTTTAACCCTACTTTTTTATCCCTGATAGGCAGGGTAATATCTAGGGCTAATCGGGTAGGCAAGCTCGTTGGACTTTGTGGTGAGATGGGTGGAAGTCCTGGTTGTTTACCTATATTACTGGGCATGGGTCTACAGCGTATCAGTATGAACCCAGGATTAATACCTATAATAAAAAAGATGATTTCTACCACTTCATTTTTCCATTCTACTAAGGTGTTTGAGAGGGTTAAGCAGATGGATAGCTCTAATGAGGTAGCTTTGTATATTAGTAAGCTATTAAAAAAGAAATATCCCTATGCACCACTATTTGATATTTATATTTAGCTCTCAAACAGGCTATTCTATTATTTTTCCATTTGAAGCATGGTTTAACTTTGTGATAGGTTTTTAGTATTTTTATTCAAAATGACAAAATTTATCATTTTGAATGATGAATTTAATATACTAAATTATCGGAATAAAGTAAAATAATATTTTTAATCTAGTATTAATACCTATAAAAAAATAGCTGTTGTAACGCTTTTTATTATATTTAGTAGAACATTATTAACATATATATTATATTAATAAAGGTTTTCTTTTTTTTCTTTAAGTAGTTTGATTTATATGTTAATATAGGTGGTTATAGGTAGATAGGGATAATAAAAACGCCAATAATAAATTGAAAAAAATAATGAATAAAAAAAAGTATACTATTTATGTATTGGATAAAAATAATAGATTTTTTAAGGATTGTATTCACGAATACTTACAAACTGTTAAAAGCTTTGAGGATCACTTTACAGGTAGAGAATTAAGAAAAATTAAAAGTATAAAGAAAAGATATAATTCTAAAGCTAACAAAAAAAAGTTAAAACCTCATAAATATCACCTATAGCATAGATTTTTGTTTTTTTAAATAAAGATTACTATTTTGTAGTTATCACTTTTTTATAATCTAACTATCTTTTTAGAAAATAAATCATAATTAATAGTAAAGTTAAGGAGGTATTTTGTCAAAGTTTATTGTTGAAGGTGGATATTCCTTATCCGGCGAGATTAGTCCCCAAGGCAATAAGAATGAAGCTTTACCTATTTTATCCGCTGTTCTTATAAGCAAAAAAGAAATTATATTGAATAATTTGCCTATTATAATAGATGTCTTAAACATGATAGAAATTCTAAAGAGTATTGGTGTAGAAATTAAAAAAATGGGACCTAATAAATACTCTTTCAAGGCGGAAAACGTTTCTGAGCTTAATATAGATATTTCTTTAGCAAAGTCATTAAGGGGATCTTTTACTCTAATTGCACCTCTTTTAACTAGATGCAAGTCTATTAAATTCCCAAAACCTGGGGGAGACCGTATAGGAAGACGTAGAATAGATACGCATTTATTAGCTTTAGAGGCTCTTGGTGCAAAAATAGACAGTATTGATGATGGATTTTTAATAAGTTTATCCGATAGATTTAAGGCCGCAGATATACTCCTGGATGAGGCTTCAGTAACGGCAACTGAAAATGCTGTTATGGCGGCTTCTTTGGCAAGGGGTACTACGGTTATTCGTAATGCCGCAAGTGAGCCTCATGTTCAGCAGTTATGCCGCTTTATTAACTCTTTGGGAGGTAAGATTAGCGGTATAGGAAGTAATATTCTTACAATTTGCGGCGTTGACAGCCTGGATGGTGGTAGTCATCGTATATCGGCTGATTATTTAGAAGTGGGTAGTTTTATAGGTTTAGCCGCTGTTACCAATAGTGAGATTACTATTAGGGATGCGGGATTAGAATATTTAAGGATGATATTAAGTGTATTTGAGCGTCTTGGTATTTGCGTCATAAAGCAGGGGGATAATATTATTGTTCCTAAGAACCAGTCTCTAAATATTGTATCTGAGTATGACGGTGCTATTACCAAGATTGATGATATGCCGTGGCCTGGTTTTCCTGCAGATTTAACCAGTATTGCTTTAGTTGTAGCTACTCAATGTCATGGTACAGTTCTCATATTCGAGAAGATGTTCGAAAGTAGGCTGTTTTTTGTGGATAAGCTAATTAATATGGGAGCAAAAATTGTATTATGTGATCCCCATAGAGCTGTTGTAATAGGCCCTTCAAGGCTTTTAAGGAGTGAATTAGTAAGTCCTGATATAAGGGCTGGAGTAGCTTTACTTATTGCCGCTATGTGTGCAAAGGGTAAGAGTATAATTCATAATATTGTCCAGATTGACAGAGGATATGAAAAAATAGACGCTAGACTACGATCATTAGGCGCTAAAATTGATAGAGTAGAATAGTTATATCTCTTTTAGTAGCTTTGATAATTCTTTAATCCCCATCATGCTGACAGAACGGTTTTCTGCAAACTCAATAGCTTGCTTAGTATACCCTGTGGCAGATATACACAAACCTCGTTGAACACCGCTTTCTGCTTTTATTTTATCAACCATATCTCTTATAATTTTCTCTCCCAGTGGATCACTGTTTCTATAAACTCTCACCAAAATCTTTTGCACCCTTATATCTTTACCTCCAAATCTTTCATCTGCAATTAACTCTATGGATGTACCTCGTATATAGTTAGTTGTTGCTACTTCAATATTTAGTTTTTGTAGTATTTCTATTACTTTTTGTTCAAACACCTTATTAGAGGCAATAAAAAAGTCTTTTAATTTATCATCCATTCGCAGTTCTGAATAGTTACTAAGCTTTTCCTTAACGTTACGGAAATTAGGTTTAACGGATATAATTTTTTCCCATTGCTCAATGGCATCAGTAATATCTTTTTTCATCTCATGGCAGTTAGCAAGCTGATACCGTATATTTAGGCTAAGGGTACCTTCTTCATCGACATAAGTAAGGGCTTTTTCGAACTCAGCCTGTGCATGGTTTATATCATTTAAGTTTGCATATACAAGTCCCCTATGGTATAGGGAATTAAGTTTAAGTTCACGATCTCGAATACTAAAGTCGAAGTTTTTAAGTGCCGCTTGATAAT
This sequence comes from Spirochaetota bacterium, assembly GCA_965208615.1. Taxonomy (GTDB): domain Bacteria; phylum Spirochaetota; class UBA6919; order UBA6919; family CBDBPB01; genus CBDBPB01. The sequence goes on from CBDBPB010000008.1 coordinate 57,578, forward strand.
TTCTCGATAGAAAATTAATCATCCCAATGTAATAATAGGCCTTAATATATTTTTTATCAATAGAAATACATTTTCCTAAGCTGTTTAATGCTTCACTAAAAAGTTTTAGCTTAAAGCTAACAAATCCCATATAGTAAAGTGAATTAACATGATTGGGATTAATAGTTAATGCTTTTTGTAGATAGGGCTTTGCTTTATCTATATGATCACGTTCAATAAAGATTTTACCCATTTCGTAGTAGTTTTCATAATTATCTGGATCTAGCTTAGTAACCATGGCAAACTCTTTTTGAGCTTCTTCTAACTGTTTGTAGTGTAAATATATATTTGCTATTTTACGTCTTACTGTTGCCTCATCGAACTCTTTTTCGTATTCATGTAGTCGTAAAACTTTTTTATATTCTGGCAGAGCCCATTCATAGTTATCAGCCATATAATAGCATTCACCCAAAAGATAGTGACACTCAGAATTAACATCATTTTTGGATATGATGGATTTTAAAATATTAATTGCCTTATTAAAGTCATTAACCTTCATAAAGCGTTTAGCCGTTTCTATCTTAGATTTTGATGATGACACCTTTAATATATATGTAATTAATCCTCCGATAGCGGCGAGTCCAAAAATGATAAGAACAACTACCAATTCTATACTTAAGTTCATAATTTCCTCTAAGTTAAAAATTATTTATATGTTTAAGCTTCATATAACCGTCATAAGCTTTATAAGAGCTCCTTACAAAAGGAGACGCATATACTATTGCAATACCACACTCAAAAGCAAGCTCTTTATAGCGTTTAAATTCTTCTTCTGATATATACCTTTTAACTGGCATATTCTTTTTGCTTGGCTGTAAATATTGTCCCATAGTGAGGATATCACAGTTAGCTTGTTTTATATCCCTAAATAGGCTTATTAGTTCATTTTCTGACTCGCCCAAACCAAGTATTATTCCAGTTTTAACTATCATATTAGGATTAGTATTTTTAACAAACTCCAAAAGTGATAGTGAACGAGAATAAGATCCTTTATTACGTATTAGCGGAGTTAGTCTTTTAACGGTTTCGAGGTTATGATTATAGACATTTGGTTTTCCATTTATTACCCTAATTATAGACTCTTTCCTACCCTGGAAATCAGGAGTAAGAACTTCAACTTTAACGCTCTTATTCACATTTTTTATTGTTCTAATAGTTTTTTCAAAATGCTCAGAGCCTCCATCCATTAGGTCATCCCTTGTTACAGAGGTAATAACAACGTACTTCAGCTTTAGAAGGCTAATTATATTGGCAATCCTTTTTGGTTCTTCGTTATCCAGTATTTTATTGTTATTAATTTTGGTTTGCACCGAACAAAACTTACAACTTCTGGTACAGCTATCGCCAAGGATTAGGAATGTTGCTGTTTTATCGTTATAGCACTCACTCTTATTAGGACATCTTGCCTCCTGACAAACTGTATTAACTTTATACTTTTTCAATAGGCTTTGCATTTCATTATTTTTAGCTGAATAAAATATCTTCTTTTTTAGCGAGTAGGGATTTGTATTAGAAATATTCATTACTTTCCTTCTATAGGCACCTTAAAAATGATATATCCTTTAAAAAGTATAAGTAGTATTTTTCTTTCAGTCAATGCAAGATTAATTTTAGTATATTGTACTCCTTAATATTTATAATCCAAGATTACTAAAAGATATTTAATTTTTTTAAGTTGACTTACCTTAATAAACACTTTACTCTTTGTTAACAATATAGATTTGACAAACTAATGTAGTATTGTTATTTTATACGCAATTTATTTATGGATATGTTATGTTAAAAATTATAAAGAGCAGTCAATATTTATCTAAGCTAAAAAGCCGTAATCTTAATAGCTATCTAGAAAAGCAAGACGAGGTTAAGCAAATTATTAACAAGGTTATAAATGAGGGGGATAGTGCTCTTATTAACTACGCTAAGGATTTTGACTCTATTGATGTTAATAATTTTAGTCTTGAGGTATCCAAAACGGAAATTGACAACGGATTAGTATTATTAAATCCAAATATAAAAAGTATAATAACTGAGGCTTATGAAAATATTAAAAACTATCACCAAAAACAAAAAGAATCCTCTTATTACTTTAATGATAACGGTGCTTTTTTAGGACAAGTAATAAATCCCATAGAAAAAATAGCCGCCTATGTACCAGGAGGATTTGGTATATATCCGTCAACCGTACTCATGAACTGTATACCCGCAAAAATAGCAGGAGTACCAGAAATATATATTGCAACTCCCCCAAATGAAAATGGTTTAGTTGATCCGTCAATAATATTCTCTGCTAAACTCTGTAATGTAAAAAGTATATTCAAAGTAGGCGGTGCAGGAGCAATAGCCGCTTTTGCCTACGGAACAAAAACTATACCAAAAGTATACAAAATTGTCGGGCCTGGTAATCTATATGTAACTACTGCTAAAAAAATGGTATATGGTGATGTAGACATAGACATGATAGCAGGACCATCGGAGATAATGGTACTAGCTGATAACTCTACAAATATAGACTATATAACCTATGATTTATTTTCTCAAAGTGAACACTCTATTGATGCGTCCTCTATTGTTTTGGTATCCGATAGGGATTTTGCAAATAACCTTATAAATAACATAAATGATAAAATAGAATACTCAAAACGTAAAGATATACTAAAGCAGTCCTTATCAAAAAATGGGCTTATAGTTATTTATAACTCCTTGGATGAGGCTTATAATATTATCAATGAGTATGCGCCTGAACACCTTGAAGTACTTACAAATATAGACTTTATTACTATAACCAATAAAATAAAAAATGTTGGATCAATATTCTTAGGTGAATATACTCCAGAACCAGTGGGGGACTACTTTGCAGGTACTAATCACAGCCTTCCAACCGGGGGGACTGCTAAGTTTTCTTCTCCTTTGGGTGTATACGACTTCCAAAAAAAAACCAGTATTATAAAGTATAGCAAAGATAGACTCAAAAAAGATCAGCAAAAAATAATCGATATAGCTGAATATGAAAAGTTCTTTGAGCATGCAAATAGTATTAGAATAAGAAAAATAAACTGAGGCTATAATGAGCAATATAATGGATGGATTATTTATATTCGAAAGAGAAAAACAACATGGCTTATTTTATAAAGTTAAAAAACTCTTATACAACAAAAAAAGTAACTATCAGGATATAAAAATATTTGATACCTATGACATCGGTAGAGTCTTAATGCTGGATAATGTATTAAATATAACTACAGAAACTGAACACTTTTATCACGAGCCAATGGCACATATACCCATTGCTATGGTTGATAAACCTGAAAATATCCTGATAATAGGCGGGGGAGACTTTGGACTTGCTAAAGAAGTTCTTAAACATAAATGCATTAAAAGCCTGACTATGTGTGAGTTAGATAAAGATGTTATAAATGTATCCAGAAAATATTTTTCAGAGTGGTCTAAGATTTGTGATAAGGATAATCGGTTTAAATTGGTAATAGGAAATGGCTTTGATTACCTTAACTCTCTGAAGAATAATGAGTTTGACGTTATGATAATTGATTCTACTGATCCATACCTATCTGCGGCAGTTTTGGCATCAGAAAAGTTTTATAAACTGGCTTACAAAGCCTTAAAACTAAATGGAGTATTAATACAAATTATAGCAGATGCCGTTTTTTATAAAGAAGGATGGAAAATATCACTGCCCAATGCCAAAAAAATATTTGACGTATATACTCCAATATTTATGCCAATACCTTTTTATTCCACTGTATCCACCTGGGGACTACTGTTATTAGGTAAAGGAAAAAAACCTCTATTACCATCCAACATATCGGATGAGTTTTTATTATCTATACCCGATATAAAAACTATGACACCAGATGTAGTAAAAGGCTGGTTTTCGCTTCCACCGTATATTAAAACCTTTTTAAATAGTATTTAACCGCTATATCTAAAAATCACCCGTTAACGTATTATAACAAAAATAATGTTTTTACTTAATTAAAAAAAATATTCTGTATGTAAACCGAATATTATATACCATTTAACTAATTACTTGACTCTATAAAAACTTATTATTATTTTATTGACCTAAGATTAAAAAAGATATACTCCAAGGGGACAAAGATGAAGCGTACATATCAGCCCAGTAGAATAAAAAGAAATCGTAAATTCGGCTTTAGAAAAAGACAAAAAACTAAAAATGGAAGACTCGTCTTAAAAAGAAGAAGACAAAAAAGAAGACATAAATTAACTGTATCTGATGAAAGGTCTATATAAAATATAATAATTAATAGATAAAGATTAACTTTAAAAAATTGGAAAGCTTAAATCAAAAAGAAATTAAACAACTATTTTTAAAAGGAAAAAGGGTAAAAAGAGGTGATTACTTGTGTATTTATAAACCTAATCACTTATCTTATCCAAAGTTTGGGATATCTTTAAAAAAAAAATGGGCAACGCTGTAATACGAAATTATGAGAAACGAGTGATTAGAGAAATTATATATAATGCTAAACTATTAATTCCTAATATGAATATAATGTTAATTAAAATAGCCCAAATATCAAATACCTTTACTAAAAAGAAAAAAGATATCCATAGTCTATTTAACCTAATTAGTAAAGAATAATAATGAAATGGGTTATAGTTAAATTAATAAGGTTTTATCAATTAGTAATATCTCCCCTTTTTTATCCTTCCTGTAGATTTTATCCAACTTGTTCTGAGTATAGCAGGCAGGCTTTTCTTAAGTATCCATTTTTTAAAGCATTATATCTTTCTCTATCAAGACTTTTAAAATGTCAACCATTTCATCCAGGTGGATACGACCCATTAAAGTAATTAATATATATAGGAGGATTTATGAATACAAATAAAAATATGCTAATAGCAGTTGTATTATCTATTATTCTTATTGTTGTAGTATTATCAATACAAAACTACTTACAGCCAGAAGGGCCAGTAAAACCCGTAAAAGATACAAAAAAAATAACTAAACCTGAGAATACGGCTAAACCTAAGGATACGACTAAACCTAAGGATACGGCTAAACCTAAGGATACGGCTAAGCCTAGTAAAAAGCTTTCTGAAAAAAGTATTAGTCCTGATGAAAAGCCTTCTAAAAAAGCTGTAACCTCGTCTCATAGCAGTAACAAAAGAATAGTTCCAACTGAAGATTATGATATTCTTAGTGAATCTGGAAAAAGTAAGATAAAATCATTTGAAGTGGAAACTGATGTTTTTATAATCAATTTTACAACTGTAGACGCTTCCATAACTAATTTTAAACTAAAAGAATATCCCGATGAAAGAAATAAGTATACTGATGCTGTATTCTATAATAACAAAAAAAATGTATATCCCTTTGCTACAAGCTTTGTCGGAGCTAAAGAGCTTAAAAATAAGATTAAGTCAGCTTATAAATATTCACATAATTTGGATGAGCTTAAGGCAGGTAAAACAGAAAAGTTAATTGTTAAATTTTATAGCGAATACTATATTAACAACGCAAGAACTCAAAAAATAGGATTAGAAAAAACCTTTAGTTTTAAAAAAAATAAATACCTTTTCGACGTCGATATAAAAATTATAAACTTGTCTAAAGAAAATGTAGAATTAATAAGCAATAGTCGTAAGGATGCAGGTTTTTTTATACATTGGGGAGAAAGTATTGGTCCCTTTTATAAGAAGGGTGAGAGCGCTTATGATGACGTTATTACTACCTCTTATTTATATGTAGACAAAAATAGAGATGCTCAAGATGAAGAGGTTGAAGACTCCTCTGAGTCAAAGAGTAACGATCTAAGAAACCTGAAGTGGGTATCTATGGATAGTAGATATTTGGCTATGTTTATGAGCCTTGATTGGAAAGAGGATAACAAAGGAATAAAACGCTGGGATAAGAATAATTTCTTCGGAGAGATTTATAATAACGAAAACTTGAAAAAAGAAAATGAAGAGATTATTGGTCTAGGAGTTGATAAGGTTAGTTTATCGGGGATAAATCAAGTTAAAAAATATCACTTTTCTGTTTTAATTGGTCCTAAGACTAGAAGATTCCTCGGAAAAGATGAATATGATTTATACGAGTTTACAAGAGTTAGAAGAAGTTGGTTTGTTTTTATAAAGCCTTTAGAATGGGGGATAGAGTGGCTATTATTTACATCTAATAGTTTAGTTCATAATTTTGGCTGGGCTATTATTATTCTTACCATTATATTGAAAATTATTTTGCATCCCCTTACTAAAAAGAGTATGGCCTCCAGTCGTAATATGCAAAAATTACAGCCTAAGATTAAGGAGCTAAATGAAAAATATAAGGGGAATAAAAATCCACAAGCAAAACAAAAGGCATTAATGGAGTTATATAAACGTGAAAAAATTAATCCATTAAGTGGTTGTCTGCCCTTGTTATTACAGATGCCTGTATTTTTTGCACTGTATAATGTTTTACCGTCTCTATTGGACTTAAAAGCCACTGATTTTTTGTGGATACATGATCTTTCATCTCCTGATACTGTTATGAGGGTTAACCTTATCCTAACAGATAAGCTAAATATTTTACCGTTGATTATGACTATAACATTTGTTTTACAGATGAAACTGGTACCACAACCGACTGCTCCAACTGCTAGTGATACTCAGGCACAAACCCAGAAAATGATGCAGTATTTGATGCCTGGTATGTTTTTATTTATTTTCTGGAATATGCCTTCTGGATTAGTACTATATTGGACAGTACAAAACATCCTGCAAGTTGGACAGCAAGTTATTACTAATCTAATTCTTAAAAGAAAGTCAAAAAAATAAGGAGGGAATTATGCTAGTTCGTGAATTTGAAGGAAAAACCGAAAAAGAGGCAATTAAAATAGCTTTAGAAACTTTAAATATAGAAGAAGACCAAATTAGAATTGAACCCGTAAAAGAAGGAAAAGTTGGATTCTTTGGCTTTAGAAATAAAAAACCTGTTAAAATTAAGGTATACTATGAAGAAAGTCAAAGTGATACATTTGCACTAAAGTCTAAACAATATATAGAAAAGCTATTTAATATTATGAGCATTAAAGCAATTGTTGAGATTATTGAAGAAAATGATAATAAAGTATTTTTATCTATATCTAGTGAATCTTCTGGACTCATTATTGGAAAACGTGGACGAACCTTAGAATCTATACAGTTTATGGTTAACGTTACTATGAATAAGGGAATGGAGGAGTGGAAAAAAGTTATTCTTGATATTGAGGGATATTGGGATAAACGAGAAGAGGCTATTAGAAAGCTGTCTATCAAAACTGCATCTATGGTTAGGGCAACTAAAAAACCTAAGATCCTTGATACTATGAATCCATTTGAAAGACGTCTGGTTCATCTTACTCTACAAGACTTTGATGATATTGGCACAAAAAGTGAAGGTGAGGGTACTTTTAAAAAAGTAAAAATATTTTTGAAGTAATAATGAATCCTCAATATATTAATGATACTATCACAGCTATATCTAGCCCCCATGGACAGGGGGCTATTTCTATTATAAGGATATCGGGTGATAGTGCTTGTGATATAGCATCTAAAATATTTTATAATCCCAAAGTTAATCTTTATAAATCCAATTCCCACGTACTACATTACGGAAAGATCGTTGATCCAATAACTAAAGACCTCATTGATGAAGTATTACTTTGTGTTATGCGTTCTAATAGGTCTTTCACAGGTGAAGAGCTTATAGAGATTAATTGTCACGGTGGAGAGGTTATACCATATACCGTATTAAAGCTTTTACTTTCCATGGGAGCAAGACTGGCTGAACATGGAGAATTTACAAGAAGAGCTTATCTAAACGGTAAAATTGATCTTACTCAGGCTGAGGCTATTAATGATATTATTACATCTCAAAATTTGTTTAGTTCCAAGATGGCTATGTCTAACCTTGAAAAAAGGTTTTCTAATTTAATAAAGGGTTTTAAGGCAGATTTGATAAGAGTTTTAGCCTTATTAGAAGTTAATATTGATTATCCTGAAGAAGATATTGAGCCTGTTGATCATAAAGAAATTACACTTAGTATATCCAAGATTATTGATTCTATAAATAAGATTATTACAGAAAGTAAATCCGGACGTATATTAAAACAGGGAGTTAAGATTACTATTGTTGGTAAAACTAATACAGGAAAGTCCAGTTTATTTAATTATATGGTTAGAGAAGAAAAGGCAATTGTATCCCATATACACGGTACAACAAGGGATTTCTTAGAAACTCACATTTCTCTTGCTGATATACCTATACACCTTGTTGATACTGCTGGATTTAGGCATACAGAAAATGAGATAGAAAAAATTGGTAAAAATCGCTCTAAGAAAATGATGTCCGAAGCAGACTATATACTATGGCTGTTGGACAGCGGAAGACAATGGGATCATGATGATGAAAGCATACTAAAAAGTATTAACAAAGATAAAGTTATAATAATTCTTAACAAGGCTGATCTTGATAAAAAGATTGATGAAAATACTGTTTTAAATAAGTTTGATCCGAAGGGTATTTTTACTATATCCCTTTTAAAGGAAACTGGACTTGATAATATGGAAAAGGGATTAAGAAGTATTTTTTTAGGAGAAACTCTTACTTTTAATAACCAGTCTATTATGTGCAATATAAGGCAGGAAAGCTTACTTTTAAAAGCGAGAGCTTCTTTTAAAAAAGCTTTAACGGCTTTATCAGATGGATTATCCTATGAGTTTATTGCTATTGAACTTAGAGAGGGCTTGGATCATTTATCCGAGATAATTGGTCAGGTGAATACTGATGATATTCTAAATGAGATATTCCAAAACTTTTGTATAGGTAAATAGAGCTGATTATCTATATAAGACAATATTAAGCCTTAGTATTACGCATTTTAACAGAACTTCACAAGATGGATACACCTATAAAAGTCATACCTTATTTATTATAATTCTTTCTAGAATATTGTTGTGTCTGACTTATCCTTTATGATACCAAAAACAATAATTAATAGTATATAATTCGTTATCAATATAGCAGTTTTTATATGGTTTAGGTGTTTATTTTTAATAGGAGACTGTATAATGAGAGATAACTTTGTCTTATTGGTTGAGGATAATTACGATGATGAGTTGCTCACGATAAGAGCATTTAAAAAAAATAATATCAAAAATAAGCTTATAGTAACACGGGATGGAGTAGAAGCATTAGATTTTCTATTTAAAAAAGATAAATATGTTAATAGAATTCCCGAAGGTAGTCCTTCAATTATACTGTTAGATATAAAGCTACCTAAGTTAAATGGTATAGAGGTCTTAAAAGTTATTAGAGAAAATAATTTTACCTCTTTAATTCCTGTTATTATATTGACCTCTTCAAAAGAAGAAGAAGACCTTATACAATGCTACAAGAATAGAGCGAATAGCTATATAAGAAAACCAATCGACTTTAATGAATTTATGGAAACCGTTAATAATTTGGGCTTATATTGGCTAGCTCTAAATGAATTCCCCCTATTAAATGAGTAGAAAAGTGAATAAATTAAATAGAGTATTAAATATTTTACTAATAGAAGATTCTGAAGATGATGCAATATTATTATTACGTGAACTAAAACGAGGGGGATATGATGTAAATTATAAACTGGTAGAAACTGAAAATGATATGTCATCTGCGATTGACAACGAAGAATGGGATATTATAATAACTGACTATAATATGCCTGAATTTAGTGCTCCTGGCGTACTAAAAGTAGTGAAAAATAAAAAAAAAGATATTCCAGTTATCATAATATCGGGTGCCATAGGGGAAGAGGCTGCTGCAGAAATAATGAGACAAGGAGCAAGAGATTATATCAAAAAAGAAAACTGGGCAAGACTAATACCAGCTATTGAAAGAGAAGTAAATGAAAAGTTAATGCGTATTAAAATAAGCAAGGCCGAATCAGCACTCCAGACAAGTGAAAAAAGATATCGTAGTGTAGTGGAGACTGCAAATGATGCTATAATTACCATTAGTGACGGAGGAAAAATTCTATTTGTGAGTCATGCAGTTGGAAAGATATTTGGTTATTCTCCTTATGAATTAATTGATGAAAACTTTTCTGTATTAATACCTGACTATTCAAAAATAAATAGTGCTCCTCTAAACCGTTACTCAAAAGATAGTGAATACGTCTTTTGGCATCCTATCGAATTTAGCGGCGTTAATAAAAAAGGGGATGGTATACCATTAGAACTATCATTTGGAGAGTTTGTAGAAAGTGGACAACAAATCTTTACCATTATTATAAGAGATATAAAAGAAAGAAAAAAAGCTGAACTATCTATACACAAAGTAAATAGAGCACTTAAAACATTAAGTCAGTGTAATGAAATATTAATTAGAGCAAGCGAAGAATATAAATTACTCCATGATATATGCCAAGTACTTGTTGATATAGGTGGTTATCGTTTTGCATGGGTAGGATATATAAAAGAAGGTAGGGACAGTAATAATATTATTATACCGATTGCCTATAAAGGTTATGATAAAGGATTTCTTAATTCAATAAAAATGCCCTTGTACGAAAAGACTGAAAATCCAACTATTACAGCTATTCGCAGCGGAGTACCATGTGGTGAGCAGAATATTAAACTATTACCCGATGAACAATGGAAAACTGAGGCTCTTAAAAGAGACTATCTATCTGTAATATCTATGCCCTTGATATCTGAATTTAGGTCTTTAGGTGTTTTAACCCTCTATGCAAATGAAAAAAACTACTTTAATAGTGAAGAAGTTAAATTGTTAAATGAGTTAGCAAATGATGTTGCATTTGGTCTTACTGTTCTTAGAAGAAGAACTGCTCATAAACTGGCAGAAGAAGCTTTATTTGAAAGTGAAGAAAAGTTTAGAAAAATGACTGCTTCTGCTCAAGACGCTATCATTATGACAACTAATAATGGAGTTGTATCCTATTGGAATTATGCGGCTGAAAATACTTTTGGATATAGTGCAAAAGAGGCATTTGGAGAAAAAATAGAAAATCTTATTATATCTACTGATATTGATAATAATGAGTTAAGTACTAAAAAATTATTTTATGAAAATGATAATAAAAATAGTGTACCAAAAAGACTAGAATTAATTGCAGTTAAAAATGATGGTAATAAAATACCTTTAGAACTATCTCTATCCTCTGTTCTGCTAAAAGGTGAGTTAAATACCATTGGTATTTTTAGAGACATTAGTGAACGAAAACGAGCAGAAAATGAACGAAGAGAAAATACAAAAAAAATGCTAAAAGCAATGCAGGAAACTGTTAAAGCTATGGGCATGACTGTTGAGGCAAGAGATCCATATACTGCAGGTCATCAGCGGAGAGTGGCCATATTAGCAAAAATGATAGCAGAAGAAATGAATATGCCTGCAAAAAAAATTAGAGGAATATATTTTGCAGGACTAATTCATGATATGGGTAAAATACATATACCTGCAGAAATACTAAGTAAGCCAACTAAGCTAACAGAAATAGAATATGCCCTTATAAAAACTCATCCACAGGTTGGTTATGATATTATTAAATCTATAGACTTTCCATGGCCTATTGCACAAATGATTTATCAGCATCACGAAAGACTAGATGGAACAGGGTATCCCCAGGGACTAGATGAAAGTAATATATTAATAGAGTCTCAAGTCATATCTATTGCAGACGTTGTTGAGTCTATGGCTTCTCATCGTCCTTATAGGCCATCATTAGGGTCAGCATCAGCTTTAGAAGAAATTAATAAAAGTAAAGGAATAAAATATAACGAAGAAATCGTTGAGATTTGTACAAATCTAATTACCAAAGAAAATCTTGACCTTACTAAGTTGTAATTAATAAATTATATACTTATTTAGGCTTTTCTTCTTTAATATTATGGCCAATAAGCTTAAAACATAGATCTAAATAAAGAGTAGTTGGTTTTACTTGTCCGCTGTAATAAAAAATACTATCATCCATTTTCTGAAAAGGATTAGCAAAAATACTTTTCCATAATATAACTTCATCAGAGTCATATTTAAGGGTTATCCATATTGCCTTTTGTTTTAGGGTAGAAGTTTTGGCATTGATATCAAACGAAAAAGATAACCATTTATAGCTCTTATAATTGTTTAATTTATTAATACTAATAGTATTACTCTTTATGATAAGTTTTTTTGAAGGCATACCATGCTCATCATCCTCATACGCCTCTATCCATAGTTTACCAACCGGAGTACGATTATATCTAAAAAGAGGAAGGGCAATCTTTTTTAGTTTAAAGCTTTTATCAAGTAAGACCCTTTGAAAAAAATATCCACTACTTGCAGTAAGATCGATTTGTTCATGATTATTGTTAAAGTCCATTGTTTTAGGCAGTAATTCTATGATCGATTGTTTTTTTTTCGGATTAACGTATTTCGAATGGCTAAACAGCTTTTTTACCATTTTATACCCTGAAGAACTAAACGTAGGAAAAAAATAATAACCTATTTCATTGTTTAAACTGTTATTAACGGATAAGTAATTATTTTCTTTTTGTTTATCTATAAAAAGCTGAAAGTTTAAAGGAGTTACCTTATTCATGTTTATGACGTTTTCTTCCATAGAGTCACTATATAAACTAACATTACGCTTTATAAGATTGGGGGGTATAAAAAAATAAGATGACATTGGATCAAAAGGAAGCCAATCTTTATATGGAGAATAGATTTCTATCCACTTATAGAGGCTTTTTGGATACCTGATTTCTATCTTCTTTTTACCAAAAGAAATGGGATAAGATCTGTCTATAGAGATACCATGAACACAGCGACTTGGTAATCCAGCCATTCTTAGCATAGCAAGAGATAAATTTATTATACCATTACGATTTCCTTGTTTATATAAAAATGTTTTTTCTGCATTATTATATAGTATATTAGGATTATAATCTATTTTATGGTTTATCCAGCCTAGGATGTTTAATATTACACTAGTTTGATTTTTAGATGTTTTAGTTAGTTCATCGGTAAGAAGTTTTAGCTCCGATAAAATATTTTTAGATAAGGGACTTTCTATTAAATAGTTTGAAACATAATTTACTTCGGAAGGCCTTAAAGGATAAGGATAAAACTTCTTTATAGGAAAAGCATCTACACTACTGCTAATGGTAAAGTTTGAGTTAACAACAATCTTTGAAACAGAACTATTATATTGTATTTTATATCCACTATTTCCTAGGTTATCCACAAAAGGGGTTAGTTTTTGTGGTTTTGGGAATATTGTAGGCTTATAATCAGTAATAATTTGTTTATTTTGTCCATTAGAAAAGGTTTTAAACTTATAAAGAGTAATTTCTATTGTATTGGAGCTATTTAGCTTTTGGGACTCCTTATTTAAAGATATAGTATGCACTAAGTATGCTTTAGCTTTTATTATAGAAGTATTACCTTTCATAAAATAAATATCTGTGTATAGGTATAGGGGAAGTGTAACAAGTATAAAGACAAAAATTATCTTTTTCATAGAGATAAGCAATTTAGTTTTTTTAATTTAGTTACCTTCTATTTAAAATAGTGAAGATATTTTTTAAATCGTTTATCATTAGAAAACAATTTAACACTAATTTTACAAATTTGTATACCTTTTTTTTAATTGTGTTTTTTTATGTAGTATACGTATAAATAATTATTTCTTTATTAATAGGCTAATTAGCTTATTAAGGCTGTATAATATATATTAACCTTTTATCTTTAAAAGATATATTACTATTAGATTTTTTTCAATAGTTTTATTTTTCTTTAACTTTTTTAGTTATATTTATTAGGCTAAAAGCTTTTTAACTTGCTTATTAGTAATAGGATATAATGAATATCAGTAAGCCTTTTATTTAGAGGGAGTTTTTATTCAGTTTATCCATACTATAAGCAGGTAAATACCTGCTTATAGTATGGATATGTACATAATGTTAAAAACTGACTAGTTCTTATCTTTGTTAGAGTCTTTGTTGTTGTTTCTATCTTGTTGATTATCCCGTTGATAACCCCTACCACGCCTCATATATCCTTGACCATCACATCCACCACCTCGTCCTTGTCTGTAATAGCCGCCTCTTCCATGATGAGGACCATAACCTCTTCTTTGAACTTCTGTATAATCTGAATTATTAAATATTGAGTTATATCTATTAGCAAAGCCATCCGCTAAAGCTATAACACCAATAACCAAAACTACTAATGATATAAATATTAACTTTTTCATAATAACCTCCTATTGTTTATTATAAAAATAAACTCACTGTTTTAACAGATTATTAATAAATTATTAATAGTGTGTTAATAGAGGTTTTTTTTTAAAAAATTAATATTATTATCAATAAAACTGATAACTAGTAATAATCTATAAAAAAAACTTGTAACATTGTCCTATATATATTATTTACTTTGATAGTAGTCCATGAGTATCTTAGCAACCTCGGGACGACTAAACTCCTTAGGAGGTGCCTGTCCATCACCAAGCATCTTCCTAACCTTAGTACCAGACAATAAAACAAAGTCATCCTTAGTATGATCTGGGACATCACGCATCATAACTACCTTATTTAACTTTTTTGACCATGCAGTATGATCCGCCTCAAATATCTCAATGGATAATGCTCCTTTTGGTACCTCATCATTAAAAATAGTCTGTGCATCAAATGGACCATAATAATCCCCAACACCAGCGTGGTCCCTTCCTATGATAAAGTGAGTACAACCACAATTCTGCCTAAAAAGTGCATGTAAAACAGCTTCTCTTGGTCCTGCATAAAGCATATCAAAGCCATATCCTGTTATCAGCACCGTATTAGGGGGGAAATATAGCTCTACCATCTTTCTGATACAAGAATCCCTAACATCACCAGGTATATCCCCTTCTTTTAGCTTTCCTAATAACATATGTATTAAAATACCATCAGCATTAACCGCCTTTTGAGCCATTCTACAAAGCTCCTCATGAGCCCTGTGCATAGGATTACGTGTTTGAAAGGCTACTACCTTATCCCACTCAAGATGCTTAATCTGATCCCTAATCTGATAGGCAGTTCTAAAAGTATCAGAATAGTCCACCTCAAAATAAGAATAGCTTAATACCTTAATAGAACCAGATATACAATACCTGCCAACAGTGTTAAAAGCCTTAGCACCAGGGTGACCCATATCTGTAGTACCATATACTCTCTCGGTAATGAACTTCATATCATCATCATCAAACTCATCAATGGCTTTAACATCCTGAATAGCTATTACTGGATTGCCCTCTACATTGGGATCCCTTAAAGCAATGCGATTCTTTCCCTTTATATCACTAATATCCTTAACTAAATTAACGACTGGAACAGGAAAAAATAATCCATCACTAGCCCTCATATTATTTGCAGTACCAATGGCATCCACCCTATTCATAAAGCCGGTAAGTGGAGTAAAATATCCAGCACCAAGCATAACAGCATTACCTGCAGCAGCAGAACTAATAACTATAGACGGTAATGTATTAGCCTCCTGAATTAACTCAGCCCTCTGCTTGTCATCCAAAACATAAAGTGGGTTTAAGTGATCCGCTCCGTGTGGTTTTATCATAAATCTCTCCTAAATAATATTTGTCAATAAAATTGAAAAATAACGTAATAAATATCCTATAGCATAAAACATCTTATATAGATACAAAGTTCCACAAGCCAACTTTTATATACGCTATATAGAAATTGTCTAACAATGTTTTGCTAAGTGAATAATCACCTCAGTACCCATGTTAACTTGACTGACAACATCAATAGAGCCTTTATGAGCCTCTATTATCTTTTTGCATAAACTCATACCAAGTCCATAGCCCCCTGTCTCAGAAGAACGAGACTTATCAACCCTATAAAATGGCTCAAAAATATAGGGTAGTTCAGCCTCAGGAATACCACAACCATAATCCTTAACTATAATTATAATAGAACTATCACTTTCTTTAATAATAAGCTCTACAGCCTTGTCATTTGGCTTCGAATATCTTATAGCATTGTCTATTAGGTTATTCAATACAATTTTCATTCTGTTAGAGTCAATATCAGCGTATATACTATCAACATCAGATGAAAACTTAATATTCGTATTAGGAAAATTAGTTATCACACTCTTAATAAAAAGGACCAAGTCTATGCTTTTTAGTTTAAGCTTGCCATAATCACTTTTAAGCCTCTCTACCTCAAGTAACTCTTTAACCATACCCTCTAAATAAATTATATCCTCGCTAATACTATCTTTGGTTTTAATATCAGATATAAACTCCAAAGCCAGTTTAATTCTGGTAATAGGCGAACGGAGTTCATGACTAACATCCAAAAGAAGCTTCTCCCTTAATTTGAGCATCTGCCTAACCCTATTGGTCATGTCATTAAAAGAGCGGGCTAACTTACCCAACTGATCCTCAGTCTTAATAGGTATTTGATGAGTTAAATCCCCCTGACTAATACGACTAACCCCATAACTAAGCCAGCCTATGGGCTTTAGTATTCTTTTAATAAGAAAATATATAGCCACTAATATAAGAGTAACTAAAATAATTAAAAATATAATATTACGATGACTACGTCTTATGGTAATCAAAAAAATGAAATGTGCCTTTTCTTTATGTACTATCTTAAAAATATGGTCTTTATATTGCCCTAGTCCAGCCTCTCTATCATGGGGATGAAGTTCATTAATATCAGGTATATTATCAGAAGTGCTAAAGCTAGTATTTTCATCATAATAAGCAATATCTATATTAAACTTTCTTGATATAGCCTTAGCACGAGCATAACTAGGAGGGTTGCCAATATCTCTAACTAAATAATTGACATAGTTATTCAGGTTTTTTTTTAAAACATCACCATAAGAATGAGATCTACTTTTAATAAAAAAGCCAAATACTATCAAATTGACAACAATACCAGCTATAATACCCAATAACAATAACTTAGTAAAAATAGATAAATTTCTAATATTAATCATATCACTCAATCTTTTTAGCTATAAACATATATCCAGCTCCCCACATAGTCTTAATAAAACTAGGACTCTTAGGATTATCACCTAATTTATTCCTAAGCCTGCTTATCAAAACATCAACAGACCTATTAAACATATCCCAATCCATACCCCTTAAGTGATCTAATATCTGATCCCTTGTCAAAACAGTATTTGGATTCTTTACAAATAAAGATAAGGTTTCAAACTCCGTATTGGTTAATCCAATATCATTACCATCAACATAAGCGCTTAGCCTATCAATACTAATAACTAAATTGTAAAACCTTAAGACCTTTTCACTAAACTCTTTACTCCTACGAAATATAGATTGAATACGTGCTACTAACTCTCTAGCCTCAAAGGGTTTTGGCAAGTAGTCATCAGCCCCTATCTCTAATCCAACAATCCTATCAGTTACCTCACCTCTTGCGGTCAACATGATAATAGGTATATCATAATCCTTTCTTATTCTTTTGCAGACTTCGAATCCATCCATATCTGGTAACATAATATCCAAAATAATTAGCTGGGGTAAGTCACGCTTTATTGACGTGAATCCATCATCAGGACTAGTCGCAGTATATACCTTATAGCCAAATCTACTAAGATACTGTTTAAGTAAGTGATTTAGTTTTCTGTCATCATCAATAACTAATATACGCTTTTCCATAAACTAACCCTAAGAAAAAGGAGGTTAAAAACCTCCTTCTATAAACCTATTTGTAATAACGTCTATTACGATCTTTAATTCTCTTAAGCTTTTCAACTAACTTTATCCTCTGATCCGGCGTTAGTATAGCATGGAACTCAGCCAGCTTAGTTACTACAAAGGATTTTGACTCCTTAATCTTATTAAGTTTATCATCAAGCAGTTTATTTAACTTATCCTGATCAACCTTATCACTCTCTATTTGAGCGATTAATTCACTTATTACTTCTTTTCTATCCCCTTTGTATTTTTCTCTGTGGATAAGTATATCATCCTTAATTTTATTAACCTTAATTTTTTGATCTTCACTAAGATCAAGACGACTGCCTAATTTATCAACTATCCAAGTAGCCCGTTCTTCAGGAGAACTATACTTATACTTAAAATAAAAATAACTAGTTCCCCCAATAACCAAAACTAGTATAAGCCCAAGAGCTATCCAAATCTTTCCTTTTTTAGTCATAGCCATACTCCTTTAATTAGTTTTTTATCTTACATACCTAATATGAACCAAAAAAGTTAATAAGCCGTGTCAAAAGTGTAACAAAATGTAACAAATAACAAAAATATTATAATCTTCATCCGTTAAAAACGTTAGAACCCTTAATAACACTATATAAATAAAAATAACTTAACCATATATAAAAATTAATATATACAAAATTATACTACACTTTTTATACGGTTTAACTAAATTCTTTATAATACTAAAATAAAATCCCAAAAATATGTTAGAGGTGTAAAATAATATATGTGCGGTATTGCTGGTTTCACTAACTATAACTCCAACCTAAATAACAAAACTATAATAAATAATATGACAAATACCCTAAACAAAAGAGGACCAGATGATAAAGGCTTCTACTTCGATAACCACATAACCCTTGGACATAGACGATTAAGCATCATAGACCTATCAACAGGGCATCAACCAATAACTAATGAAGATAATAGTATAATCATAATACTAAACGGTGAAATATATAACTTCCCACAACTAAAAAATGAGCTACTTAATAAAGGACACAAGTTTAAAACTAAATCTGATACAGAAGTTATTGTCCACCTCTATGAGGAACATAAAGAAAACCTACTACAATACCTAAATGGAATGTTCTCATTTGCACTATGGGATAAAAATAATAAAGTACTATTATTAGCACGGGATAGAGCCGGTAAAAAACCTCTATATTATACCCAAATAAATGGAGAGCTAATATTTGCATCCGAGTTAAAAGCTATATTAGAATATCCACTTTTTAATAGAGAGATTGATAGGCTATCCCTTTATAAGTACCTTGCCCATGAGTATGTACCCACTCCAAATAGTATATTTAAGAATGTGAAAAAGCTCCCAGCCGCCTCATACATGATATTCAAAAACGGTAAAGAACAAATCAAGCCATATTGGGACTTTAACCTATCAAAATCATACAACAATAAACTCTCAGAACAAGACATCATAATAGAACTCGATAAGCTTATGTTAGAGTCAGTAAGACGAAGACTAATTAGCGACGTACCCCTTGGAGTGTTCCTAAGCGGTGGTATAGACTCTAGTACTATAGTTGCCTATATGGCGGATATAATGCCTTCTAAGTCTATTAAGACCTTCTCTATAGGCTTTGAGGATAAGTCCTTTGATGAGTCCAGCTTTGCAAGAGACGTAGCCAACTACTTTAACACATCCCACCATGAGAAAATATTACACCCCAAAACATTAGTGGATATACTCCCAGAAGTAACGTCCTTCTTGGATGAGCCTTTTGCAGACGCATCTATTATCCCAACTTATTTATTGTCCAAGTTCACAAGAGAAAACGTTACAGTCGCACTAGGTGGTGATGGCGGTGATGAGCTGTTTATGGGATACCCTACCTTTCAAGCTAATAAACTCGCCAGCATATATAACCTTGTACCAAACTTTATACACCAAAACATATACAAACTTGCACAAAAAATACCTGTATCCATGGATAACATTAGTATAGACTTTAAAATTAAACAATTTTTATATGGCGTAAAGGCTCATAAAGACTACCGTGAACAACTATGGCTTGGTGCATTTAATAATACGGCTATCAATGAGTTAACAAATAATAACATCAACCTAACAGAAAATGAACTCTTTAGCGAGGTAATCCACTTTAATCAAAACTCTAATACCAATACCAACCTGGATAGGCTTTCCTACTTTTACGTTAAAACATACCTACACGACGATATACTCGTAAAAGTGGATAGGGCAAGTATGGCAACCTCACTGGAAACAAGAGCCCCATTCCTAGACGTTAATGTAATGGATTATATTGGCACTATCCCACATAAGTATAAGCTCAATAACCTTAAAATGAAATATATACTTAAAAAGATGCTGTATAACCGTTTGCCAAAGCATATACTGGATAGGCCTAAAAAAGGTTTTGGTATACCAGTTGCAAAGTGGTTTAGGGATGACCTAAAATCCCTTGTATTAGATGTATTCTCTGAGGACAAAATTAAAAGAGAAGGACTGTTTAAATATCCATATATTAAAAAGCTCTTGGATGACCACTTTAACGGTACAAAGGATAATCGCAAAAAACTATGGACTCTATTTATGTTTGAAATGTGGCTCGATAAGTGGAGTTAAATAACATTATCTAATCTAACGTAGTTATCTACTATATCAGCTATTGCCTTATGGACATCATCAACAGACTTTGATGAGTCCACCCTAAAAATAAACTTATGATCAAAACTATCAAACAAAGCTTTCACCTTAGTAAGATAGTCAGCAGTCTCAAAACTATCAGTCTTATCTTGTCTCTTTTCTGTGATACGCTTTAGAGCTTTATCAACATCCAGCTCCAATAGTATAACTATATCTGGAACAGGTGCAAAGCTTTCATTATCCTTTAGAATGCTTTGTGGATCAATACCCCGTACTCCCTGATAGGCCGCTGTAGAGAAGTAATATCTATCCAGAATAACTACCTCTTGATTATCAAAAGCTGGTACTACATTATTCTTAAGATTCTCTTTTCTGTCAAGGATAAAAAGCTTATACTCCTCTTTGGGTTCTAACCTCTTATTGACTTTAGCTAACTGCCTTATTCTATTACCATACTCACTATCAGACGGCTCTTTTAAAAGCCTTACCTTGCAACCCTTATCTCGTAAATACTTAACCAGCATATTACACTGAGTTGTCTTGCCTACACCGTCTATACCCTCTATAGCAATTAATTTTACTTGTCCATTATCCATATTAGATCATCCTAATATATTTATTAGTGATAGTCATCAATATCCATATTGTATTATATATTTTATAGGGCTAACTAGGAGTACCAATAAACTTAATATCAGCAGTCATACTACTAATGGTACTACACTTTAGCTTAATACTATGAGCCTTTGCATTCTCTATAACCTGCTCTGCTCTGCGAGCACCACATAAAATATGAGTTATACCAGTTTGAGCTATAGTCCACGCTAACACTAACTGACCCATACTACAATTATACGACTCAGCAATAGAAGTCCATTTATCAAGGAGGTTTAACACTTTCTGTCTATTCTCAAGTTTATACCAAGGATTCCACATACTATTACCCCTCCACTCAGCCTTATCAAAAACCTTATCCATATTGATTTTGCCCGTTAATAATCCCTGCTCCAAAGGCTGATATGCCAATATACTAATACTCTTATCCACGCAATACGGTATAATATCCTTTTCTATATAACGCCACAACATACTATATCTAAGTTGTACGCTATCAATATCCCCTATTTCAACGTTATCCCTAAGCTGACTCACGGATACATTAGATATACCAATAGCCCTAATCTTACCCTGATCCTTTAATTTAGTCAATATATCAATAGTATCAGCTATTGGAGTTTTATCAGGCTTAGCCGATGGCCAATGAGTTTGATAGAGGTCTATATAATCGGTGTTAAGACGTCTTAGGCTGTTCTCAACCTCAATAGCTATTGTATCCGGCCTTAAAGATCTGCGTATCTCCTTACCATCAAGAGTACCAAATGCTGATCCCTTTTGATCATCCCACCATAATCCACATTTAGTGGCAATAATAACCTTATCCCTAATACCCTTAATAGCACTGCCAACAATAGACTCACTCCTACCAAAACCGTATACAGGTGCAGTATCAATTAAGTTTACCCCAAGGTCAATAGATGAGTGAATAGTATTAATAGATTCCTTATCCACAGGCTCTTTGCCCCATCCTTGTCCTCCACCCATTGACCATGTACCAAGACCTATTACAGAGGCATTTATATCAGATTGTCCTACTAGCTTATATTCCATGTTTTACCTGTTAGTTTAGCATACATTAATGGATAACTTAAAAATAGACAAAATAGTATAGAAAATCAAACAAGGCTAAACAATATTATTAACTTTCGATAATTATATCCTTTTCTCTTTTATAAAAGTTGGCTTGTTTTATATTGTTTACTTTTCGGTAGGCCCTAATAATGTTATTATAACATCTTGCCACTAACCTGTCTGTCATATTAAGCCTTTTATAGTTTATAATGGCCATCTTTAAATGTTTTATAGCACTATTAAATCTTTTTATATTATAATATATAACCCCAATGTTGTTATAGGTATTAGCCATACCTTCTATATCCTTTATCCTTATTTTTATTTTGAGGGACTTCTTATAATATTCTAATGCTTTATTATAGTCCTTTTTAACGTTATAAACGGCTCCAATGTTATTAAGGCATGTAGCCATGTTAAATTTATCACCATACTTTTTATATATTGTAATGGCCTTATTAAAATGGTATATTGCTTTATCATAATTAGATTTACTATATTGGCTATACCCAATCTTAAGGTGATTTTGAGCTTCTTTTGAGTCTATATACTGCTTTAATTTTTTCTTGGCAATATTTAACTTTATAGTATTTTTATTTTGAACGTAAATATTTATTGCTTTTTTCTGATAGTAAATAGATTGACTAATATTTTGTTTATTATAGCTTTTTTTTGCAAGATTATTATAGTTATCCCCCAGAATAGACAAGTTACTACCAGAAGCAGGAATATAATTTAATCCCTTTCTATAAAAGTTTATTTTTTCTTCTGAATTACTACTTTCTTTTCCTAATGCAAAGTAGCACTCAGCAAGCCTATTATCAATATTTTTGTATTTAACTCCTCCTCGTCTTACTACTCCAAGGAACATACTCACCGCAGACTCATATTTACCTTGATTTTGTAGTCTTATAGCTTTAGCATACATAGCTTTTAGTAGTTGGTCCTCTTTGGCTAATAGCAGTTGTCTTTGGAGTAGGGTATTAAATAAAATATAGTTATTTCTTTCTTCTTTAAACTTTGACCCTATAATGGGTAGCATTTTTGGCCTGTGGATATATATACTGCCTTCCTGGAAAGCGGATATCTTACTATTTATGTAGGAGTTTATAGTTTCAAACCTGACCTCTGCTTGGCTTTCACTAAAAGAGAAGTCCGCAAAGAAGGATACAAACAGCATAGTAAACAATCCATTACCTTTATTATTGGCGTTTATCTGATCCAATAGTCTGTAGGACCTCCTAAAATATTTATTATATTTATTTGTATATACACCTTCTTTTTTGTCCTTTGATACAAGATTACTATAAAACCTTAATACATTTTCTTTTAAGCCATCCTCTTCGGTTATTCGTATAAGATTTGTAGTAGTTTGATTTATATAAGAACTATCCATAATTAAAACAGTATCGTTAGCAAAGGAGTTTACAAGACCATAAAAGGCTTTGGGCTTAATGGACTTCATATCAGTAAATATTGGCATTCCATTATTATTAGAGTGTCCTGAATATATTATCATAATAAGTTCGTCTATATTAATGGTTTTGATAAACTTATTAAACTCTGACTTAAAGCTATTTAGGGTTATATTCTTTGTTGTATAAATTCTCTCTAGCGGTGTATCCAAAATTATATTAAACAGATTTTTGTATACTATTAGATCATTCTCAGTATACCTTAATTTATACTTATCATCATCGTAATCCTGATTGACTATAATAAAGGCACGTATCTTAGGTTTTCTGTAGTTTTTGTATGATGATAGGTAATCTCTTTTATTGATACGTAATTCTGGTGATCTATAAATATAAGGGGCAAGTTTTTTATCTTCCTTGTTGTTTAGGTAGTCAAAGTAGGGCGAAGATATTGTCTTTTGTCTTTGTGTTCTACTTTTTGCTATAAAGCCATAAGGACTTTTAGACTTAATTTCTTTTTCTTTTACTGGAGTATATAAAATATATCTATTTTTTGTAAGACTATTAGTTTTTTTATATGTAGGACTATCTAATAAATATGGACTTTGTTTTTTTTTTCTTTTGAAACTAATTAATCCATATCTATTTTTTGTTAGTTTTTTTATTTTATCTTCTTTATCAGAGGTTCGCAAAAGGTAGGATGAAGACGTTATTTTATTTAGTTTACTTTCTTTTTTAGAGTTAATTAATCCGTATCTATTTTTAGTTATGAATTTAAGTTTTTCTTCTTTAGGATGGCTTACTAATAAATATGCGCCTTTTGCTTTGGCCGATTTTAAAGGTTTATCCTTAAGTCCATAGGGATGGGATGATTTACTCTTATCTATATGAAAAGGCTTAGTCGTCTTACTAGAACTACATAACGTTAAAACCATCAATAGGATTATGTTATATATTATAAAAAAGCTTTTACAATTAAGCCCTATATTCATAACCTTAACTATGTATTCTAGAACCTATAACCAATTGATGGAGTTACATCCAAAAAAAATCCCATTCCACCTGCATGTACTTTTACACTTAATCCAAGATATAGGTTATTATATATATAGAATTCTGTACCAAGTGCAAAGGCTCCACCATGTTTTTCAGTATTTTCGTTATCGTATCCACTTAGATATAAAAACTCATATCCTACTTCTATGAATATAACAAACCAATCCGGAAAGTTAGAGTTACCAAAAATAAATCTAATACCTAAAAAGATAACGTGTACCATATTGTCATTGCTAATAGAGGGAATATTAAAATTATGAAAAGTATAATTAAGTCTAAACTGAGTCATAACCTCAGTACTAATTCTAGCTATATCTATTCCTATACCAAGCCCAAAACCTGTTGAGTGACCAATAACATCAGCAGGCTTATTAAAAGGCCTTGGAGCAAAAGTAAATTGAGCCTCTATATTTAATAAAGGAAATAATGACTTTGAAGTTAATAGCAAAAAAACCACTAAGATTAACCTTAGTAAAGGCTTTTTTATCATAATATACACCTTTTATCTTATTTTTAAGTTATAAATCATCTTCATCATCTTCAGTTAGTTGTTGTTGATATACCCATAGTTCTATCCAGTCTATATAGGTATAGTCCTCTCTTGATAAATGTTTAATTGAGGGATTTATACCAAGAGGCATTCCATCACTCAAAATGGGATCTATACTCAAAAGAGATCTTATAATATGCCATTTACTCTCCCTAATCCTTACTGCACCAAGAAGTTTAGAAGGTGTATAAAAACCTATAAGAGCTCTAAAAGGATTATCAGTTTTAACTTTAGCTATGATTAGATAGCTTGTTTTTGGTATTCGCCTTACTCTAGTGTTATAATAAACACTACCCCCATTAGTACTATATCCAAACTCGAATATGCCGTTTTTTACTTTTACCACTCCACCCTTTCCTGTTTGAGTGATGAGTTCATGGTTCCACTCTTGAGTATTGTTATAAAAGTCCCATCTTTTAGCTAACACCCATCCACTGGATATCATAACCTCATAATGATGGTTTTTATTTGCATAACTCATTGCTAAATCGTTACCACAAGAGCTTGTTATAATTAATACTAATGTCAATAGGCTAAGCCTTAAAATAAAAGCTATCATTTTATATACCTAATTTAGCTATATCTCTCATATAGACTAGGTTATAGTCAATTTTAGTATAAAAACACCTAACTTACTATTTTAGATATAATTTATGTTCTAATTTAGCTTAAGGTTAATAATATTATTGAGTTTCTATTATTTTGAGGGTTTTTTCATATTTGTCTATGTTGCGGTGGTTTATACTCTTAGCTATTTTAATGAGCTTCTTTTGAAAGCTGATAGCCTTGCTATAATCCTTTAAATGATAATAGCTAAGAGCAATAATATTATATACTTCGATAAGGATAGGCTTTTGGTTTTTTATTTTTGCTAAAATGGCCAAAGAACTCTTAGAATATTTTATAGCTCTATTATACTTATTTTGGTTATAAGCTTGTTCTCCCAGTTTGTTATATGAATATGCCATATAACTTTTGGCTTTTATTTCCAACTTTATATTTTTTATAAAGTTAAAGTACTTTAGTGATTTAGTAAAATACTTTAACGACTTATTATAAAGGCTTTTATTATAATTTATTATAGCAATATTAAAATATACGTTTGCCATAGTGTTATACGCACTCTTATTCCTTAACAGTTCTATGGTCCAAAAATAATGCTTTAAAGCTTTATTGGGCTTATTCAGTTTTTCATAAATAGAGGCAATATTAACTAGGGTATTTGCAACCATAGTATTATGGAATAAGCCTTTTTTGATCTCCAAAGATATTCTAAGGTACTTTATAGCAGAATTATAATCATTATTTTTAGAATACATAACTCCCATATCGTTAGTAATTTTTGCTTTTAGATATAGGGCATTTTTTAGTCCACTTTTGTCATTGGTATTTAATCCTTTAGATATGGCTTTATTAATGTTTTCTAATGCTATAGTATATTTTTGTTGTTTATAATAGTTATACCCAATATTGGTATATGTTCGTCCAAGAGCAATATCGTGTTTTACTAACTCATAGATAGTTTTGACTTTTTTTAGGTATATTATAGACTTTTTATATTCCCTTTTTTTAAAGTAATATTTACCTAAATTATCATATACCCCCATTAACTCAACTATTATTCTAGCATTACCCTCTTTATATTTAGTTTTAGTACTAATTTTTTTAGCTTTTATTAATAGTTCTTCGCTTTTATTATAGTTATTACGTTCATTTTCAACCATAGCCATTTCTATAAGAATATCCACTTTAGCCCTCAAGTTATTATGTTTAAATCTTATGGCATAGGTTTTTTTTAAATAATTATAGGCCTTATTATACTCTTTTTTTTTGTAGTATACCATTGCTATACTGTTATAATTATTCGCAAGGAAATATTCATCTTTTTCTTTTCTATATATGTATGCAGAACTCTTATAATATTTAATTGCGTTATCATATTCGTTTAGAGCCTCATGTACTCTTGCTATATTATTTTGACACATAGCAATTTCCTTAGTCTTATTCAATGATTTAACAATTCTAAGGGCCTTTTTAAAGTATCCCAAAGTTTTTTTATACTGCCTTCTAATAAAATAGGCCATGGCAATATTATTGGATGCACTTGATATTCCAAATGAATCATTAATTTGTTCACTTATTTTTAATGCTTTATTAAAGTATCCAATGGCTTTTTTAGGCTGATGTCTTTGTATATAAAATCCACCAATATTGTTATTAGCGGTAGAAATGCCATATAAGTCTTTATTTTGTTTACTAATATTCAGGGCTTTTTTAAAAAGCGATAATGCCTTATTAAACCTACCCTGATAACTGTATACTGTACCAATATTGTTATTTGATCTTGCTATCCAATAGTTATTTTCGGCGTTAGTAGACAGCCATAAAACATTAGTAAAGTATTGCAATGCCAATCTATATTTTTTATTATAGAGATATATTTGTCCTATAGTATTATTAGCTTCAAGATGGTTAGAATTATATTCTAGAGCTTTGTTTAGGTTTGCTATTGCCTTATTAGGATATCTTACACCATAAGCTTGTCCAATTTTAGTATATATACCTGCCAGACGTACACGTACATCTTTATAGTTGTAGTTTATTTTTAATATTTGTTTGTATAAGCTAATGGCAGTATAATATTTACTTTTAATCTGTTGTAAAACGGCTTTATAATATAGTCTTTCAATTTTAGGTAGTTTTTTTCTTTCTATATTTTTGTAAAACAAATAAAAGTTTTCTTTGACCTTAAAAGGAGATTGAAATGGTATCATTTTAGGTCTCTGACTATCAAATCCGCTTTCTTGTAAATCAGATATCTTTAGATTAACGTGGGAGTTCAAATCTTCAAATGAATAGGCATTTTTATTTGGATCAAGCTCAGAAAAGAATGCGGCCAATATAATACTAAACATCCCATTACCCACACCATTATATCCTAATCCCTCTAAAAACTTATATGTGCTACCCAAGTGGCTTTGCATACCTTTTATTTGTTTATAATTAGCCTCTCTCGACTGCTGATGAGCAAGACTGCTATAAACCCTAATAATATTTGATCTATACCTTAATCTTTCCTTAACCTCTTTATTGTTATTAGACAGTCCCACTTGTTTATAGGCATTATCTGAGTTATCAGAGATTAGTATATTATTCCCTCCTTCTTCTGCTCCTGAATAGCAGGAATCCATTATTATTACTGTATCATTTTTAAAAGAGTTAAAGAAATCATAAAATAGTTTTGGTTTTATAGTTTTTCTATCAGCAAAAATAGGCATACCATTGTTATTACCATGACCTGCATAAATAAAAACAATAAGCTCATCCTTTTTGACCCTGGATTTAAACTCGTTTATAATGGATATAAAGTCATATAGCTCTACATTTTTATATGAGCTAATCCTATTAAGAGGAACCTTATATAACCTTCTAAAAATAGTCTTATAAACCTCTATATCATTAATGGTATATTTTAAGTCTAAATCCTGACCTTTATAATCCTGATTGGCTATCATTAAAACATGGAATTTTGGTGTTTTATAGTCCTCTAGCTGGGATAGTTCAATAGAAAATAGGACATTAATAAAATTAAAGCAAAATATACATATAACAATACCCTTTATAAGGCTCTTATTCACAACTACGACCTTAATTAATATAGTATTTTAATCAGTCTTACTAATAATCTCTAAATATTTTTTTCTTTTGTTTATTTTGACTTGACTTGGTGGTCTATCTTCTTTCATTAGCATATTATATTTGTTATTAGTTTTTTTAACCTTTTTTATTTTTTTAGCCTTATATATCTTAGACTTAGGTTTTTTGTATATTTTCTTTTGTAGTTCAGTATACTGTTCATCTTTAGAAGGCTTATCCTTGTATTGTTCATCTTTAGACGGCTTATCCTTGTATAGTTCATCTTTGTATAATTTGTTTTGTTCTTTAAATAGGCTAATCAATTTGGGATAGTTATTTTCTTTTGCTATATCTATGGGGGTTTTACCATCATTATTTTTTATGTATATTGAGTTAGTGCTTAGCCTTTTTATCAGGAATAGGGATATATCATCATTTCCTTTGTAAGCACTAATGTGAAGTGGAGTATTATTAAATTTATACTTAATATTTAGATTTACTCCTATATTAA
This sequence comes from Spirochaetota bacterium, assembly GCA_965208615.1. Lineage (GTDB taxonomy): Bacteria > Spirochaetota > UBA6919 > UBA6919 > CBDBPB01 > CBDBPB01. The sequence continues at coordinate 86,856 of CBDBPB010000008.1, forward strand.
TAAGATCCATTATTTTTTCTTTATTGTTGTTAATAATGGAGTCATATAGTTCTAGGCTAAGATTTTTAGTTAATATTGTTTGTATATTAAGACTTTCGTCTTTTTCGAAAAGGGTTAATTTATAGGGTATATCTTTATATAATTTTAGATTAAAGGTTATATATTTCTTTTTATTTTTATCTATCTCTTTTATTGAAAGGGTTTTTTTATTTATTTGCCAGTAAAATCTTTTAATAATGTTATTATCTTTGATTATAAAGCCTTTTTTATCCTGAAAGAAGTGATATTCTTTATTTATATCCGAATTTAACTTGTTATCTTTATTATATATAAAATCTACTTTCCAGCTTCCGATTATGGATCTAAACAGCTTATTTTTGTAATTGTAATTTGATCCCAAAGAAAATATTAATAATAGTATTATACAGATTTTGATATACATATTGCTATAAACACCTGTATACTCCAACTTATTAATATTATATTAATTTAGGTCAAATTATTTTAGAGATAAGTTGAGATAATGTTAACAAGCCTTATCCATAGTCTAAAAGCTGGACGTAACTATAACAAGTAAACCAAGATACCTTCATCTATAAGTATTTCAATGTTATTAAAAGCAATCATAAAAAAAGAGGAGCTATACTCCCCTTAATTTTATAACAAAAATAAATATACTTATTAGTCTGACTCAAAATATGGTTGTACCTGACTCAATGTCTGACTGTACCTGACTCAAGGTTTGACTGTACAAGTTTATATGTATTATCAACCCTTTTATTTTCATCATCACCCTCTCCATAGGTTGGAGTACCTGTTATGCTTGAATTATTATTATAAATAGCCCCACCTTTGCCTACTTTTTCTTTTCCACTTTCAATACTACCAGCAATGTTTTTATTAAAAATCACCGTATTATCTAAAGTGGGCTTGCTATTATCACTATTATACATGCCCCCTCCGTATTGCTTAGCCTCATTGCTATTAAAAGTCACATCTTTTAAAGTGGGAAAGGTTTTATAATTATACATGCCCCCTCCTTTAGTAGCCGTATTACTAGTAAAAGTCACATCTTTTAAAGTGGGAAAGGTTTTATAATTAGTCATGCCCCCTCCGTGTATAGCCGTATTACTATTAAACTCCACATTTGTTAAAGTGGGAGAGCTATTACCATTAGCCATGCCCCCTCCGCCGTCATTTGCCGTATTACTAGTAAACTCCACATTTGTTAAAGTGGGAGAGCTATCATAAGCATTAAACATGCCTCCTCCGGCCTCGGCCGTATTACTAGTAAACTTCACATTTGTTAAAGTGGGAGAGCTATTATTATTAAACATGCCCCCTCCGTACCTATTAGCCGTATTACTAGTAAAAGTCACATTTGTTAACTTGGGAGAGCTATTATTATTATACATGCCCCCTCCTAAGTCGGCCGTATTACTAGTAAACTCCACATCTTTTAAAGTGGGAGAGCTCTTCTCATTACCCATGCCCCCTCCGAGTTTGGCCTTATTACTAGTAAACTCCACATTTGTTAAAGTGGGAGAGCTATTATTATTAAGCATGCCCCCTCCGGCCTCGGCCGTATTAGTAGTAAAAGTCACAGTTGTTAACGTTGGAGAGCTATTATTATTATACATGCCCCCCCCTCCTAACAATGTGGCCGTATTACTAGTAAACTCCACATTTGTTAAAGTGGGAGAGCTTTTATCCCAATTAGCCATGCCCCCCCCTCCGTACTTTTTTGCTGTATTACTATTAAAAGTCACAGTTGTTAAAGTGGGAGAGCTATTATTATTAAGCATGCCCCCTCCGGCCTCGGCCGTATTACTAGTAAACTTCACATTTGTTAAAGTGGGAGAGCTATTATTCTCATTATACATGCCCCCTCCGATCCAGTTAGCCGTATTACTAGTAAACTCCACAGTTGTTAACGTTGGAGAGCTATTATTATTATACATGCCCCCTCCGAGCAAGCTAGCCGTATTAGTAGTAAAAGTCACATCTTTTAAAGTGGGAGAGCTCTTCTCATTATACATGCCCCCTCCTAAGTCGGCCGTATTACTAGTAAAAGTCACAGTTGTTAACGTTGGAGAGCTATTATTATTATACATGCCCCCTCCGATCCAGTTAGCCGTATTAGTAGTAAAAGTCACATCTGTTAAAGTGGGAGAGCTATTATTATTAAACATTCCCCCTCCCCTATCATGGGGAGAACGACCATTAGCATTACCTTTGGTAATAGTAACCGCCGCTAGCTTTGCTGAGTTATTTAACTTTGCTTTGTCTTCTTTATCACCCGGATGATAAAAAACATGATAGACATTATCATTATCACTATCCTCTGTTCCAACATCACCGCTTAGAATAGTCTTATATTGTTCAGGATCGTTAGACTCATAAATATTTACACCAGGATAACTGCCAATAACCTCTACACCATTCTTTAAGGCAAAATGCTTATTACGATCACCACTACCACCATTTGGATGACTAGTAGGTTTATAAGTTCCTTTTGATACATATACCTTAACAGGTTTTTTACTAGACTTAAACTTTTCTGAGGCTTTATTAATAGCCTTTTGTAGATCACTAAAGGCAGTATTCCAGGATTTCCCATTTTTAGTAGTACGCTTTTCACCTTTTTTTAAAGCTTTTACAAAGAATCCATTTACTTGTTTGCATTCTATTAATAAAACTAAAATTGCTAAAATAAATAATACTTTTTTCATAATTCCCCCTATTGTTTTTTTAGCTTAAAACGTTAAGCTCTAATAGGCCAACGCATATAAAGCTATATCATTTAAAAATAAGCCCACTATAATGTAATAAATCCCGGGGAAAAGTAAAACTAAAAAAACTTAAATTTACTTTATGAGGGGGATAACTTTTAATATTCTCAATTGGCATACCTATACATAATATGTAATAATTTAGTATAACGGATACTTCATCAAGTTTAGGTTGTTGAAAATAGACATGCATATAAACTTGTACGCTCAGACCTTGAGTTAGGGCTGGTAGGTATATTTATTTTTTGTTAAGGCTAATGTTAGTATAGCTTTTCTTTTTTATGATAATTTAGGTTATTTAGAGTGATATTATTTAGTAATTTAGTTATCATTTTATGACAAAGTTATGACAAAGTCTACAAGGTAAAAAGCAAGACATATAACGTAAAGGCGGATGTATTTTATATCTCTTTGTGGAACAGGAAAGTTAAAATATTTATGTAAAAGTTATTTTCCTGTGTCAAGCAGGTTATCCCTATATGCTCTTTAAGTGCTGTTTAAATGCCTTAGTAATGAACACAAAATATCACTTTTTATGCAAGTAGTCATCATTACGGGAGCTATTAAGAATCCCTTACTGAGACTAAGAATTATAGACCCTTATTAAGTGTTAACGGATTTGTAGTTCCATAAAGGCGTAGAGCGGATTATTTAAATATTACATGTTGACTTTATATGTAAAACCTCAAAAAGTATACCTAATCCTCTATGATAAATAACAATCATAAAAAGTAAACTACTAAAACCTTCACTAACTAAATCTATCTAAAATTGTCTTAGAGTAATTCCTTATCTAATAAGAACGCTTGAAAAATAAATAGTAAATACATGGGATTAATAATAACGACGTAAATGTCGAAAAAGAAAGACCCGCAATCACTGATAGGGCCATAGGTACCTGTAATTCACTACCCTCACCTATCCCAATTGCAAGAGGTATTAATGCAAAAGTAGTTGTAAAACTCGTCATAAGAATCGGCCTTAATCGCCTGTTAGACGCCTCAATAATCGCACTCTTAAGGCTAATACCTGTTTTACGTGAGCGCTCTATAAAATCCACAAGTACAATAGAATTGTTAACCACTATACCAATAAGCATAATAAAACCTATAAATCCCTGAACATCAAAGGACATATCCAATAAATAAAATACCATAATCACTCCACTAAATGAAAATGGTACTGTAAACATAATAATAAAAGGTATCTTTAATGACTCAAACTGAGCCGCCATTACCATATATACCAATAAAATAGCTAAAACTATAATGAAATATAATCCCTCATAAGCTGTTTTTTGCTCCTCAAATATACCCCCATAATTAATCCTAAACTCAGAAGGCAAATCAATTGTATTAATAGCATCCTGAATGTCAGTAAGTACAGATTGGGAGTCACGATTATATATATTACCCCTAATATAAATTACCCTCTGCTGATTTAACCGCTCTATAACAATAGGGCCAACCTCCTCTTTCACATTGATCAAACTCCTTAATAATATCTTCTTACCGCCAGCAACTGGATAGGACAGATTATTAATAGCCTCAATATTATTAATATCCGCTTCAGAAATGCGTATTCTAATATCATGCTCATACTCCCCATCAGTATAGCGTGTGGAAACCTTACCCAATAAAGCAGTCTGTAAGTAGTCCCCCAAAAGCCTTACAGATAAACCAGCCTCCTTAGCCTTCTGACGATCAACATAAACCGCATACTCAGGACTACCATACTCCCTTGACTGTCTCAGACCATGTATGCCCTCAATACCCTTTATAAGCCCCATAATCCTTTTGGCTAACTTATCCCCAGCCTTAAGGTTATGACCCAATATCTCCAAACTAATTCTCTCATCACCCCCTCTTAAAAAGCGAAATATAAAAAAACTACTAGGATAAACCCTAAGCTTAACATTACTAACCTTGGATAAACTCTTTCTAATCCTAGAGGCAATCCTATCAGAACTATCCCCCCGAATAGATAAAGCCTTTAAAATAAGAATCATCCTCCCAGCATTCTCTTGCAACCTTCTATAGCCAGATTGACCAATCCTCGCATATATACTCTCTATCACATTATTATAGTCTTTTAATAGTATGCTCTCTATCTCCCTAAACTTAAGATCAGTAGTCTTTAGGTTAGTTCCTACAGGAAGTTCTGCCGTAATTCTAATTTCTCCCTCGTCAGACAAAGGCATAAAATCAAATCCCATAAAGCCTAATAACAATAAACTAAATAAAAAAACAATAGCAAATAAACTCACAGTTAACTTACTGCGAGATAATGCCTTATTAATAAGCTCGTTATAAATACTAGCAATCTTATCCAAAAATAGTGATATGCCATTACTAATAAAAATAAATACTCTATGATTAGCCTTATTATTAAAACTTAAAAACTTTGCAGAAAATGACGGTATTATAGTAATAGCAACCAATAAAGATGCAATTAATGCAAAACTAATCATATATGCAAGCTGACCAAACATAACTCCTACTGCACCCTCTAAAAAAAATAGCGGTAAGAATACCACTAAACTAGTAATAGTGGATACAGTAATAGGCATGGATACCTCACTAGTACCAATACTAGAGGCAGTCATACTATTTTTAGCCTCATCCTTATGCCTGAATATATTTTCTATTACCACAATGGAATTATCAACCAACATACCTATTCCAAGAGCCAATCCACCAAAGCTCATCATGTTTAGCGTAAAGTTAACCCCCTTCATAAATATAAAAGTGGCTATTATGGATATAAACATAGAACAGGCAATTATAAATGTACTCCTAACACTCCGTAAAAAGAATAAAAGTACCAATATAGCAATTAATCCACCAAATAAGGCCGCCTGTTGTACGTTAGATATTGACCTCTTAATAAACTTTGACGTATCCCGAGTAATGGCTATATCAATATTCCTATTTGGATCACTACTAATCTCATTTACCTCTTGCCTTATTCTATTGGCAACGTCAATAGTATTGCCATCAGGTTGCTTTACTATCATAAGTAATAAGGCATTCTTAGCATTCACCCTAACAAAACTACTAATATCTTTATATTTATCCTTAACATAAGCCACATCCCTCACCTTAATAGGAATGCCGTCTATAGTTTTTATAACCACATCAGATATTTCATCTATATTCTTAAACTTACCCTTAGTCTTAACAACGTACTTAGTCCTACCAACACTAAAATTACCAGCGGCAATATCAATATTCTCTGACCTAATAGCGCTAACAACCTCATTAATAGATAAATTCTTAGCTTGAATGTCGTTATACCTTAGCTCAACAACGATCTCTCGCTCTAAACCACCGCGAACTACTACCTGTGCAACACCAGATAGCCTTTCAAACCTATGTTTAAGCTCTTTATCCGCATACTCCCTGAGCTTAACCCAGCTCATATTACCACTTATACCCAAAAATATTATTGGTATATCCCTTAGATCAAACTTAAAAACTATTGGTGTATTAGCATCCTCAGGCAGGCGTTCTCTTATTCTGTCAATCTTGGCACGAAGATCATTGGTTAACTCATCAAGATCAACACCCCATTTAAAACTAAGCCTTACAATACTTCTCCCCTCCAACGACTGAGAGGTTACCTTATCAGCACTCTCTATTGTGGATGCCACCTCTTCAATGGGTCTTGTTATAAGGGTTTCTATTTCTTGGGATGATACACCCTCATAGTCTGTTTGTATGCTTATTATTGGAAAGGTTATATCGGGCATAAGATCAAGGCTAAGATCGTTATAGCTGAATATGCCTATTGATACCACCATTAAAGTTATCATTAATGTGGCTATGGGTCTTCTTATGGAAAGGTCAACTATTTTCATGGCTTATTGTTAGACCGAAGTTTTATTATATCCCCATCCTTTAAACGGGGATTATATGGGCTAACTAATCTATCATTTTTTGATATACCCTTAAGTATAACAAGTTCAGAGCTATTATAAGGATTAACTTTTATCTCTTTTATGCTAACTTTATCGTTATTTATTAGTTGCACCCATGTTTTTTGTTGTATCTCGTCAACCTTGACCGCCTTAACTGGGATGAATATTGCATTCTTTTTAGTATTTAGGGTTAGTTCTGCCTGACAGTAAAAGCCTGGTTTTAGTAGTCTTTTTATATTTTTAACCCTTATCTCTATGGTAAAGGTTCTTGTTTTAGGGTCTATTGTTGGGTAAACCTTATATATTTTAGCATTTAACTCTTTATTAATAGAGTTAATAATAACTCTAACGTTAATGTTTTTTTTAATAAGTCCGTTTTGATCAATAATATTAGAGTATTCCCCTTCTGATAAGTTGATAATTAGTTTAACCTCGCTAATATCTATAACTTTTAAGATAGGCTTAGCTGGATTAGCAAGATCACCAACATTCAAATACCTTTTAGCAATTGTACCACTAAGCGGTGAGTGGATTTTAGTTTCGGATAGTTTAACAGTAATCTCACGTATACTAGCTCTAGCCTCATTAATCTTAGCCTTTGCAAGTTCGACTTGAGCCGCAGATGTCTCATAATCAGCTATGGCATTATCCAGCTCTTGTTGGGGTATTATATTTTCTCTATATGCCTTTTTTAGTCGACCTAAGGTTAGTTCTTTATTTTTCATTATAACATTATCTCTGTTTAGTCCAGCTAATTCAACTTTTAATACGGCTTCTTTTTGTATTTTACGTTCTATAAGTTCAGAGTTCATTAGCTGTACTAATATTTGTCCTTTTCTAACCCAGTCTGATGTATCAGCGTATAATTTAACTATTCTGTTTTGTTCTTTTGTATATATATCCACGGATGTTATTGCTTTTAGAGTTCCAAAGGACTTTATCGTTTTACTATAGCTTTTTATATTGGGGGATATTGTCTTAATTATACTGGGTTTTTTAGTTTGCTTTTTAGGGTTAGTGCCTTGACTTATATCGTAGTATAGCTTTATAAATATAACTAATACTATAACAATTGGAATTACTATTATAACCTTTTTTATGATGGAGCTTTTTATCTTCATAAAACCTTATTAGATATTTGCTTACTCTTTATAGCTATAAATTAACAATCCTAAACATCTTACTAGGGGGATCAACAATATCAAGCAAGTCAATCTTTGATATGGCATTTATAATATCAGCCTCATAAGCTTTATGAGTTTTCAAAACCAAATGTACAAACCTATCCTTATGATGGCCTTTTTGTATTACCCTTGCAATACTAATGTTATTATCAGCGAATATACCAGCTATCTTAGCTAAAATACCAGGCTTATCTAATGTGTTAAAGCGTAAATAATATTCAAAACTGCTCTCATTTATGCTTAGTATTTGCTTTTTCTCATAGTGTATATTTCTATTATCGTTAAACTCAAAGTTATAGGCGGTATGCTCGGCAATGTGGACTATATCCCCCACTACAGCATTGGCAGTGGGATAACGCCCAGCACCTTTGCCAACATATATAGACTCAGTAAGAAAGTCAGAGTTTAGTAATATTGCATTAACCTCATTTTTAATGTTAGCCAATGTACTCTGAGTGGGTATAAGCGTCGGATGAACAGCAACAGTAATTTTATTTTCTTTTGTATTACTTGCAACACCCAAAAGCTTAAGGGTATAACCTAGCTCTTTTGCATAAGAAATATCCACTAGCTCTATGTTTTCAATACCCTCTTTGTGGACAGACTCATAGGGTACCTCTGTATTAAAAGCAAAAGACGCCAATATAGCCATCTTATGAGCCGCATCACCACCGTTTAAGTCCAGTGTAGGATCAGCTTCTGCAAAGCCAAGTTCTTTAGCCTCATTAAGACTATCACTAAAGTTTTTATTTTCATCCATCATTTTGGTTAGTATATAGTTAGTGGTACCGTTAACTATACCATAAATAGACTTTATACGATCCCCAACCAGAGCCTCTTTGATAGTCATTATAATGGGTATACCACCGCCTACACTTGCCTCAAAACCAATTTCTAATTTATTATTGTTGGCCAGCCTAAATAAATCCCGTCCTTTATAAGCTAATAAGGCCTTATTAGCTGTGGTAACATGCTTTCCCTTTTTTAATGCACTTTCTATTAAATCGTATGCAAAGGTTGTACCACCAACAAGTTCCACTACAATGTGTATGTTGGGATCATTAATTATATCATCGGCATTAGTGGTAAATATATTTTTATCTATACCAAAAGACTTAATCTTAGATATGTCTTTATCAGCCACCTTAGTAACATTAATTTTAATACCCCTTCGCCTATATATAAGGTCTTTTGTACTTTCTAAAATTGAATATACTCCGCCACCTATTGTACCAAGCCCTACTAAGCCTATGTTTATCTCTTTCATAACTAACTCTCTATTAATTTATACTTTAAAACAGTTTATATACTTATTGCTTTGGATTAAAACCCATACTTTTATTACTATTATCTATATTCCTATATAGATTTATCATCTCAATAGCGACCAATGCCGCATCAGCACCCTTATTACCATGTTTAGTACCAGCTCTCTCAACAGCCTGTTCAATGGTATCGGTTGTTAGTACGCCGTAAATAATAGGCATACTGCTATCCATACCAAGTTTTGCTATACCTTTGGCATTTTCAGCAGATACATAATCAAAATGCGGAGTAGCTCCCCTTATAACCGTACCCAAACAAATAATGCCGTCGTACTTTTCTAAATTAATAAGCTTTTTGGCTAAAGGTGCAATTTCTAATGCACCAGGTACCTTATAAATATTAATATTATTCTCATCACAATCGCAACGCCTTAAAACGTCCAAAGCCCCGTCTAAAAGCTTGGTTGTTATAAAGTCATTAAAACGACTAACTATAATGGCTATCCTAAAACCCTTAGCTGATAACCCCCCCTCAATTATTTTACTCATAAATAACTCTCCTAAGTGCTATAACTAACAATGAGGCTTACATAAACGTATATAATAATATATATTTTTTAATCTAAAGAAAAGAAGATTTATTAAAAATGTTATAGAGGATTATTAAACTTTATTTAATCTTTTTATCTTCTGACTTGCCATCCTTTTTATCAGCTTTGTCAGTGCCAAGACTATATTTAACAACTCTATGGTTACCTTTGTCTGCAATATAAATACCATTTTTGTTTGCTATTATATCCCAGGGATAAAATAGCTTATCTATGTCCCAGCCAACCCCACCAATAGTACCAATCAAATTATTATTATTATAAACCAATATTCTATGGTTATAGGTATCGGATATAAATAAATGACCATTATAATAGGCAATCCCCTTTGCATAACCCATAAAGCTATTACTAGCCTTTTCAATATTAACTTCTGACTCATAAATCCCATGAGAATTAAACTTTAGTATTTTATTCTCAGCTAATATATAAACCTCATTATTTGGGCTTACAGCTATATCCTGGGGATAAATAATGTTATTTTCCTTATCTTTTATATAAAAACTCTTTGTCATACTACCATTTGAGTTAAACCCTACTACCCTATGATTCTCTTTATCAAGAACATATACTTTATTATTTGAGGATGCAAGCTGTATAGGTTGATTTAGCTCTCCCAGCTCTTTACCTCGATAACTATGGCGATTATATTTTGAGTTACCATAAAAAAACATAAGGGAACTCTTTTTGGTATCAGATACAAAAACATCCCTAGGACCAACAGATGTAATACCTCTTAATGATAAGCTTAAGTCAGCCTTTGACAAATACTTTATGCTTGTCTTTGCTGAATCAGTATTAGCATTCTCAATAAGATAAAGTCCTGTATTACCTGTTACAATATTAAGGCGTCCAAGACCATCCACAGCTATGGATAAAGGAGAGTCAAACTCCTTTTCGCTGTGAGAAAACGAACTTAGTACCTTAATAAGCCTGCCATCAAGATGATAAAGACGAATATGACTATTATTATCATAAGCAACAGCTAATATGCCAGTAGAACTAACTTTCATAAAACTAGGATTACCGCGTCTCGTAAGTATATTACCAGCAAAATACCTTATGAACTTGCCCTTTTTAGTATATATACCAATTTTTTTAGTTTTAGAGTTTAATATATAAATTCTATCGCCTATAGCTGATATTGACTTGGGATACTCCTTTTTAATACCATGATAGGTGGATATACTACGGTTTTTAGTCATTTTTTGAATACTATTTTTTGTAATCCAAAAAAGCTTATTGTTATTAAAGTCGCTATCGATTATATCTAAAGACAGGCCTTCACCATCCCTTCTTACTAACATTTGGCTAATTAAGCCGTCAGTCTTTTTTTGCAATGAAACATGAAAAAGCCTATTAGTATCCGATGTAATAAAAACCTCATTGCCATAAGTCATAATCTTCTTTGGCTTAATATATTTTAGTATATTGGAATAGTTATACTTTTTGACTATTTTAAGATTTCTATTTAATACTAAAATACTTTTTAATCCACTATCCAAAACGTATACCTGACCAGACTTATTTACCGCAAGACTTATGGGATTATCAATAAGAGGTTTATTAATCTTTATAATATTATTTACATCACCTTTATGTATATCTTTTTTATTATCAGGTTTTATAAAATGCTCTGTTAGGCCTGATAGTACTATTTTTCTAATTTCTTTATAGCCTTCATCTATTATGTATAGGTTATTATCTTGATCAAAAGCCATATCCTTAATGGAGCCAAAATGATAATATGGATTGCCTCCATATTGCTGAGTAGGCTTTATAGAGTCTAGTGAAAAGTTTTCTTTTTTGCTTTCAGAGTTATTAGTATCCTTTTTGTTAGGGGGCTTATTATTTTTTATATTTACAGATAACTCATCTCTAATTAAAGGTTTAACCCTGTTTATTGGAACTATAACAAAGTTATTATTATAGGATGTTAATATACCTATAATATGTTTGTTTACATTTAATACAGGTTTGCCAATATCGGCTTTGTTATACCTAATGTTGGGGATGAAGCATGGATAGTAATATTCATTAAAGTTATTTAGCTTAAACAATACTTTAGCTTTTTTATAGTTCTTACCAGCCGCTACCGGAATATATATTTTATCCCCTATATCAACGGTATCAGAGTCCCCTAGCGTATAAGGCTTGTCTGACTCCTTAGTTTTAAGTATGGAATAGCCCTCAAGGAGTTTATTACTTATAACATAAGCCTCTTGACTAACATTCCTTGACATAACTATATTACCAATAGTTATACCCTTAGTAATAGTTGAATCTGTTATAAAATGTCCTTTATTACTAATAAAAAAGCCATACCTACTTCCATTGGCAGTCTTTATTTTATAAGCAGTCCCTTTAGCACTTATCTGCATAGGAATAAACAATAAAATATATATAAACAATATAAATTTTAATTTCATACTTAACCTCATACATACAACTCAAAATACTTGCAATTAATATATAATAAAATATAGCTTTATTAAAATGCTATACGTGAACTTAATATTTAGCTGTAAATTACAAACGTAATACCTTTTAATATCGATAGATATAGGCTTAAAATTAAGTTTTATATACAAATGTACTTAAATTAAGTTATCTATAAAGGAACTTATTAGTTTTTTTATTGAAAAAAACGTCTTATACATATTATCATAAAAACAGGTAATAACAAACTACGATTTACAAAGAAAACAGCTTTTATTTTAACGGCTTTTTTTGATTTTATAAAAAGCGATATACTTAATTATTAACTTTATTATATATTGATATAATATTCAGATAGGGCAGATTATTGCCTTAATTTTGTTTAGATAAATAACTGCTGATAAACCTTTTTTAACATATTTAATAAGCTGAAAATTGTATTAATAATAAAGTTAAATTATATTAATGTATAATTTTATCTATAAGTGCCTTGGATTATAAAATGAAACAAAAATGGACTAAAGCTATATATATTCCCTATGAGCTAAACAAACTTAGCGTATTACTAAAGTGGGAGATTGTTTTACTAGTTTTTAGCTTTCTTTTGGTTGATGTATTAATAATAATAAAATATAGTGAATTTGCGTTAACAATTAAGGATAAGCATGCTCTTATTTTGGACTGGATTAAAACTACTTTAGAAAAGGACTTCAAAAAAAGTGATCTTATGGTTTTTGTTGGAGTTATAGTTTTTACTCCCTTAGTTTTATTTTTTATTACAAGGTATTTGATAGGACTATTAGAGAATGTTAAAAAAAGCAGTCTTAACTATATTACTATTCAGATCATTGTTAGTGGTATAGCCACTATTAGTATGGCTTTTTATATTATTATAGTTCCCCATAGTATTATTACTATATCTATACTTATTTTTATAGTTATAACTTGCACTTCTATAAACACTCTAAAAATATTAGCTCTACATAAGGCTAAGGGAGCTAATATAATATGGACTAATACAAAAAGGAGATATAATAAGTTTAGTTTTAAGACGGTTTTTGAAAGTGATATTGTTATTAACTTTTATTTATTTTTCTTTTTATTCCTAGCCCACCTTACTATTATATTCGGTCTTTTATCGAAAAACTTGGAGCATAATGTTAATTTAACTTCCATGCTACCGGATGACTCTCCTAGTGTTATCGGATTAGAAAGCATTAAACAATATTCTTCTGGATATCTAATGATAGTTATAGAGACTGATGAAGGGAAAACAGAAAGACATACTTTTGAAAAGGAAAATAATATAAAGCTAATAGATGAATATATTTACCTTACTGATAGTGAAAAAAGGCTTATTAAAAACAATAAAAAACACTATAAGTATTATAGCCGTATAGATGAGGATGGTAGGGTTATTGCAAATGATGAAAAGCTTATTAAAGAAACCTATTACTATCCTATAAAGGCTAGTAAACATAGAAAAAATAGGATAGTATGGGAGGCTAATTTAACTAAAACCAAATTATTTATTGACAAGCTGGTAAATAGGTTAGAAGGTTTACCTGAGGTTTTATGGTGCGAATATAAAAAGCCTGTTAGTTTTTTTAAAAAGAACCAAATACTATTTTTTGATATTGGTGATATTGCATTAATTTATAGTCGTCTAAAGGAAGCTTTATTTGATAAAACAAAGGCTGTAAGTAGGTTTAATGATATATTAGTTAAATATAACAATCCAAGGCTTTATAGTAATAGGAGTGGATATTTATTAAAAGGGAATAAGATGTTTGTTATTATGATTAAGCCTTCTGGAGATTATCGTGATATCAATTTCTTACAGATGTTTTATAATAAGGTTAAAGATCGGGTTACATTGGCTAAGAAGGAGTTAAATAATAAGGATAAGCCAAATATTAAAATTGCTTATGGGGGACAGTATAAACGAAAATATGATTTTAATATTATTATGGAAAAAGATAGAAGGCTTATTTATCTTATAGTTCCTTTAATGATTATAGGGATAATTACTATATACTTTAGAAAGATAATTGTAGCTTTTATTATTGCCATTCCATTATTTATGACTATAATATGGCTCTTTGGGATTGCTTATTTATTCTTTGGATATTTTAATATATTGTCTAGTTTTTGGTTTGTTATGCTAATGGTATTGGGAGCTTGTTTTGGAGTTAATTTTTTATCGGAGTATTTCAAGGGGATTAGGGAGGATAATTCTATTACCAATAGTTTATATATAATGCTAAAAGAGACCAGAAAGATAAACCTTATAACACTTTATACTTTTATAGCTATATTAGTTGTATTATTTTTTAGCAAGGTTAAGGGTTATAGTGAGTTTGCCATAATTGGAATCACTGCTGGTGTTATATGCTACGGTATTATGTATTATGTTATTCCCATTATTATTATAATAGAGAATAAGATTAGCTCATACATTAAGTTATACGTTAAGCCATATATTATCAACTTATTTTATAGAAAAGGCTTAAACTATAAATACTTAATAATAGCCGCTAAGTGGACTACCTTAGTATTTTTTCTAATCAACTTTTATTTGATTTACCATTTTTTTAATGCTAACCATTTATTCTTACTAATACCGGTTTATTTATTTATATTACCTTACTTAGCTATACTAAAAGGAATAATAATACTATTGTCATGGGTTAATTATAAGTATGATAACTTATTAGAAAGCATTTTTAAAAAACCTAGTTTAGTTCTATCGGTTATTGGTATTCTTATAGTGTTGTCTTTTATTATGGCTAATAAAGCTAAATTTGAGTATAACATTATAAAAGTAAATGAAATGAATATGGATTCTTATCTTATCGAAGAAAAAGTTAAAGGTCAGTTTAACCTATCAACAAGTCCAACAGTTATTACAGCCAATAATGAGGATATAAAAAAGTTATACAATATACTAAATAGAAGGCTAAGAGAAGGACAAACAACTAATATTGCCTTGCTTGATAATATATATTCCTATATACCAACTAATAAAGTGGAAAAGATTATACTCATTAACGAGATAAAAAAGCTCACTAATGAATTTAAAAAAAGTCTCATAAAAAAAGACATTAATAATAGTCATAAAAATATAGTGGATCAGATAGTTAATTTTGAAAATAAATATCTAAACATTGATCCTGCATTACTATCCACAGGATTTACTAATAAATTTACGGGCTATAATCTAAAAACCAATAAGGGATTTATGTATATATACCCCACAAATGGTTTAACAGATGATCCAATCAAGCTTAAGGCCTACCTAAAAGAGATAGGGAATATTAAACATATAGCTATAGGAGAAGATATTATCCTTAAAGAGTTACTTATTTCTTTGGAGAATGAGATTTTCTATATTACAGTCGGCATATTTATATTAGTTATTTTGGTGTTATATATAGGATTTAGAGATATTAATATAGTAGTTCTTATAGTTGGCTCTTTATTAATAGGGGGTATATTTATGTTTGGTATTACAAATATACTTGGTATAGAGTTTAACTTGTTAAATATTATAGTATTGCCAATTATTATTACTATTGGCCTTTATATTAACGTTAACCTAGGTTATAAGTATTATTTATCTGGTAATATACTAGATAGCCTATCTTATAATGCTAAAACTATTAGCATTACTTTTTTAATATCGGCTTTTGCTTTTGGAGTCCTTTTATTTGCTGAGAGTAATAGTTTTAACACCATAGCCAGTATAGCTCTCATTGGAGTAATTAGCATATATATTAGTACGTTATTTTTTATACCTGCTATGGTTTTGCTATTAAAGGCTTTTAATAAGGATAAACCTATACTATAGCTGCCTTACAAATATATTATAAATAGTTAAGAAAAGTATTTTAGCGAGTAAGGAATTATGGCGATCATATTTTAATAATAACAAAAAGCTAGCGAATAGCGTATTCATAGAGTTAATCACAAAATATGAATTATAAAAGTATGAATCATCAAAGAATGAAGCAGCTTTATTTAACATCCAAAAGACTTATCAAAAATGAGTACTTTTTAAGGGCTCTAAACATTTTAATTAAGATTTCCTTAGGCCTAAAGCTTTATAGAAGGCCTCCTTTTAAAAGGGATGATATATTAAATCTTGCCTCAATATGCTGTGAACAGCTTAATAGAAAGTCTATTAATGAAGAAGCCTTACTTGCTTATGGCGTTATATTAAGGAATGCCAATTCCATAGAAGAAAGCATTAAGGTTTTTGATAGTGTATTAAGTACTAAGCCAAATAAAGAGGCCATTTTAGAAAAGGCTTGTTCTTTCGAAATAATAGGGGAAAATAAAAAAGCTTGTTCGTTATTGTTGAAGGCATTAAAGATTTATCCATTTGATAAGATGGTTTTAAACAACTTGGCAACATTATATGAAAACGAAGGTAATTTAGACCTTGCATTAAACTATTATAACTTAGCTCTAGACGTTGACAAGACGGCTGGAATAACCTATTATAATAAAGGTAGGGTATTATACATCCTTGATCAGTTTGATGAGGCACTATCCCATTTTAAAACGGCAATACAATTGTATGACAAAAGCGATGTTAGAATTGTGGATGTTTATATTTTTTTAGGAGACTCTCAATTTAACTTAAACCAGTATAAGCTGGCTGAGGGAACTTATAAAGAGATTATTAGTTTATTCCCTAAAAGGGGTGAAGGATATTTTAGTCTAGGGGAGTTTTATTTTAATATAGGAAAGGTAATACAGGCTCTAAACTTGATTGATAAAGCTATTAGATATTCTCCACCCAATTGTAATTATTATCATAAAAAAGCACTTTTATTAGTACATTTAAATATGGGTGAAAAGGCTATTAGCATAATAGAAAAGGCATTTAACTACTTTCCTGATGACGTTGGACTATTAGATTTATACGGTGAAATTAATTTATCCTGCGCTAACTATAATAAGGCAATTTATTCTTTTAGTAAAAGGCTGGATATTGAAGCTGATAATGAAAGATTATATCTTCTTGCTATATCTTATTTTCATATAGAGGATTACAGTAGCTCTCTTTATTTTGTTAACCAGTTTATTGTTGAAAACAAAAGCTTTGTGGATGCATATATACTAAGGGCAAAGATAAATGCTATTACTGGTTATTATCACCTTGCTATGGCTGATTTATATAAGGTTTTGCAGATCGATAGTGAAAAACTTTATTTAGATGATAGCGACTGGTATTACTTTGAAGATCTCTTACACATTGAGGAATATCAAAAGTTTATAAAAAAAGTTAGAAGATAAAATATTCTATTTTAAAATAAGCCTACTTTTCTATTTTCCTACTTTAGTTTTTCATTCTTTATTATTTAATCCTTTTATACGGGTGTTAGTTAGTTTTGTAATTAGGTTTTTAGTTATGGCTAACAGCTATTATTATTTGGTATCAGGTTTAGCGGATATTACTATTAATGATAATAAGCTTTTGTTTAGTCAGACCAGCTTTAGGGATGACATTAGGGATAAGATAGCTCTTAGGGACTATATTTTAGTTGAGAGTTTATTTTTAGTTTATGACAATGAAAATCTTATTAGCCTGCTTAAGGATGAGGATACTTTTAACAATAAAGGCAACTATACAAAAGACTTTATAGATAGTGCTATACGCTATGATAGCGGTTTACCTGATTATATGAGGACTTTTATTCATCTTTTTAGGAATGCAGATTTTAAATATGATGGTATTAGCTGGGAGGTTCAGTTAGCTAGTTTGTATTATGAGCATGTTTTATCACTGGATAATGATTTTCTTAAAAGGTGGTTTTTATTTGAGTTATCCCTTAACAATATTATTTCTGCACTCAACTGTCGTAAACACGGATATAATCCAAAGAAAGAGTTAGTATATGTAGAAGGTAATGTTATTTACGACAGTATTATTAATAAATACAACACAAGGGATTTTGATATATCCAGGCATTTTCCTTTTATGGATAAGCTTATCAACTTGCATGAGCATAGTTATCTTTTGGAAAGGGAAAGAAAGGTTGATCTCTACAAATGGCAGACTTTGGATGAGCTTGGATTATTTTACTACTTTACTATTGAGAGAATTTTAATATACATATTAAAGTTAAGGATAGTAGAGAGGTGGCTACAATTAGATATACTTTTTGCTAAAAAGGTGTTTAATAGTTTATTTAAAACTTTAGAAAAGGACTCTGAGTCATTGTATACTTATGTTGGTAAAGGGTAAAGTTTTTGGTATTATAGCTAATTTGGTAATTGTGAAGATTTATGGTGATGTTGCTCAAAATGAGGTTTGTCATATTCACATTAACGATATTAGGCTATTGGCTGAGGTGATTAAGGTAATCGATGACAAGGCTTATGTACAGGTGTATGAGAGTACTGTAGGTCTTAGAGTTGGTGCTGAGGTATATTTTTCTGGTCACCTTATTGAGGTTACTTTGGGACCAGGACTTTTGTCCAGGAATTATGATGGACTTCAAAATGACCTTAACAAAAGGGATGGGCTTTTTTTAAAAAGGGGAGAGCATGTTGACCCTTTAGACTATAATAAATTATGGACATATAATCCCATTGCTAAAAAAGGTGACTTCGTTTCTGCAGGAGACTGGATTGCTGAAGTAAAAGAAAATTGGATATCCCATAAGATTATGGTTCCATTTAGCCTTAGTGATCGCTGGGTCATTAAGGATATTGTTAATTCTGGTGAATATAGTATTTCTGATACTGTTGCTATTCTTGCTAACAAGGATGGTAAAGAAGTTAATATTACTATGGCTCAAAACTGGCCTATTAAAAAGGCTATAAAGGCATATTCAGAGAAGATAAGGCCATATAGGCTTATGGAGACAGGCATTAGGATGATCGATATGATTAATCCTATGGCAGAAGGTGGTACTGGCTTTATACCAGGACCTTTTGGATGTGGTAAAACTGTTTTACAGCATAGCTTATCCAAACAAGCCAATGCGGATATGATTATTTTTGTTGCCTGTGGAGAAAGGGCTAATGAGATAGTGGATATTTTTTATAAATTACCAAATCTTGATGACCCAAGGACTAATAGAAAGCTCTCTGAGAGAACAATAGTTATTTGTAATACATCTAATATGCCTGTGGCCGCAAGAGAAGCATCAGTTTATACCGGAATGACCATTGCTGAATATTATAGATCAATGGGACTTAAAGTATTACTCCTTGCTGATTCCACTTCCAGATGGGCACAAGCCTTACGAGAAATGTCCAATAGAATGGAGGAGATACCAGGAGCTGATGCTTTTCCTGTAGATTTATCTACTATAATATCCAATTTTTACTCAAGGGCGGGTATTGTTCTCCTCAACAATAAGATGACTGGTTCTATAACCTTAATTGCTACTGTATCCCCAGCTGGAGGTAATCTTAAAGAGCCTGTTACTGAGGCTACAAAAAAGGCCACTAAGTGTTATTATGCCTTATCACAGGATAGGGCGGATAGTAAAAGATATCCGGCATTAGACTACACTGAAAGCTACTCAAAGTATTTGGAATATAAGGAAATTAGAGACTTTCTTTATTTTAATATATCACATTTATGGTTAGCGGGTGTTGAACATTTAAAAAATGTACTGGTTAGGGGGAGAGAGGCTTATGATCAGATTAACATTTTAGGTGATGATGGTGTTCCATTGGATTATCATATAAGGTTTTGGCGGTCTGAGCTGATTGATTTTATAATTTTACAGCAGGATGCTTATGATGAACAGGATTCCTCTACTCCTATAGAGAGGCAGAAATATATGTTAAATCTTGTTGTAGACTTATGCAAAACTAATTTTACCTTTGATAAATTTGAAGAGGTTAGAATATTTTTCAAAAGGCTTATAAATCAGCTTAAGCAAATGAATTATAGTATATTTAAGTCTGAGGGTTTTTATGTCTATGAAAGAGAGTTGGATAATATTGTCTTAGAACGAAAGTTAACATGATTAATTCTTGTGCTTTTCAGAGAATATATACCAAAATAGATAAAATTACCAGAGCTACTTGTTCATTAAGGGCTTATGGTGTTAGTTATAGAGAAATGGCTGTAGTAAACAAAAGAATGGCACAAGTTATCAAAATTATTGATAATGAGGTTACCCTTCAGGTATTCTCTGGAACTGAAGGTATTCCTACTAATGCAGAGGTATTTTTTCTTGGTAATAGCCCCACTATTACAGTTGGGGACGATTTAATTGGTGGTTTTTTTAATGCTTATGGAGAACCTCTTTATGGGGATATTTATATAGAGGGTGAAAAGAAAGAAATTATAGGTTCATCGGTTAATCCTGTTAGACGGGAATTGCCTTCTAAGCTAATTACCACTGGTATTCCGGGAATAGATTTAAATAATACCATTGTTACAGGGCAAAAGATACCATTTTTTGCTGATGCACATGAGCCATTCAACCAGATTATGGCTATGACGGTTTTAGGTGCTGGAGCTGACAAGATTATTTTAGGGGGTATTGGTTTATCCAACGACGATTTTTTATTTTACAAGTCCACTTTTGATAATAAGGGTATATTAGATAAGATTATTTGTTTTATAAATACTACTGAGGATCCGCCTGTTGAAAGGCTTTTGATACCTGATACGGCATTGACTGCGGCTGAATATTTTGCCGTTGAAAAAGATGAGGATGTTTTAGTACTACTAACTGATATGACTAACTATGCAGAGGCTCTTAGTATTGTATCCAACAAAATGGATCAAATACCGTCTAAGGATAGTATGCCTGGTTCTTTGTATAGTGATTTGGCCAGAGTTTATGAAAAAGCTGTACAACTACCATCTGGAGGGTCTATTACTATTATTTCGGTTACCAGTATATCAGGGGATGACATTACTCATGCCATACCTGATAATACTGGCTATATAACCGAAGGACAGCTTTTTTTAAGAAGCGATTCTGATATTAACAAAGTTATCGTTGATCCATTTAGGAGCTTATCCAGGCTCAAGCAGTTAGTTATTGGAACTAAAACCAGAAAAGATCATCCACAGGTTATGAATACAGCAATACGTTTGTATACTGATGCGGCTAATGCCAAAACTAAGTTTGAAAACGGATTTGAGCTATCCGATTATGATAATAGGGCTATAGCTTTTGCAAGGGATTATTCAGAAAGTCTTTTGGCTATTGACGTTAATCTTGATATTAATTCTATGTTGGACAAAGCATGGCAGTTATTTGCAAAGTATTTTACCCCTATTGAAACGGCTATTAAGCAAGACTTGGTAGACAAATATTGGTATAGACAATGAATATAAAGTTCCACTATACTAAAACGTCCTTACAAAGCCTGAATAAACAACTTAACACTAGACTAAATGCATTACCTACAATAAAAAACAAGGAGTCTGCCCTTAGAACTGAGGTACAAAGGGTTAAATCGGAGTTAAAGGCTGTTGAAACGCTAATAAACAAAAAACTAACCGAATATAAAAATATTATTAGTCTTTGGGCTGAGTTTGACCCTAGTATAGTTACCATAAGGGAGCTTATATTGGATAGTAAAAAAATTGCCGGGATTAACGTTCCTATTTTGAGGGATATTATCTTTTCTATAAAGAACTTTAGTTTATTTAATAGTCCCAAATGGTTTTTGGATGGCATTGTTATTATTAAGGATATATCCAGGATTATTATTGAGAAGAATATATTATCCAGCAGGATTAAACTTCTTGATCATGCAAGGAAAAAGGCTACTCAAAAGGTTAATTTGTATGAGAAGGTACAAATACCCGACTACCAAAAGGCTATTATAAAGATTAATAATTTTCTAGAGGATGAAGAGAACTTATCCATTGCCGCTCAGAAAATGGCTAAGAAAAAAAGGGAACATAATAATATTATTATGGGCTAATTTATGATTATATCAATGGAACATTTTAGTTTTTTAATTTATCACAAAGAGTATAAGGCTTTTTTATATGAGCTTAGGGATATTGGTGTAGTCCATATTATCGAAAAAAAGAACTGGATAAATAAAGAAAACCTGGATAAGTATGAGTTAATAAAGGAATTTAAAAGTACAATTAAATATCTTAAAAATAGAAAGACTAATACAATATGTTATAGCAAATCGACCAATGGCTTTTTGATACTGGATGATGTTAATAAACTAAGATCCTTGCTGACAGAGTATAAACAACTTAGAGCCGATATAGAAAAGAAAATCAACGATATTGAGCCATGGGGTGATTTCTCCATTGAGGTTATAAACCGTTTAGCGGATAATGGTATTAGAATTCGTTTTTTTACATGTCTGGATAAGTTGTTTAACCCAGAGTGGGAAAGCTTATATAATTTAGAGGTTATACATAGAAGCTCTAATATAGTTTATTTTATAGTACTACACAAGGATAGTGATAATATAGATATTAACGTAGAGGAGGTTAAATTAGAAAAGCAGTCATTATCTGCTCTTAGGAATGACTTAAAAAGTGTAATATCCGATATTTATGACATCAATAGGGCTATTGATGGGTATACTAATAAATGTATAGGCTTTTTAGAGAGTAGTTGCAATAGCCTTGAGGAAAGCTATGACTATGATATGGCTTTCTTTAGCGGAAATAAGACGGCAGATGATAAACTTATAGTTTTAGAGGGTTGGGTGCCTCAGTCTAAGATAGATTGCCTTATATCATATTTAGAGGACAAACGTATAGTATATTCTATATCCCTAGTCAATAAGGGGGATAGTGTACCTATTTTATTGAGTAACAATAGGTTTACAAGGCTATTTGAGTGGATTGGTAAATTATTTTCTTTACCTGCTTATGTTGAGTTAGATTTAACTGTATTTTTTGCACCTTTTTTTATTATGTTTTTCGGCTTTTGCCTTGGTGATGGGGGATATGGTCTTATTCTTTTTTTATTTGTTAGCACTTATAAGTTTTGGGCTAAGGAGGATATAAAAGTTTATTTATCCATGGTACAACTTTTGTCATTATCGGCCGTATTCTTTGGTATGTTGTCTGGAACTTTCTTTGGCATTCCACTAATTGGGGTTAATATAGGTTATACATTTTTAACGCCTAATATTATGTTTAATTTAGCCTTAGTGATTGGGATTATACAGGTTATATTTGCCATTATTCTGCGTATAGTCAATATTATTATTCAAAGGGGATTTATTTATTCATTATCGAGTATTGGGTGGTTAGGTTTTGTCCTATCCTTCATACTATATTTTATATTGCCATACTTTGGCATTTCATTAATCCCCTTATACTTGTGGATAACAGCTATTATTAATATAGCTGTAATATTATTATTTACTGATCCTGATGAGCCTGTTGTTAAGAGGTTTTTAAAAGGACTTTTTAGTATATATCTTAGTGTTACTGGCTTTTTTGGCGATGTACTATCATATATTAGGTTATTCGCATTAGGTTTATCCAGTTCTATATTGGGTTTAGTTATTAACGACATAGCCATAAATATAAAAGGCTCAGGGGGACTTTTTAGAGAGCTGTTATTCATTATTTTTTTGCTAATAGGACATAGCTTAAATATTGTAATATCTTCACTTAGTGCTTTTGTGCATCCAATGAGGCTTACCTTTGTTGAGTTTTATAAGAATGTCGGGTTTATAGGAGGAGGCAAGGTTTATAAGCCTTTTTCTAAGAAATAGTAATTTATGTTTTAAACTTAGTAATAAAAATCTCAAACTTGACCATATAGCTAATTTTATCCAGTACTCTTACGGAGTAGTCAAGGTTGGTTAGAAAGTGGAATAGGCTTTCTAAGTGCGAAAATGAAAATCTTTTTTCTTGTGCATATAGTTTATTGACAACAAATTGGGGAAGCCCTATTACCTTATTTATCTCTTTAGCATGAGTATTTGACTTTTTTAGAGTTTTTAGCCTCCATAATAGCCTAAGCTGTCTGTGGATCATGGATATTAAAAATATACATTTATCATCTTCATTGATTATTAGTCTAAATAGTCTAAGACTTTTTAGTATATCGTTAGAGAATAGGCATTCTATAAACTCAAATACCGATGGAATGCGAGATGCACACAGTATATGAGGGATGTCGCTAGCTTTAAATGTTTTACCATTAGTATAAAAGTTTTTAATGGTATTAACTATATAGTCTATGTTGGTTAAGTATCCCTCTTCTTGCTCTATTAGATGGCTAATGGCATTTATTTCATACTTTATTTTAGCTTTATCTAACTTTGTGGATAATAGCTCCATTAACTCATTGGATTTCTTTTCCATAAAGACTTGACATAAACCGAACTCCTCAGAATATTTAACTATATTTTTATTAATATCTTTTTTAGCTTTAGAAGAAGTTAAAATTAAAACAGCACTACTACACGGACTTTCAATATACTTAGTTATGATTTTGTGATCCAACAGATCACTGTTAAATACCTTAACTATTTTTACAGCAGATAATATTGAATATGTATTACACTCAGAGACTATATCTTGTGCATGACTATCTTCAGCAAAGAAAGAAAAGGAATCAATCTTATTACCTTGTTTTATGATATAGTTTTCAATTTCTTTTATACGTTTTTTAATACCTTCATGATCTGTTCCGGTTAACAGATAAACCGAATGTACTTTGTTAGTCAAGGTTTTTCCTTATAATAATATTTATATTAAGGCAAAAAATGACATAATTCTACCACTTTTACTACCTTCTTTTCTATGCGAATAAAAAAGGTCTATATTGCATGACGTACAAAGGGCAGAATCGCTAAATATATTGCTTATTCCAAGGGTATTCGCTTGTTGAGTGTTTTCTTTAACCAGATTTAGATAGTAATGATTTTCTTTTTCTTTTAGAACTTCTTTGCTAAAAGTATTTTTAAAGCTGTCAGATACCTCATAACAACACTCTCTAATACAAGGACCAAAGGATATAATAATATCCTTGGAATTGGAGTTGTATAATTTAATAAAAAGGTTAATAGCCTTTTCTATTATTCTTTTAGCAGTACCCTTCCATCCTGCATGCAAAAGGGATATAATACTTTTTTCTTTATCTAAAATGAATATAGGAAGACAATCTGCACTTTGTATACATAAAACAATATTTTTGTTATTGGTTATAAGTCCATCGCAGTCTTTAATGGCATTATTATCACTAAAAGCTCCGCTCCCCCTATTAGAAACGAAAACAGGTGTAATACTACTATGATGTATCTGTTTTGCAAATACGCCAAAGTCAAGGGGTAATGATATACTATCAAACAAGTTAAGACGATTATCTAAAGTATTATATGTATTCCCTTTGCTAAAGCTAATATTGAAATCTTTATTGTTTAAACTTCTATAAGAGGTACCACAAATAACATTACCATAGTTTTCTATTATGTTATGCTGGAACAGTTGATTTATAATCTATCCTTTACCAATATAAAAATCTTCAATTCTATAGGTAGTCTCTTTTTGAAGAGATGCTTTTTTCATTCTCTCAGATGTACGCTCTATCTTAAAGGACTTTTTAACCTTTTGAGAATTAGGTTGTTCTGCCACAATCAAAAGTTCAAATTTACGGGTTGTAGAATTATTATAGTTATCCTCAATAGGCTTGGGATAAAAAGTATAATAGCCGCTTGTCTTATCAGATATGATATACGGATTATGCCATAATGAGTTTATCATAGCAACACTCTTATAGGAGCTATTTGTCTTATATTTTAATGTTACTGCTATACCAGAGACCTCTTCCCATGTATCTAGCGAGATTATCTTGCCAACAAAGCAAGGAAAATGAAAGTAATATCCTTCATTTTTATAGTCTTTACTAATAGTTTGTTCCTGACTAGTTATTTCATCACCTTTCCTACGGGAATAGATAACCCTCATACCCTTAGCTACTAATGCAAAAATATCAACATGTTCCTGTAAGTTTTTATCAAGCTTGCTTTCGGAGTGTATAACCCCTCTACCACTTGTAACATACATAGGTTTTAATCTATTTAATACATAACATGCCAGATCGTTTTTGTGTATATCGTTTTTCCAAAAATTATCGTTTGTCTCTTTTAGCATAACATTAACTGCATAAAAGACTACTTCTTCCATATTATTTTTCAACATAGGCTGTCCTTTTTATAAGGTTAGTCTTTTTCTAATAAAAAAATTATAGATAAATATAACCATATATCAACAAAAAGTTTTTTTTAGCTTAAAAACTAAACTTAGAAACTCGAGTATATTAATAAAGTTAATATAAGGACTAAATGTGGGCAAGATAAAACAAAATTTTTGGTATGTTTCGTATAACGAAGAAGATGACGAAATACTTATTTCTGAAACTTCTTTTATAAGAAGGGACTTCATTAAACAACAAATCCAATTAAATACTAAAAAAACGGATAAAACTTATATATATTAATATCTTATGATAAGATTTTTATCCAAAGAGACCTATCAAAAGATAGCCGCAGGTGAGGTAATAGATCGTCCTCTTGCAGTAGTAAGAGAACTTATGGATAATGCTATAGACTCCAAAGGCGATAACATAAAGGTTCAAATTATTGCTGGCGGTAAAAAAGCCATTGAGGTAAAAGATAATGGCTTTGGTATGTCTAAAGACGATATTAAAATATGCCATCTAAAGCATACCACAAGTAAAATTATTAACTTTGATGATATATACAAAACAACCTATATGGGCTTTAGGGGTGAGGCATTAAATGCTATCTCTATCGTATCTGAGCTAACTATAACGAGCAAAAATCAAGATGATAGTATAGGCAATTCTATTATCATAAAAGGTGGTGATATTGTAACAGAAAAAGAAGTTCCCACCAATAGAGGGACAAGTATAAAAGTTAATCATCTATTTTATAATATACCCGCTAGAGCAAGGTCGTTAAAGTCTGACATAAGTGAATTTAGACATATTAAGAATATATTTATTCAAAAGGCTATCCCCCATAATAATATTGGTATTACTCTTGTTAATAATGAAAAAACTGTTTTTAATATACCAAAGCCCTACTCCATTCTTGATAGGATAAAAATATTCTACGGACAAGAACTCTCAGATCATCTAATCCCAATTGATAAAGACTTTGATGGCTTTAGTATATCTGGTTTTATATCAAAGCCTAACTTTTTCAAGGGATCAAAGAAATATCAATGCTATTATATTAATAATCGTTCTATATTCTCTAATAGCATGGCTCACGCTGTTTATCTGGGATATGATAGTATTACGCCTGTTGGACAATATCCCGTTAGCTTTTTATTTATAAAGATTGATCCTAAGCTGATTGATGTTAACGTTCACCCCACTAAACGGGAGGTTAAATTGTTTAATGAGAGTACTATTCATAATGAACTTTATCAGCTTATAAAAAATAGTGTCTCTAAACACCCATCTTTGCCAAAAATTGAGTTTAAGAGTAACATAAAAAACTCTATTAAAACTTATTACAATAAAAAAAGTAAAAAGCTCGATCTAAGGCATAATGCTTTTGTATACAAAAAATCAATGATAAATAATAAGTCTAACACTATCCCAAATACTGATGAGAGTATAGACTATAAAATAATAGGTCAGCTTTTTAATACGTATATCGTTATGGAAAAGGATGAAGAGCTTATTTTATTAGATCAACATGCCGCCCATGAGCGTCTTTTATACGAACAAATAAAAGAAAAAATAGGTGATAATAATATTCCATCACAGTCGCTGTTAGTCCCGTTCCACGTAGACATCCCCATTTCTGATTTTGAAGTTATAGCGTCTAAGCTCGATAGACTAAATAGTTTAGGCTTTCAGGTTGATGTATTTGGTGATAATAGTTTTATAGTGAATGCTATCCCTTATTTTCTTAAGCTTGAAAAGGCAAAAACTGTTATTGAGAAATTACTAGATAACATTAGCGATAAAGATATACCAAGTATAAAGTCATTTTTGGATGATACTATCAAAATGAAAGCGTGTAGATCAGCCATAAAGAGTGGAGACTCACCTTTTGACAATGAGATAAGCTATTTAATAAAGCAACTTTTAAAGTATGATAATCCTTTTGCTTGTCCCCACGGGCGTCCTACAACATTATCCTTGACTAAGCTTGAGTTAGAACAGCTTTTTCTTAGAAAGAAATAATATTTATAAATAATTAAAGTATATACCGTGTTAGATCACGATCTTCTAATACACCATTCAATTTTTCATTAACGTACTTTTTACTAATAAGCACTTTTTTATTTTTACGATTGGGTGCATCAAAAGAGATATCCTCTAAAAGTTTTTCCATTACGGTATGCAGTCTTCTTGCTCCAATATTCTCTGTTCTTGAGTTAATATGAAAAGCAATTTCAGCTAAGTTATCAATTGCTTCATTTTCAAACTCCACCTTAAGCCCCTCTGTACCCAATAATGCTTTGTACTGCTTTATAAGAGAGTTTTTAGGTTCAGTCAATATTTTAAAAAGATCGTCTTTATTAAGAGAATCAAGCTCCACCCTAATAGGAAAGCGTCCTTGTAGTTCAGGTATTAGGTCTGATGGCTTTGACATATGAAAAGCACCAGCCGCTATAAATAAAATATGCTCGGTTTTAACAACGCCATACCTAGTGTTAATAGCAGAACCCTCAATAATAGGTAAAATATCTCTTTGTACGCCTTCTCTGGATACATCCTGACCAGAACTATGAGATTTACCAACAATTTTATCAATCTCATCTAAAAATACGATTCCCATCTCTTCAACACGTTGAATAGCCTCACTGGATACCTTATCCATATCAATTAACCTATCATACTCCATCTCAATAAGAATCTCTCTTGCCTCCCTAACAGAAAGCCTCTGTACTTTAGTCTTTGGAGGAACCATACTATTAATAATATTTTGGAAGTTAAGATCCATCTCTTCTATGCCAGTAGTAGAGAACACCTCAACCACAGGATTTCTTTGAGTCTCCACCTCGATTCTAACTATTTTATCCTCTAGTTCACCATTTTGAAGTTTAGCACGAATCTTATTTCTTGTATTGTTTGTAGATTCGTATATCTCACTATCCTTAGAAGACTTATGCTTTTTTGATATAGGTACTAGTAAAGTTAAAAGTTCTTCTTCAGCAAGCTTTTTAGCTTTACTTTCCATCTTTTTTCGTGTTTCTTTTTTAACCAAGTTAACTCCAACAGTAGTTAAATCCCTAATTATGGACTCAACATCCCTTCCCACATATCCAACCTCAGTAAACTTAGTAGCCTCTACTTTGGTAAAAGGTGCATTAGCAAGCTTAGCGAGCCTTCTAGCGATTTCAGTCTTTCCAACACCAGTAGCACCAATCATAATAATATTCTTTGGAACAATCTCATCTCTTAAGTCATTATCCAATGCTCTTCGTCTGGAACGATTACGTAAAGCTACTGCTACAGCTCGTTTAGCATTAGCTTGTCCAATAATATATTTATCTAACTCTTTAACAGTCTGTCTTGGGGTAAACGAGTCGACTATTTTAGCCATCTAGAGCTCCTTAATAATAATTTGGTTATTAGTATATATACATACAGATGCAGCTATTTTTAAAGACTCCTCTACAAGTTGTCTGGCAGTAAGCTTAGAATGGCCATCTAATGCCTTTGCAGCCGAAAGAG
This sequence comes from Spirochaetota bacterium, assembly GCA_965208615.1. Classification (GTDB taxonomy): domain Bacteria; phylum Spirochaetota; class UBA6919; order UBA6919; family CBDBPB01; genus CBDBPB01. Next base: position 116,714 of record CBDBPB010000008.1, read on the forward strand.
CATAGGTTCCACCAGAGCCAATAGCAGCAATATTATCATCAGGCTGTATTATCTCTCCATTACCAGATAAAATATAAAGTACATCCTTAGAAGCTACAATTAACATTGCCTCTAGTCGTCTTAACATCTTATCATTTCGCCATTCTTTAGCAAGCTCAATAGCCGCTATGGAACAGTCTCCACTATACTTGTTCAACTTTTCTTCGAAGCGATCAAATAAAGTAAAAGAATCTGCAACACTACCAGCAAAACCAGCTAATACTTTTCCCTTATACATAGTACGAACTTTATTAGCAGATGATTTAACAACAGTATCACCTAAAGTTACCTGTCCATCGCCTCCGATAACAACACTATCATTTCTTCTAATAGCTAAAATAGTGGTTCCATAAAACTTCATATTTTTTTCCTTATCTTCCATGGGGGTGACTCTTTTCATAAATCTTTTTTAACCTATCCTTAGATACATGAGTATAAATCTCGGTTGTAGACAAATTCTTATGTCCCAAAAGCTCTTGCACAGATCTAATGTCAGCACCACCATTAAGAAGATGGGTTGCAAAAGAATGTCTAAGGACATGAGGAAATACATTTCTCTTAATAGGAAGTACCATAGAACGTTTTTTAATTATATACCACACATTACTAGGGTTAAGAGGTTTTCCATTTTTTTTAATAAAAAAATTAGATTCATCTGTCATAAGGCTATTCCATACTTTACGATAACTTTTTAGAGTTTTAAGGAGTTTTTTACCAAAAAAAACTAAACGCTCATTATTACCCTTACCTAAAATCTTAATTAAACCTCCAGCAAAATTAATATCTTTTTCTTTAATAGAAACAAGCTCGGAGACCCTAATACCTGTAACATAAAGGGTCTCAAAAATAGTCTTATCCCTAACGTCAATAATATTATTAAGGTCAAATTGGGATGATATTAACTTAATCTCTTTAGAGTAAAGAAATTGAGGAATAGATTTGCTAAACTTTGGAGTAGTAATTAAAAGCATGGGATTGTCTATAAGTATTTTTTCTTTTAAAAGGAAATTAATAAATGCTCTTAAACTAGCTATTTTTCTGGCAATAGTTCGTGAAGAGTATCCCATTTCGTTTAATACAAAAATAAACTCCTTTATGTCTTTTCTGTTTAGCCTTGTAATATTAACTTTACGATCTTTTAAAAAGTTAATAAATAATTTTAAATCGATTTCATAATTTTTTATAGTATGCTTAGCATAATTTTCAACTGTTAAAAAATCAATGTAAAGTTTTAAGTAGCGATCAGGTAGACTTTTTTTTGGGTATTCTTTCATATTTACACTTCTCATTTTTGCAAGTTAAAACACGTCCTTTAGCTTTAGTGAACTTCTCAAATAACACCTCATTACACTTAGGGCATGACTCTTCAGATGGAGCATCCCAAGATATAAACTTACAATCGGGATAATTAGAACATCCATAAAACTTACGTCGTTTTGCTTTTTTTTCGACAATTTTGCCATTACAGGCATTTTCAGGGCAATTACAAATGGGTATAGGTTTACTATTCTTACACTCAGGGAATCCACTACAAGCAAGAAAATATCCGTATCTACCAAGACGTTTTATCATACTATTGCCACATTTTTCACAAATCTCATCAGTTTCTTTATCAAAGATATTTTTCATACTTTCCATTTTCTCGCTAGCGAGTTTAACAGTCTTAGAAAAAGTTGGATAAAAATCTTTTAATATCTTTATCCAGTCTATCTTAGCTTCTTCTATTTCATCTAAGAGTTCCTCCATCTTAGCTGTAAAGTCAACGTTGGTTATATCTGGAAAATACTCGGATATCAATTTATTAGTCAGCTTACCCAATTCAGTTGGAGTAAAGCTCTTATTAGTTCGTGTAATGTAATGTCTTTTTGCTAAGGTAAAAATGGTAGGAGCATAAGTACCTGGTCTACCTATACCAGTCTCTTCCAGTTTTTTTACTATACTTGCCTCAGTATACCTAGGAGGAGGCTCGGTAAAATGTTGAGTCTGGTCTAATTTATTTAATTTAACCTCATCACCCTTAGCAAGTTTGGGCAAATTAATATTATCACCATTAGAAATACCCAATACCTCTAAAAACCCTTTGAACTTAACTTCTGATAATATTAACTTAAATAATCCTTTTCCTCCAGTAATATCAACTTGTAGCTGATCATAAATAGCATCCTCCATTTGAGAGGCTAAAAACTTATTCCAAATAAGAGTATACAGTTTAAGCTCGTCTTTGGATAAATATGGACTAACATCTTTTGGAGTTCTAAGAACAGAAGTAGGTCTAATAGCCTCATGTGCATCTTGAGCACCTTTTTTATTAGTATAATGGATAGGCTTAGACGGCAAATACTTTTTTCCATATACCTTTAAGATGTAGTCTCTGACCTCTTTTATAGCGACATCAGAAACTCTTGTAGAGTCAGTTCTCATATATGTTATTAATCCAACAGTTTCTTTTTTTAAATCTATGCCCTCATAAAGTCTTTGTGCTGTCCACATTGTCTTATCAGCCTTAAACCTCAAACTATTAAAGGCCTCCTGCTGTAGTTTACTAGTAGTAAAAGGGGCAAGAGGTTTTCTTTTTCTATCTTTTTTGGCAACTTTACTTACTATAAACTTTTCTTTTTTAAGCTTAGCTACAACAGCATTAGTATCTTTCTCATTTTTTAAGTCAATTTTTTTACCATTATATTCTTGTAGTTTAACTTTAAACTTTTTTTTATCTTTAGAAAATGTACCTTCAATATTCCAGTATTCTTGAGGTATAAAGCTTAAGATGGCATCCTCACGATCGCATATAAGCTTTAGAGTAGCAGATTGCACTCTACCGGCAGATAAGCCTTTTTTTAGCTTCTGCCACAAAAGAGGACTTAAATTATATCCAACAAGCCTATCTAATACCCTGCGTGCCTTTTGAGCATTAACTTTGTGCATATCTATAATAATAGGATTTTTTATAGACTCTTTTATTGCATCTTTAGTTATCTCATTAAAAACGATTCTTTTAAACTTAACTTTTGGATTAGACTTTAAAATAGCATTTTGTATATGCCATGATATAGCCTCACCTTCTCTATCATTATCCGAAGCTAAAAGAACGACTTTTGACTTGTTAGCGGATTTTTTTAGGCTGTCTAAGAGCTTACCACGACCTCTTATGGTAATATAGTCAGGTTCAAAGTTATTTTCAACATTTACAGCCAAACGAGATTTTGGTAAATCAACTACATGTCCCATAGAGGATAGGACTTGAAAACCTCTTCCAAGATATTTAGTTATTGTTTTAGCTTTAGCAGGAGATTCTACTACAACAAGTATTTTATCAGACAAATAGTCCTCCTTAAAATTATAAGTTTCGCTTATAACAGTTTCCCAATTTAGAACACAATCCTTTAAAGGTTAAACTGGTTAAGCCGCTAATAACTTCTTCTACTTTAAGTTTACTAAGTTCTACGATTTTATCAAAAGTTTTTTTTTCAGTTACAGAAAGATATTTTAAAATAATAGCTTCTTCTTTAGTTAGTTGTGAATTTTCAAAGTTACTATTAGTTTCGTTTTTTATTTTGTTATTTTTTATTTTATTATTTATATTACCAGTTAGTTTAGAAAAATCTTTTTTATTTTTACTAACTAAATCCAAGTCTAACACTAAAGAAAGATCCTCTAACAAGTCTTTAAAGTTTTCAATAAGCTTTGCACCTTTTTTAATTAAAAGGTGAGTACCGGTATAATTATAACTTCTGGCATCTCCAGGAAAAGCATATATTTCTCTACCATAGTCTAGTGCATACTGTGCAGTATATAAAGAGCCAGAGTCTTTACTACCCTCAACAACAACAACTCCTACGCTTAAACCGGCTATAATTCGGTTTCGTATAGGAAAATGATAACTTTTTGGATATGATCCAATTGGGAACTCACTAAAAATACATCCTTTTTCGCTAATAATATTTTGTAAATCAATATTAGCCTTAGGAAAATATTTATCTATTCCACATCCCAAGACAGCAACAGTTCTACCATTACTCTTAAGCGTACCCTTATGAGCTTCTGCGTCTATACCCATAGCCAATCCACTAACCACTGTAATTCCAATTTGTCCAAGCTCATAACCAAGCCTATAACTATTATTCAAGCCATAACTGGTTGCATTTCTGCATCCAACAACAGAAATAGAGTTAAAATCACTTTTGGCCAGATTACCTTTATAATATAAAACAATTGGAGGATCAGGTAACGATAAAAGATTCTCTGGATAGTCATTGGAGTGTATATAAGTAATTCCTACATTTAGTTTTATAGTCTCATAAAACTCCTTTTCTGCTTTTTCTAATAACTCTTTTTTATTAAACGCCTTTGAGCTATTTTTTATTCCAAGTAATCGAACTAATTCCTTATCATCAATAGAAAAAATAGTTTTAATATCTTTGTAATGGTCAAGAAGTTCTTTTTTCTTAAAAGCTCCCAATCCAGCCATATTAAAAGCAATATAATATATTTTTTTATCCAAATCATACACTAATATGCGGCCTATAACTTTATGAGCTTTATAGTATTTCTTAGTAGTTTATAATCTACTTTATTTTTATATTATTAGTTAGCTCATTTTGAATTATTAAATAATTTTTTTCAGCATTTTTATAAGAGATAGAATTTTCAGGAAGGATTGCCATTAATCTATTTTTATAAACCTTCATAGCCTCATCTAGCCTATCCATAAGATAGTATATTCTTCCCAGTAAAAACCAACTTAGCTTGTCACGGCCACCAAAACCGTTTTTTACAGAAAGATCAACTCTTCTTTTAAGTAGCTCTTCTGCCTTTTCTAAGTAAAAATGCTTTTTATAATCATTAAAATGTTCATATCTATAAACATATAGTTCTGCCAAATTATAAATACCTTTATAATACTTGCTGTCAACACCTATTGCAATTAAAAACTCTTTTTCAGCGTTATCCAAATACTTTTTTTGATCTTCTTTAAGAATGGAGGGATCATAACTAGTAAAATAAGATAGTTGTCGATAAATTATTCCTTTTTTGTGATGTAAGCTTGGTTTAACTCTGTTATAAAGGTATTCTTTTCTAAAGTTTTTATTTGGACTAGTCTTATTAAGTTTATGTTTTATATTTAACAATCTATCCAAAGACAGGGCCAAAGCCAGGTTTGACCAGTTTTTTTTAATACCTATACGGTTGACAGATAGAGCATTAGTATTTTTTATAATTTCATAAATATCTGAAGTTTCATCTTCTAAAGCTTTAGTTGCCTCACTATAAGACTTTAATGACAGCATTCTAGAGCTTATTAGTTTTTTAATAGTCTTTTTAGCAAGGGAATCCTTTTTTTTTATATAATGAAGTAGCTCATTTTGGCTTAACCTATCATAGGTTATTGGGGGATTTTTATCACTAAGATATTCTTCATAAAGATAGTAATCACCTTTTAGTTCAAAGACCTCTGCCAGCTGATGTTGAAAGGTTAGTTTTTCTTTAATAAGTTTTTTTATTTTTGGTGTAATTTTAGGGTCTAAAAAAACATATTTTGGAAGCTTTTTACCTTTGTAGTAATCAGCAATAGAGTTATTTATTTCTTCAACATCTTCTTTTATATTATTAATATTTCTATTAAGTTTTTCAATTCTATTTTTGGGGGCATAATATTCTTTTACTATAACAATGGCTATAATAAATACTATTAACGTTATAATATATAATTTTTTACGTTCCTTCATAAGAGCATCCATAAATTGTTAACAATAATTAATAAATCCCTTTTAATTGTCAAGTTTTTTTAATATTTTCTTTAAAAGAAGCTTTAACATAGAGGCTGGAAATAGTATTATAGTGTATAGCTATTTTTTTTGTAGACGGCAAACATAGTAAATTGTTATAAACGCAATAAATTCTTTTTAGTTGTCAAGTTTTTTTTTAATATTTTCTTTAAAAGAAGCTTTAATTATTACTAATTGTTCTAAATAGAGTAGCTCAAAAGTATTCTAAGGTAATTTATATTTCTAAGACTTAAAAAATATAGATAAAATCTATTTAACAATTTATGACAAAGAGCAAAGTGTAAAGGAATAAGACATATACGTTCAGGTTTTGAGTCGGACGAGTAAGTATATTTATTTTTGTTAATGTTAAGGGGAGTATAGCTTTTCTTTTTTTGATATTAGTTTATTTAGAGTGATATTATTTAATAATTTATTTATCATTTTATGACAAAGAGCAAAGTGTAAAGGAATAAGACATATACGTTCAGGTTTTGAGTCGGACGAGTAAGTATATTTATTTTTGTCAAGGTTAGTATAGCTTTTCTTTTTTTTGATATTAGTTTATTTAGAGTGATATTATTTAATAATTTATTTATCATTTTATGACAAAGAGCAAAGTGTAAAGGAATAAGGCATATACGTTCAGGTTTTGAGTCGGACGAGTAAGTATATTTATTTTTGTTAATGTTAGTATAGCTTTTCTTTTTTTTGATATTAGTTTATTTAGAGTGATATTATTTAATAATTTATTTATCATTTTATGACAAAGAGCAAAGTGTAAAGGAATAAGGCATATACGTTCAGGTTTTGAGTCGGACGAGTAAGTATATTTATTTTTGTTAAGGTTAGTATAGCTTTTCTTTTTTTGATATTAGTTTATTTAGAGTGATATTATTTAATAATTTATTTATCATTTTATGACAAAGAGCAAAGTGTAAAGGAGTAAGACATATACGTTCAGGTTTTGAGTCGGACGAGTAAGTATATTTATTTTTGTCAAGGTTAAGGGGAGTATAGCTTTTCTTTTTTTTGATATTAGTTTATTTAGAGTGATATTATTTAATAATTTATTTATCATTTTATGACAAAGAGCAAAGTGTAAAGGAATAAGGCATATAACGTAAAGATAGGCAGGTTTTAGATTTCTTTATGGAACAGGAAAGTTAAAATATTTATGAAAAAGTTATTTTCTTGTGTCAAGCAGGTTATCCCTTTATGCTCTTTAAGTACTGCTTAAATGCCTCAGTAATGAACACAAAATATCACTTTTTATGCAAGTAGTCATCACTATGAGAGCTATTAAGAATCCCTTGCTGAGACTGAGAATTATAGACCTTTATTAAGTGATAAGGAATTTGCCCTTCTACAAAAGGATAGAGCGGATTATTGGAATATTCTATATTGACTTTATGTGTAATTGCATGTCTGAATTAAAAATAATAGAACAGTCTATATCTATAAAAATTCATAAGCTTAAAACGTTTTTACAATAACCTACTAAAACACTTGATAACAAAACGGTAAATAGCAATGGCTTATAATAAACTTATTCCTAAAGACATAAATCACTTTTCTAGTAGCATGATAGAGGAGTTTTTGTATGCCGTAGATAAAGAGGTTTATCAACCCTTTTTCAACTCGAGTACAAAAATTACTCCAAAGTATGATACTGTTGGTAAAATCGTTATAACTAATTACTGTCAGTTAAATTGTAAGTTCTGTTCTTATAGAAAAGATAATAATATAAAAAGATTCTTTATATCAGAAAATCGCCTGAAAGACTTATGCAATAAAGCAATAAACTTAGGAGTTAAAGAAATCATTATAGAAGCTGGTGCAATGAATAGTATTTATTATAAAAACTATTTAATCCTTCATTATAACGTAATTGCCAATCTACCCGTTAAAACCTATATCGATATCGGAGCAAAAACTTTAATATCCTCGTCAGAAATCCTTAACGTTAATAAAAATATTTTTATAGACTATTCACCAAGAGATATAGACTTTTTATCAACGTTATGCTCCTTTGATGAGCAGGATAAAATAATTAGCATAATTAACTCATATAAAACTCATAACTCTTATGCTAACCTTATTATAGACCTACCCGGACAGGACTTTAGCGACCTTGTAAAAGATATTATTTTTCTCAAAAACTCTAATATTAAAGGTATTAAACTATCCCCTTTTTCGCCTAGTAGTGGAACTCCCTTTTCTATTTTTGGCATAGCCTGTTCCCTAACTACGTTTAAGGTAATATCTCTTTTAAGGCTAATAAAACCAGACTGGGATATTTTTATAGATATTAGTATAAATAGCTTAGAATATAATGATCCTATGAATAAGGCATTGAAAATAGGCGGTAATAAGAGGATTATACTAGTTGATTAAAAATAATCCTTAGTTATTCCTTTTTAAGTTTATCTTTTTTAAGCTTGCCTTTCAGATTTTTTATGAACTCCAAATCTCTTTTTAGATTACTATCCCCAATAGCCCTTTTAGCATCAACCCTCTTTTGTGAGTAGAATAAAGCTTGCTCATAGTCCTTTTCTATAAGGTATACTATAACTAAACTTCCAGACCTCTGCATAATAGCTTTATGATCCTCCATTTTACTTGCAATATTCAATGCCTTTGTAAAATAGATTATGGCATCCCTATAGTTTTTACGCAAGAAATTGGCTCTAGCAATATTATTATATACTATTCCAATAAAATACTCCAAACCTATACTACTAAATAACTTTTCTGCTTCTAAATAATGATCAATAGATTTACTATAATCTTCCTTAGCCTCATAAAGAAGTCCAAGTTCATTATAGCTAATCCCTAATCCATAAGAATCAGACAGCCTCTTCTTTATCCTAACTGCATTATTAAAATGTTTAAGGGATATATCAAGCTTTCCCCTATCTCTATATAACTTAGCCAAATTATTATAGTTTATAGCTAGGCTTAATTTATCCCCTATAATTCTATTTATTTTTATGGCTCTATTATAAAAAATTATGGCATTATCCCACTTTCTTTTTGCTCTATGTACCTCTCCTATATTATTATAAGCTAACGCAAATATCTTAGGATCCTTAGTTAGTTTAGCCTGGTTTAAAATACGATTGAAAATATCAATACTATGCTCATAATTCTTAAGATAAAAATAACTTTTACCCATATAATTTAAAAGAAAAATAGACCACTCTTTTATTTTAAGCCCCTCTTTACACTCCTCTATAACCTTATTATATTTTCCCATGTTAAAGGCTTTACTAACCTCGGCTTTATAGTCATCTAAAGTTTTAACCTTTAAGTGGTATAGAGTAGAACTTAATATTATAAGTAATACAAAAAATAAGTTGGTTTTACTCATATTTAATTACCTTTTTGCATAAGGATATTAATAAATGCCTCTTAAAAAGATCCATATTATTTAGACTATACAAGCAAAGATAGTTATATTAAAAGAATAACTAAATAAAAATAACAAAATTAAAGTTATATTAAATTGTATAATAACTTTTTGAAAACTATTAATAAAAAAATTGACATAATAATATAAAACTACTATTTTTAAATACTTAGTTGGAGAGATGTCCGAGAGGCCTAAGGAGCACGCTTGGAAAGCGTGTGTAGTAAACGCTACCGAGGGTTCGAATCCCTCTCTCTCCGAGTGAACTGCATAGGGAACAGTAAAATAGGATTATGATCAAGATCACTATCTATTAGCCAGCTCATGAATTTATTTAGGGTGTTAATTCGCCAGGCCCTGACGGGAGCAACGGAATACCTTAAAAAATGTTGTGATAACTGGTTTTGGATAGTGGTCAAGATGATAAGCTTATAAAATAGTAGATAAATGCTATAAAATAAAGAGAATTATATGTCATACAAGGTTATAGCAAGAAAGTGGAGACCTCAATCCCTTGAGCAGGTTATAGGACAAGACCATATTACTAAATCCCTTAAAAATAGTTTATTATCAAAAAAGATTGCTCATGCCTATCTATTTTCTGGACCAAGAGGTGTAGGAAAAACTTCTGTAGCTAGAATACTTGCTAAATCCTTAACCTGTGAAAAAGGTATATGCGAAATAGCCTGTCAGAAATGTAGTAACTGTATTGAAATTACAAATGGTACTTCCTATGACATACTAGAGATTGATGGTGCATCAAATAGGGGAATAGATCAAATTAGAGAACTAAGAGATAATGTAAAATATCTTCCCAATAAAAGCAGGTTTAAAATCTTTATTATTGATGAAGTACACATGCTTACTGATCCCGCATTTAATGCTCTACTTAAAACCCTTGAAGAACCTCCTAAACATATTATTTTTATTTTTGCTACTACAGAACCACATAAAGTTAAAATTACCATTCGTTCAAGATGTCAGCATTATCACTTTAAACATATTCCTATAAATACAATGCAAAAGCATATTGAAAAAATAGCTCTTGATGAAAATGTTATAATTGATAAAAATGCTTTATTTAAAATTGCTAAGATTGCTGATGGCTCCATGAGAGATGGACAAAGCCTTTTGGATCAACTTATTGCTTATTGTAATAATGAAAGAATTACTGCTGAAAAGGTTGAGGAGTTGTTAGGTGTTTTTTCTGAAAAGTATTATATAGAGTTTATTAGTTTATTAGTCAAAAAGGATACTATTGGCTTGGTTAAGCTATTGTCGTCTATCAGAGACGGCGGAAAAGACTTAATAACATATTCTGCTGAGCTTGTTAGCTATTTTAGAAACCTGTTTATACTAAAAAAAACTGATGAAAATGAAAGCTCATTATTAGGCATATCCGATGAAGATATAAAAAACCTCCCTGAGTTTGTAGGATGCTTTACTGATAAACAACTAATTGACATTATAAACTTAATAATAAGCCTAAATCAAGAGCTAAAAAAGGCTACTAATCAAAACTATTTATTCGAGTCCTATCTATTTAGACTAGTGGGTTATGAAGATTTTATACACCCTTCTACAATTATAAAGAAAATTGAGGATTTAGAACAAAAGTTATCAGATGCTAGCCCGTCTTTGGAGGTGGAAGAGCTTACTATAAAAAGTAATAATATTTCTGAGGAATCAAAAAATACTTATAATAAAATAACTCTAGATAAAGAAAGTAAAGACTGGAAAAGCTTTATAAGTGCTATTAAGGATAAAAAACCATTTTTATCCAGTTATCTTGAACAAGCACAATTGACCATTGACAAAAACCAGCTTCTAATTAGCTTTAAGGAACCATTATACTATGAAGAAGTTTCAAAAAAAGAAAATATTGATAAGCTAAAGGATATTTTTAATATTGTATTCAATAGAAATATTGACATAAGGGTTATTATAAAAGACTCTGAAGATAATAACAGTGTTCCAAATGGCCATAACAGGCAGTCTATGATTTCTTCTGTAATAAAGTCGTTTAAAGGAGAGATTGTATAAGTTAGTTTATGGGGCAGTTTATTGGCTTAATTTTATTGTTTATATTATAGTTTAAATTAGGAGAATATAATGAAAGGTCAAATGAAAAATATGATGAAGCAAATGCAGGAAATGCAGGCTAAAATGAAAGAAGTCCAAGATGGACTTGCTGAACAGGAGGTTGAAGCGTCTGCTGGAGGAGATATGGTAATTGTTAAAGTTAATGGACATCAAATGGTTAAGAGTATTAAAATTAGCTCTGAAGTCGTTAATCCTGATGACATTGAGATGCTTGAAGACTTAGTTTTAGCGGCTGTTAATGAGGGAATTAAAAAAGCTGGTGAATTAGCCTCAAAAGAAATGGGAAAAGTTACCGGAGGTATAGACTTAAACGGTATTCCTGGTCTTGGAGGCATTTCTTAGTAATGGGGTATTATCCTACTTCTCTTGAAAAGCTGATTATTGAGTTTTCAAGGTTTTCTGGTGTGGGACAAAGGAGCGCTGAAAAGATGGCTTTTAATATTTTAAAATGGAATAATAAAGAGGTTGAAAATCTTTGTGAAGTATTATTAGCCCTAAAAGAGAAGGTTACTTTTTGTAAAAAATGTTTTAACATTACAGAAGAAGATGAGTGTATTATTTGTAAAGACATACACAGAGATCGAAAAACTATTTGTGTTGTGGAAAAGTTTAAGGATGTTATTAGCATTGAAAAAACTCATGAGTATAAAGGTTTATATCATATATTACAGGGGCATTTATCTCCTATAAAGGGAATAGGCCCAGATGACCTTACTATTAAGGAATTAATTAGTCGTATAAAATTATTAAAGATTTCTGAGGTTATTATTGCCACAAACCCTAATATTGAAGGTGATGCAACTTCATTATATTTAGCTGATGTTTTAAAACCTTTATCGATAAAGGTAACCAGGGTTGCAAGAGGACTACCTATTGGAGGAGACCTTGAATTTGCTGATCCTATTACTCTTTCTAGATCCATAGTGAAAAGAGAAGACTTTAATCTTTAATCTATACTATAACTACTTATCAACTAAAAAAATAAAAAAAACATGATTTTATAAAAAGCTCTATTTATAGTTTCATCTATTTTAATGTGTTATATATAAAAAGTGCTTATGGGTTAAAGTCAATGAATATAAATGAAAAAAGACTTGACAAAAGGTTAACAGGATTTTGGAGAACTTTTAGAGATGGTTCATTGTGGGGTTATGTGCTTGACATTAGTAGTAGCGGTATAAAAATGATTCTTAACAAAAAGGAACATATAGTAGAGGATAGCTTTAGTATAGAAATATACCCTCCTGATGACTATCACAGTGAATCCATAGAGATTTCAGTAAAGAAAGCTTGGGTTAAAAAAATAGATGAGCTGTTTGATGAAGTAGGATGTTATTTTCTTGACTTAAGTCCAAAAGAAGAAGATATGATTAATAAGCTGGTTAACTTTTTTGAAAGTTACGATAAAAGTGATTAATTTATTAGTTAGTGTTTTTTATTTATTGCTATTTTTATTCAGCATAATCAACATTAAATACTTTATAAAGATAGTTAATTTTAGAATTGCCAAAACCGAATATATATAAAAGTTTAGATACTTTTTATACGGCTTTTGTAAAAGTTGTTAACTATATTTGTGTTTCTTAAACAAATTAAATAATAAAGGAATTTTATAATGAAAAGATTATTGCTGATTACTATGACTATACTTAGTATTTTATTAGTTGCTAATATAGTATTTACTGAAGAAGATAAAGATGCAAATATTATTACCTCTGTTATTGATGGCTTTGAAGAAGAAAATGCATGGAATATACATTTTTCTAGATTTAGATCTCACTCATGGAAACAGGGTGATAATAGTCGTATGCCATCTAATAAGTGGATTAAGTGGATTAAGGCTGATGATAATCAAATAGACTATATGGGAAAACATATTCTATCAGCCAGCGTAGGCAGGAAGCAAGAGTTAACTGGTGAAAAAACAATATTAGCTGTTAGAGCCAATTGGGATCAAAAAGGTCAAAATTGGCTAAACCTGGAACCATCAAATAGACGTCTCGCAAAACAAAATATAGGAAATGAACTGTTGGGTCATCAATTAAAGCTTAAAAATGAACTTGATCCAGAAACCTATATTCTTTTGAGCGGTAAGACTAAAAAAATCTTATGTTATTTTTGGGGTATGGGGTATAATTATAAAGCCGAAGTCCATATAATGGATTATAAAGGAAATACCTTTATAATAAGTGGGGGACATCTTAATTTTGCAGGCTGGAAAAACCTCGAATTTAAGATACCTCGTTTTATTAAGCAATTTAGTCCTTATCTTCCTATAACTCGTCCTTTAAAACTCGTAAGGATTAAAATATTAGCTGCTCCTGGCTCAGAAAATCAAGGTTTTTTTACCTATCTTGACTACTTACACGCAAAAACTGATATTTATGCTAAATATTTTAGAGGAAAATATTTAGAACGTAATCATATCTATTGGAATAAAAAACAATCCTCTAATAAAACCAATAAAAAATAGATAAAAGATATTATAATTGTTATTTTCTATGCTAATATAAAAATTAATATAAAAAATATTAGCATAGAAAAATATTATGACATTAACCTAAAAAGCCTTTCAAAGTAAAATAAGATAATTAAAATAAAAAATATATTTTTTTTTATAAATATTTTTTTGACATTCAGTAAATATTTTTTACCTTATTAGATGAAACTCGAATCCAAGGAGTATAAAATGTTAAAAATAAATTCACTAATAATAGGATTTTTTATTTCAATACTAATAAATAATTATTCATCAGCAGGTAATGATAAACCTATTAAGCTATATAGTTCTGATGATGGATTTGAAGTATATTCAAGCGGATATGAGGTTAGAGATATCAAAGGAAAAAAAACCTTTATTCACTATTTCCTACTTAAAAATAATACAGATAAAGAACGTGAACTTAGTATATATCCTGGTTTTTCTATGCATGATGATATAGGTAATTCATACATTAAGCAACTAGTGTATATGAGGGATGGTAAACACCTTAAGCGTTCTAGACATACTGATAAAGTTGCACCAAAAAGCTGGATTAAGGCTGGTATAGTTATTAAAGGTTTTGATCCAAAGTGTAACTATCTTAAGGTTAAATATACTTTTGGCTATAGTGGAGAATATACTTTTTATAAAAAGTTCAAAAATAATAAACCTAAAATTACTACTACTAAGCCGTCTGATATTCCTATTACTAAAAAATCTGATAAACCCATTATAAAAGACAGAATTAAAAAAAGTGATAAAAAAGTTACTATTGATAGTCTTGATTTTGAAATCAAAGAAAAGCAGTTCTCACAAGACTTCTCTATAAAGAATAATACTGATAAAAAGCAAACTATTATAATCAGTAATATTGCTTATATAAACGATGATCTAGGTAATAAATTTGACTCTACATCTCTTTATATAAATAATAAGGTGGTTAGTATTGTTAATAATATGTCAATCACCTTACTCCCTGGAGAAGACAAAAAGATTAAAATTAAAATAAACGGCTTTGATTCGAATTGTAAGACATTTAAAGCTAGATATGCCTTTAAATTGCCATCCAATAAAGAATATAGTATTATGTTTGTGGACTATGAAAATAAATAACTAAATTGTGGTGGAATAGTTAGTTTTTATTAACTTCGTATTCCACTGCATGCTTAACTCCCTTTTCTTCATTTATCCATAGAGTTAGAATTAGCCCCAGTAAAAAAAAGCATAGAGTAGAAAGAAGTGCCAACTGTTGAGAATTCGTTATATAACTAAGAAATCCAAATAAATATATGCCTAATACAGATGATAACTTACCAAAAAACCCCCAAAAACCATAGAACTCGGAAGACTTACTTAAAGGACTAAAAAGACCTACCATAGCTCTAGTTGCAGATTGCGTATTACCAATACCAATACCAGCAATACAAGCTAATATCCAGAATATTAGTTTTGTTTGAGCTAAATAAATACCCCCTATAACAATAACCCACATAAAAAGTGCAATAATAAGGGTATTTTTTCCAGTAATCTTATCCTCTATAATACCAAAAACGAAGGCTCCAAAAGCGGATGATATATTTATCATAATTATTAATAATATTAGCTCTTCATTAGAAAAGTTAAACGTTTTTTGTGCATAATTTGACGAAAAAGATATTACAGTAATAAGTCCGGCATAATAAAAAAAATAGCTAATTAGTAATTTTACTAACTCTTTAAATGCCATTATATTACGAAATGTGTTTAAAATACGACCATAACCAATACGAAAATAACTAGTTATATGGATATGCCTTATAGTTTTTTTGTCTTCTTTTAGCCACATAAAAGTAGGAATAGCGGATAACCCAAAGAAAATAGCTGTAAATAAAAAAGTTAACCTAATAGAATAAACGTTATCACCAAAAAACTTGACAATAATTATTGAAACTAATAAAGCTAATATTCCTCCAATATATCCAAAGCCCCATCCAAAGCCGGATACTCTACCTATTTTATCATGACTTGCAATGTAGGGAAGAAAAGAGGATATAAGGTTCTCACCCAAAGAAAAACAAATATTCGATAGTATAAAAAATATAATTGCAATTAAAATATCCCCGTTACTGACTAGGTATAAAAGAGCTGTAAACAATATACAGCCTATATATGTTATAAATAAAAACTTTTTCTTTTGTGAGGCAAAGTCAGCCATAGTCCCAATAATGGGTGAGACTAAAGCCACAATTAAATATGATATAGAAAGAGTTATACCCCAAAGATTTTCACCTCTATTGCTGATATTATCTCCAACAACAGTATTTATAAAGTATCTGCCAAACATAGTAGTTATTATTATTGTGGTATAGCTTGAGTTAGCGAAGTCAAACATTGCCCAGCCAAAGACTTCTTTAGTTAAAATATTTTTTTTCATAACATTAGTATATCTAAATATGAAAGTGCATTTTTCTTACAAATATTTACCTAAACCTTTAGGATATTTATTATTTATTGTTCAAACATAATAAAAAGCATGGATAATTTAACAATTTAAAAAAGCTTATTATTTATAATAAATTTTACTTATGATAAAACATATAACGCAAGGATAAAGACATTTTGTTTTTTTTGTGGAAAAGAAAATTAAAATATTGAAGAAAAACTTAATTCCTAATAAGACATATTATTTTAATATGCTTCTCTAATACTGTAAACATAGTTTAACTATTAAAAAATTTAATTTTTTATAGCTAATACATAATGTCAGCAAGTATTAAGAAACAGTAACTAAAACTAAAAACTACATAATAAATCAAGGGTCATTATCTTATAGTTATAGCAAAGACTATATAAGGTCAATTTTATATTCGACCTTAAAGTAATCTTGGTTATGCCTTTTAGGCTATGGTATATGGCACTCTAACAAAAAGATTAATAAATTAATTCTTTAATAATTGTTAAAAATAGATAGTCTTTATAGGGATAGTAATTTAAGACTAAATATAATAACGCTATAATGAACTAATTATTTTACAGTAAGTAAGTTAACTAAAGAACAACGGATAAGATCTCTTTACCTTATTACTAAGCTATCTGCCTATCTTATGGAGTTCAGGTAAGGATTCGTCTTCTTTTTTGTCTAGATCCTCTTTTTGGGTACCTTGTAAAAAAAATGTAGATGCTGTACCACTTTTAATATCACTAAAGAGTAATCCATATCCAAGAATAATAGTTTTTGATGCAATATAATTATTAAAATTATCAACCTTAACCACATCAATATCCTTATTACTTCTTAGATGCTCTAGGTTACGTCCATACCGTTTTATCCAGCCCATTACAGTAACATTGCTCACACCCAACATACGCTCAATAAACTTGAATCCAAAGCCTTCTAAGTAGAGTAGTAAAGCCATTTTCTTTAACTCTCTTGCTCTCCCTCTTTCTAAAACAGTATAATTATATGAGCAACTCTTACAGCGATAACGTTGCCTATTATTAACTATACCATATTTTATATAATTAGACCCTTGACACCTAGGACAGTTCATATTAAATTATCCCCGTATTAATTTGATTTAATTAAATATACTAACGTTGAACTAAATAGTCAAAAGACTATAACCTTATACAGATACTATATAACTAGTTGGTACTTATGTTAACTATATCTAAATACGACAAATAGTCAATATTAAATATATTAAAATTATTATTTATCTTAAAGAGATATAAGTAAATATAGCATTTTTTAAAAAAATAGCTATAAAATAAGCTTTTTATTTTATAAAATATAATACTGGAGGATATGTGCTATTATCAAAACTACTACTGGCAACTTTAAAAGAGATTCCATCAGATGCTAAAATAATCAGTCATAAGCTAATGCTACGTGCTGGACTAATAAGAAAAATATCCAGCGGACTGTATAACTACTTACCTTTGGGTACAAGGGTATTAAATAAGGTTACTCAAATAGTTAGAGAGGAAATGAATAACTTTGGTGCTCAGGAGGTAATATCCCCTATTTTATTACCAAAAGAACTTCTTAATATAAGCGGTAGGTATAAAGTTTTTGGAGATGATATGATGAGGGTTATTGATAGGCATAATAAAGAATATGCCCTTAGTCCCACTAATGAGGAGTCCATAACTGACCTTGTACGCCAGGAACTTAAGTCTTATAAAGAATTACCCCTAAACCTTTATCAGATAAACACTAAATTTCGTGATGAGATACGCCCTCGTTTTGGTGTTCTTAGGACAAGAGAGTTCATTATGAAAGATGCTTATTCTTTCCACAGGGATGATAAGTGTCTTGATGAAATATATAATTTGATGTTTAAGGCTTATAAACAAATATTTAAGCGTTGTGGTCTTAATACTATAGCGGTTGATGCTGATTCTGGTGCTATGGGTGGACAAGGCTCCCAAGAGTTTATGGTTAGGAGTGAGGTAGGTGAAGAGACTATATTTGAGTGTAAGTGTAGATATATTGCAAATGCTGAGAAAGCTTATTGTGCTGAGGATAGTTTATTGTCTGACTCTATGTTGGATAAAGAGATAGTTGATACTCCTAACTCTAAGACAATAGAAGAAGTAAGTCAGTTTATGAATACCTCTCCAAAGGCCTTTATCAAAACCCTTATATATAAAATTGACAATAGGGATTTTATAATGGTATTAATCCGCGGTGATCTTGATGTTAACGATGTTAAGTTAAGTAATGCACTGGGTGGTAAAAGTGTTATTCTTGCTGATAATGATTTAATAGAGCAAAAGTTAAATATACCTGTAGGTTTTCTTGGTCCTGTTGATTGTAATATTAGCATTAATATTTTAGCGGATAACTCTATAAAAAACATTGTTAACGGTATTACTGGAGCAAATATTAAAGATAAACACTATAAAAATATAAACATTAATAGGGATTTTATCCCCAATACTGTTACTGATATTAGGCTTGTAAAAGAGGGAGATTTATGTCCTAGGTGTAATAGTAATCTTATGGCATTTAAGGGAGTTGAGGTTGGACATATATTTAAACTTGGTACTAAATATTCAAAAGCATTTGAGGTTAAGTATTTGGATGAGCATGGTAAAGATCAGATACCCACTATGGGTACTTATGGTATTGGTGTTAATCGTATCCCTGCGGCTGTTATTGAGCATAGTCATGATGATAATGGTATAATTTGGCCTATATCTATTGCTCCCTACGAGGTTATAATTGTCCCCATTAGCTGGACCAATAAAAAACAAAAAGAAACTGCTGTTAATATATATAATGAGCTTTTGTCCAAAAAGATAGATGTACTGCTGGATGATAGAGACTTAAGACCCGGGGTAAAGTTTAAGGATGCTGATTTAATTGGTATACCCATACGCATTAATGTTGGGGACAAGGCTTTAGCTAAAGGTTGTGTTGAGCTAAAGCTGAGGGATGAAAAAACTTTTAATTTGGTTAATATAACTGAGGCAGTTGATGAGATTATTAATATAATATCTGAGCGGATGAGTTTACTTAATAGGGGTTAGGGTGTATAGACAATAATATTTGCTATATAGAGTTCTTTTTAGGTTTTATGGGCTATTAGGATATGACAGAAAAAGAGTATACATTCAAAAAGGGAAAGTGGTTAGTCAATATAAGGCGATTTATACAGGCTTTTGCTTTTATACTTTTCTTTTTTTTGTTGTTTCATACTAACAAAGTAAAAAACTTAGACTTTCCTATATTAACTTATATTTTCATAGGTCTAACTGTTTTAGTTATAGTTTATGTATACAGAATGCTTAGGGCTTTTGTAAGCAAAGAACTGACTAAATTGCTTATAATAAAAAGCTTATCTTTGGTTTTATTGACTATAGTTTTAGGCTTAGTACTTTCGTATTACCAGCAATTCCACAGACCAGAACGAATTACATACCTAAAACAGAGTGAATATACTATTAAGCAGGCTATTAGCCTATACCAAAAGGATAAACAACTATACAAAAGGTTTAGGGACTTTAGTACAATAAGTACTAAAACATCTGAGGATACAGACTACGATATAGTTGTATACATACCGTTATTAGTTTTAGCTATAAATTATTTATTGTTATTATTGTCTGTTGGGCTAATACTAAGGCTTATATATCTATTTTTTAAAGGAAAGGTTAATGCACTAAAGCCAATCTTTACGATTTTGATAATATGTTTTAGTATATCCTTATTGATCTTTTCCCTGTTGGAGTACGACTTTAAGAGTGAGTTTAAAAGTGGATATAATGCAGAAGGGTTTTATTTTTTCCCTATAGACTTTGTCCACTACGACTATTTTATAACCATACCCCAAAACATATTTTTAAAGACCTCTTCATTTCTCGGTATAACTACGTCTATTGCGTTGAAGTCGGTTGTAATAGGTATTGGATTTATACTATTTTTCTTAGTTATATCGGTTATATTGGGAAGGCTGTTTTGTGGTTGGATATGCCCATTTGGCACTCTTCATCAAATTATATCCTTTATCAGAATGAAGTTTAGAAAAGGTTATGTACACGAGGTATACAACAAAAATCAAAGGATTAAATATATAGTACTTTCGGTTATTCTTATTACAGCATTATTCTCTATTAATTTTTCTGGTTTATTTGATCCTATTTCTATACTTAGCAAGTCAACTTCGGTATTTGTATTGCCATCCACACAGTATTCTGTTACCTCGACTTATGACTATATAAATAAGGAGTCCCAATACGAAAAAGAAGGGGGTATATTTACATTATTAAATAATTTGTATACTCCTATAAAAGACTATTTCGATGAGTATGTATTTTATTATACAGATCCCACTGAATCGTCTGGATATGTTCCCACTCATTATTCTTATTTCTTTTTAAACGGACTTATATTTATTGGATTATTATTGCTAAACCTCAAGAGAACAAGGTTTTGGTGTATATATATATGTCCATTTGGTGCACTACTGGGTATTTTTGCTAATCGGTCTAGTATACGTATTGACGTTAATGAGAATTGTACGTCATGTAAAAAGTGCGACAGGTTTTGTCAGGGTCCATCAAGCGTAGGCATTAAGGATGAGTTTAAGACTAGTGAATGTATGTATTGTTTTAATTGTCTTAATGGTTGTCCCAGTGAGTCTTTAGCCATTAAGTGGACTTTACCTATTAAAAAGAGTAATGAGTTAGTACCTCAGAAAATTAATATCACAAAGCGTATTGTATATAGTTCTTTGCTCACTGGATTTTTATCAGTTTTGTTGTTGAGGTCTAGTTTATGGGGCAAAAGGGTTAATAAGGGGCTGATAAGGCCTCCTGGAGCTGTAGAGGAGACTGATTTTTTAGCACGGTGTATAAAGTGTTCTGAGTGTATGAAGGTATGCCCTAAGAACTTTTTACATCCTTCGTTTTTGGAGGCTGGATTAGAGGGTATGTTTACGCCTATTGCTATTGCTAAACTTGGTTATTGTGAACATACCTGTAATGCTTGTGGATATGTTTGTCCTACTCAGGCTATTAAGAAGTTAACCCTTTATAAAAAGCAGGAGCTAAAAATTGGTTTAGCTTTGGTTAGGAAGGATAGATGTCTTACTTATGCACACCAAACCCCATGTATTGTATGTGAAGAACACTGTCCAACGTCGCCAAAGGCAATTTGGATTAGGCCTAAGGAGCTTGAGAGGCATGATGGTACAAGGCTTACTGTTGATCAGATATACGTGGATGCTGGTTTATGTATTGGTTGCGGGATATGTGAGTATGTTTGTCCTGTTGTAGATGAGCCTGGTATATATATTAGCTCTATACAGGAATCTAGATCTAGGTCTAATCAATTATTGCTAAGAGAAGATTAGGTTTATATACGTTATTTTTATAGTCCCTTTAGTTTATTAGACTATAGCAAAAATGTTCTATCAATTATTTTTTTTGATAAAACCTTTGCTAATAAAGTGAACCTATTCCCTTTTGTTATATTATAACAAAACTTTAATTCTAAACCTAAAACAATTATATTAAATTATCTAAAGAATATATCAATTTTGAAAGGATAACTATATGAATAGGGTGGGATGGATTACACATCCAATTTATATTGAGCATGATACTGGTAAATATCACCCCGAGAGGCCTGAGCGTTTAAAAGCTATAATAAGACAAATTAAAAAAGATAATCTTGACGAAAAACTAATTGATATAAAACCATACCCCGCTCCTGTTGAGTGGATTAAAGAAATCCATAACGATAGTTATATTAAAAAGGTTAACCAGGCATGTAAAAATGGCTTAACTTTTTTGGATACTGATGACTGTCCTATTAGTAGTATGACTTATGAGTCGGCTTTATGGGCTGTGGGAGCCACCCTATCCGCTGTGGATAAAGTTATGGATAATACAATAGATAGTGCTTTTTGTAATATACGTCCCCCTGGTCATCATGCTGAATATAATATGGCTATGGGTTTTTGCTTTTTTAATAATATTGCAATAGCGGCTAATTATATAAGAAAACGTTATAACCTTAATAAGGTGTTTATATTAGACTGGGACGTACATCACGGTAATGGTACTCAACACATTTTTGAAAAAGATAATACTGTATTTTACTGTTCTATTCATGAGAGTCCTGATACATGCTACCCTGGTACTGGTTATGCTGAGGAAATGGGTATAGGTAATGGGTTTAATTTTACTCTTAACTATCCGATGCAACCTTTTAGCTCTGATGATCAGTATAACAGTATATTTATTAGTGAGATTATCCCTGTGATAAAGCATTACAAACCAGATTTTATATTAATATCCGCTGGGTTTGACGCCCATAAAGATGATCCTTTGGCATATATTAATTTAACTGATGAGGCTTATACCATAATGACCAAGCATATTGTGGATGTGGCTAAAGAAGTTTGTGATGGACGTATTATATCCGTTTTAGAAGGGGGATATAATTTATACGTACTTGGTAATTGTGTTAGCAAGCATATAAAGGCTTTGCTGGAGGTTAATGATTGATCAACTCAAGCGAACATACAGATTATTTAGAATATTTTAAAGAATTATATCCAAAGAAGTTTGCATCTGAGACAACGGTTTTTAGAAAAATACAAAGGGGTGCAAAGTTATTTATTGGCACTGGATGCGCTGAACCTGAATATTTAATGAGATCATTTGTAAAATATGTTGAGGATCATCCAAATGCCTTTTATGACGCTGAGATCTATCACAGTTGGGCATTGGGTACTGCACCGTATACTGATGAGCGATTTAAGCATAATTTTCGTCATACGTCATTTTTTATTAGTGATCACTCAAGAGCCGCAGTTAATCTTGGTTTAGCGGACTATTCTCCTATTTTCTTATCACAATTACCCGATTTATTTTATCGTGATATAATTCATATTGATGTTGCCTTTGTACAGGCCTCTCCACTGGATAAACATGGATATATGAGTTTAGGTATTAGTGTTGACTCTACAAAGGCGGCTGTGGATAATGCTGTATTAGTTGTTGTACAGGTTAATGCTAATATGCCAAGAATACATGGGGATGGTTTTATTCACATCGACAACGTGGACTACATAATACCTTTTGATGAGCCTCTAATTGAGTATGAAAGGCGTATATCCACTGATATTACTAAAAAGATTGGTAAATATGTATCCCGGATAATAGAGGATGGGGATACTCTGCAAATTGGTTATGGTACTACTCCCAATGCTATACTACCCTATTTACACGACAAAAAACATTTGGGTATACATACTGAGCTGTTAACTGACGGTATTGTTGGGCTTATGGAGGCTGGTGTTATTGATAACTCTAAAAAAACCAAAAATAGGGGTAAAAACCATAGCCAGCTTTTGTATGGGCAAAAAAAAGACTTATGATTGCATTCATGATAATCCAGCCATTGAGTTTAGGACAATAGATTACACCAATAATCGTCTTATTATAGCTGGGCAGAATAATATGGTTGCTATTAACAGTGCATTACAAATTGACTTGACTGGTCAGGCAACGTCAGAATCGGTGGGAAAGCTGTTTTATAGTAGTGTAGGGGGGCATGCTGACTTTATGAGGGGTGCTGTTTTAGCTCAAGGTGGAAAAGCTATACTAACTTGCCAATCTACTGCCAATGATGGTAAGGAGTCAAGGATTGTTCCAATGCTGGATGAGGGGACTGGAATAACTTTAACTCGGGGTGATATCCATTATGTTGTTACCGAATATGGAATAGCTTATTTACACGGTAAAACAATAAGAGAGAGGGCTATGGATTTAATTGCTATAGCTCATCCGAAGTTTAAGCCTTGGCTTATTGATAGTGCTAAGGAATTAGGTTTAATATTTAGGGATCAGGCATTTATACCGGGTAAGCGTGGTGAATATCCTGAGAATCTCGAGATTTATAGATCATCTTCATCTGGATTAAGGTTATTATTACGTCCTGTTAAGATTAGCGATGAGCCTTTGTTAAAAGAGTTTTTTTATTCCTTATCCGATGAGAGTATGCGTCGTAGGTTCATATCCCTATCGTAAGGACATGCCACATGAGGTATTACAGGATTTCGTTATTATTGATTATACAAAAGAGATTATCATACTTGCTATTATTGTCATTGATAAGATCGAAAAGATAGTCGGGCTTGGACAATATAGTATTGATGAGCTTAGTCATACTGCCGAAGCGGCTTTTGTAGTTAGGGATAACTATCAGAGTAAGGGTATTGGTAGGGAATTATTATCCTATTTGACTAGACTAGCTAAAAGGCAGGGTCTATTAGGTTTTACGGCAGAGGTATTAACTGAGAATAGGCCTATGTTAAAGTTGTTTGAGAGTATGGGTTTTGATGTTCACAAGCGTATTGAGGAGGGTTGTATTGAGCTTAAGATGGATTTTAACGATCGTTTATAGATTTATCTTAGGTGTATTTTAGGTTTTAATAGTATTTTATAGTTATACGGTTTGGTATAGGGGTTATATTTTTATACAAGCTTTTTATGCGAGTTATTAGGTGAAAACTATTATTATTGGTTCTATACACAGAAATGCTGGTAAGACCAGTATTATAACCGGCATAGCAAAGGCTTTGGATAAAAAGACAGCTTATTTAAAGCCTTTTGGTGATAGGTCATTCTTTCATAAAAAGCGGTTATGGGATTACGATTCAGCTTTAGTTAAGGATATTCTAAACCTACCTTATGATTTGGAGAATATCACTATTGGGGTTGAGCATATTAAACTTAGGTCTATTTACAATGAGGATCGTATTAGGGCTAAGTTTACTGAGTTGTTGACTAACGTTAGCGAGAGGGATATTCTCTTTATCGAGGGTGGACGTGATTTAGCTTATGGATCATCTGTACATTTAGATTTAATGTCAGTGGCTAAGTATACTAATGCCAAGGTTGTTATAGTGGTTGATGGCCAGTCTGATAGTGCTATGGACGATATATACTTCTTAAAAGCTTATGTGGATAAGAAAAAACATAAACTTTGACGGTATTATTATCAACAAGCTAAAAGACGCTAATGACTTTACTAATACCTATATTGATGAAATAATGTCTATAGGCATAAAGGTTAGAGGGCTTATTCCTTATGATAGTTGTTTAACGTTTATTTCGGTTATGGATTTATGCAAGGTTTTTATTTGCGAAGCTGTTAACCGATGATATTGCTACTAACAATATTATTGAGAATATCTTTTTAGGGCTTATGACTGCTGATAACGCTCTTAGGGATGCCAATTTTAATAAGGAGAATAAATTAGTGGTTACCACTGCCGACCGTGAGGATATGGTTATAACAGCTTTAGAAAGTAATA
>CBDBPB010000009.1:0-117930 GCA_965208615.1 Spirochaetota bacterium
ATTACTATTATAAAGATTACAAAGTTACTTCTTAGAAAATTAGCAATCTCTTTTTTTCTGTATACAGCTTTATGTGCAACTGTTTTTTGTCTATACAGCAATACCCCTGTAACTTTTTTATATAACTCAACTCTATCTCAAAGAACAAACTGTCTATATCTTTTTTTCTTTTTTGTTATAAAACTTTAGCTTTAGATAAGCTATATTATTTTCATCTGTCAATAAAGGAATAGATATAAAAAAGCTATCCTCATCGGTTTTGTTAATTAGGGCACTTTCTTTTTCCAGTCTGTATTGCTCAAATATCTTTTTGATAAGTTTATTATCTTGATTATGAATATAAATTTTAGTATTTTATAAAAAATGTTGATATGGATATATCATTTTTATTTATATAGCCATCTTAACTAAATAGTCCTTTATATTAGACTTAACCTCTCCCAAACCTATATGTACCCCATAATGGTTTTTAATAAACTTGGAAAGAGAACTATCATTTTTGAGTATGTTGCTTAGGTTATGCTTAAGCCCATCAATGAGGCTATCATAACCTATTAGCTTATTTATATAGTTAGGTGTTATATTTATACCTTTGGATTCATTAGTATAATTAGCTTTACCCACTTTTCTTTGTTATTTTTATGTTTATTTAGCATTTTATATATAGTTAATATTCCTTTTTCTATTAGTATAAGGTTTATGTTGTAAATACTTACTAATTATAAGCTCCAATAGGGGATCATTGATATATGGTTTTAGTAAGTTAAACTCAGATATTATAGCCTCTGACTTAGTTTTATTATGGTATTTCATTAGCTGTAAGTATTAATTGATTTTTATTGTCTACTACTTTAAACAAAATTCTACCCTCTATATTATTATGGTACTCAGCTCTAAACTTATGCCCTTCTATTAGGATTTGATATAGATTATTAGATAGCTTTTTTTGTACTACTTCCGTATACTAACTCACCTATTTTAAAGGTTTTAGTAAGTCGTATATTATTTATTGATATATAGTCGTTATTAATTTTCATTTTACAGATAAAGTTTAGTTTTGATTAAAGTTTAATGGTTTTAATTTATTTTCTAACATATTCTTTTGGTTAATTATTAGACTATGTCGGCACTAGAGTTAAAAATTAATATGGAATAGGTCAATTTTATAAGAAATATTTATATGGTCATATTAGTTATCTTAGTTAGCGTTTTATTTGATTAGCTATATTTAAAAACACCTTATTGACTAACAATTTGCAATATAGTACTTTATAAACTATTCTTAGCTGTTGTTTTATATTTTTCTTTACTTTAAGGTGGGGACATATTATCTATTTTAATATTACATATATCAGGAGCGCTAATATGGTTAGATTTATAAAAGCCTTTTAGTTTGAGCTTGTTATTACTTAGTGTAGTAGGAGAGTCTTTTGCTAAGACAAATGTTTTAGCCGGTGGAAAGACAAATAACAAATATGTTATTGGGGGTAACATTATTGGGGGAACTTTGGTTTTCAGACTGAGATAGAAATGGATATTCGAATAGACGAGTCACAGAGTATTGCTCCTAGGATAGGTGGAACAGGGTTAGTTGGTATTCCCACTGCTTATTTAAGTATGAACCTTTTAGGTGCCTCGGGTATAGGTAATATATATCCTTCATTTCTTATGGGATTTTTCTTATCGTTTCTCTGTTATAGAGGGAATTAGACCTCATGGTTTTTGGGTAGGACCTTCTCTAAATATTATTTTAGGTACCTATTCAAGAATATCGGGTACTGATACTGAAAGAAAGTTTCTTGCTATGTTTACCCCCAGTGGTGAGTTTGGATGGAGAATACTTTTGATCTTAATTTATCCTTACAGGTATTAATTAGGCTTGGAGTACATATAGATACTAACTTAACTTTTGGTTTTTATGTTGTTAGTGGTGTGGGTATTGGTTTTGCTTTTTAACACGTATTCTTGGATCTATTATGTATAAAATAGGTCGGCGATAAAGTTAAAGACTAGTGTAAGAAAGGATATAAATAAAAAGGATGCCATGGCAACATCTGCGTCTTGATTTATTATGGAATTATATAATAATAGTCCCATGCCGTGAATACCAAATTATCTTTTCTGTTATTAATGCTCCGCTAAAAAGTAAGGGCATAGACAAGGCTAATAGCGTTACAAAGGGAATTAGGGCATTCCTAAGAGCATGCTTTATAATTATTACGTCCTTAGATAACCCCTTTCCTTTTGCTGTACGTATATAGTCTGTTTAAGGACATCTAACATAGTGCCTCTAATATACCTAATCCAACGTCCTATGTCTGAGAAGCTTAATACCATTATCGCAAGATTAGATATTTGATTTGATCCAATATATGGCTTAGCCCTGGAGTACTTAACCCTTCCTGATGGGAGTATATTTAGTTTTAACGCAAAAACCTGGATCATTATTAAACCAAAAACAAATGTGGGTATAGAAAAGCCTAAAAATGCCAATAGTCCTATTGTATAGTCGAGGTTAGAGTATTGTTTTACAGCAGTTATATTCCAAGGGGAATGGCTATCAATAAGGAAAATATTAGTACTGGAATGGTTAGTTTAAGAGTATTAAGTAAAAAAGTACCATAATACTTTTTACTTTTTTTTTATAGGTTATAGAGTAGCCCATATCACCTGTTACAGCTCTCTTAAGCCAGTATAAATATCTTATATGGGATGGCTTATCTATACCCTCGTTGTTTTTTAAGGCGTTCTATATCGGCAGGTTTTAGGTTAGGATTTTCAGCTTGTAGTTGCCTTATAGGATCCCCTATACCGGATACAAGCATAAATATAACAAAGGACATAACAATTAATACTATAATTATTTGCATGAGTCGGCTATATAAATAAGACATTTTTTAATCCTTTTTAAATTGCCATTGTTCACAATTCCATGTGATGGGAAGATCAGTACCAGTAGGACTCCAGTTTATAAAGTCTTGTCTGGTTATGGATGCCTCTTTCCTAAAATATAGGGGTAGAACGGGTAGATCATCAATCCATATTTGTTGTTGACTATGAAAAAGTTTAGTTCTTTTTTGCTTATCTATGGTTAGGGGGATTAGCTTATGAATACGGTCTATTTCTTGATTTTTGTATCCTGGATAGTTTTGTCCAAACCAATTGTTATTTTTACTTGGAATATAATTGCTAGACCACATCTCTAGTCCATGAGAAATGGGAGAAAATATCCACGCATACATAGCAAGTTTAAATTGTCGTTTTGGTGTAGTCTCTCCAAAATAGATTACCGCATTCTGATTTTTATTTATGATAAGGTCTATGCCAATAGCTTTAAGATTTTCTTTAATGGCAACTTGTACTCTTTCTCTAATCTTGTTCCCAGCAGTAGTTAGGAGGGTTAATTTTAGTGCTTGTCCATTTTTTATTTATTCTAATACCGTTTTTATTTAATTTAGTCCATCCGGCTTTGATAAGGAGATCAACAGCTTTTTTAGGGTTATACTCATACTTTTTAATTTTGGGGTAATATCCGGGGTGTTTTGGAGGTAGCCAACTATGGGCAACCTTAAGCTGATTATCAAAAAAGTATTTAACAATATCACCGCGGTTTATGCCGTATAGTAATGCCTTTCTGACATTTTTACTTTTTAGTATGGGTTTATCCATGTTAATATCAATATGCTCCCAGATTATCCCATTTACCGTGTGTATTTTAAACTTTTTACCATAGACTTTTTTAAAATCAATGATCTGATCAAAGCCTATGCCTATTGGTGATATGGCATCAACGTTTTTAGAGATCATAGCTATAATCATAGCGTTGGTATCGGATATAAACCTATAGAATATGTTATTAAAGTATGGTTTTTGTCCTATTTTATTAGAGAAGTTATTATTACGCTCCAAGAGGATATAATTACCCAATTTCCACTCCTTAAGTTTGTATGGGCCATTACCAATGGGACTCTTATTAAAGTTACTAATGTGAAGTTTTTCGGGTTTAGTTTTAAACTCATTTTTTAATATATGTTTTGGTATAATTGGATGTCCTTGGTAATAGTAGGCATAAGTCTCTTTCCATACAACTATTAGGTTATATGGATTATTGGGATCCTTTTTCATAGTGATAATGCGTTTTTCAACATCTCTGGTCTCCACCTGGACTTTGGAATGCATTTTAACTTTCCATGTAAAAATAACATCATCAGGAGTTAGAGGTTGTCCATCTTGCCATAGGAGGTCAGTTTTGAATCTCCATGTAATTTTCATCTGTTTTGTATTTGGGTATACTTTAACCAGTCCATTTTCTTTAGTTGGTATTTCCTTAACCAAAATGGGAATAGGAGTACCATCAGGATTTATTCTAACCATGGGTCTAAAAATAGCGTTTTCTATTTCGGCAGAAGCAGACATAGAGCCAAATATGGGGGATAGCTCAGCAGGCTCTTGTTGCATCACAATTCTAACCTGCTTATCAAGGTCAGGCGGGATATACAAAATAGACATAACTATAAGAGTTAATATACCTATATAAACAGCTGTCAAGGCAATAAGCCAGTTTTTTAGCATATATATACCGATTAGTAATTAATATAGCTTATATTGATTTATTGTATCCCGATTAGTTTTTTTATATCTTTTAGTAATGATGGTTCGTCATTACTTTTTTTAAAGTCATTTTCGTTAAAGTTGTCATTTTCATCGTCGGACTTTTTTATATAGTTGCCTTGTATTATTTTTAAAAACTCACCGTCATAAGCCCAATCTTTTAGGTGTCCAACACGCCATACAGGAAATGGATGACTAACATTAGAACTCTGAAGAGAAATAAATATATTATTAAATAAGTTTTCTTCTTTTTCTTTCTTAGCCTCATCAGCCTGCTTTAGAAACTCATCAATATTAAGGAGGTCCAATATCTTTTGTGATCCGCTGGATAACTTCATAGTGGTCTTCACCGAAGAGTTAAAACTTTTAATAACAATTAGTTCACCCCTATCAGCACTTAGTTCAGAACATCTATCCCAATACAAAAGAGCCTGTATTATCCCCATTAATGCCATACTACCAAGCCCACCACCTATTATTTTGCCAACAACAGTCCATATTACCTTAGCAATAGTTTTATAAATCACATGATTACAGTGTATGTGAGCGAGCTCATGAGCAATTACTCCCATTAACTCCTCTTCGGATAAAAGATCAATCAAGCTAGTGGATATCCCTATATACGGAAAGTCAACTCCAGTGGTAAAAGCATTTGGCATAGGGTCTTGATAGATGTATACCTCAGGGATTTGTTTAATATCCAATATTTTTGCTCCGTGGCTAACAAGGTCGTATATATATCCAAGATGATTTTTACTAACTTTAATAAAGTTTTGTAACAAAAATAGCCTATAATACTTTTCAACGCTCTCTTTTAGTATGGACTTAAGTACTGTACCACTACCAGGTATCTTTTTTAGAGCTTCAAGGGCTTTTCTATCAAGAGGATGTTCATAACTTTTTGAGGATATATCATAAAAGCACTCATCTTTGGTAAAAAAGAGATGTTTTCTACATTTACCACATATCGTACTATTAACGCTTTTAACTGCCTTACCTTTTAGAAGACGGTTTTGTGTATTACAATGCCTACAGTCTATATAGATAAATTCTTCTGCATTCATAATATTTATCCCTTATGATTAAAGTTTTTATAAAAATACATAAATACCTAACAACAAATAATTATTATTATATTAAAGGTAATATATGGTTATCAGAAAAGCAAAAGTAACAGAAGCAAAAAAAATTAAGAAGATAATAGATATATTTGTCAAACAAGGATTAATGTTACCGCGTAGTCTTGATAACATATTTTCAAACATTAGGGATTTTACCGTTACAATAATTGATAATCAGATTATAGGGGTTGGTGCCTTAAGTATTTTTACTGAAAACTTTGCTGAGATTAGATCTATAGGGGTTTTGGATAAGTATAGGAATAATGGTGTTGGTAATATTTTAGTAAAGTCTTGCATTGCCGAAGCTAAGGAATGTAATATTTCTAACGTTTTTACTTTAACCTACATACCAGATTACTTTAAAAAACTGGGTTTTAAAACTATACCTAAAGAAAGGCTACCCCATAAAATATGGCGGGATTGTATTAGTTGCGAACATTTTTATAACTGTACTGAAGAAGCTTTAATTTATAAGCTTAATTATTAATATTAATCCTCCTAATTGTAAGTGTATAAACCTAATTAGCTTAAATGGGATATACATTCCTCAATAACCAAGATTGCTAATAGACTAACTAACAAATATTGCTATACTTTTTGATCTAAATTTGTTAGATTTTTATAACCTTTCCTAATAACTAAGGAGATAATAGTGACTAATGAAATCCGTTTAGGGCATAGCCCAGATTCTGATGATGCATTTATGTTCTATGCCATAGCCAAAAATAAAATCGATACTAAGAACTTTAACTTTACCCACATAATTGAAGATATAGAATCCCTGAATAAAAGAGCTATGAATAATGAGCTAGAGATTACTGCTATTTCGATCCACGCCTATTCAAGAGTTTATGAAAACTATGCTCTATTATCCTCTGGAGCAAGTATAGGAGATAATTATGGTCCTATAGTAGTCTCTAAAAAACCTATAAATTCCTCCAACATAAAAGGACTTAAAATTGCAGTACCAGGAAAACTAACAACTGCATACTTAGCCCTAAAACTCTTTGAACAAGACTTTGAAGAAGTAATATCACCCTTTGATAAAATAATTGACCTCGTAATAAACAATGAAGTAGATGCCGGGCTAATTATACATGAAGGACAACTACTATATGATAAACTGGGTCTATATAAAGTGATTGACCTTGGACAATGGTGGATGACTAAAGAAAACCTGCCACTACCACTAGGTGCTAATGCTGTTAGAAAGGATATGGGTAATAATATAAAAATTATTAGCACTATTCTAAAAAATAGCATTCAATATGCACTAAACCATAGAAAAGAAGCTCTTGATTATGCTATGACATATGCAGGTAATATGAATCGTATTTTAACCAATAGATTTATAGGAATGTATGTTAATAACTATACCATAGACTTTGGAGAAAAAGCAAAAGCTGGAGTAGAACAACTATTAAAACAAGGCTATGAAAAAGGTATTATTAAAACTAAGGTACCAATAGAGTTTTATTAACTAATCAAACTTTACGGCCTTATCATTATTTATACTATTACCCATTTTAACAATATCCTTAGAAATCTCTATAGAAAGTACATTATTAGTTTCTATGATAGCAACCACACCTAATTTAGCTAAATAGTTTATGAGAGTAATAATAATCTCTTTTTTAAAGTTAGTATAGTCCATAAGCTTTTGTAATACCTTATCAAAATTAAGGTATGTTTTAACATTTGCATTTAAGTTTTCATCTGTAATCTCACTATATAATATTCCAATAATCTTGTCTAAATAATTTTGATATACAAGAGTTTCAATTTGCTTATCTGCATCATTAAGGCGGTTACATAAAGAAACTATAACCTTTAAACCAAAACTAGGATAATCAGACATCCATGACTGAAAAACATCAGGATGAACCTCTAAAATCTTAGAATCTTCAGCTACTACTGCTGTAGCTACCCTAGGGTTATCAGTAAATGTAGACATCTCACCAAAAAAATCTCCATTAGTTAAGGTAGCAAGAGTTTGTACCTTATCTAATACCTTTTTGGTAATAATAACTAAACCCTCAAGTATAAAATACATTTCTTTTGAGGTATCATTTTCATTAAATATAACAACACCTTTTTTAAATAATTTTTCATAATTTTTAAATGGTTTATTCATTTAAATACCCTATACCATATTTTTAATAACTAAAATGTAATCTAACTAAAATATAGTATATAATAATTATTAAAAAAAAACTTTATACTTAATATAAAGTACTTTATAAATATTTTAACTGTATAAAATGCCTTTTAGCTCATTAGGCTTAAAAACACCCTTTTCTGTAATAAATTCACTTATATATAAAGGCGGAGTTATATCAAAATAAACATTACGAATAGAAAAATCTCTTTTACCATTAAATACTTCATCGGATGACTTTTCCTCTAGCTTAATATTACCATCAACAAAAGAACGGGGAATAATCTTATCAACCTCGCTAACTACATAAAAAGGAATAGACAATGTCTTTGCTAGTACAGCTATAACAAAAGTACCAGCCTTGTTAATAAGAGTACCGTCTAAAAAAATAGAGTCTGCTCCAACCACCACAGCATCACACTTAGACAAGAAGTGTCCACTTTGCATGTCAGTAATAAGACTGACATTATGACCCAAGCCATTAAGAGCATTAGCAAGCTTTATACCTTCGCATAAAGGACGAGACTCAGTTATAAAAATACTCCTCTTAGAAAGACTAGAAAAGACTTCGCTAAGAGTAGAACTATAACTATGAGTCAGTATAGTCTGAAAAGAAGATAATAACTTTGATGTATAATCTTTAATAAGAGCTTTTGCCTTAGATGAGTCCAATAGTATATTATTCAATAATTCAATAAGCCTAAACTTAAAATTATCAATGTCAGAAGTAACTAAATTATCTACCTCCTTTAAAAAACGATCAATTCTGCTAATAATAGGATATATACTAGGCCTTATACCCTTAATCCTATTAGCCAAAAAAGTAATCTCTTTAGTCAACTCACTAAATGAATTTATATTAGTAGTCTCTATAAAGAACTTTAGCAGTTCTAAAGCCTCTTTAGCAAGCTGACTTGCCCCTAAATCACGATCACTCTCTAATAACTTTAATCGACTATTAATTAAGCTATCCATTTAAATTAAGTCTCCAAAACCGTTTTTAAAGCTCTATCTAAATCTGGTACTATATCATAATTCTTAAGTTCATAAGGTTTTATCCATCTCATCTCGTCATGCTCCCAGTCCAAGGCTATTTTAATAGAGCCTCTTAACCTAAACAAAAAAGGATGAACCCTCCAAATATGATTATCCCTAATAGAATCAGGAACATCTATATATACGCCCTCTTTAAGCAAGTCAATATCGGACTTATTAATACCAGTTTCTTCTCTAATTTCTTTGTATGCCTGTATCAAAGGAGTACTTTCCTCAAGATATCCGCTAATACCAGCCCACTTACCCCTTAAAGTACTAACCCGCTGACTCCTCTTCAATATCAAGATATTATCATCCCTTAATAAAAAACTGGTAACAACTTCTACAACCATATATACCCACAAAAATATATGCTAATTATTAGGATACTCGTAAAGCTCTTGTAGCGAATAGACCCCTAAATCACCTTTTACAAGACTTATAATGCCATTTACCGCTGCATTTAAACCCTGCACAGTAGTAATAAGAGGTACGTTATGCCTAATAGCCGCCTGACGTATATATTTACCATCACTTACAGACTTATCCGTATTAGGATTGTTTATGATTAAAGATACAGTTTTGTTAATAAGATGATCCACAAGATTAGGTCTTCCTTCATTAAGCTTATAAACAAGTTCAGCATTAATCCCGTGAGATAATAAATTATCCCTTGTACCCTTTGTAGCCAATATCTTAAACCCTAAAGCGGCTAAGGCCTTCATTGGCTCAATAATCCTATCCTTACTACTCCTGTTAACACTAATAAATACAGTACCCTTAGTGGGTAAAGAAGAACTAGAACTCATCTGAGATTTAGCAAATGCTTTTCCAAAGTCTTTATCCACACCCATAACCTCACCAGTAGACTTCATTTCTGGTCCTAAAATAGCATCTTCTTTAGGGAACTTGCCAAAAGGTAAAATAGCCTCCTTAACAGATACATGGCCTAAACTATGAGTATTAATGTTTATATCCTTTAACATGGTACCCAACATAACAACACTGGCAATCTTTGCCCACTCAACACCACTAGCCTTACTAACAAATGGAATAGTCCTAGAACCCCTTGGATTAGCCTCAATAAAATATACCCTTTTATCCTTAACCGCAAATTGTATGTTAATTAATCCCTTAACTCCTAAAGCTTTAGCCATAAGAATAGTCTGTCTCTCTAACTCCTTAATAATATCATTATCAAGAGTGATAGGTGGTAAAACACATGCACTATCTCCTGAGTGTATTCCAGCCTCTTCAATATGCTCCATAATACCGCAAATAACAGCCTCAGAACCATCAGAAATGGCATCTACATCAATCTCAATAGCATCCCTTAGGAATTTATCAATCAAAATAGGAAAAGCAATGCCAAAACTATTAATATTATCCAAATACTTATTTAAACTTTCTTCATTATAAACAATCTCCATAGCCCTCCCTCCTAACACATAAGAGGGTCTAACAACCACAGGAAAACCTATACGCCTTGCACATAATAAAACCTCATCCATATTATAGGCAATATCATTCTCAGGCTGTAAAAAGCTAAGCCTAGCCAAAAGCTCTTTAAAGTTATTCCTATCTTCGGCTAAGTCAATAGATTTGGTAGATGTCCCCAAAATATTAAGCCCTAAAACCTCTAAACTCTTTGCCAAGTTTAATGAAGTCTGCCCGCCAAGCTGAACAATAACTCCTATAGGCTGTTCTCTCTCATAAATATTAAAAACATCCTCTGTAGTAAGAGGCTCAAAATAAAGGCGATCTGATGTATCATAATCAGTAGATACAGTCTCGGGATTAGAGTTAACCATTATAGTCTCATAACTATTTTCTATTAATGCAAAACTTGCCTGACAACACATATAATCAAACTCTACACCCTGTCCTATACGATTAGGCCCACTACCTATAATCATAACCTTCTTTTTGTTGGATATAAAACCCTCGTCCTCTTCTTCGTAAGTTGAATAGTAATAAGGAGTGTAGGACTTAAACTCCCCAGCACAAGTATCTACTAACTTATATGTAGGTAAAATATCAAAAGACTTACGAAGTTCTCTAACAGCATTATCACTATTATTAGATAAAATGGCTATTTGCCTATCACTAAAACCAAACTGCTTTGCCTTATGCAAAAGTTCTTTATCATAGTCCGAAAGAGCTATTCTTAATTTTTTTTCAAAATCATTAATCTCTTTTAACTGATTCAAAAACCATAAATCAATATTTGTTAAATTGTTAAGCTCATCTATGTCAACCCCTAAATCAAGTGCATCCTTTAAATAAAATATTCTTTTAGGATCAGGAAGTCTTAACTTAGATATTAAGCCCTCTATAAGCTCTTCTACCCTTGAGTCGTGTATTTTATTAAAGCTATCAAAAAGTTCATTTTCAAAACCATCTTTACCAATCTCTAACGACCTAATAGCCTTTTGGAAAGCCTCTTTAAAAGTCCGACCAATAGCCATAACCTCTCCCACAGACTTCATCTGAACAGAAAGTGTAGTACTCGCCTTTGGAAACTTCTCAAATGCCCATCTGGGTATCTTAACTACACAATAATCAAGACTAGGCTCAAATGATGCCTTTGTCTTTTTGGTTATGTCATTAGTAAGCTCATCCAAAGTATAACCAACAGCTAATTTAGCCGCTATCTTTGCAATAGGAAAGCCAGTAGCCTTAGACGCTAATGCACTAGACCTAGATACTCTTGGGTTCATCTCAATTATAATAACTCGCCCATCAACAGGGTTAACAGCAAATTGTATGTTAGACCCTCCAGTATCAACACCAATCTCCCTTATAACCCTAATACTATAATCCCTAAGACGCTGATACTCCTTATCAGAAAGAGTCTGTTGTGGTGCAACTGTAATACTATCACCAGTATGAATGCCCATAGGATCAAAGTTCTCTATGGAACATATAATTACAACATTATCCTTGCAATCCCTCATAACCTCCAACTCAAACTCCTTCCACCCTAAAACAGACTCCTCAATAAGAATCTCATTAATAGGACTAAGGTCTAAACCATTTTTAGCCAACCTCTCAAACTCATCACGATTATAGGCAATACTACCACCACTCCCACCTAACGTAAATGACGGACGTATAACCAAAGGATAATGAATATCCTCAGCTACCAATAATGCACTCTGTAAATCATTTGCCCCCTCACTACGGGGCATATCAAGACCAATCTTAGTCATAGCCTCTTTAAATAAATCACGGTTTTCGGCCTTTTCGATAGATAATAAATTAACCCCTATCATCTCAACACCGTATTTATCAAGAATACCACTCTTGGAAAGGTTAACCACATTATTAAGAGCAGTCTGACCACCCATAGTAGGTAAAATAGCATCAGGACGCTCTTTTATAATTATCTTTTCTATAATATCAGGAGTTATAGGCTCAATATATGTTGCATCAGCCATACTCGGATCAGTCATTATGGTTGCAGGGTTAGAGTTAATAAGTATAACCCTATAACCCTCTTCCCTTAACGCCTTGCACGCCTGAGAACCAGAATAATCAAACTCACACGCCTGACCAATAACTATTGGACCAGCTCCAATCAATAATATGGATTTTATGTCTTTACGCTTTGGCATAATAAATAATCCCAATAAGAAATGTATATGAAAATATATCCCCTTAAACTAAATACCACAAAAACTAAATAACAATATAATAACTAAAAAGCTAACTAATCTGAGTAGCTAAAGCTAATTTACCCTCTAATGCCAAGCGAATTAAGTTTAGCCCATAAAATACAGACTTATGCCGTATATCATCCCTATTACCACCAAATATACGCCTTTTAGTAATAATAACATCATCATGATCAATAATAGCAAACCAAACAGTCCCAACAGGCTTATCACTAGTACCACCACTAGGCCCAGCTATACCAGTAATAGCTAAACATATATCAGAACCCATAATAGACTTTCCACCCTTAACCATAGCCCTAACCACCTCATCACTAACCGCACCATAACTCTCAATAAGCTTAGAATCCACCCCCACTAATTTAGCCTTAAGTTCATTAGAGTAACTAACAATAGCACCTAAAAAATACTCTCAGAACTACCAGGCCTATCAGTTAAATACTTGGATAAATATCCCCCAGTGCACGACTCAACAGTGGATAATGTCATAGACCTTTTAATAAGTAAATTGCTTACTGTATTTAACATGCTATCATCGTCATAAGCATAAATATAACTATCCAAATGCTCATTCAGGCTAACAATTAGATTATCCCTCCAGTTTGGGTCTTTGTTAAGTGGATAAAACTTTAAAAATACTCCCTCCGGCTTTGTTATAATCTCCCACCTAATAGGGTTAATGAGAGCAACCTTATCACGAATGATTTTATCAACAGCATACTCACCCTTGCCAATAAGCTTAACTACAAGTTTATCAGGCTTAACTAACTTAAGATGCTTATTCAGAATAGGCATAACCCCATCACAAACCATAGCCCTCATCTCAGAGGGAACACCAGGTAATACAAATATATGACAATCACTATAACTCAAATAAAACCCAGATACTATACCCACAGCATTAGGTAATAACTTTGCCCCCTTAGGGAATAATGACTGCTTATCATCCTCAGAATATAGATTAGCACCATGATGTAAATACTTCTGCCTTATAATAGATAGCTCATGCAAATCTTGTATAAGCTCTAAACCCAATCCCTCTGATATACCATATTTAGTAACGTCATCCTCGGTAGGACCTAAACCACCAGTAATAAATAAATAATTACTATAATTAATAGCCCTTATAACCTCATCCCTAATGTAAATAACGTCATCAGGAATTAGCGAAACCCGCATAACCCTTAATCCAAATAAACTTAGCTTATCCTCCAAAAAAGGGGAATTACTATCAACTACCTCACCGTTTATAAGCTCATTACCAATAGCAATAATAGAACAACTCATAAACCACCCATATATCTAAGATGCCAGGGCTCCCAAATATAGCCTTTTAGCTTATAGTTATCCTCTGTGTAGGATATATAAAACCCATATATATTAGCCTTTTTAACTATCCATTTATAGGCCTTAGTTTCTGAAAAAGACTGAACTAAATCATAATCCACCTCATCGCAGGATAGATCAACAGCAGTACCAAGATGATGCTCAGAATATCCGGGCTTAGCAGTATCAGCCTGTTCAACTCCACATTCTAAAGTAGCCCTTTTATACAGCTTCTCTTGATAAGATATGCTCCTATAGGCAGATACACACCTAATAATAATATTATCATAATAAGCAAAATTAAGCATTTTAACAAAAGCACTGAGTGCCTCCCTTCTAAGACGCATATCCCTATTTTCATAACCCTTAACCCTATACTCAATAGGGAGATCCTCTAAGTCATTAGGCTCATAATTAAATGGAATACTATGCCACTTATCCACTCCCTCTAAGCCAATAATTAGATTTCCAGTACTATCTAACTTATTAATATCTTTGCTTTTATGCTCTAAGATATAAGTTCCCCCAAAAAAGTATTGCCCTTAATAGACCTTAATAAAACCTTTTTATACTGCCCAATATGCTTACTAGCCAAAGGAACAACAACAGGCTTATTACCATTAGTTTTCCCAATAAGCTCAGCACTATTATTCTTACTAATGCCCTCAAAAAGAACCTCTTCAACAGTGTTAAGTTGGTTATGGTTAATCTCTTTTGAAATAGCATGTTGACAGTCAATAATTATTGATAAACGACGCCTTTTCTCATCCTCACCAACTATATCAGAATAATTAGCAGACTCAGTACCGGTTCTAACAGAATACTTAAACATAAATGCCTGATCATACCTAATATCCTTAATAGCCCTTAGAGTCATCTCAAAATCACCATCCGCCTCATAAGGAAAACCAACTAAAATATCAGTTGATATAACTATATTAGCTATCCTCTTACGCAATGCAGAAATAATACCTAAATAATGCTCATAAGTATAATCCCTTTTCATCCACCTTAAAACGTAGTCTGATGCACTCTGTAAAGGCAAATGTACATAATTACAAACCTTATTACTCTTAGCTATAACATCAACTAAGTCTAATGTAAAATCCTTAGGATGAGACGTTAAAAAACGAATACGCCTTAATCCATTAATTTCATTTAAGTTAGCGAGTAACTCAGCAAAAGTAATATCTAAGTTATCCTGTCCGTAAGAATTGACATTCTGACCCAATAAAAGTATCTCTGTTACACCACTATCAACTAAACTCTTAACGTTTTGCATAATATCAGAACTACTACGACTAACCTCACTACCCCTTGTATAGGGTACAATACAATATGTACAAAACTTATTACATCCATGAATAATAGTAATATCAGCCTTAAAATAATACTTTGTAGAAGGCACAGCCTGACTAAAACTATAACCATCAAAACTACTATAAACTCCATTAGCTCTAGAGGCAGAATGACCCTTTAATATACTGGTTAGCCTATGCTTTTGGTGAGTACCAATAACTAAATCAACATAAGGTGCTTTTTTAAATATATTTTCTTTCTCCTTTTGAGCAACACAACCCATAAGTACAAGAGTAAAATCTTTCTTAGCCTTCAACATACTATAATGCCTTAACCTGCCCAAAATACGCTCTTCTGCACTAACCCTAACCGCACAGCTGTTTAGTATAACTACATCAGCTAAGCCATATTCAGCCTGAACATAACCCTCTAATAATAAACTATTCTCTATTTCAGCTGTATCAGCAACGTTCATTTGACAACCAAAATTCTCTATTCTAAAACTCTCACTCTCCTTAGCTAAACTGAGCATATAATATTCCTAGTCGTCATCAAAATCGTCATCATCGTCAAAATCGTCATCATCGTCAAAATCGTCATCATCATCAAAATCGTCATCATCATCAAAATCGTCATCATCATCAAAATCGTCATCATCATCAAAATCGTCATCACCATAAAAACTAGCGTTATAGCCATTGTAATAAAAATCAGTTATACCGCCACCTATTACAACATTCTCATCTAAATAAAGTTTATCCATAATAAACTCCTATAATTTAATCTATATAATTAACATGGAATCCCCATAACTGAAAAACCTAAACTCCCTTTTAATTGCATAATCATAGGCCTTATTAATAAGTGCCTTGCCAGCAAAAGCCGAAATTAATAACAAAGGCGTTGACTTAGGTATATGTAAATTGCTTATAATAGCATTTACCACTCTAAAGTTATACCCCGGATAAATATATAAATTAGTTTTACCCTCGCCAGCAATAACTTTACCATCCTTAAATGAGTGCTCTATTGTTCTGGTAACAGTAGTACCAACTGCTATTACCCTATTCCCGCTCTCTATCGCCCTGTTTATCTTATTTGCCTCACTCTCTTTAATAATATATCTCTCTTCGTCAAGGGAATGACTCTCTACCTTATCAGTATTTATTGGCCTAAAAGTACCTAGAGATACGTGTAAAGTAATATTTGCTATTATAAGACCTTTTTTTTTTATATCCCCCAACAATGACGGCGTAAAATGTAAACCAGCAGTAGGCGATGCTACCGACCCACTAACTTTAGCATAAACGGTTTGATAAGTTTCTCTATCCTTGTCAACAAATCCCCTTAACTTCATAATATAAGGGGGTAATGGCACCTCTCCAATACTATCCAATAGCTCATATGTTATTTTTCTATTAAAACACACATAAACAATACCATTACTAGATTTTTTAATAATCTTACCTTCTATACCCAAACTAAAAGAAAATAAATCATTCTCCTTACAATATTTATATTTGTTAATAAGAGCCTTCCAACCACTATTAGCAAAATCTTCCAAAAGTAAAAACTCATGCTTTTTTTTAGTTCTATTAGAAATACCGTATAACCTAGCAGAATATACCCTAGTATCATTTAATACCAAACAATCCCCAGGATTTAAATAATCAAGCAGATTATGAAATATACTCTCTTTATAACTATTATCAGCCCTATCAACAAGCAAAAGCCTCGATTTATCACGGGTCTCTTTTGGGAACCTTGCAAATAAGACTATTCGGAAGATAAAAATCGTAATCACTAACCTTCATAGAATCCGTATATTTAAAACAATTATTAATAAGTCTAAACCCTTTTATAAGCAATTGTTAAAATATTATGCCTAATAAGTATTAGACCCTAAAAAATCAAAACAAAAAGTCCCCATCTTTGCTAAGACCAAAATAATTATAACAAAAAGTCCCCGTCTTTGCTAAGACCAAAATAATTATAACAAAGTGGAGTAGTAATACGTCCTCTTGGAGTTCTGGCAATAAAACCCTTTTGTATTAAAAAAGGCTCATAAACATCCTCAATTGTATCAGCGGTCTCACCAAGAGATACAGCTAAAGTATCAAGTCCAACAGGTCCACCACTATAATTCTCCATAATAGTCATAAGTAGCCTTCTATCCATAGTATCTAAACCATTATCATCAATATCCAGCTTAGAAAGAGCATCTTTGGCTATATATAACGTAATTTTCCCATTACCTTCCACCTGAGCAAAATCTCTTATACGCCTCATAATTCTGTTTAAAACCCTCGGAGTTCCTCTAGAACGCCTTGCAATCTCTTTAACACTATCATCATCAATATCAATATTCATCATAGATGCTGTTCTATATGCAATATCCCTTAAAAGAGTCTCATCATACAAATCAAGACGATTAACTATACCAAACCTAGCATAAAATGGAGGTGTAAGTAATCCCGCCTTAGTAGTAGCACCAATCAGCGTAAACCTTGGTAAGTCTATCTTTACAATTTTAGCACCAGCTCCCTGACCAATAACAATATCTATTTTAAAGTCCTCCATAGCACTATAAAGAATCTCCTCTATAGCACTTTTAACCCTATGAATCTCATCAATAAAAAAAACGTCAAACTCTTTTAAGTTAGTCAAGTGTGCGGCAATATCCCCAGTTTTCTCCAAAACAGGAGCCTGAACAGCCTTTAAATTCACTCCCATCTCATTTGCAATAATATGTGCCAAAGTAGTTTTACCAAGACCTGGAGGCCCATGTAGTAAAATATGATCCAAAGACTCCTTTCTATTTCT
The DNA here is from genome assembly GCA_965208615.1 of Spirochaetota bacterium. Classification (GTDB taxonomy): domain Bacteria; phylum Spirochaetota; class UBA6919; order UBA6919; family CBDBPB01; genus CBDBPB01. The sequence continues at coordinate 18,051 of CBDBPB010000009.1, forward strand.
GGCCGCCTTAATAAATACCCTAAGATTATCCTTTAACTTTTTCTGACCAACAAAATCAGTTAAGTCTTTAGGCCTAAAGGTATAATCAACCTCTTCCACATTTATATTTTCTGTTGAAAGTAATCGTTTTTCCTTAGCCATATAATAACCAAAACCATGCCTAATAAACTAGGACAATTTAGCTAATAACTTTAATGATTCCTTAATAATATCCTCAGTAGTCCGTCCCTTAGTCTCTTTTAAAGCTAAACTAACAGCCTCAATAGACTCCCTCTCACCATATCCCAATGCTATAAGTGCCTCAACAGCAGTTCTGTTTATAGAACTAGCCCCACTACCCTTAGAAATAGTAAAATGTGAATAGTTCTTCTTAAACTTATTCTCTAACTCTAAAATAAGCTTTTCAGCTCCCTTTTTTCCAAGCCCACTAACCCTGGTAAAAACTAAGAGAATCCTTATTCAATACAGCATTAATAACCTCTTCACAGGTTAAATCTGATAATATCCTCATGGCAAGCTTTGCACCAATACCAGATACAGTGATTAAATGTCTAAACACCTCTCTAACCATAGGTGTATAAAAACCATATAACTCTACTAAATCCTCTTTATGGATATAATGAGTATAGAGCTTAACGTACTCTCCAACTACTAAAGAACTATCAACAAGCCCTATATTTATTCTGTATCCAATACCAGCAGCCTCAATTACAACATAGCTATCTGCCCTATCCCGTAAAACTCCATATACAAAATCAATCACATTATACCCATATTTTAATATATTAATATTTATGTTCGGTGAGTATTATTAGCCCAAGGAGAGTAAGCAAAATTACCATGGCATACTGCTATAGCAAGGGCATCAGATGCATCATCAGGTTTAGGCTTTTCAGATAATCCAAGAATATAGCAAACTAACCTATTAACCTGATCTTTATTAGCCCTACCATAACCAGCAATACCCTGCTTTACCTGAAGAGGTGTATATTCAAATATCTTCTTATCCTATGGTAACAAGCTAATAACAGTCCACCCCTTGCCTGACTAACTTTTATTGCTGTTTTTGTGTTCTTAGAAAAAAATAACTCCTCTATAGCTATTTCCTCAGGATTATACTCCTCTATAAGCTTAATAGTCTCTCTGTATATTATATCCAAACGCCTAATAAGCGTAATAGTATTAGAAGTCTTAATAACCCCCGTATCCAAAAAGCTATAAGCCTTATCTATAACCTCAATAAACCCATAACCAGTAGTCTCTAAGCCAGGGTCAATACCCATAATTACCATTTATTCTCATCATAAAATAATATTAATCAAAATCAAGATTACTATATAAATCTTGAACATCATCATGATCCTCAAGAATCTCCATAAGGCTTAATACCCTATTAACCTTAGAACTATCAACCTTTACGGTATTCTTTGGTATACGACCAAGCTCAGAACTCTTAATATCTATACCCTTGTCAGTAAGGGCAGTCTTTATAAGATCAAAATCATTAACTTTAGTGTAAACTATAATTAAATCATCCTCAATAACAATGTCTAATGCACCCTCATTCAAAGCTATCTCCATAACTTCATCCTCATTATATTTAGACAACTCTATACTAATAATCCCTCTCTTCTCAAACATCCATGCAACACTACCGCTTTCACTAAGATTACCACCATTTTTAGATAAAAGCTTCCTAATCTCTGCTAAAGTACGATTACTATTATCAGTAAGGACATCCATTATAAAAGCCACACCCTCTGGACCATAACCCTCATAAACATACTCTTTATAGTCAACGCCTTCGAGTTCACCAGTTCCTTTTTTAATTGCCCTGTCAATGTTATCAGCAGGCATATTAGCTCCTTTAGCCTTTTGCACCGCCAATCTAAGACGTGGATTAGCATTAATATCACCTCCACCCGACCTTGCAGCAATAGTAATCTCTTTAATTAGCTTGGTAAATATTTTACCCCGCTTAACATCCGCTGATGCCTTTTTATGCTTTATAGAATGCCACTTTGAATGTCCTGACATAAGCTTCCTAACTCTATATTTTAATTAATTTTAAATTAATTATTATTTATAAACCTAATGTTTTCTATTTTGTCACCCTTCTCAATGCTAGTAACAATATCTTGCCCTTTAACAACATATCCAAAAATACTATAACGCCTGTCTAGCTGACTAACCGACTCAAGTGTAATGTAAAACTGACTGGATGCACTATTAGGATCATTACTCCTTGCCATTGCCACCGCTCCTTTTTTATGGGTTAAAACCGGCTCACAACTATCAGGGGCAATTTTACCCAATATCATCTTACCATCTTTACACAAAATCTCTAAATTGATTTTCTTATTTGAGCCACCCATACCAGTTCCAGTTGGATCACCGCCCTGAATAACAAAATCCTTGACTACCCTATGAAAAGTAAGTCCATCGTAAAACTTAAGCTTAGCTAAAGAAATAAAGTTCTTAGTAGTAATAGGCGCCTCTTTTATTGCTAACTCTATAGTAATATTACCTTTGTTAGTCTTAATAATAACTTTGCTATTACTATTAAGTTGCCCCTCTTTGGCTATACTATCATTCTCTTTAGTAGTAGTACTCTTAGGCTTTTCCCCTTTGTCAGAACAGCTAATAACAAAAAATATAGTAATCAGTATTATAATAAATAATTTAAAGATAATAAATGTTTTCATATCTTTCTCCCGAAAAATAATAAGGACATAAATGCCATTAAAATAATATAATAAAGTTTATCAATGATAATAAAAAAAAGAAGCTATATTTATCAATCTGCTTTATAGACCTTTATATTAATTACTCTGTTCACCAAACTTTAAAACATCCATAGGACAAGCCGTAACACATATACCACATCCAATACAGGAACTATTTGAATTATCTAAAACTTCCTGCTTTAACCCATAACTCATAACGTCAATACCCACCTGACAATTTCTAGAACATTCATAACATCCAATACACTTACTGTTAGAGGTAATCCTAAACTTGCTTAAGCCTAACTTTACAGACAGCTTAGACATAATATGCATAAGCTTTGCAAGAGGACACCAATAACGACACCAAACCTTACCTCCAAGAAATGGATATAAAGTAAGGGGTATTATCCCTACCAGCCAGAGATCAACAAGTAGCTTATAAACAGAAACAGATAAATCTGCAGGTTGATAAAATATATAAAATAAATCCTTTAATAAAATCAAAATGGTAGTTATAGTAGCAAAAATTAAAATACTAAGCCCCATCCCCCCCTCTAACTTAATAGAAAAACGGCCTTTAGGTGCTAAATGCCTCCATCTATCACCAAGAGTCTCAGCTAAACCACCGCATCCACATATCCAAGAGCAATATCGCTTTCCGTTCCATATAATAAAAATAGGTACCACCACAAAAGTAAGTAATATACCCCATATAATCCATATCTGATGAGGATTATAAAAAAAAGTATAGAAAAATAATGGCCAAGCATATATTATACCATAAGCCCGCCATCCTTGTTCAGTAAAGTTAGGATCATTAGCTAACTTTTCTCCAATCCATCTATACTCAATAGCCCACTGAAATAAAAACTCTGGGATTATAAAAAAGAAAATCCACTGAAAACCAAGCAAAGATATATATCGCCATACCTGATAACGATCCTGACGATCAAGACCCCACCTCTTAATAGCCTTAAAACCAAACATAGTCATAATAACAGAATATAAAACAGTATACCAAAAAGCCCAAGGCCTCTCAAAAACAGATAAAAGATTATATGCCCAACCATTAAAAGGCCAAAGCTCCAAACCATTACCTAATTTTATTCCATAAATACTATAGCAAATAATAAAAGCTATCCCAAGCCAACTATAACGATTACCCCTTAAACCAAAACCTATTAACAAACCAAAAGAAACTAATGCTAACCCACTACCATACCAAGATATAGACTCAGATATATTAATACCAAAACCCCTAAACTGATCACCAAAAACCCCAACACCAACAAAAAATAATAAGACTAAAGATAATGACAAAAGTATACTACCGTTCCACTCATTCTCCATCTTTACCTTTATAGACTTTAAAAAGCTCTTAGGCAATTCAGCACCAACTAATACAAAAGCATGACTATAAGGAATATTACGAGTTTCTTTATTAACCCTTAAAATAGCCTCTCCCTCACCAAACTCAGTAACCTCAGAGCTAAGTATAGGCTCAATCTTACCCTCCTTAACCTTCTCTTTTAAAAGAGCCTCATTATTCTTAAAAATACGAGCAAAACTACCCTTTCGATATGATAAATATACCTTATTCTTTTCGCATAAAGCAATAGCCGCCTCTATAGCACTATTACCCCCACCTACAACTATAATATTCTCATCATGATAACTTTTAGGACTATAAAGCTGATGATAAATATTATCCCTATCCTCACCTTCTATGCCTAAACGCCTTGGATTACCTCTTTGTCCAGTAGCTAATAATACCCTTTTAGCCTTATAGCTATTCTTCGACGAAGAAATAATAAATATACCATCTTTTTTTTCTAACCCCTCTAATGGCTCATTAGACCGAACGTCTATTCGATTATCCTCTATTATTTGATTCCACCTTTTAATCAAATCCTCTTTAGTAGCACCGTCTAACCACAACTTGCCCAAAGGAGGATCATCATTTGGCTCAGCATAAACCCACTTTCCCTCAGGAAAGTTCTCTATTGTATTGGCAATTTTACCTTTTTCTAAGACAACACAGCTTAAACCCTTCTCTTTCGCAACTAAGGCACCATTTAAACCAGCCGCACCAGCTCCCACAACTAAAAGATCATATATATCAGGATCATTACCCTTAGCATCAGGTAAAGAACTTATATGATCCACTACCTTATATCCCTGTTCCATAGCCAACTTTATTACTGGAGCCCCTGCTAAATCACCTACAATATATAAACCAGGTATGTTGCTCTCATTCTTATCGTTAAACTGCGGTCTTTGCCTCTCTGCCGTACCAGAAGACAATATTTCTACAATCCAATTCTTAAACCATTTAAACATATAATTCCTTAAAACTTCTTAGCTTCTTACTATTTTTTTAAACGATCCATGTCAGACTCTTGCTTTGGAGTTAATTCTTTTCCACATTCCAAACATTTATTGGCAACAGGATGATTCTCATATCCACAATCAGGGCAGCTAATAGGCTGAGTAGTTAAAAAAGGCCTTCCCATACCCTTTGCAATAACTACATCATCCGTTGTTTTTCTTGTCAAAAGATAAATATATCCAACTATATTTGTTAAAAGACCTATTATAAACCACTTCTTTATAGATAAACCCTTCATCAATGCCGTATTAGCAGATAATGCAGAAAATACTAAAGACCATAAAACATATACGCCTATATAAAACCATATATATGATATTCCACCAGCAGTCATATCAGGCTCTGATATAAAACTACCTTTTGCCTGTAATTTAGATATATATTTTTCAGGGTTATTCATAAAAGCAGCTATCCCCGCTGTTTTAAAAGGAATACGCCTTCCCTTTATCAAAAGGGTAACATCATCAATAGTCATAATAGCACCAGATACAACACAGATCTCACCAGGAATATTATATGTAACCTGATACTTCATTTTATGAACTCTGTCTGTTATTCTATGTTGTATAGTATGATCCTTATCTATCTTATCTAAATACTTTTTTGGACTGCGTAAGAAAACTACTATGTTAGCTCTCTTAAGACCAACCCTACGCTTATTAATCTCAATAGATATATCCTCTTTAGGATCAAGTAAGTCACCAGATATTATGCCCCTCTCTTTTGCTAGTATATTAAGTACGCTATATTCAATATAAAGAACCTTTGAAAGTCTGTCAGCATTTATAAAACCAAAAGAACATAACAAAAATAAAACTATTGATAACTTTATAGTAACTCTCATAACTACCTCACTATTATTATTGTCAGCCCTCTTTAGTATATATTAAATTAACCCATTTTATTTAAAAAATCAATTAATTTTATTATATGTTCCTCTTTATGCTCTGTACTAATAAAATGTAAGCTGTCTAACGGCGGATATAGAAAAAAACCTTTTTTTAATAAATCATCCGCTAAAGAAGAATAGCCATTCCCTTTTTCAATAGAAAAAATAGAACCCATACCACGTATTTTAACACTATTAACTCCAAAACATAGCATTTTTACTAATTTTTCCATAATTAAATAAGGATTAGTCTTTTTTAATATTTTAATAGTCTCTATCCCTGCTGTATAGTATATTGGACTATACAAACTATCCCTATTATTATAACAAGTATTAAAAAACTCACTCTTGCCTCCAACAGCATACAAAGGAAACCCCCCCCCTATAACCCTTCCCAACAATACTATATCAGGTTCTAACCCATAATACTCTATAGCACCACCTAATGACAGCCTAAAGCCGCTAACCTCCTCATCCAATACAAAAAGTAAATTATAATTATTACACAAATCTCTTATATCACTAAAAAATGAGCTAGCATAACTAACCATTGGTAACCTAAGAAAATCTAAACAAATTGCCCCCACATCATTATGAATGTTAGATAGAATGTCATCAAGCTCGTCAATCTCAAAAAAAGGTAAAGAAATAGCATTGTCAAAACCAATAAGACCATTATAACCCAAAAATATAGTCTTTTGCTTTTGAGTTACCCTTTTTACCATATCTATAATAGCCTTTAACGCCATAGCCTTGCTATTGCAAAACTTTATCCTCTCAATACCCCTGTAACACTCCATAATTATCTTAGCCAGCCTTAACTCAAGATTAACAGGCTGAGCAAATTGATAACCCCTAGAAACCGCATTTTTAATAGCCTTAGTAATCCTTGGATGTGCATGACCCAATATAAGAGAACCTTTATTTAAAAAAAAATCTATAAACTTATGATGATCATAATCATAAAGATAAATACCCTTTGCCCTTTTAATAAAAAAGCCTAAATCTTGCTTTCTGTTAAAAAGTTCTTTTGCACTGTCAACAAAATGACGTGAATTATTGTATGTCATTAACTATCCACTATAAAAATTAATTAGGTTATTATAAATTATCTTAACTTATTAGGTTAGTAAAAATTAACTTGAAATTAGCTAATAATATTAAAAATATCCCTATTGACGAAAAACAAAATCTTTACTATATTTATGCCATTATATGGGAGGTTAGCTCAGCTGGGAGAGCATCTGCCTTACAAGCAGAGGGTCAGAGGTTCAAGTCCTCTACCTCCCAAACTAACCCTACTTTATACAATTCCCTTTGAGTTTAAAAACTTAGAATACTCTTTATCGACTTTCTTAATATGCTCAATTAACCAACTTAATAAAAAATTGTTTATTACAAATACAAGTGACTTTCCTGACTCTAACTTAAGCCTGTCCTTAAAGTCTTGTATCTTTTGCTCAAAAACAGTATGACTATTTTTATGCTCATCAAACCTTGGATAACCATTCTTAAGTAAAACATCTTCTTCGTATCTAAGATGATAGTCAATATAATCAAAAAGCTGTTCAATAGTCTTATCCAACTTTAGATTATCTATATTATCCTCTAACTCTAAAAGTTCATTTATTAATCCAATAAGCTTTTTATGTTGGTTGTCAAGCTCTTTTACATTAACACTATAAGTATTATTCCATGTAACAGCGGTATTCATATTTACCCCTCTACTTAAGCTAGGCATACCAGCGAATTAAAAATAAGTATCTCTCCACGATAACCTAAGATTATTGTGGAGAGGCTATTTATCAATGCTAACACGCTTACCAGTCAACAACTTGTTTTTTTTAATGTTTTATCTTGCCTATTAAATCATAAGCAACGTTAGAAGCCGTACAAGGGCTAATATGAGGGCTCCTATAAAGTGCACTTTGATGTTTTTTACTTTTGCTAACTAAGCCTTGTAAAGACTTAGAGCTAATATGAAGCTCTTCAAGAGTATTATTAAACTCTTTTTTGGCATTCTTTTTGGCTTTAAATAAAATCATCTGTACCCTAGAGTAAATACTAGCAGCACTATCACCAGTAGTCTCAATGGGATAGAAAATAATATCGGGATATAACTCCTGAATCCTAGACTGTACTCCGTCAGATACACCAGCAGATGGCATACATCCAAAAGGCTTTACAGAAAGCAACATATGACATTTATTATGCTTGGATGAATAAATAACCTTGCCTACCTCCATATGTCCCTCTCCACCACTAAGATTAGTGTGATAATGATTATGAGCCTCTTTAGCAATGGCATCCATATCATAGAGTTTATCACCCTTTAAACCAAAAACCTTAGCATAAAAATAATAGTGTAGTTTTAGTAATAACTTTCCAAAACGAACAAGCCTTAATATCTTTTTGGGATTACTATAATTAGCTAAACCCTTTTTATCATAGCTATCTAATTTAAGCCTGTCCGTAAACCACCTCTCTCCCTCATATATAATATACTGTATCCAATTAACGACCTTCTGAACATGAACCTCTGCACCCTCATCCTCAAGCCATCTGTGTATATTATAATTTCCATCACCATCAGTAGTCATAGCCCAAAACTCACCAATAACATCTACCTTAGGCTTTGGAATAAGAAAATTAACTCTAATCTTAGAAAACATCTTTTTAACTTTCCAAAACGAAGTAGTTAACCCCCTACCACTAACTAATGCCTTATAAAAAACCTCTTTAGCACTATCAATAACCCTATCAGCCTCGCCCTTATTAAGCTCATAAGGCCTAATTCTGTATCCCATAGCTATTAATAAATCACCAGCTAAAAACGCCTTTACTAAACGTATATAAAACTTAACATTAATCTTTAAACCAGGTCCATCATTATCTTTATTACTCTCAACTTTCTGACTGAAAGTCATAACCCTAAAACCATCAAAACCAGCATCAGTCAAAGCCTTTCTATATTGTGCCTCATACATACCAAACCTACAAGGTCCACATGAACCAGCAGTAAGAAAAACATACTTAGAGTTTATCTCATCTACAGATAAGCCATCCTCATCCCTAAGCTTTTTTAAAAACTTAACCAAATTACCAACAGTAAAATATGTAGGATTACATAATGCCCTATCACAAAACTCCTTACCATGCCTAAGGGACTGATTATCAGGAGTAGCTAAACTCTGACATTTATAACCCAACCCCCTAATAGCCCCCTGTACAAAATAATCATGTATTCTAGTAATACCCCCTAAAAGAATAGTGGTACTATTTCTCTGAGACTTATAAAAGCCTGCCTCCTTAGGACGTAGCCAATGATCTATTTTCTCTTTTTTAAGGTTACGTTTTTTTCGTTCTTCGGCCTCAAAAGAATGAAGCTCTTTTTCTATTTCTCTTTCTCTTTTTTCCAGCTCTTTTTTATCTAATACTGTTTTCATATTACCTCCATAGTTAATAGTTAACTTCCCTAAAACAGAATATAGAAAAGCTAATAAACCTTAATATTAGTAACTAAAAAACTTAAGCCCCTTTACTAAATATTACCTTATTATCATAAACCCTATCAACACGTTTGCTAACAACATTAGCAGTTTCTAAACCATCCAAAAGCTTATTACGCAAACTTTCAATATCATTAATAAGCTCACTTTCTTTTTTAGCCTCTAGCTCCAAAGCCTTTTGATATCTCTCTAAAAAATACTTAATTGTTCTTGTCCTAATCTTTATAGACCCGCTAGGCTTATTCTCGTCTATATCATGAAAAGTAAAATGAGGAGTCTTTGAACTCTTTATAATATCATCAATTAAAGAATATATAGCGGCATCATGACCACACTTAAAACTACTTAAATCAATAATAACAAGGTTAGGGTGTCTTGATGCCACTTTTGCCGCCCATATCTTAAATGAACTATTCTCTGAAAAACAATTCTTCCAAACATCATTTATCTCCATAGGATTACTAATAGTTCCAGCCTCTAACTCCTTGCCAAATAAACTATTAAGAAAATCATCATCCTTAGGTATACTCTGCATAGACAAAATAGGAAAGCCCATAGCCTGTAATGACTCAAGTATATCATGGTTTAAACCAGGATCATTGTGATAAGGCCTTCCAAGCATTAATACACCAACTTTATTCTCAAAAGTAAGCTTATCCAAAATAGCCTTACCCCTCTCTTTTTGTAAACTATCAAACTCCTTTAACGCCTTTATACCCTCATCATAAGCCCAATTACTCTCATCTTTGGTTACACCAAATAACTCACTAAATGCACTAACTAACTGATCCTTAAATAAGTTTTCTTCATCCATCTTAAAATATGGGTCATAATAAGTAATATTATTTTCTTTAAAAATATCCTTCTCTCTGGTAAATGCCGCCTTTATAACCTCTGGATTACCCGCCGAGGTAGAACAATTAGCACTATCTTGTATATTAGCTAAAGGTGAAAGAAAATGTGTTATAATGGGATTAAAAATAATGTCAATCTTTCTATTTTTAGTAGATTTCTTAAATATTAAATTGTGTATATGTGCATTAGTCACCTTTGCAGGAAAACATGGATCAATAGAACCCCACTTTCCACCATGAGACCATAACTCATCATTAGTATAATCAGAAAAAATAATGTTTTTTGATGGAATACCAATAGCCTCAAAATAACTAGTCCAAAAAGGTGCGGTGGAATATAAATTAAGTATTTTTGGAATGCCAATTTTAGTATTATATCGCTTTTTAATCCATCTATCAGATGCCCTACTAAAAATACGCCTAATAGTCTTTTGCTTTGACAAAAACCCTTTCTTTTTTTCTTCTTCAATATAATATTCATCCATAGGAATAGGCTCTGGACTAAAACTACGAAAAGCCAACTTTGAAGCATAATCAACCAAATTAGGATAATTCTTTTTACGCTCCTTAACCTCTTTGTTAAAAACCTTAAGTGCCTCTTTATCCTCAACACTACCTTTGTCACAAGCATAACCAGATATAAACCTTGACTTTTTGCCAGAAGGTGTTAAAGTATCAACATATACCCTCGAACAATGATTCTCACAAAAATAACAACGCGTGTCATCATTAGTTTTAGTAGTATAACTAATGCCAATAGCCTCATCCAAACCAATAAATGTAGAATGTCCAGCCTCTTTAACCACTCTAGTAGCCTCCAGAGCCACACCAATAGCCCCAGATACCCCAGTGTATTTGTGTACATGCACTGTTGAGTCAGGTACCTTGTCCTTAATATAATCCACTTGTGCCTTAACAGCCGCTAAATTATACTGAGTCCCCCCTTGTAAAACAAATCTTGTTCCAAACTTATTTAAGTTAGGCTCCTGAACTATATACTGCCATATATTAAGAGGTAAAACTAATGCTAAACCAGCCATCATCTCTTCTTTCTGCCATCCTAACTGCTGAAAGTTAATCTTATCCTGCTCCATAAAAACTGCACATCCATAATTAAAACTAGGTGCAATATCTGCCCTAAAAGCATATTCAGCATACTCGGTAACATCAATACCAAACTGATTAGCCATACCCTGTAAAAAATATCCATTACCAGCCGAACACTGAGAATTTAACTTAAAATCCTTAACCCTGCCATTATCCATAAATAAAACCTTTATATCCTGACCACCAACATCCAAAATAACATCAACATCACCATAATAATAAACCGCAGACTTCATGTGAGCCACAGTCTCAACTAAATTAATATCAGCATTCATTGTCTCTTTAAGAACATCACCAGCATACCCAGTTACTCCAAAGCCCTTAACCTCTAAATATGCTCCCTGATCCTCTACCTGACTGCGTAACTTAATAAGTAAATCCTTAGTATCCTTTATAGGATTACCATTTGATAGCTGATAAGCAGTAGCTAATAAATTACCATCCATATCCATAATAACGGCCTTAGATGAGGTTGAACCTCCATCCACACCAATAACTCCCTCAACTACACTATCCTTTTTATATTTAGCAGGCTCAAAAGTAGGAATGGCATAAGTCTTTTTAAACTCAATTAGCTCCTCTTCGCTCTCAATAAGGCCTCTCATTGTATTTCCATCAGTTAATTTGCTTTTTCTACCAACGTCTATATAATTATCTAGCTTTTTTATTCCTTCATAAACCCCAACATTTTTATCCTCAGTTAGACCATAATAAGCAGTGCCAATAGCCGCATAATATTGTGCGTTATCAGGTACAATAATTAAACTCTCAGGATCAATGCCATCTGGCGTTTTCCAATTACGTTCCTCCCAAATAGATGGTATATTCTTACGCCAAGCATCCTGTAAAAAAGGTAAATATGCATTTGGCCCCCCAAGTAAATATACATTATGACGTAATATATTCCCCCGAGTAAGTACACTTAAATTCTGTATTATAATAGCCTCTGCCAATGAAGACATAATCTCATTAGAGGGTACGCCACTTTTTAAGAGATTAACAACATCGGTCTCAGCGAATACCCCGCACTTTGCCGCTATATGATGAATCTTTGTATTATCAAAAGACATATTTAAAAGCTCATGCTGACTAATACCCACTCTAGCAACTGTCTTATCTATTGTTACACCTGTGCCGCCAGCACATTTATCATTCATACTAGTAAAAACCTTTTTATTACCAGTTTTACTATCTTCCTTCCAAATTATAACCTTTGCATCCTGTCCCCCAAGTTCAATAGCTGATCCAGCATCAGGATTTAACTCCTCTACCGCCAAAGTTATTGCATTAACCTCATGAACATATTTTGCTCCAATGAGATCAGATAAGCCCTCTCCACCAATACCAGTAGTAAAAAACCTTAAACTATTACCAAAATTAGATGTAATATCTATTAAAAACTCCCTTGCCACCTCATATTGCTTAGTCTCATGCTTTACATAACGCTTCCAGATAATATCTTTGCTGTTACTATTAATAATAACAGCCTTTACAGCAGTAGAGCCAACATCTAAACCAACTATAAGCTCAGCATTAAATTCTTTATAACTATCTTTTTTATTGACTAATTCTAGCTTATTATCCACTTTACATCCCCTTAAAAACTAAATTTAATTTATAAATAATCCCTTTAAACCAAACTGAATAACCTCATCAGCTAACTCCTCAATGTCATTAACCGAAAGATCATTAAAAATAAAAGTACTAGATAGCTCCTTTATAGCCCCTATAACACAATGACTGGCTATAGTAGTATTACATACCCTAATAATCTCCATTTCAATGCCCAAAAGTATTGCAGACCTTATCATTTCTAATACTTTTTGATAAAAAATATGAATCTTCTTGTCTAAATCAACATCAACTCCAGAGGCATAAGTTAAAAGTATCTTTGCTAGCCTCTTTCTCTTGTTCAAAAGGCTCAAAACCCTAACTATATTACGCTTTAGCTGATCTGATAAGCTGTATGAATTGTTAAATATATCAACCCTCTCAATTGACAAGTTTAACTCATCAAGTAGGTTATCAAGAAGTGCATCAAAAATTGACCGCTTACTATCAAAGTATATATAAAAAGTTCCCCTTGCAATTTTGGCATGCTTAATAATATCTGCCACAGAAGTAGAAAAAAAACCATTATTAGCAAAAAGTTCCTCAGCACTCTCTAATATCTTTTTTTTACGCTCTAACTTAATCATATTCATGTTCCTAAAATATTAAATACAAAGCAATAATAACAAATAAACTAATATGTATATGATAACAGATAATATATATTTAGAGTCATCCAACTTATTATAATACAAGCAGTTACATTCTAACTTTATAATATATAATGACATATAGTATATTAGACTGACATGTCAGTCTAGTTGCTAAAATAATATACAATATAGTAAAAGGCAATACTTTTATTTGCTAATAAAAAAAATTATACTTTTATATCATAAAATCCAAAATGAAGTTGTAATGTTAACGAGCTTTCTAATAAAAATGCAAAAAGCATTTTAGTTAATAAACTTGTTTAAGTTAGTCATGTAAGGATTGATAAATAACTTTTTGGCATTAGTTATTCTTACTTAAGGTAAATAATCAACTTTTATTGGAACTATTAAAGAGCTAAGCTTGTTAGTTTATATACAATAATTTACATTTTCATTAAATCTTACTATAGCAGTTTGTTCCCACAAAAGAATTAATGAAAATATTTTCTATTTTATCACCTAAATTAATCGTTTTTATAAAAAAAATAATAGCCTAAACAAAGGAGGTACTTAAGTCATGTCAAGTATAAAAATTGATACGACTGTAGACGCTAGAGGAGCAGCATGCCCTGGACCACTTATGGAGTTAATAAAAACTGTCAAAAGCGTTGATGTCGGAACAGTTATTGAATTATTATCATCAGAAAAAGGAACTACCGTTGATGTACCTGCGTGGATAAGTAAAGTAGGTCAAGAGTTTATTAAAACCGAAAAACGAGAAAACCATTGGAGTCTGCTTGTAAAAAAAATAAAATAAATTAAGGAGAAATATTATGGCTAAAAGAATTGTAATTGTCGGAGGAGGTGCAGGAGGTACTATTACCGCTAATCTATTAGCTAGAAACCTATACAGACAAATAGTAAATGGTGAAATAGTGATAAATATGATCACTGATAGAGCAGACCATGTTTATCAACCAGGTTTCCTTTATATTGTATTTGATAAAATGAGATCTGATGAAATTATTAGAAATCAAAGTGAACTCTTAGACTCCCATATAAACCTTTTTGTTGATCCAGCTGTTAAGGTAGATAAAGATAAAAAAACTGTATATACGCAAAGCGGTAAAGAATTTCAATATGATTATCTTGTAATGGCTACTGGTTCTAGAATTGTTCCAGAGCTAATTCCAGGATTAAAAGAAGGAGCTCAGTGGTTTTATGATTTAGAAGGTGCTAAAAGGCTTAGAGATACTCTAAAAACTTTTGAAGGTGGACGCATAGTTATTACTGTAGGTGTGCCTCATAAATGCCCTGTAGCCCCTTTAGAAATTACTTTTATGCTTTATGACTACTTTGAAGAAAGAGGCATATTGGATAAAGTTGAACTATATTATACTTATCCAATAAATAGACTCCATGGCCTTCAGCCTGTTGCGAATTGGGCTCTACCTGCTTTTGAGAAAAAAGGTATTAAATATGAAACCCTATTTAACATGGAAGAAGTAGATCCAGATAAAAAATTAATTAAAACTATGGAAGGTAGTGAATTAAGTTATGATCTGTTAATAGCTATCCCACCTCATAAGGGTGCTCAGGTTGTAGAAGACTCTGACCTAGGTAAAGATGGGTGGATACCAACTGATCGTAATAAACTATATTGTGAGGGTACTAATGATATTTATGTTGTTGGAGATACTACTAATCTGCCTATAAGTAAGGCTGGTTCTACCGCACACTTTGAATCCGATGTTGTTGCAGAGCGAATATCTTCACAAATTCTTGAAGGGGATACCTCAATAGAGTATGAAGGCAAGGTTGTATGCTTTGTAGAAACAGGATTTAATGAGGCTACCTATATTTGGTTTAATTATAAGACTCCACCTAAGCCAACTCCACCGTCTAAGATGTTACACTGGATGAAACTAGGCTATAATAGACTTTACTGGCTTTCTGCTAGGGGGATTTTATAATATGGCAAACAATGTCAATGAAGCTTTATTAGAAAAGCTTTCTGATGAAAAAAGTATTGATGCCCTTAATAACCTTTTAGATAGAGTCACGGAACTTCATGAAACAGGTGTTTTAGACTCATTTCTACAAGTGGTTCAGGGCGTTAACTTTATGAAGGATAGCTTAACCGATACTATGGTTAATAAAAACGCTAGTATGCTATCTAACCTTGTTGAGGTAGCCGCTGAAGCTGCTAGTCCTGAAGTGCTTGAAACTATTAAAGAACTAAAAAACATCCACAGGTCAGGTAAGCTCAAAGACCTTTTTGAGGTAACCGATAACATAGCATTTCTTTTAAACTCTGCCACAGATAAAATTCTAGAAAGAAATGCTGCTATGCTTGGTGAGTTAATAAACGTTGCAAATGAGGCAAGTGATCCATCAATGGCTGAAGCGATCCGCGAAATAAAACAACTACAAAAATCTGGTAGCTTAAAAGCATTGGCTGAAGCATCATATATGGTAGCATTTATGACTGACTCTTTAGATGATAGTATGGTAGAAAGACTTGCATCTTTTGCTGCCAGCTTTATTGAGCAAGTCTCAACCCCACAAATGCAGGATATATTAAAAGCTACAACTAATGCCGTTTCTGAAACCATTACTAACTTCTATAAAGTGCCCTCTAAACCAGGGTTTATTAACTTAATATCTATGCTAAATAATAAAGAAATCCAATCAGGATTAATGTTTATGGCTAGAATGTCAAAGAATATACAAAAGGCTATGATTAAACATTACTCTGGTAAGTAAAATAAAAAAAGCGTCATTCCAAATATGACGCTTTTTTTACCACATTATTAGCTTATCATGACTCTCTATCAGGTCTAAAAGCTCATCAGCTGACTTATTCTCAAGTTCTACTAACGATACTTCATGATTTTTTTTATGACTTTCACAAATTGTTTTTGCTGTGTCAGTCAATTCACTCTTTAAAATATACAAAACTTTCATTGCTAACTCCTATTACTAAAAAGGATCAATAATATCATATTCCAAAAGCTTATTGGCTATTTCTTCGTTAGTTAAATAAGTTAAATCAGAATTATCTTTTGTATTGGTATAAATATTAAAATCTAAGCCCTTAATAAGTTCAAAATTATCTTGCACGTCCTTATCACTATATAGCTTTTTATCCAAAACAAAGACATCAACCAAGTCATCCAACATAATAAGCCCTGCACTAATCCTAAGAGCCTCTCGTTGTCTATCTCTTACAAGTATTGCAATCTTTTTTGACATTAAATACTCCCTCTAAAATACTAATATTTTATCACAATCACTATGAATAGATGCATTTTGAAATTGAGTACCCATAATAATACCCTCTGCTATTTCACTTTCCTCAACTTTCATAGCCCTTGCACTAAAATCACAAAGACTAATTGATATATTATCATTATTCCTAAGATCAGTAAAGTCATTGTTCCTAACAAGTTTTACACCACTATCAGTCATAAAAACCTTTACCTGATAGCCTCTTTTTAGGGCAGACCTAGTAATATCAACAATTTTATTTGCATATTTGTCCTGCGTAACAAATATTCCAATATCCATTTACTCCTCCTAAAAAATATATTATATAAAACAGCCCTTTATAAAGCCTAAGGTCTGAATAAGCCAAAAAGATTAAAATACCTTTATAACTTTTGATAGGTTATTTTCTTATTGATACTAATTAAACTGTATGCTTAATCTATAAAGGTAGCTATTTTTTATAATAATACAAAATACTTTTTACAATATTTAAATTATGACTTAATGTCTATGAAGGTTAAAGTATTCTAGCTAATATAATAAATCATTATTAGTATATAGACTTAGTTTATTTTTAATAAAATTATTGTTTTAAGTTATAATTTTAAATAATAGCTTACATATTAAGTAAAGTAGTACATCTTTGCTAATAATGACAAAATTAAAAACCATGTTTTAGTAAAAAGTCTTTAGATAAACCTTGTCCTTCTTTGTTAGTAAGCTTATCAACGTATTTAGAGAATAAATCAACCTCTATATTAACAATATCCCCTATTTGCCTGTATTGAAAAATTGTTTTCTTTATGGTAAGAGGGATAACTGTAACCTTAAATCCGTAGTCATAAAGCTTATTAATGGTTAAACTAACACCGTCTATAGCAACAGATCCTTTATGAATAAGGTATTTAAGTACCTTATTAGAACAAGATATAATTATATTATATTCTTCAGCAGTTTTTTGTATATCCTTTATAACAGCAGTCTCATCAACATGACCCTGAACTAAATGACCATCCAAAAAGCTATTTAGAGTAATAGGACGCTCTAAATTAACGTAATCACTCTGTTTAAGTATAGATAAATTAGTTAGAGAGAGGGTTTCAGCGGATGAATAAAAAGAAAATAAACCCTTATCTATATTAGTAACCGTTTGACAAGCCCCATTAACTGCAATACTATCCCCAATGGTTAGCCCTTTAACATCTATGTTAGATGAAACAGTAAAAGTCTTTCCTATACGGCTTTCTATTTTATGAATAGTAGCAATATCTTGTATCATTCCACTAAACATATAACTCCTCTATAATAATATTTTATTTTAAGCACTTTAGTTATAACAACGTTTTGGTTTAAATGTAGCTATTTTTTTTTAATATATGTAAAAAATACTTGTCAAAAAAGAAAAAATTGCGTATAATAAACTTAAATATCATAAGAATTATTAAGCTAGGGTAAGCAAAATAACACTTTCTATTGAAACAAGCAAACAATATGAAGATGAGTGTCTTTGCCATAAAGACTCCCTATATAGTTTATCTAGATATCTAACCTCCGACGAACACGAGGCTGATGATCTATTTCAAGAAACTCTATTAAGAAGTTATCAGTTTTTTCATACATTCAAGTCACAAACGAATTGTAAAGCCTGGCTCTTTAAGATAATGAAAAATATCTTCATTAATCACTGTAGAAGAAAAAAACGTCAATTAGACTTTATCTCTTTTGAAAACCAATATCATAGCGAAACTGAAGGTAATACTACTAACGATAAATGGCAAAGTATTAATCCCGAAAACTTTGTAATAAATGGAATGCTTAGTCCAGAAGTTAGTTATGCCCTTAGTATGCTACCTGAAGACTATAAAATGGTAGTAATCCTGGCTGATATAGAACTTATGTCTTATAACGAAATGGCAAAAAGACTTAATTGTCCTATTGGTACTGTTAGATCAAGGTTGTCAAGAGGACGTAAGATTCTTAAAAAATTGCTATTTAAGTTCGCCCTTAAAGAAGGAATTATTAAAACTAACCGTAACTATATACAAAAACAATAATAACCCTACAAACTAAGTCTATATAAACTTTTTTATATGTTAAAGTGTTTCATAAATTAATCTGTTTAATTATAAGCAATTTTATTATTTTTCATTTTTAACTATATATACAAAAAGTTAGGCTTTAAGCCACAAAAAACAATATTTATATATAGATTTATAATTTTAACATAAAGATATAACTACTTAATAATCTTAGTATAAGACTGCAAATGGAAAAAGAAAGTATTATAAGCATTCAAAAATTAAAAACTGTCCTTAATGGAAAAGTTGTTCACAAAAACGTAAACCTCAATATTGAAAAAGGTGAAACCATGCTGGTTATAGGAGGTAGTGGATGCGGTAAAAGTGTTCTGTTTAAAAGTATTATTG
Source organism: Spirochaetota bacterium (assembly GCA_965208615.1). Taxonomy (GTDB): domain Bacteria; phylum Spirochaetota; class UBA6919; order UBA6919; family CBDBPB01; genus CBDBPB01. The sequence continues at coordinate 37,428 of CBDBPB010000009.1, forward strand.
GTCTTATTAAACCAGTCAGTGGGTCTATTTTTATTGATGGAGTAGATATTACAAAAATATCGTATAAAAAAATGGATGGAGTTAGAAAGAAATTTGGCGTACTCTTCCAAGGAGCGGCCTTATTTGACTCTCTAACGGTAAAAGAAAATGTGGCATTTAGCTTAAAATACAATAGCAACCTTTCTGATAATAAAATTAATAGTATAGTAAAAGAAAACCTTTCTCACGTTGGGCTTAAAGATGTCCTAGAGTTATATCCCAGTGAACTAAGCGGCGGAATGCAAAAACGAGTTGGATTAGCTCGTGCAATTGCCCTTAATCCAGAGATTATACTCTATGATGAACCAACTACGGGATTAGACCCAATTATGGCAGATATTATAAATGATCTTATTTTACAACTACAAAATGAATTAGGGATAACTTCCTTAGTTGTAACCCACGATATGACAAGCGCTTTTAAAGTCGGTAATCGTATAGCTATGCTACATGATGGGCATATTATAGAAGTTGGTAAAACTAAAGATATTAAACATTCAAAAAACCCTTATGTTAAACAGTTTATACTTGGTCAAGAAGAAGGACCTTTAAAATTTGAATAATATACCATAAACCTAAAATCAAGCTATCTTTGTATAAGTAAAATACTTATCATTATTTTAATTTATATTGCTAAATTCTGTTTCTTAAAAAAAAAAAAAAAGACTTTTTTTTTTAAAGAAAAATGCTTTTAATTATCTTTAGATTATAAAAGATAACATGCGAGGCTACTAAATGAAAAAGTTAATATTTATTTTTGTAACAATGATTACTTCTATTATCATTAGTTCATGCGATGATGCAGTAAAGGATACACAACTACCAACTGCAAAAATTAAATTTCATAATATAAAAGAAATATCTTTGATAAAGCGTTCTATAACCCTTCAGATGTCACTAGATATTTATAACCCATATCCAGTAGAAGGGACTATACAAGAAGTTAATGCTGATCTATTTATACAAGACAAAAAACTATCAGAAATTAACATAGCTGATCCAAAAATAAAAGCTAGTGATACCGTACAGAATCCATTTGATGCTGTTATTAAACTTGATGACTTATACAAAATCTATAAAGATATAGGAAAACGTAAAAATGTTCACATTCTTATAAAAGGAGCCATTAAAGTTGAGGTGCCTGAGTATGGAAGTCATAGTTTTAACTTTCAGCATACACAAGAGTTACCAGCTATCAAAATCAAGCTTAAACTGTCTAACTTTAATATACAAAGAACAAAAATATCTAAGTTAGACTATACAAATAAAGGATTCATTAATGTAGGAATGCCAATAATAAAAAAACTAGAAGAAAAAAAGTTAGAAGGTAAAGTATCTCAAACAGCAAACTTTGACCTAACAGTAACTAACTTAACACAAGCAGATATTAGCTTTAACAATCTAAAAATAGACTTACTTAATAAAAGCGGCCAAGCATTAATATCGTCTAGCAGTAGACAGGCAATTTCTTCAGCGAAAACTGATTTGGGTTATCATAAAGAGGTTTATCGTGTAAGTAGTGAATTAGAGTCTAGCTTAAGGTCTATGAGGATAAACAGGATAAAAGGTTCAGTAGATATTAATCTGCCATCTCCCTTTGGAACACGACCTATTCTATTCTCACAAAAACCATAATCAAACATATTTATCAACATGCCTTTCTTCTTCTGAAGGAAGGTATTTATTATTATTATCAATATGTTTTTCATCAAGCTTTCTTTTTACTTTTCTAGGTAGGCCAATATTTCTAACACTTTTATGAATAGATGTAACGCTATTATAATCTTCAGTATGTTCTACTTTCATAATAGTATTCCTTTTTGGCTTATTCCTCCACCAGCCATAATTATTATCTTACTTATCGGCTCTAAATAAGATTTACTATAAAAAAAACATTTTTTTTATAATCAAGTAAAAATACTTATAGTTAACTAATATTATAGTCAAGTAACAATTTTAATAAAAAAGCTATTTTAAGCTATTCCCAAAACCCTAAGAGCATAGTCCACACGTCCAAATGGAGCGCTTATTTGTACCCCTTGTATTCTATGCCTAACTTGGAGTAATGTCTTATTAGCAATCTCTATACCCTTTTCAAGAGCTTTTTCTTTACTAGGAGCAACCTTAAGGGCATCCATAATATAAATAGGCACATTAACCCCAGGTACCTCATTATCCATAAACAGTGCATTCCTATAACTAACCAAAGGCCATATACCAGCAATAATAGGAACTTTTATACCTTTAACCTCATCTAAAAACTTAAACAAAACCTCAATATCAAAAATTGGCTGTGTAATAGCAAAATTAGCCCCTGCATCAACCTTCTGATAAAAACGATCCACCTCAAGATTAAGATCAAGAGCACCAGGATTCACTCCCACACCTATTAAATAGCCAGTAGGCTTGCCTATAAGGGTTTTAGCTATCATATCCAGTCCATGATTAAAATTGTTGACCATTCTAGTCAAGCCAATGGAGTCCACATCAAATACAGGGCTAGCATCAGGGAAGTCCCCCATTTTAGGAGGATCACCAGTAATAATTAAAACATTTTTAAGTCCAGCGGCATAGCCCCCAAGCAAGTCAGACTGCATTCCCAATAAGTTCCTATCACGACAGCAATAATGCATTATAGTCTCTATACCAACCTGGCTTTCTATAATCTGGGATAGTAGCATAGAGCTCATTCTAGAAGATGCCCTTGGTCCATCAGGTATATTAACCGCATCTACCCCTTTATCCTTTAATATAGCGGCCTTTTCTATTATTTTAGAAGGATCACAGCCCTTTGGAGGCGTTATCTCTACAGTGGTTACAAAATCTCCCTTAGCAATCTTTTTAGCAAAGTTAGACCTATCCTCAATAGGGATAACCTTAACATCAGGAACCTTTTCTGAATAGTCGATTCCTTTATCTTCCTTTTTCAGTGGAGCAATAGATCTAACAAAAAGCTTTATCTCTTTAATATGCTCTGGACTAGTTCCACAACAGCCTCCAACAACCCTAACCCCCATCTGAATAAACGCTTTAGTGTATGTAGCAAGATATTCAGGTGTACACAAATAAACTTGACGCCCCTGTTCTTCTCTGGGTAATCCAGCATTAGGCTGAACAATAACTGGCTTTTTAGTAATTTTAACTATATCTTCAATAGGCTTAAGTATATCCATAACGCCATTAGAACAGTTAAGACCAATTATATCGGCATTTAGCTTATCCAAAGACTTCATCGCTATACTAGGTTTTTTATTATCTATTAATCCGTTTTTATCCAAAGACATTTGTGCAATTATTATTTTTTTACTAATATGGTTAATTGCGTCAATAGCTAGGGCTAACTCATTTAAACTATTAAAGCTTTCTAGTATAAAAAAATCGACTTCTCCTTGTTCAAGAACTTTTGCCTGATCCAAAAAAGCTTTATGAGCCTCTTCTTTTGTAATCCCCCCTTTATAATCCTCAATGGATAAACCAAGGGGTCCAATGGATCCAGCAACAAATACCTTATTTTTTGCACACTCCCTAGCCAACCTAGCTCCGCTAATATTTATATCATAAACCTTATCATGAAAGTCCTGTTGTTTTAAGCGATAATAGTTTGCTCCAAAGGTGTTTGTGGTAATAATATCAGATCCTGCTTTTATATAGGCATGGTGTATATCCTTTATCATTTGCGGAGAAGACAGATTAACCTCATCAAAACAGCGATTCAAGAATATTCCTTTGTTATATAGCATGGTACCCATAGCACCATCTGAAATTAATATTTCATTTTTAACTACTTCTAATATGTTATTCAAGGGGTTTTCCTTTATTTTATTGAGAATGTTAAAATTGCTTAAGAATTTAAAGTTATTTAAATTTGGAGTTAAAAAAAGTTTTTTTGTTAAAAAAGTAACAAAAACAAGGAAAAGTTTATAATCTTTTTATAAGATAGAGCGTATAACTGATAATAAAAAAAATTAAAAGTTTTATAAAAACTATATAAAAAAGTTTATTACTCTATAATAAATTTTATACTTTTATACAAATTATCTGTTAAAAAGCTTTTTATTATATTTGTTATAACCTTTGTTAACAACATTTTCTATAAATAGAAATCTAATACATAATAAATTATGAAAATAGGAAAACTTAATATTAAAAATCCAATAATATTGGCTCCGATGGCTGGTCTATCAGACCATCCCTTTAGAACTATATGCTATGATATGGGCTGTGAGCTGGCTTATAGTGAAATGATAAGTTCTGAAGGACTCGTAAGAAAAGATAAAAAAACTCTAAGATATTTGTACAAAGAAAAATACCTTAATAAGCTTATATCCTTCCAAATATTCGGCTCTAAACCAGATATTATGGCAGAATCGGCTGATATCTTGGTTAGTAAAGGTGCCGATATTGTAGACATCAATATGGGATGCCCTGTAAAAAAAGTCGTTAGGAATAATGCTGGTTCTGCACTCTTAGGAGATATTCCACTTATAAAAAAAATCGTTAGCTCCGTAAGAAAACGAATAAATATACCCCTTACAGTCAAAATAAGATCGGGATGGCTAAATAATGTAAATGCCGTTGAAGTCGGACAAGCTCTAGAGGACTGTGGGGTAAACGCTATTATAGTACATCCAAGAACGCAAAAACAAGGATTCTCAGGTAAAGCAGATTGGAACATTATTAAAGAAGTTAAAAAAAAAGTTAGCATTCCCGTAATAGGCAATGGAGACATTAAATCCATAAACGACTACAAAAATATGACTAAACAAACTAATTGCGATGCTATAATGGTAGGTCGTGGGGCTATAGGTAATCCCTGGATATTCAGTCATAATAATAGTCCATCACATAATGAGCTAGAAAGTGTAATTATAAGACATTATAATCTGGCAAAAAACTTTTATGGAGAAAAATATTGCATTAAACTAATGAGAAAATATATTTCACAATATACTAAAGGCCTGTATAAAGCAGGTATCCTTAGAAGGGAGCTAAATGAAATAGATATTTTTGACGATACTATTTTAAGGATAAACAAATATTTTTCTTTTTTGAAATTCAATTATCAATAAATACAGTTAGATGTACGAGGCTAAATGTTAAGTTAAACGTATTTTTTTGTAAACCATCGACTAAAAAAACTTGACTTTTTAAAAGTACTAATCTAATTTTGTTATTATTGATTAATAATATTAAATATGGAGGATCATCTATGAGTGTTAATGTTGATGAAAACATAAAAGAGCTAATCAAGCAAGAAGTTGCTTCCCAAATGGAAGAAATTAAAGCTAAACTGCCAGAAGATAAAGTTGCCATAGTAGCGTTTTCTGGAGACTTTGATAAAGCAATAGCGGCTTTAATATTAGCTACTGGTGCGGCCGCTATGGGTATGAAGGTTACTGTATTTTTTACCTTTTGGGGCTTTAGTATAATAAAAACCGGAAAGAATGCATTTAACGGTAATAAAAACTTTATGCAAAAAATGGTTAATTTAATGATCCCCGGGTCAACTAAAGGATTAACCCCATCCAAAATGACTTTTGGTGCTTTTGGTGCTGTTACCGCATCTTTGTTTAGATCAATGATGAAGGGTAAAATGAACTCGGTAGAAGAATTACTTGAAATGGCTAAAGAACTCGAAGTTGAAATGATTGCTTGTAGCGCATCTATGGAAGTTATGGGAATCGCTCATGAAGACCTAATAGATGGTGTAGAACTAGGGGGAGTTGCTAAGCTTTATGAAGTCGCTTTAAACTCTAGATCAACCTTTTTTATATAATGCTATTGCTCTAACGTTTATAAACAGTATATAGTTAATAGTTTTTTTTCATTGCTTTTGACAAAAGACAATTTTAATCTTTATTTATTACTAGTATAAAGGTATAACTCTATATATTATAAAAAGATATAGAAAATACTGTTATGAAAAAAAAGATTGTTTTTATTATCATAATTATTTTATGCTCTAAAGTTGTGGCTGAAGAAAAACAAACGGAATTAAAAAATATTGTTGGTAAGTGGAATATTACTAAAATCAAAAAGATTAGTAAGTTATATAAGGAGTCCGTTAGCGTTGGAAGATATTACTTCTTCGAAAATGGAAAGTATTTTTTTTATCATAAAAAAAATACTAAACCAAAAATAAAAGGAAAATGGACCCTTATATCTAATCAATATATAAAAATGGTTTACTGGCAAAATAAAACTCCAAACTCCATAATCTATGGTATCTCTTTTCCCTCCAAGGATAAAATCATATTAACTAACGAGAAGTCAAAAGAAATCCTAATTAGACTAAAAAATGTACCAAAAACTATTAAAAAATATGTATTCCCTCAAAAAGCTAAATAATCCATAAGGAGCTGTCTAACTATAGCATACAAGTAAAACTACTATTGTATTCCTTTATTTATGGTATATTTATCCAAACTTTTAAAATGATAAAATTTGTCATTTTGAAATTCGTCCTTATATTTTAAGCGATTAGCTTTTTAAAAGTAGGATTATAATGTTCAGGCATAAAAAAATAATAATAGCCTTATTCTTTATAATCGGCTCAATTATTAGCTATAGCAATTATAGAAAGCATAAAATAACCTCAAAGACTGCATATAGCGTTTTTGGAAAATGGATACGCAGTCAAAAAGTCTTCGAAGATATAAACTTCTCTCTATGGACAGGCCTAGTCAACGATCAATATATTAAACATTTTAGAAATACTATTCCAAAAGATATTTACAAACAATTGGAGTTTACTCATTTTCCCTTTAGCACTCCCCATGGCAACCTTAGAGAAAATAAAGAAAAAATATTTATAAAAAAAATAAGCACCCTAATCGAAGAACTTAATAAAAACTTTCCCGAATTTGTAAAAACCCTTATCAATAGTAGCTTCGTAAATAGTACCGCCTATAACAAATACAAAAATCTAACTAACTCTAAAATTAGGGAAAAATATAAAATATTCCTAAAAGCCCTATTCTACCACAAAAATGAACAGATCCAAAAAAAAGCTTTGTTTACTCTTGCAAATAAACTATTTGAACATGCCTATAATCCCAAAACCTCTACTAGCTTTATAAAACTCGCCTCTAATAAAAAATATAGACCTATAATACACCTCTTCCACGAGGGAATATGGTATAACCTCTCAAGAACAGGTTGGAAGACATGGCATGAAAATACCATCAAAAACCTTAATAAATTAAATAAAAATGAAATAGTCTATGTTGCTGGTGGAACAGATATTTATCAGCTAATCAATAATGGAATATATAATATTAGAATTATCGATCCTATGCTACCCTCTCAAAGTATATACTACTCAGAAGGATGGGAATACCTAATAAGGGGCAGTATTGGGGATAGAATTACATTTAATAACAAAAATAAGATTATTATGACTAGAAGCTCGTTTAAGAAAATTGGCAAACCTATTAATATTAAACTGTCTTCCAAAAAGAACTTCAACCTAACTAAAAGTATAACTATATGGAATATTAAAAATAAAAATGGACATAAACTAGGAAGGTTTATCTTAGAACGTAGACTAGTAAAACAAAAAGACTTTAATCCTAATGATAAACAAACTTTTTTAATGTCCTTTAATGAACTAAATTTTATAACCACACTAGAAAAAAATAATTGGGGTATAAAACCAAAACTATTTTCACCCTCTATAAAAATATATGTGAAACAACTTCGTAATCCAATTACTTATGAGATGCTTAACAATATCCAAGCTCTACAAAGAGTTTATAAACCTTTTATCTTTGGATCAGCCATAAATTAATCATCTGTTCTCGTTAAGCTCTTTTAATAACTCATTAATGTCAACATTATGGATCCTCGCAGACTGATCTATAGTCTCAGTACTCTGACCAGGACAAGTAAAACAACCCATACCGTAATACTTCATAAAAACAGGCTTTGTATTAGGATATTTATCCAATACATCCCCAATTATATTACTTTTTATGATCTCTTGTTTGCTATCCACAGTCTTACTGCTTTTAATATCATGGTCTAAACTATTAATATGCTCTTCCAACTTGGATATTACTAAATCAATATCCCCCCCATGATTTGTTACAGCACTTTTTAGATCTATTCCACGTTCTTTTACGAGCTTAACATGTTCTGTACTTGCTAATGCCCTTAGTCCACCATAGTTTATAAGAATATCAATAGTTGTTGGATGCTTTTCTATAATGTCTATTACCTTTGTATTAGGGCTAATTATACCTTCATCAATAGGTTTTACGTCAGATACAGGCTTTGAGCTTTTTATTGTGCTATCTTCCTTATCCGATTTTCTTAAGGTAATAGTTAAAAACATATTAATACAAAACATCAAAACCGCTACTGAAGAAGTAAAAGCTCCCAATATAAATATCTCTCCACCAAATTGATAAGTCATTTTACTATAATGCCCCCCAGCCATTAGTACAACTCCCACATTAGTCAACCAATAGTGTGGTGCTATCCAGCCAGGAAAGTATATATTTGTTGAGTTAAATCTTGGAATTATAAAATAACCAATTCCAGCCACAATCATAGTCATAAACCCAAGTAAATTAAAATGACTATGAAAAAATGATGGAATAAAACTATCAATGCCATTTATTATATATAGCCCTTTAATAAATCCAATTATAACTCCAATAGCTAAATATATTAGCGAAGTTTGTATAAATAAACGCGGGTACTTATCCATTTTGGTCTCCAGCTTAAATATTATATATTGACGTTATCTGTCAACTTAAGGTAACTAATATTCTATAACGCTCTTACAAAAATCCAATAGTATGGTTGGTAACATATAATTTGTTATAGCAATGTTAATTGTATATATAGTGTTAGGTTAAATCTAACACCTTGCTATTTATAATAAAAGTTATTATTTTTTTTAATAGCATTCTTTAATAAAAAGTTTTTCAATGTAAATATAATAATTCAAAACGATAAACCTTATAAAATATTTAATTTAGCTTAAATAGCCTGGCTTATTAAAGTGTCACTTTATAACAAAGGAGATAAATAAATAATGGGAAGTCTTGTTGTAGATACAAAAGGTTGGAAATGCCCAAGACCAACTTTAGAAATGACTATAAAAATCCAACAACTAAAAAAAGGAGACATTTTAGAGGTAATTGCAGATTGTCCTACCTTTGAAAATGATGTAAAAAGCTGGTGCCAAAGAATGAAAAAATCCCTCTTATGGATTAAAAATGAAAATAACGGAGTAATCCGCTGTCAAGTAAAGGTTTAAGCTTATCCAATTAATGGTTTTAAGTTAATTCCTCATATACTTTCCAGTGATTTCCATTTAAAAAAGAAATAAAGTCTAATTCCTTTTTTCCTTCTAACTGTAAACTAAGTATACTAATCATCCCCCCCCTACACTGAACATATAAACCATGTTTATCGGCCTTTATTATTGTTCCAGGCTTTTTATCAGATGATTTATCAACTATTGCTAATTTATGTATGATTATTTTTTTACCTTTATAGTAAGTAATGCTCTTAGGCCACTTTATATACGCTCTAACCTTGTTTAAAATAGTTTTAGCCTCATCGTTCCAATTGATTATCCCATCCACTTTAGTTATCTTCTTGCAAAAGCTAACCTCATTATGGTCTTGGGGAACCCTAATTATACGATTATCAATAAATAAACTCAAAACATCCTTTATACATTCAGCAGATATAAGACTAAGACGCTCACTAAGAGAATAATAATCATCCTCGTCATAAATAGGAGTTTCAATCTTATGAATAATATCCCCGGCATCAAGCTGTTGAACCATTATCTGTGCAGTAATACCAGTACTTTTATCTCCATTTAGTATAGCATAGTGTATTGGAGATGCACCCCTATATTTAGGTAGTATAGATCCGTGAAGATTTACAGAAGCAAGTTTAGCAATACTAAGAATATTATTGGGTAAAATAAACCCGTATGCATTTACCACTATAAGATCCGGCTCAAGAAGCTTTATTTGATTTTCTACCCCATGATTACCCTTAAAAGTATTAGGCTGAAAAACTGGAATATCATGTTTTAGTGCAAAGCTCTTAGGACCAGTAATATTCAATTTTTTACCGCGTCCAGATAGCTTATCTGCTCCTGTAAAGATTCCCAAGAGTTCACTATTTTCATATAATGCCTTAATAGTATGCATTACATAATTTGGAGTTCCCATAAAAATAGTTTTTAACTTCATACTATACAATGGCGGTACTATACTTTCTTTTAATCTTCTTAAGTTCTTTTTTTAGTCTCTTTTTGTCAACATCACTAATCCTATCAACAAATAGTATTCCATTTAGATGATCAACTTCATGCTGTATCGCTCTAGCTAAAAGTTCATCAGCCTTAAAAGAAATATCCTTGCCATAAGGAGTTTTAGCACTTACATGCACACTATAAGCCCTCTTTACATCCGCAGATATACCCGGAATAGATAAACAACCTTCCTCAGCTATACTAGTCTCATCAGAATAGTCTGTTATAACAGGATTAACGAGATCATATCGCTTTAGCTTATTATTTTCTTCTACCTCTATAACTACCACCCTAACCAGCTTATCTATTTGTGAAGCGGCTAATCCAATACCATTTGCCCTAACCATAATATCATACATCTGATTAATAAGGCTTATTAAATCATCATTAAAGTCGGTAACGTCTTTAGCTACTTCTTTTAATCTTAAATTTCCGTATTTTAAAATATCCATTAATAACCTCTATGTTGGTGTATACTTTATTATCGACATTTAAATACAAGTTTATTGTTTAAAATTATCACATCATAGACAAAGGGTCAATATCTATTTCCAAATAAATAGAACTTATCTGCTTGAAAAACTCATTAGCCTTTTTAGAAATATATTGCATATCATTAATTCTATTGCCTTTTAGTATTATCTGCCAGCGATAATTATTATGAAGCTTACTAAGGGGAGCTGGTGCAGGACCCAATAACTCTATACCTTTTTTTACTATAGAGTTTAGATATTTTAAAAGTTCGTTAGATTTATTAATAACGGTTTCTTCATTTTTTCCTCTAATTAACAGCTTTACCAGCCTCGAAAAAGGTGGATATAAAAACTTCTTTCTCTCTGCTATCTCACATTTATAAAACTCTTCATAATCCTGCTTCACTGCCAACTTTATAACATAATTATCAGGTAAATAGGTTTGTATAACTGTTTCACCCTGAATCCTACCCCTACCTGCTCTACCGCTTATTTGCGTTAATAAAGAAAAAGTTTTTTCTGAAGCTCTAAAATCAGGTAAATTTAAACTGAGGTCTGCCATTATAACCCCAACCAGAGTCACATTAGGAAAATGGAGTCCTTTAGCAATCATCTGTGTTCCTATTAGTATATCCACTTTCTTTTTTCTAAACTGCTCAAGTAACTTTTCAGATGAACCCTTACAACGAGTTGTATCCAAATCCATACGAGCTATATTTGCATTAACAAATATCTCTTTAAGAAGTTCTTCTACTCGTTCTGTACCGTAGCTTATTAGCGATATTTCTTTTTTATTACAGCTTATACAAGTTTTATACAAACCGGTTGAATAACCGCAATAATGGCATAACATTTGCCTTTTTGACTGGTGATAAGTTAGAGATATATCGCAACTTGGACACTTAAACGTATAACCGCATGACTTACATATCAAAAAAGGAGAATAGCCTCTTCTGTTTAGGAAAATCATAACCTGTTCTTTTTTTTCTAATCGTAAGGCTATCTTTTCAATTAGCGATTTACTAATAATAGATGACTCATTACGCATATCAATTAGAGTCACTTTTTGCTTTTGATAAACAGAATGCTTTTTTTTAAGATATAGTAACTTAAGTCTATTTTGCCTGCTATGATAAAAACTCTCTATAGAAGGAGTAGCACTACCTAAAACTACTGGTATTCCTAAGGTTTTACCTATTTTAAATGCAATCTGTCTAACGTGATATCTTGGGGTATCACCAGATTTATAAGTATATTCATGTTCCTCATCGATTATTATAATCCCAAGGCGTTCTATGGGCAAAAATATAGAACTCCTTGCACCAAGAATAATATCAACAGTCCCATTATTAATCTGCATCCAGTTGTAATATCGCTCTTTTTTGTTTAACTTTGAGTGTAGTATTGCAATTCTATCTCTAAACACCTCCTGAAAACGCTTTATTGTTTGAGGGGTTAAAGCTATTTCTGGAACAAGTATAAGAGCTTGTTTATTTTTATTAACTACTTCCTTAGCAAGATATTTATATACCTCTGTTTTTCCACTAGCCGTAGCACCAAATAGCAAATATGGATAGAATATATTTTCATTTATAGATTTTCTAACTAATTGAAAGGCGGTATTTTGTTCATCATTCAGAGTTAGAAGGTCTTTTTGCTTTATTTTCGATAAGCTAAAAGTTTTTTCTTTAACTTCTCTTGGAACAAACAAAGATAGAGCTTCTCCCAAAGAACATAAATAATAGCTAGATACCCATTTTGCAAGGTTTATAGTAGACAAGCCAAATATAGCGGAGTTATCACAAAGCTCAGATATTTCTTTCAAGGCGAATATCGGTTCATTACTATGAACCGATATTATATATCCCATTAAACGCCGTTTACCAAAAGGTACTATCACCCTTTGTCCAGCCATAACCCTGTCAATAAGCTCATCAGGAACCTTATAAGTAAAAGACTGATCCAACGGATTATTAAATACTACTTCTATAAAGAGTTTATATTGCTTTTTAACATCGATTTTTATTCTATCTAAAATTACGATTCCCTTCATTTACTATAATACTACCCTAATATTATTTGTTATATATTATATACGGAGTATTTTAACATTTATCACAAGATTTTTACTTATTAGCAATTAGTTATTGACGTTATCTGTAAGATATTTGAATGTGTAAATTAAATATGATGTTCTATTAATAAGTTAACACTAATTAATATTTCTTATATTATGGCTTATTAAGTCCTAAAGCTTTGTTAATCTGTCTAACAGCCTGTCTTATACGATCACTATTTTCCACTAAACTCATTCTTACATACCCCTCACCAGTTTCACCAAAAGCAATCCCAGGGGATACCAAAACTTCAGCCTCTTCCAAAAGCAACTTAGCAAACTCATAAGACCCCATTTTACAAAACTTATCGGGTATAGGAGACCAAATAAACATTGTAGCACTAGGACTATCTATATTCCACCCGCCCTTATTAAGGCCATCAACTAAAATATCACGTCTAGACTGATAAATAGAAGATATATTACTAGAATGCTCTTTCTCACTGCGTAAAGCCATGATAGAGGCCACTTGGATAGGTGTGAAAATACCATAATCATAATAACCCTTTATGGTAGCTAAATAATCTATAATCTGAGGATTACCAACACAAAATCCACAACGCCAACCAGCCATATTAAATGACTTGCTCATACTAGTAAACTCAACAGATATATCCTTAGCACCTTTTGCCTGCATAAAGCTAGGAGCAGTATATCCATCAAAGGTTATATCTGCATAGGCAAAGTCGTGGATAATAAAAATCTCTTTCTTTTTGGCATATTTAACAATCTCTTCAAAAAAATCAAGGTTAACTACTACAGTAGTAGGGTTATGTGGAAAGTTAAGATACATTACCTTTGGTTTTGGCCATAAATTCTCAACCACATGAGCCATATCTTTAATAAATACATCCGAATCCTTAGAAAGAGGAATGGTAATAACATTAGCTCCAGCTAATACAACGCTCCACACGTGAATAGGAAAAGATGGAGATGGTATTAAAGCACTTTCTCCTGGTCCAAGGAGTGCAAGAGATAAATGAGAAATACCTTCCTTACTGCCAATAGTAGCTATAACCTCCTTAGACGGATCAAGATTAACCCCATATTGCCTTTTATACCTATCACTAACCGCCCTAAGTAAATGAGGTATGCCTTTTGATGCAGAATAACGGTGAGTCTTAGGATCATCAATAACATCCTTTAGCTTATCAACAGCAATATCAATAGTAGGCTGATCAGGATTACCCATTCCAAAATCTATTACATCCACGCCCTGTTGACGTTTTTTTAGCTTTAGTCTATTAAGTTCTCCAAATAAATATGGGGGTAAACGCTTAAGACGATTAGACGGTTCAATATCAAATCTTTTAACCATAATATTATCCTATTTTTCTAATTCAACTTTCTCTAATTCGACGTATTTATGAACAAAATGATATAATACTATACCATAGGCAACAGCTAAATTAAGGGATTGTTTTATACCATACATAGGTATTACTATAGCACTATCAGCCATGGCTATTACCTCATCATTAACCCCATATACCTCATGACCAAAAATAAGCCCCATAGGAAATGATAAATTAAGACTACGATAGTCTACACTTTTACTTGTATGCTCCACCACTACTATATTTACTTTGTTAGCCTTTAGCTTTCGTACAGCATCAACAGTATTTTGATAATAAATCCAAGGTACACTTTCTACAGAGCCAAGAGCTGTTTTATCTATTTCTTTTCGCGGAGGATGAGCAGTCATACCACAAAGAATAAGCTGTTCTATACGAGAGGCATCCGATGTTCTAAACACCGATCCAACATTATACATACTTCTTATGTTATCCAAAATCCCATATATAGGAAAACGTCTTTTTGCTTTTAGCTTTTCAATAGTAGGACAACTAGATTTAATCTCCTCATAGGTCAACTTCTTCATAGTAATACCAATTATTTTACATATATAAAATAAGTCAAATCAGTAAATAATAATAGTAAGACAATTGCCTTTTGTCAATGGGAAGGTTAGTATCTTTTTCTACTACATTATGTAAAATATTTTATCTTTATTATATTAATTATATTAAACTAAGCTATGATAAACAATATAGAATATGCTCAGACTTAAAAATATTATTATTTTGCTTATATTAACGGCTTTCTATTTCTTAATACCCAAAACCCTAATAGCAAATATTGGAGTATACAACAATAATAATTATTTTATAAAAAAACTATCCAATAGGTTTAAATTAAAAAAATACTTACACAAAAAAAAAATAAATAATAAAACTACCCTAACCTTTAGAGACTATCGTAACATAAAACTAGGGATAATATTATGGTTTAAGTTTGCCCCTAAAAAAGAGGATAAGTCATTAAAATCTATATATATTTTATCCAAGTATAACTTAAAGGCTATAAAAATAGGCCGGTATTTTATAAGCCATCTAAGGGCGGATAAAAAAGCTAAAATACGCTGGAAAAAATATTTAAATAAAGTCTCCTTTGAAAAAACAAAAATCCTATACAAAGAAAAAGGACAAATTAATTACTATTTAACCTGTCTTACCCAAAAGATTTATAATCCCAAAAAGAAAAAAAACATTTATCACCTAAGATTAAAAATTATACAATAATTTTACCCTAAAAAAAATAAGTATCTTTTTAAAGAGTGTTTAATAAATTATTACTATTAACAAGGTAAAACAATTGATAACTATTTTAATAATATCCCGTAATAAAAATAATATAGTCAATTATAAAAACATCCTAACTACAACAAATATAAATAGATTTTTAATAACTAATTCTTACTCAAAAATAAATAATATCATCAATAATAATGCCGTAAACCTAATAATAACTGATAGTTTAACAGATCCATCCAAGCTTTTTAATACCCTTAAAAAAAATAAAACTATAGCAGTATTATTTGTCCTGCCTACCGGAAGCTCAAGCAATAAAGTTAAAAGTGATAGTCTATACAAAAATATAGAGTTTATAGCTAACCCTATAAACAAAAAAACCTTTATTTGTATGATAAACAAGCTATTAAAATCAAACCTTAAATATAATAACACGACCTCAGAAAAAACACAATATAAGCTAAAAAGCCTTAACTCTAACAATGATCCTATATATATCCTTGGTTTAGATAGAAATTATAATATTGTTATGGAAAATAGCCTTCGTAAGAAACCATTATCAAGCTATTTTGGCACTATATTAAACAAAGATTTTATAAAGCTGTTATCACCCTATATTAACCCTTCTAGCAACATAAAGGATGAGCTTGAAAATAATAGAACCTTTAAGTTTAAAACCGTCCTCCCTGATAAAAACATTAATCTAACTTTAGAGTGGAGTATAATAGCTATTAATACAAAATCCAATCCTAATTTTATATGCCTTGCCAAAAAAGCTAAAAATACTAAAGTCAATAATAAAAATAAAGAATCAGACATAATAGAAAGTACCACAAAGATTAACAATAACTTAAAGGATAAAATAATAGATAATATGAACCATGAACTAAGAACCCCTCTCAATAGTATTATAGGGTTTTCAAAATTGCTAAAGTCCGTTGATAACTCTAACATTAACAAAAATGATATTATAAACTATTCAACATATATCCATAACAATGCCCTTAGACTCCTCAACTCAATAAACAAGGTAGTAGATACCGCTAAAATAGAACTTGGAAAAATTAAAATTAATACAGAAAAAATCATGATAAAAGAATATATTAATGAAATCTTATTACCCCTTAAAAATATTGCTAATCAAAATAATATTAAAATCTACTTCAACCCTGATAGCGATATAGACAGCATTATTAGCGATAGTGAAAAGCTAAATACAATACTATATAACATCCTAAGCAATGCAATAAAATATAATAAGGTCAACGGTAAGATATTTATCTCTTATTCAAAGTCGGGATATAACAATATACTCTTTTCAATTAAGGATACCGGTATTGGAATTAAGTCGGAATATAAAAATAGTATATTTAAAGAGTTTGCTAAAGCTGGTGAAAATAATTACTTAGCCTCCAAAAGAGGTATTGGATTAGGATTAACTATCTGTAAAAAACTGATTAACCTTATGGGGGGGGATATATGGTTAAACTCTATATATGGTCAAGAGACTACTTTCTATTTTACCCTTCCAGTTCAACTTATTATTAGCAAAAATAAAGAACTAAATACTATGCCTAACTGCCAAACACAGACTACTATACAAAACAAATAACTTATAAATATAAAACTACTTAGTTTTACTCAATTTTATAAATATGGTATCTAATATAGGATTAACCCTATCAATTAACACCGTAACCCTTTGATTTAGCTTAAAATAAGCGGTAGTATTTAAAATAGTCTGAAGGAAAACCTCTTGAATTTCTACAAGATAACCATTATTTGCTTTTCTCAAAACAATAGCCTCGAATGAACGACCCTTTTCTTGTTTTAGGTACTTCAATAACCAATATCTTGATGTGTCCCTTTCTATAGCCTTTATCTCTTTAGAAGCTTTATCAGCGGTTGCCGCAACTATTTGAATATCTTGTTTTGAATAGTATGGCTTGTTTTTAGAAGATAAAAAACTCTTTAACTGCCTGTGAATAATTAAATCATGATAACGACGTATAGGTGAACTTATCTGAGTGTATACATATAAGCCTAATGCAAAGTGTTTTCTTGGAATAAAGTCTATTTCAGACTTTTTCATCTTCTTTAGCTGGTCAAAAAGATTAGCCTTATCATTATCAACCAATACAATATCTTTATCAGGAGGCTCCTGACATATATAGATGGATGAAATACCATTTAAATAGCAAAATACCGCAGATAAATGATTAATAAATATCATAAGCTCCTTAACTATTAGATCACTTTTAAAATTATGCTTGTCAATATCCAATTCAATTCTTTTATCCCTAAGTACCCTTATTTTTATATCAGGATTGTTAAACTCTATGGCTCCATCCGACTCACGCTTAAGCCTAAGAGCGTTTGCCACCCTATAAAGAAGCTCTAAGGGCTTATCAGAGTCAATTAGCTCATGCACCTCTTTATAAGTCATATTCTTATTCACAACAACTACAGATTGGACTATGTTATAATCAACCATATTAAAACTATGATCAAAGTTAATCATAAAGCTAGTACAAGGTCTTAACTCCCCCTCAATCAAGCTAAACTTATAGTCAGATAAAGACTCCGGGAACATGGATATCTTCTCTAAGGGTAAATATACGGTTAAACCCCTATGCAATGCCTCAGAATCAAGTGCAGAACCCGCATCTATAAAATGGGATACGTCAGTAATGTGTACCCAAACAATATATTTATCATCCTTTATTTCAAAGGATATAGCATCATCAATATCCTTGGTATACTTATCATCAATGGTTATTGTATGCAAATGTCTAAGGTCTAATCTATCCCCAATATCCTTTTCCAAAAAGCCTTTTATTTGCTTAGCCTCTTCTAATGCCTTTTCTCCAAAAGTAGTGGGAATGTTATACTTTAAAATAGAAAGATTTTCATCCTCCTTAAATATTCCAAGCTGCTGAAAGAGTATATATAAACTCTCAATAACTGTCTTAGACATCTTAAATCCACAATGTTTTTTCATAGTCTCTAAAATATCAAGAGCAACATCCTTTTTGTCATATAAATCTCTAAATAATACATACTGCTTTAAAGGCTCAATATATCTAATAACCTCCAAAGGAATCTCTAACTTATCATTATTACCAGAAATAAAGTCCTTAAGCCATCTGATAACAATATCCATATTTTGTTGCTTCTTTTTAAGACTACGCTCATACCTATCTCTCTCTTCTATTTTAGCGCTAACTGCCTTATATGTATTGGGATAAAAGCGTCCATGTTTAAGCTTAAAGTATGTAGAGTCGTTTGACAAGGCAATTATCATTATTACTATATTTTCATTAGAACTATGATTATCAAAATATAACTCAGCCATATAAAGTGGAGTAAAACCCTCTTCTTCCTCACAAAGAAGCTCGTATAACTCTTTTATAGAAACACTTTTAGACTCATTTTCTAAGTTATCACGAATACTTTTAACTTCTCTTGCTATCTCAAAGTCTTTTCTATCAACAGAAATAACCTTATTAAGGCTAACCTCTAACTTATCCAATAACATATTAGACTTTTTATTATTCTCCGAAAGAAGAACTAATTTATCCCCCTTTCTGTCCACCACAATACCTAACAAAAAGTTATTTCTCTCACGATAAGCAACTAGTTCACCTATTTTTGCCATAGTCTAAAAATACCTGTTTTTTTTGTTGTATAAAATACACTAATATATTACTAATATTAACTCGAAACTAAAAATAATTTTAAGCAACTTTAAGAGAAAAATAAAGCTAATGTTAGTTATTAACCTTATACAGAGAATTAAAGTGGGTAAAATAATGAGGAAAGGTTTTTGATACGCAGTTAGGATCAAGAATAACGAGTCCTCGGACTTTTAATCCAGCTAAAGAGAATGCCATAGCCATTCTATGATCATCATAAGTAGAAATATTAGCAGGCTTATATTTATCCACAGGTTGTATAATAATACCATCATCCATTTCTGTAATGTCTGCCCCAAGCTTTTTTAACTCATTACATAGTGCAGTTATTCTGTCAGTCTCCTTTAGCCTCATATTATACACATTTCTAATTATAGTTTTTCCCTTAACAAATAAAGCTATAACAGCAAGAGTCTGTGCAACGTCAGATATGTCATTCATATCAACATCCACACCCTTTAGTTTAGTATTAGCATTTCTATAAACAGTAATAGAGTTATCCCCATAAGAAACCAAACAACCCATTTCTTCTAATATAGACAAAAACCGAAGATCTCCCTGAACGCTGTTTTTAGTAATATTATTAACAGTAAGCTCTCCACCACAAATAGCAACGGCTCCAAAAAAATAAGAAGCATTAGAAGCATCCCCCTCAATAATATAATTATTTAGGGGTTTATAGTTCTGAGGCTCAATAGTTATAGATTTATAACTACTATCATAACTAACAGATAAACTACCAAAGTCATTCATGACCTTTTTAGTAATATCAATATAGGGCTTGGATACCAAATCACCATCTATATCAATATGGATATTATTATTAGCATAACAACCAGAAAGCATAATGGATGAAAAAAATTGACTGCTAATATTACCCTTCATGCTAACCCTTCCGCCACTAAGACCCTTAGCTCTAATTTTAATAGGGGGATAGCCATCCTTATCAACATATAATATATTAGCACCAAGACTATTAAGTCCATCAACTAAATCTTTTATAGGTCTATTTTTCATACGTTCATTTCCAGTTAAAATAAACTCACCTTGTCCGAGGGTCAAAAATGTTGTCAGGAAACGAAGTGCAGTACCTGCATTACCAACATAAACAGGATTAGAAATATAGTTAAAGTTAAGCCCCTTACTAAAAACGGTAATCTCATTGCTATATTCACTAGCTTCAATAGTAATACCCAAGCTAGTAAGGGCATCTATCATATATTTTGTATCATCACTAAAAAGTGCATTAGTCATAGAAGTTTTACCATTAGCTAATGCCGCTATAACTAAAGCTCTATTGGTAATGCTTTTTGAACCAGGAATATTTATACTAGCTCTAATTTCATGGTTTATAGGCTTAATAAGTTTAGAATGATTCTTTTTGCCTATTTTAACATTATTATCATAATCGCTATCAGCTATCCTATTTCTCCACTATAAGTTGTAATTCTTAGTTGTCAATAGTAAGGGGTTTACTATCATCCTCTTCAAATTCTACTATAAGATCCTTCTTGCGCCTAGTTTTTTTAATCCTTCTTTTAATTTTTCTCTTAACCTTTTTTTTAACTTTTTTATAAGCTCTCTTTTTAGGCTTAACCGCTAAACTAAGCTTCTTTGTATACTTTTTAATAAGCATAATGATTTCTTTTTTCTGATTCTCATCAGCCTCTGGATGTTTGTGATATTTGGCCTCATTCAGCTTATCAAGAGCATCATTATATTTATTATTTTTAGCAAAGTTTTTCGCATTATTTATAAGTATATCAATAGTATTATTTTTTTTAATAATTTCCTCTTGCTTATTTTTATGAACTTCCTTTTTTCCATCTATTAAAAGTTCTCCAATTTCCTCTATGAAAAAAATCCCTATAAGCAGTATTAATAAAAGAATTATTATAGTTATAAAAATGGCATCAGCTTTTTTAAACCCTGACATTGTCATCTATCTCCATAATAAAGTAAAAATTATTGATTATATTTAAACCCATATAAAACTAATACCACTAATTATTTTAAATAAGACAATACAGCTAAAAGTTATAAAGCTCTAAACACTATACCATAAACCTATTATGAATTAGCTGTATTTTATTTTTCTATTTCGTTATATTCCTTCCCTTCTTTTTTTCCTTTATTTTTAACTATAAGGTTTTGAGAGTTTACTTTTACATTTCTATCCGATATATAAATATCTTTAGTATTTTTTCTTTTGTTATTCTGCTTATTTTTACTATTCTGTTCTTTACCCACGGCTCTACCAATATAGGTTTTGTATTTATCTTTTTCAACCGGAAAGATAAAGTTTTTATTCTTCAATATATTAATAGCTTTTCTAACGCTTTCATACTGCAGGTTATTTGGAGCTTTTACTAAATATATCTCCCATGCCTTAATGGTTTCATCTTTATTTTTAAGATTAAAATATATCATCCCCATATACAAATATATAGCCGGATATTTATCAGTTTTACTTCCTATATACCTATAGGTTTTTAGGGCATCTTTATACATCTTGGCACCCTGATAGCTTTTTGCTAAATTATACAAATAGATAATCTTTGTTTTACCTGAAACTATATCCAAACCACGTTTATATGCCTCTATAGACTCAAGGAACATTTTCTTATGATTATATATATTACCCAAATAAAAGTATAAGTCATTTTTCATAGGACTCTCTTTAAAAGCTCTCTCAAAGTAAACCAAAGCAAGTTCATACTTTTTTTTATTATAAAGAATAATTCCTTGATCATAGTTTGACAACACCTTAGATAGTAATAAGCTTGGAGTTAACAATAATATAACCAAGGTTATTTTCATTAAAGTTTTCATTTAGTTAGTCCTAATAGTAGTTTTAAAGTGGTATTAATGTATATTTATTTATTTTTTATATCTATCGGATACTTTTTTTTACTGTATAAAACATTTTATAAATAATTTATAACCTATTAGAGCCTATTCTATATTACCTTATTTACAATTTTACATATTTTATTGACAGAATAGTAAAATGTATATATAATTTATTTATTAACATTTTAGTTAGTCTATGTTTAAAACCCTCAATAATCCTTAGACTCTTCTAGCTTAAATAATTTCTCTAAGGAATAGTGCTAGTAAAAAAAACATTACATACAAAATAATATGTTAATAATATATTTTTACAGTTATAAAAATTATATGGCTTTTATTACTACTATATTACTTATATATAATAGTATAATTATAAAACTAAAGTAAAACATCTAAATATATATATTTATTAAATGTTATATTAATAATTTTTAATTAAAAAAATAAATAGGAAAGAAAAACTTAAGTATGGATAACTTATATATAATTATACCCAGCATAATAATAGCTGTAATTGTTATTTTTCTTTTAATAAGACATTTTATATTTGCTAGTAAATTCGACCAAATACAAAACCATATAGAAAATAATAACACTAATGAGGCTATAAAACTTCTAAAAAAACTTATACATAAAAATGATAGAAATAGTACAGCTCACTTTTACCTTGGAGAAACATACTTTCGTGAAGAAAATTACGAATGGTCACTACCTCATTATAAAAAAGTTATTTCTATAAATAATTATAACTCAGAAATAACAGAGCTAAAAGTTAGAGAACGTCTTGCAGAAATATACCTCCACTTTAATAAACTTAAAGAAGCTCAAAAAGAATTCCTACTAATTTTAAATATGGAGCCTAATAACTATAAGCACTATTACCGAATAGGACAAATATTTTATCAACGACATTACAGAGAAAATGCAGGATTCTACTTTAAAAAAAGCCTAGAAATAAATCCAATACATGATGACTCCCTTTTCTATTTAGGAGAAATATTATATATAACTCAACGTTATCCAGAAGCACTAGAATATATGAAGCAATGTCTAAAAAGTAATCCAACATATCACAAAGCATATTATTATATAGGCATGAGCAACTTTATGTCTAAAAACTATACCCGAGCTTTAAAAGATTTCGAAATAAGCGCTAGAGATTCAGAATTTAGATTAAGATCCCTCTTTCAATTAGGTAAAACCTCTGTAGAAAGCGGCAATATAGAAAAAGGCATCCTAGACCTTGAAAGAGCTATACAGTATATTACAAAAGAAGATAAAGTTACCGCCGCCTTAAGATATTATTTAGCTAGTACTTATGAGAGTATTCGAGATATATCATCTGCCATAGTCCAGTGGGAAATCATTGCTAACCATTATCCAGCTTATAAAAGCGTTAAAACTAAACTTGATGCCTATGGCGATATTAGAATGAATGACCAATTAAAAGATTTTATGACTGCATCAGAAAATCGCTTCGGAACAATCTCTAAACAAATAGTAGAAAACTTTGACTATAACATTATAAAAATGAAAATAACCAATAGGGGTGCTATTGCAACAATACTAACTAATGATAAAGAAAGTGAATGGCGAAATGTAAGAAAAACAAAGCAACTATTTAAAATATACAGAATAAGTGATAAAATTGGTGATAACACTATTAGGGAAATACTAGAAGAGGTAAAAGAAATGGGTGCAGTAAAAAGCTTTTGTATTACTAGCTCTGAGTTTACAAGACAGGCTAATGAATATGCCAGTACTCGTCCTATAGAACTTTTTGATAAAAATAATATATCTAACTTATTGTCTAATCAAAATAATAAAATTAGTTAGTACTCCATAAATATATATTATATATTTAATCCAGAGGTAAATGATGACCGATATTGCTAAAGTCATTAAGGTAGAGGGTAATAAGGTTATAGCTGAGGTACAGCCTTCAGACAACTGTGGATCATGTAATGCCTGTTATGGAGCAAATCAAAAAACAAACTCCCTAACCCTTTTAAACCTAATAAACGCTAAAAAAAATGACCTCATCATTGTTGAAATTAGTGAATCAAAAAGCATCCAGCTCTCTATTTTGGTTTATATATTCCCAATAATAATGATGATCTTGGGGTATTTTTTGGGAGAACTTTTAATACAAAGTAAAGATAGTGATAATCCCTTTGCAGTCGGCTTATCTGTGGTATTTTTGCTTATCTCATTCTTAGTTATATATTTTATAGATAAAAAAAATAAGGGTTTTTCTCCGCAAATAACCGGCTTCTATAAAAAGCATAGTCCAGAATAAATATTAGACCATTGACAATATAAAATAACCGTTAATAAATATTTTTTACTACTTAAACTTACTCTACAACCTTTTTATTATATTTCTATTAATAAAACAACACTTAACTTAATAAATATTACCACACAGCTAAAGGTATATGAAAATGCTTAATTTGACCAAAATTACAAAAATAACCATAGGATTAATTATCATACTAATAGGTGTTAGTTCTGCTATATATTACTACTCCGGAAACATGAGTAAAATAACAAGGTATTTTAAAAAAAGTAATACTAATAATAATACTACAAAAGAACATAATGCTAAATATATTAAAATAGCTGATAGTAATTTCTATACCTCTGCACAAAATAATAACAGCAGGTATTCCGATCTCGATGAAGAAATAAATATTAAAGTCTATAAAAAAGTTAGTCCCGGAGTAGTAAATATTATTACCAAAGTGTTTAGCTATAATTTTATATTTGAACCCATAATTAGAGAGGGAGCTGGCTCAGGATCCGTTATCAATAAAAAAGGACATATATTAACTAATTATCACGTTATAAGGTCTGCCAGTAGGCTAGAGGTAACTTTAAGTAATAATAAAAAATATCCTGCAAAGGTTGTTGGAGTGGATATAGAAGATGATTTAGCAATAATAAAAATTAAGGCTCCCCCTAATGAACTCCATCCAATTAAGATAGCTGACTCAAATAAGCTCAGAGTAGGACAAAAAGTTTTAGCTATAGGCAATCCATTTGGCCTAGAGAGAACCTTAACTACTGGTATTATTAGTTCCTTGGGTAGAACTATTAAAGGAGCATCAGGTGAGCTCATAGAAGGAGTTATACAAACTGATGCGGCTATTAATCCCGGTAACTCTGGTGGGCCTCTTCTTAACAGCGATGGTAACCTCATTGGAGTAAATACATCTATTTTTAGTCCTTCTGGTGGTGGTAATATAGGAATTGGTTTTGCTGTCCCTAGTAATACTGTTAGATTTGTTATTAATGACCTAGTCAACTATGGTAGAGTAAGACGCTCAACCATGGGAATATCTGGATTTCCTCTTTCTAAAATACAGGGATTAGCTAAATACTTAAAACTACCCGTTAAAAATGGTATTGTCGTTGTAGAAGCTACAAAAAATCTACCAGCTAATAAAGCCGGTATTAGGGGCTATAACAAAATATTAAGAGTTGGCAATTTAGAGATACCTGTTGGCGGCGATATTATTATTAAAATCAACAACAGAAATATTAAAAATGGAAAAGATGTCTCTCTAGCATTTAGAAAAAAACGACCCGGTAATATTGTAACCGTTACCATTGTTAGGAATAACAAAATTAAAAAAATTAAAGTTAGACTAGTCAGTCAATAAATATATCAGCAAAAAAATGGCGAATAAATATGAACTACTATAACAAAAAAATAATCTTATATACATCAGCACTATTAATATTGATCAGTTGTCAAACGGTTAATAACAAAGAGGATGTACACAAAAAAAATAAAAAAGTAGAACATAAAAAAGTAGAACATACAAAAATTAATGAATCCAAAAGAAATAAAACTGCTAAAATAAGTATTGAACAGTTTTATCAGTTTATAAAACTCTATATTCAAAGCTATAAAAAAAATGATATTGATAGTGCTATAAAGCTAATTCATAAGTATAATATAAATTCTAATATGCATAAAATAATTGGAAAAGAAATAATTCAAAACCCAAAAAAAGCAACACAATATAAAGAAAAAATTACTAATCTAATGAAAGAAATCGATGAAAGTAAGTTCCAATCCTTTAACAAACAAGTAAATAAAAAAAGCCATGAAATAAAATAACTAATAATAATCCTTTTTAAAATGTCCATATTCCTCTATTAGGCTTTCCAATGCACTATTAATATCCCTTCCCCTAACCAAGCTATCAATTTTATCATATCTATCTAGCTTTTTTAAGTTTTCCAAACAATAACTCCGAACACTAAGCCTTGGATGCTTTTGTGATGCCAAATATAACGGTGGGATAGCTAATTCCTTACCCTCTAATAACAAATGATCAACTGCCTCTTTAACCGCAATCTCATCCTTAAATAAAAGACACTTTACAACTGCTTCATAACTTTTTTGATTCCAGTCATCCTTAGTAGAAGTAAGTCCGGCAATAATTGTATTAAGAAGTTCTTTTAATAATTTAGCAAAATCTTCTATCATAATCTCCTCATTATAATACATTATAATACATTGGGATTTATAAATAAAATCTCATACCTTAAAATGATCAAAGCCTCTTGGGATTAAAAGTTGTTCAGCTCCATCTTTTATTAAAATGTTTTTATTATATGAAGTAATCCTACCTATACAGGATAACCTTGTTCCAAGCTCATTATAAAAAGAATTAGCATCAATTCTATCAGGTGACGTAAATAATAACTCATAATCTTCTCCACCATCTAAAACATAATAACTAAGATCTTTTTCTGATATAAGATTTATAAGTTCTTTCGACTTTGGAATATCATCCCAGTATACCTTAGCTCCAACACCGCTTTCGCTGGTTATATGGCATAAATCATTAGATAAACCATCACTAATATCAATAGCACTATTTATAACGTAATTATCCACTAGATAAGAAATCTCTATAAGCCTGGGAACAGGATTTAAATGCTTATAAACCAAGCTATTTTCTTCAGGTAGAAAATCAGAACATTTCTTTTTTAATAGAGATAATCCTCCACTAGAGTCTCCCAGTGTACCAGTAACATAAATAAAATCATGTAGCTTAGCACCACTCCTATATATAACCCTATTACTGTTAGCAATACCAATGGCAGTAATAGATATAAACAGCTGATTATTAGAGCCTGTAGTATCGCCTCCAAGGAGTAATACATTATATTCATCCAATGCAGTCCTTATCCCATAAAAAAACTGACTAATATTATCATCGCATATCCTTTTTGGAATAGCAATGGATATAAATAAATATTTTGTTCTTCCTCCCATAGCGGCAATATCACTAAGATTAACCGCAACAACCTTTTTACCAAGGTATGACCAATTAATATCTCCCAGTTTAAAGTGTATACCCTCTACAAGAGCATCAGTAGTAATAAGGTAGGATAGTTTATCAGAAAATGGAATAACAGCACAGTCATCCCCAATACCAGTTTCAATTAAGTTTTTATAAGTAAACTGTGTTTTAATCCTTTTGATTAGCTGAAACTCACTTAGGTCCATAAATAATAGTATTATAAAAAGTATTCTAAAATATTAACTCTTAAAATAAACTAATATTAATTTATATAAAAAGTTAAAATGACTTATCCTTTTGTTATTGTCCATAAGCTATATACTTAAGAGTCTATAGCCCCCTGACAAGAAGAACCACTCCCGGCTGTACAACCATAACAATGATTATAAATTACAATTTCTCTATTTTTAAGCTTATTTATATCAAAGTTATATACAGTATTAGAATATACTTTATCAATAGGCAGATGGAGCATTTGATTAAAATCGCAATCATATAACTGCCCATCCCATCCAACAGATACCGTTGAACGACACATAACATTATCCACTGCAACAGGATTAAAAGCCTCTACCAATAACTGTAAATAATCTTTATAATTATCCGTTTTTAGTAAGTAATCAAGATAACGTCCTATAGGCATATTATTTAAACAAAATAAACTATTAAAATTAATGCCATATTCATTAAAAAGCCTAAGCTTATACTCCTTTTCCAAAGTGATTTGTGATACAGGTAAATAAGCTCCAACCACATTATGTACTAAATTAAGCTTTAAACCACCATTACCCTTACCATAACCCCTTTCATTAAGATGTCTAAGAATATCTATGCTATTCTTAAATGCATCTTTACCCCTCATCCTATCAGTTCTTTCTGATCTAAAGTCAGGCAAAGAACAAACAAGCTCTACATTATTGTTAGCAAAAATATCAATAAACCTTGTATAAGGCTCCTCAGCTAATATAACAAGATTAGACCTTACAATAACCCTAGTATTAAGGTTAGCTAACTTATTAATAAACCCTTCTAAATAGGGATTCATCTCAGGAGCACCACCAGTAATATCTACAGTTGGTATATCTAAAGCTTTAACTATCTTAAAGCATTGCTCAAAGACATCTTCAGATAGTATTTCTTTACGATTTGGCCCTGCTTCTACATGACAATGCTTACAACTTAAATTACAAAGTCTACCAACATTAATTTGTAATGTATCTATTCCTTGTGCTACAAGAGGTAAAGATGAAATTTGGTCTAACTTATACTTGAAATTAGGTATACAATCAGCTTTTTCAAGGATATCTAGTTGCTCACTTGGAGTTAATTTCATTTTACATTTCCTTAGCTTTAATAATTTTTCTCATTAAGGTCGAATGCGCCAAAGTAATGCCAGCCATCATAGAAGCACCAACATGAACAGCCTCCATCATTTCATCTTTAGAAATATTCAAAGATAAACATTTATTGGTATAGGCATCAATACAAAATGGACACTTCTCAGTTATAGCTACCACTAAAGCTATTAATGCTTTTTCTCTTTCGGATAACTTACCCTCAGCAGTTGAACTTCCATAATACTCAAAAAACTTATCTCCTAGTTCCTTAGAATACTCATTTATATTAGGAAAGTCTTTTAAATCTCCAAACTCAAAATATGGCTTAGACATAGCTCCTCCATAATGTTATAAACTAAATAAAAATGTTGAACTTTAAATATACTATTTTGTTAGAAAAAGTTATAACATTTTTTTTTATAAAAACCATCTAATAAATTCAAAGTTACATTAATATTTATTATAGTATAATATAATAATAGCTTAGAGTATTTAATTAATAACAGATTTTGTCTTATAAGACTTTTTATTAAAATGTTTATTATTTATCTAGATGGATCCTGAACTTTCCAAACATATAAATGCGGATAAACATATACCCAAAATCCCGGTGGAATATCTCTATGCCTATAATATTTATTCTGCTTAGGAAGATATCCATAACTTATAAAGCCATCCCTTATATAGCCTAGCTGATTAATGGTTTCACCTTTTAACTGAGGTATATAAAGTCTACATAATATATGGGAAAAGCGTTTTCTTGCAGTTATTCTACGGTTTAACTGTATTAACTTATCTAAAAGTATACTTTGCTTTTTACTAAGCCTTGTATTTCTATTTAGCTTTTGTAGGTATTTTATTTTCTTAGTTACTCTATTATTATACCAATATTTAGCTTTACTCCCGCAAAGACTACCTTTTGCCCATATAAAGTTTGCTGTTATAGTCAAAAATAGCATAGTTAAAATTAGCTTTTTCAACATATTGTTTTCCTCCTAATAATATGACCATCAACTGTTAAACTAGTATAAATATACATAAAAAGTAATTTATAATCACCCATTTATTATCCACGAGTGTTTAATATAATAAGAGATTAATAAGAAATATCATTGAAATACATAAGTTAATCATATAAACATTTATTGACAAATATAAACCTGTGTAAGATGTTAGTCATTTTAAAAAAAATATCTTGTTTAAATACCCCTCTAACAAAGTCAAAAAAAATCAATCTAAAAAGAATAGGTGGTTTTTACTTCTCAAGTCAAACCTTTCTTCAGTTCATGTGAATGGAGAGTAAAAAGTTGTTAAAAGTTTTTAAAGTTCAAATTATTATAATTTTCCTTTTGTTTAGCTGTAACAGTCTTTTTTCCAATAAAGAAATATCAGTATTATATAAAAATCCCCTATATGACTCGCTACAGCTTACTCATATTCAATATTCTACAGTAAATATATTTGCTTTAGCTAATGAATCATTATTTAGAATTCTTGGAAGCAATAACTATATAGGAGTTAGGCTAGTAGAGATGTTAATATTTTACTATGCAACTGCTTTTAGCTCTGCCCTAAGTCATGAGTTCTCCCACTATCGTGTTGCTGACTACTATGGGCTAAAGCCAAAAATATACCTTGAGGCATTTGGAGGATTAGTAACTTATTTTAATCCATATGATAAAAGAAAAACTTTATTAATAATAGGTGGAGGACTAACTCAACAAGAGATTAATGCAGAATTCATCTATGAAAAAATAGTGACCTCTGGTAATATACATTATCACACTGGAATTAATTTTATGATGAATCACCTCTGTACTCTTAGTTATTCTCTACTCACACAGTTGGGGTATGATAAAGGGGATATTAATAGATATAATGAGGTATCCAAAAAGCTTGGATATAACGTTAGCACAGAAAAAATATTTTTATTATCTGCACTAACTGTCTTTACATCAGTAGTTTTCTGGCAAAATATTATTTTAACCTATGATTTAATAGCTAATAATAAGCGTAGAACAAAATTAATAACATTTTATAATTTTATTGCTCCTCCTATATTATACTACTATTTAACTGACTATGGAGACTTTCTTCGTATTTCAATTCCTTTCATAAACCCTATTCCAATATTCTTTTCTGTTGGTTTTGGCTTAGTCGAAAATATATTCAGAATCGGTATTAGGGTATATGCCTTAAATACAGATAGGATAGTGTTAATCCCTTTTGGATATTTTAGCAATATACCCAATATGAAGTATGGTGGAGTGTTTGGAGTAGATGTTATTTTAAGGGTTTTTAGCAAAGAACTAAATTTATTGTTTAATATAAAATATAGTAATAATGATATAATCGAACGATTACGAATAAACTCGGGTCTACATATTAGTTTTGGCCTTAGTATTGTTTTGGACTAACTAATAGTTATCCACTTGTTAGAAAGAATGCAACAAAATAGAAAAATAACTTAAAATAAGCTACTATGACAATTCATAAGAAAATTGTTTTAAAAAAATACTTGACAAAATAAAATCGTTAATTATATTTCTTTTTACATTCCTCTGTAGCTCAGTTGGTAGAGCAGCTGGCTGTTAACCAGTAGGTCACAAGTTCGAGTCTTGTCGGGGGAGCATAATAATCCTTATGGTCATGCCATAGGGATTATTATTTTATCCTATCATTAATCCATGGCTTATTTAATTAATACAAATAGATAAAAAAATACTAAATACTTTAGATATCCTTTAAACTTGTTACTCAAATTAATATATTGGCTATATTATGAATTATTTTAACTTAATATGCATAATAGCTTTATTATCCAGTGTTATGAGCTTTTGCAATAATAATAATCGCCTTGATATTAAATATACTAACCCCTATTATGCTGTTAATCTAGTGGATCAAACTCCCGTATATGTAAAACCTGATGACTCTATCTACCCTATATATTATATAGAAAATAATAGAATTGTTAAAATGACTGCTTCTATTAGTATGAAAAATAGTAAGGAAATATGGTACTACATTAAAGAACCAGACTTTAAAGGCTATGCCAAAATGAATAACTTTAAGCTCTTTGATGATCAAAAAAAAGCTGGACTCTTTATGCTAGATAAACACCCTTCAAAAAAAGGAATACCAGAACTGTCCATCTACCTGCAGGGAAAAAGTGCATATGAAAAAGGTGACTATGAAAACTCTATAAATAAACTTCTGCAACTAATTACCCTTAGAAAACCTTTAAAGCAAAGTTATCCAATTATTTACTACTCAACAAGTATATTAATAGCAAAAATATACATTAAAATGAAAGAGTACCAAAGAGCAATAAGCCATCTAAAAGAGTTGTTATCCCAAACACCTAAAGAAATTACTTTGCCGGGTAGCTATTTTAATCCCAATAAAATATCCTTTAATATAAAAGAAATTAATAAGTACCGTTAAAAAAAGTAATTTTAAAAACCGTATAGTCCCCCCTAAAATGGGAGGTATACTATTACCTTGGTCTAGCTAATGAACTTCTAGGTAAAAAACATAGGGCCAAAACATTTTATCTTGATATTTTGCTGGATAAAAATATAAAAAAAACTAAAATTACTTATATTAACTATTCAATAGATCGTATAGCCTTACTCGAAGATAAAATAACTAAAATTAATGCCCTGGAAAAACTGAAAATAAAACTTGATTGGAATAACCATGCCAGATATATCCTGTTTAAGATTGCTAATACCCTTAACAACAATAGAAAAGCCAAATATAATATTAAATTAGCCTTAACTTACTATAAAGAGTTTATTGGTCTATTTGAAACTAAATTTAGATCAGAAAGATATCCAGGAGAGACCAAACACTATTTAACGGCTAAAGAACAAGTTAAACTTTTATCTAAAACTCTTAGTTTAAAGCAAATAGAAAAAAATACTAATATTTTAAAAACTAATAATAAACCTAAAAAACCAATAAACATAAATCCGTATAAAAAACCTCTTAATAAACCTTATTTTGCTAAAAAAAATAAAACTAAAAAAACTAACTCTAAAAGAAAACAAACTACTAAACAAAAAGATGTAGAAATAGTCGTAGAGGTTATTGGTAAAGAATCTAACAAGAAAAAGTAAAAGGTTTATTCCATAACCTAAAAAATAGCTCTATAAACCACTATATTAACTAAGCAATTATAATATATTGGGTGTAAAATATGAAATATATTATATTAATAATAATTATATTAACCAGCTACTCCGCCTACTCTATTAAATATCCTAACTTGCCCAAACTACCAAAACCACCAACTATAAATGAAAACATCAAAAAAAAGGTACGTAATAATAAAAAGAATAATGAAAAAATAGCTTATTTTTACTACACAATAAAAGTAGTTTTAGAAAAAGGAAGTATCACAGAAGGAAGTATAAAACTTAAAAAAAACTATATCGCAACTAATACAAAAAAAGGAGACTTTAATTATACTAAAAATATACCCATTGAAGAAATTAACGAAATAGAAATACTAGAGTGGAAAGCATTCCCAATAAAACTAAAATTAAAAACTGATGGTATGGCTTATATATTTTATCCTAATAAAGTGAAGATCACAAAAATAAACGGTAAACAAGCTGTCTATTCAGCCAAAATTAATGAACTCCATAAGTTCAAATTAACTAATGCATTTGGTAAAACAACTATACACTCCTTCTTTTATGACTATTGGATATCCAATAAAAAAACTCAATATTGGCATAATAGCAAATCAAAAGATTTTAACTATAATAAAAAGCATCCTCATCCCCTTGTGGTTAGGAAGATAAGCTTTAAAAAAAGAAAAAGTTAATTATGCCCAGTAATTTTGTTAATCTCATCCCTTAGTTTTGCGGCATCTTCGTATCGCTCTTCAACTACCGCTAATTTAAGCTGATCTTGTAAAAGTTCAAGTTCAGTTTTTTCTGGTTGTTTTTTAATATCTTCATCACTCTTAACCTTAACAGCTCCAACCTCCATAACTTTCTCTTCAACAAAAATAGGAATCTCAAACCTTAAAGCTAAAGCAATTGCATCACTAGGACGTGAGTCCACCTGAAATTTATGTTTTTTTCCCTCTAAAAAAACCTTTGCATAAAAAGTGTTATCAATTAGATCATTAACAACTACCTTTGATATCTTACACTCCAAAAGAGTTAATATATTTTTCAAAAGATCATGGGTTAAGGGACGAGGAGTTTTTAACTTGTTAAACTGAACAGCAATAGCCTGAGCCTCAGGGACTCCTATAAATATTGGTAATGCCATATTATCATCTACATTCTTTAAGAAAACAACAAACCCCAAATTTGATAACGATATATCTGTTATTTTCACTGGAATCATTTAATAATCCTCATAAATAGAAATATGTAATATTAATTAATACTAGTTTTTTTTTATAAGGTAAATAAATTATTTATCTAAGTCAATTATATTTAAGATCAAAGATAGTAAACAACAATAAAGCCTAGTATAATCACCGTTCAGAACACTGTCTTATTTGTACTTTTATTTCTTTTTCTTTTAATCTATATACTTAATGGTTAAAATATGCCAACTAATACCTGTTAATTTTCCGCTAATCACAAATTAAATAAACTTCATTGACTTAAAAACCTCATCAACCGCCTTATCAATACCGTCATCCCAGTTCTTTTCGTTATAGCAAACCTCTATGTCATACAAATAACCCTTATTTACAAAGTAATACTTTTTAATACCAAGAGGAGCTTTTTCTCTTATCCCAACCGATGAAAAAACTATTACTCGTTTACCGTTAGCTAACCTATCACCTGAAATCTTAAACTTATATTTATAGCCTATGTTCATAAGATTTATTCTAAATAAATTGATCTCCTTTTTTATGACTAAAGAAGTATTCTTAGCACTATCAAGCTTTTTAATAATGGAAATACTTAGTACCACAGGCTCAGAAATATGACTAATAAATACAAGCTGATTATTAGACGTAGACCTATGACTCCAACTATCAGGAGGAGTAATACTAATACCAAACCTCTTATAACTTATCTTAGAAAACGACTTATTAAAGTTTAGGCTATTTATTATCCCTATTATCCTTTGCTCAAAAGCCTTACTATTATCTCCAGCTAAAATAGTAAGCTTATAAATCTTATCCCCAAAACGATATAATGCAAAATATACATTATATATCTCATCAAAACGCTTACCCTTTATACCCTTTATAACGTATGATCCCTTAGAAAACCAAATCTCACTAGCCAAACCCTTAATAGTACTAATCCACAAAAACTTAACACCAGGCTTTTCTTTCAAATAGCTTTCAAAAACCTGCCTAAGAGGCTTTTTAGTATTGTCTTTGTATACCAAAACCTCTCCTCTAATTGTTATATCATTATTCACAAAAGAAATTAGTACTTTTCTATCCTTAACAAAAAGATAGTTCCACTCCTCAGGAATAGTAATAGAAATATGACCTATGAATAATTTATTACCTTTATATTTATCCTTAACTACTGCAATCTCTTTAAGAGAAGGAATAATAACCTCTTCAGCCTTACATCCAATACTTAAGGCACTTATGCTAATAAGTAAAATAAGGCTAACTTTCTTTATCAAAAATGCTGTACTATTTTTTAAACTAAACAAATAAACATCCTAATACTTAAATATAGCAGTCTATTAATAACTGTCTTAACAGTATAAATATAATATATACAATAAAATTATTGACAAAATAGGTTTTTGTATTAGCTTAAAAAAAGTTAAAATATTAAAATATTTTGTCAAAATTATATTATTAAGTAGTATTTATCTTTATAAAAACTATTTCTTTTAAAATATACTATTTATATTAAAGAAGTTATATAGTCATATTTTTAAATAACGTTAATCATTAATTAATAATAAATATTTTGAGGATAACTAAAATGAATACAGAAAAAGAAAAAGCCCTAAATGCAACAGTAAATCAACTAGAAAAGCAATATGGCAAAGGGACTATAATGAGACTCGGGTCTAAAGAAAAAGTTTTACTTCCCTTCATACCAACTGGTGCTATCACACTAGATATTGCCCTTGGTATTGGCGGAGTTCCAAGGGGACGAATTGTTGAAATATATGGTCCTGAGTCTTCAGGAAAAACAACTTTAACTCTACAAATATGTGCTAATGCCCAAAAGCTTGGGGGAATAGTCGGCTTTATCGATGCTGAACACGCCCTCGACCCTGTATATGCTGAAAAACTCGGTGTAGACGTCAATAACCTTTATATTGCCCAACCAGACTATGGAGAACAAGCTCTAGAAATATTAGAAGCCCTTGTAAGAAGTACAAGCGTAGACCTAATTGTGATTGATAGTGTTGCAGCATTAGTACCAAAAGCTGAAATCGACGGTAATATGGGTGACAGCCATATGGGACTACAAGCTAGACTAATGTCTCAAGCCCTTAGAAAACTAACCGGTATAATAAACCGTACACAAACCTGCGTTATATTTATTAACCAAATAAGAATGAAAATCGGTATAAGCTTTGGATCACCAGAAACTACTACTGGTGGAAATGCTTTAAAATTTTACTCATCCGTTAGACTCGACATTAGAAGAATTGAAAGCCTTAAAAAAGGGGATGAGGTATTAGGTAACCATGTTAGAGTAAAAGTAGTAAAAAATAAAGTAGCTCCACCTTTTAAGACATCCGAGTTTGATATAATGTTTGCTAAAGGAATATCATCAGAAGGTTGCCTTTTGGATGCGGCTGTAGAAGCAGAAATAATCCAAAAAAGTGGAACATGGTATTCATACGGCGATGAAAGAATAGGACAGGGTAAAGATAACGTTAAAACCTTCCTAAGAGAAAATCCAAACAAATTAAAAGCAATAGAAAAAGCTATTAGAAAATACTTTGACCTTAGAGAACCTATGCCCATTAACTCAAACAATAAAGAAATCGGATTAAATAAAAAATCACCAGGAAAAACAAAAAAAAGAAGTTAATCCGTATAGCAAGGAACAGTTATGTCAAAAATAAATGTCGGAATAGTAGGTGCCGCTGGATATAGCGGTACGGAACTACTAAAACGTCTTATTAATCATCCCAATATAAATATTACAGTAATTACCTCCCAAACTAATCAAGGACTAAAACTATCAAAACTTAATCCATATTTTAAAAATAAGCTTGATATTGAGTTTAATGCTTTTAATCCGCAAGAACTTAAAGAAAAGTGTGATGCTATATTCTTTGCAACCCCTTCTGGAACAGCTATGAAATTGGCTCATCACTTCTACGACTCATCCATTAAACTAATTGATATAAGTGGTGACTTTAGACTCTTATCCAATGAGGACTATGTTAAATGGTATAAAATAGAACATTATGATCCAAAAGCATTAAAAAATTGGGTTTATGGTCTTAGCGAAATCTTTACTAAACAAGTTAAAAATGCTAAATATCTATCTAATCCAGGATGCTACCCCACTTCCATACTCTTAGGACTACTACCTATACTAAAAATAGACAAGCCAAAACAACCAATTATATGTGATTGTAAATCGGGTATATCTGGAAAAGGTAAAAAGCTATCCCCAAACTCTTTATACGTTAGCTGTAACGAAAATACAATGGCATATAAAATTACTGGTCACCAACATATACCAGAAATTGAAAGAGCAATTCATACCTTTACAAATAAAAAACAAACAATTAGCTTCACCCCACATATAGTACCAATGGATAGAGGTATACTATCCACAATATATATAAGTTTATCATCAGCAAGTATAAACGATAAAACAATAAGGGATTACTATAATAAGTTTTACTCAAGTTCGATTTTTGTTAAAGTACTGCCAGAAGAAGAGCTCCCCCAAACTAAAAATCTCACAATGACCAATGAATGCCATATATCTGTTAAAATGGATGAAAGAACGGGTATATTAAAAATCATATCGGCCATAGATAACCTCGTAAAAGGTGCCGCAGGCAGTGCAATACAGAACTTTAATCTTATGTTCTCGCTAAATGAAACTACCAGCCTAATTTAATACGAATATTTTCTTATTGATAATAGAATATTAAGCGGTAGAAAATATATTTTTAAAGGTAATATCAAAGCCGTCAGAAAAATCAATAATCAAGTATCCGCCAGACTCAAGATTACCAGGTGAAATAATATTGGTTATACCAAAGAGATCCTTTTTAGGCATTCCCTGCATCTGATCAGATATTAAAATATTTGGCGGATACTTAAAAATAAACGATCGTATCGCCTTACTCCCAATATGCTCCCCTCTGGCAGTCCTATCAAGCTTGGTATTAATAGGAGGTGTATGACTAAGCAAAATTGTATATTTAACATCCTTTACATAATTATAAGCCTCATTCAATAGCTCAGAAAACTCTCTTTCGCTAAACTCACTAGGATTCCTAAATAATGATATTCGTCCACCACCAATTCCATATATCCCTAACCCATCAATAATTTTAGCCCTTCCATGAAGAGAAATATCCTTTAACTCAATGTACTCCAAAACAGACTCATTATCCAGCCTTCCAATAACAGCCATAACATTAGGATTAACTAATCTAAGAGGTCCAATAACTCTTTCTGCCTCAGCCCTGCCTCCATAAACAGTAATACTCCCTGTAAGGAGAATAAGATCAGCACTAACTAAATCCTCACGCATAGGCTTTATAAGATCGAAACTATTGTGAATATCACCTATAACAACAATTTTCATATATGATATACCATACTGAGTGCTACCATTATTATTCTAAAATATCTGTCTTAAAAAAAACACCAGCTTAAATAAATCTATATCCCTGGACATCAAGAAAAAGCAAGATTATTATGTGCCTGAACTAACTTATCCCTAATAGAAACCCCATATAAACACGCATACTCACAAGGAGAATCACATTCACTACATTTATCAGCCTTATGCAGAGAGAGTATATCATTATATTTCAACATAGACTCTTTTTCTTCACCATAATTAGTAAAATACATATTATATCTTAGTATATCCGCTATATTAATTCCTTTTGGACATGCAGATTCACAATCATAGCAACCAATCTGACATTCTTTATCTAATGAAACCCCATACTGCCTTAATATCTCTCTATCATAATAAGTTAAGGTCTTACCCGATGCCTTAATATATTGATTAACCTGAGACATATTCTTCATTGTTACAACAAGATTGCTAACGTTAGGATCAGACAATACCCACTTAAAAGCCGCCTGAGCAAAAGTTCCATGACCCCTTAATTTATTAGGATCAACTCCCTTAGCTCCTTTTAAGGTTTTCATGGCTACAAAAGCAACTCCCTTATCATAGGCCTTCTTAGCCAATAATTTAATCTTAGGCATATACTTATCAATAGGATAACGATCATAACTATAAGCAGTCATAATTAATTTAAAATGTCCACTATCTATGGCATAGTCTAGCCCGCCTCCAATAGCCGAAGGATAACTATGGGAAGATACAGCTAAAAATCTCACTTTACCCTGTTTTTTTAAAGTATAAAAGGCCTCAAGCATATTAGGATCCTTAAGCCTTGAAATCTCCTTATTATTACGCTCACCAAGAGCATGGACAAATAAAAAATCAATATAATCAGTATTAAGCCTATTTAAGCTGTCCTCAACACCTTTTATATATGTAGGTTTATCAGCAAAGTAGTAGTGTCTAGGGTAACCGCCAACACTACACATCTTAGTAGCAATAATATATTTGTCCCTATGAATTTTACTAGCTTTAAAAGCCTTGCCAAGCACCCTTTCAGACCTGCCTGAACCATAATCAGGAGCAGTATCAAAATAATTTATCCCTAGCTCCATAGCCTTAATTACAACTCTTGGATCCTGAATACCTCCAGCACCAAAGGATATGTCAGAGGCCTTAAGACCAGTACTACCTAATGAACGATATACTATTTTTCTATGTTTACCAGTACCGTACTTAGCATCCTCAAGGGAATCATCATTTTTAAACTCGGACTTAATAGGACTATTTTGAGAACTACTACTATTACACGAAGATATTCCTAATCCAACCAACGAAATTGAAGAAAGCTTTTTTATAAAACCTCTTCTGTTAAAACTTTTATCTTCACTATCCATAAAAACCTCCAATAAGATATGTTTATATACTAGCAGTTAATACACCTAAGACCTTTAAGGACATTACTTCTGTGATAAAGTAGTAATACCTTATGATATTAGTATGTATACCAAAACAAGTGTAAAACTAAATAATACAATCTATTTATGGAGATATCAATGTCGTTATAAATAAATTAGGAAACGTTTTTTATAATCGGATTAAATATAATATATGAAATTATAATCATATAACATTTTTTTATTATTTTTAGTCTAACCATAAATTAACTAGCGACTGATAGCTTATTACTTTTTTCCTTGTTGTAAGAACAATCTTTAAAATGGCTAAACTGCGTATCTCTATGAAACCATAAAGCTTCAAAGTTGGTACAATAATAATGTTTGCTCGAAGATATATTAAGAAAAGCACATAACTGACAACGCTTCGAAACTTTTAAAAAACTCGATATTTTTTTAATAAAGTCTCCTTCATTCTTAATTCTATCCCCCAAGTCTTTTTTTACACCGTTAATAACAATCTTTTTTCTTTTAACTACTATTTTATCACCATCAGATTTATTAGGTGAATTATTTACTGAATCCCTTTGCTTGCCAGCAGGGTGAATTCTTAATTTTTTCATAAATATCCTCATTTAACAAAATGTGTTGTTGATAATATTTTCACAAGGGGTAATTGACTTATTTTACAAAAAAAAAGGACTTCTTTTGTAGTTTTTACATAATGTGTTAAACACCTAAACGTCTTATATCAACAGAAAATCTAATCTTTTTATATACAATTTATGCTTAATATTAAA
The DNA here is from genome assembly GCA_965208615.1 of Spirochaetota bacterium. Lineage (GTDB taxonomy): Bacteria > Spirochaetota > UBA6919 > UBA6919 > CBDBPB01 > CBDBPB01. Next base: position 78,087 of record CBDBPB010000009.1, read on the forward strand.
ATAGTTAAGGCTATATAGCGGTTATAGAAAAATAGAATAAACTGTATAACGTATTTTCCAACAGTCTATTATAAAGCTTTTCAAGAAAATAATAAAAGTTATTACGAATAAAGCTAATCTATGTTTAATTAACATCGTTTAATAGGCTATAATTGTTTAACATTATAACCTTTTTTTAGTAATAAATTAATAATTCCCTTTCTACCTACTATATGTCCGGCACCTACTATTATAAAATAAGTTTTTTTAGTCTTTAAAAACCCTTCTATCTTGTTTACCATATTAGTATTACGTTTATCTATAAGCTTTTCATAAATCGGAGCTAAAGCCAAGTTTTTGTATATATCATCAAAAAACAGCTTTTTGAAAGCCCTTACATCACCAATGCTCCATCTATACAAAAGTTTATTCATTTTACCCTTTACCAATGAAAGATCTTTTATAGTATAATATAAAAACTTTTCCTGAAGACTAGGAGAAAAATCATTAAAAAGCTTCATTTGTGTTATACCATCTTCCAGACCTAAAATCTCTTTTTTTTCGGAGTTTAACAGTATAAAATATTTCTCTATACCGTAATTAATGCCAAAGCCATCCCTATCCAATTTTTTATATGTAATCGTAAAAGCTACAAACCATGGTCTAAACCTATTTAACAATACCATTGATAAGTTTAGGTCTTTGGCTGTTTTTTTAACTAGCTTATACGTTTTTTTAGAAATATTCTGTTTAAGAGTTGTTCCAAAAGGATATTTAATATATTTCATACTATTAAAATCAAGGTCGTCTTCTGATTTATCTGTTTCCATAACCAGTACATCAGAACTATTAAATGATTTTAATATTGTGGGATGCAAGGGATAGATTTTTCTTTTGCCAACATGAATAGAGCCTAATATATATGCTCTAGTACTTTTTGACTTAACCTCCCACAAAAAGGGACGCTTATTAACCCCTTCAACGCTAGATACTAATGTTAAAAAAACAACAATAAATAAGCAATGTTTAACTTTATTCATATAAAAAAAGACCCCAATTGCTTATAAGTAAAAACTTTAAAAAAGTATAAGATTAATAAGAAATTAATATATCGGATTCTAAAGTCAATAGAATAAATAAATATAGATTAAAAATAAAAAAGTCTTTTTTTCTTTCTATTTTTTTTTAAAATTAATATGATAAAGTTTTTATTAAATCTTTTTAACATATAACTAAAACTATACTTGCCCATTAGATAGCAATTATTAACAACTATAAAACTTTAAACCATAATTACTAACTTTTTAATAATAAAAAAGATAACCCGAGTAACTAGTTTTTATATAAGATTATTAATAATATAATCTATCTTATTATAAGATAACAAATTATTTTATAATAACTACCCTATTCATAAAAATAATTAAAGCTATATAACCCTACATGAGGCCTGGATTGCTATAAAAGATAATATAAATATTTAAAAAAAATGCTAAAGTTTTTACTTTTTCTGCCAAGAATATAAAGTTTAGCTAGATAATTAACGAATATATACTAAGGTTTAAACTAATCTTTAATCAAAAGGATCAGGATAGATGTTCTAACCTTCTGTAGTTAAAACCTACAGAAGAGGGTTAGAGCAATGTCTCTTTATAACAGAACGCTAAGGAAAGTTTTAATATTGTTGTATCTCATAAAGCTTTTGGTATTCACCATTAGCTTTAACAAGCTTATCATGATTACCAAGCTCAATAACTTTAGCATCTTTTAAAACTATAATCTGCTCAGCATGAACAATATTAGAGAATTGATGGGTTATAATAAGAGTAGTTTGGTTTTTCATAGTAGTAGTAATAGTATTTTGGATCATTTTTTGTGAATAGCTGTCTAGTGATTTAGTTGCCTCATCCAATATCAAGAGTTCTGGTTTTCTAATAATAGCCCTTGCCAAAGATATTCTCTGTTTTTCACCTCCGGATAAATTAATCCCCCCTTCTCCTATTATAGTATTAAATCCATTTGGAAAAGCCATGATAAAATCGTAAGCATTAGCCAATTTAGCAGATTCAACTACATCTATATTTTTAGCATCGGGTTTGGCATATAATATATTATCCTTTATAGAAGCATGAAAAAGAAAATCTTCTTGAGGTACAATACTAATCCGTTTTCTTAGGCTAACAGGATCAAAGTCATTAATATTAATATCATCAAAATATATATTCCCCTTATTAGCACAGTACAAAAGGGTTAGAAGGCTAGTAATTGAGCTTTTTCCTACTCCGCTTTCCCCAACTATGGCTGTATGTCTACCTTTGGGAATCTTAATGGATATATTATTTAAAACTAAAGGTCCGCCATTAAAAGCAAAACTAACGTTATCGAAATAGATCCCATTTTTAATGGATTTAAACGTATACTTAGCAATAATACTTGGTTTTTTATTATAGTCAGCATCAACCAAAAAGTCAAGTATACGCCTAAGGGCAACCAAAGTCTGCTTAATTAAAATTACTACCCTTGACAACTCCCTAATAGGGTTGGATAAAGTAAAAAGTGCCACTATAAATGCAATAAAACGATCTATGGATAACCTATTGTTAATTAGCTCATAGCCTCCCACTGCCAAAATTATAATCAAACATATAGCCCCTATAAGCTCAATGGATGGCCTATTTAGTGATTCATAAAATATTAACTTTTTTTCTTGTTTAAAAAACCTTCTATTCGCAGAACTAAACTTATCCCTTTCTTTATCCTCGGATGCAAACATTTTTATCAACTTTAAATTACGCAAAGTTTCACTAATTAGTGATATTAAATAAGAAAAGTCATCTCTAATATCGGCTTCTACCCTCTTAACCAGTCCGGATATCTTATGAACCGAGTAAAATAGAATGGGAGCCAATAAAAATACAGTAATAGTAAGCAATACACTCATATATGCCATTGTAAATATTGACCCAATAATTATTAAAGGCTCCTTAATGAGGTTTATTATTTTATCCACAGTAAAGCGTTCTACCACCAAAAGATCGGAGTTCATTAAAGACATAGTATTTCGCTTTCGCTCATAGTGGGAATAGCTTATTGGCAGGTCTAATACTCTTTTATAGATGTCATTCCTTAGGGTAAAAAGGACTTTTTTTCCAAATAATCCCATTAAGTAATTCTGTAAAAACGTGAAAACTACCATAATAATAACTACCATAACCGCTAATACCATTAGCCATACAAACTCTTCTTGATAAACCTTTATAAAGCTTTCTAGTTCGTTATCAGAATTACTCACCCTCTGGAATAGGCCTATAATCCTCTTAAATAAATATATTGGGGCTATGGTAGCAAGAGAGACTAAAATAATAGATAAAACCCCTCCTATAAGTAAAAGCCTATTCTCATATACATAATTACTAAGATTATATGTTTTCAAGTGCCTATCCCGTAAAAAAGTGTAACTAGCAAATATAAATAAAAAATAGTTCATTTTTATATAAAAAAAAGTATCTTTTCATAATGGATAACCTATCCGCCTAACTTCTATAAAGGGGATTATATGATAAGATGTTTAATCATTATACTAATACTAATGGGTGCGGGAGCTTTTATTATCTATAGATTTAGCCTGAGAAGGCTTATTACAAACAAAAACTGGAAGATGCCTTTAAAACCCTTTACCCCAGAAGAAAAAGAAAGTATAGTTATAAAAATCGCAAAAGAAAAACAAGGACGAATTACTCCCATTGACGTCGCCGAAAAAGGACGTATATCAATAGATGATGCAGAAAAAATCCTTAAAAACCTCAACAATAAAGGATATGTGGATATAAAAGTCGACGATAATGGACGAGTATATTATGAATTTACTGACTATCTGCCCAATAACAACTGGGATAACAATACTAACTAGCACAAGTAATACAAAATATATTAATACCTATTATTTTAATAATCCAAAGTTAATTTTATGCCAAACAACGCCGACCACTTTAGTCATCAAGGAGGATAAAATGGAAAAAAACTCTGATGACTACAACCACAACCTAAAAACCCATAAGCCTGATAACGAAATCGATAGAATAATTAAAAATATAGAAGTCGTTGAAAACTTTACCTTTTATGACGACATGGAACTAATAGACAGCTAATAATTTTAATAAAATAAGTATGACTAAAATAAACTTAAGAATAAGTCCTATATAAAGTTATAGTATTCCCTGATCCGAGAAGTGCAAAATGGCAAAATTTGTCATTTTGCCTATATAAAAGTTATTAGTTCACTTTTTAACAGCGTATATCTCAAATGTATCCCCCATCCCCGCCTTTTTTAATAACCATATAAGAATCTGACTAACAAAGGGAATCATCTTTAAAAACCTATACAAAAAAGAAGGCAAAAACCTGTTAATATGAACCCCAGTAATAACTACTTTCCTTATCCTGAAACCCAAAGACCTCAATAACATAGACAAAGACTTCGGAGAAAACTCTATATAATGATCCTTTGGTATACTATTTATATAGCTCGCTTTATTAGCCCTAAAACTAATCCCATTAGAATTGGGAGTAGATAAGGCAAGTAACCCTCCCCTCTTAAGAGAACTGTGTATAGCACTCAATATAAATAAAAAATCCCTGTTATGCTCAATAAAATACCAAGCAACTATAATATCATATTCATTTTTAGCTAAAGTCAGTTGGCTAACATCGGCATTTATAAGCCCTAAACCTAACTCATCCCTCGCATAACTAATGGCATACTCAGAAAGCTCAACTCCCTCAACATCGTATCCACATTGCCTTGCCATCTCTAAAAAAAAACCTAATGCACATCCCAACTCTAATAACTTAAAGCCGCTTTTGCGTATGCCGTTGATAACATTAAGACGCCTTCTATTCAATACATTAATCTGATCCTTATCCTCTAAATAAGTTCTACCGTACTGATTAGCGTATTGAACCGTAAAATAATCACTGTCATACTCCCCCTCATAATAATATCCAGGACTCCTATATGCACTGCAACAACCAAAACAATAATAGTGGTTAAACCAATCATCCCTATCATAAATAAATCCAAGATGTCCACAAATAGGACATAACTCATCCTCCCTGCTGATAAGACTATTAATAATATTAACTATCCTATTTCCTCCATCAAGATCAAGAGTAATAGCGTTAGACAAAGGACTAGCCCTATTAAGATATGACCTAAGACTATTAAGAATATCGTATTTCCTTATCTGATCAGCAACTCCCAAGTTAATAATTCCCTCTAACTCATTGGCTAAACCATTGTGATAGCTCGTGGGATTTATAACTACAACCGGAGTACCAATATATACAGCCTCGTAAACAGTAAGACCAAATGATGTAATAACTATATCACTATGCTGTATTTCATAATAAAAATTAGAATTATAGTCCATTACCTCTACATTGTCCCACTCCCTAATACCTCTATATAAAGGCCCCAATATAACAGTCAGACTATATGAATGATCAAATCCCTTTAATATATCTACAGTAAAGGATGTAAGCCCATAAGGATCCTCACCTCCAAATGTTATAATAATCCTATTATAGCTATTATAACCCCTCTTATAACGAGCAATAGACTTATCCATAATAAAATACTCCAACCCGCTAAAATTAGCAATTGCCTTATCTATAACAGGTAGTACGTTAATATTAATATCAGAATAAGCCAATCCGCTGCCATGATCATCAATGGATAGTACTTTTGTATGCCTTTTAAGCCTCTTAGTAAAAGAAATATCAGAATCCCTACAGTCCAATACCACCAAAGATGGACTATGCCGCCTAACAAGCCTTATAAAATTATAGCTATTCTTGTAAATGTCGAATAATATAGATCTCGTCTCTAAATATTTATACGCAAGCTCATCGCCGTCAATAATAAAATATACACCATAATATGACTTAATAAGCTTGAATAACTCTATAGCCCTTTTTAAATGACCAAAACCATATCCCTTTCCAGCTTTCACAAATAGTAAAATATGCTTTCCATTTTCCATAGGCCAATTTACTCTAAATTATCCTCCATAATACCCTCAACAATCTTAACTACATCTTCAATAAAAGTATTACAACAATCCCTCTTAGCCCTGGCAATCTTAAATCCTTCAGCAGTACTAATATCACAGTCAAGAAGTTTATTACAATCAGTCTCCTTATGTATATCCTTAAACTCTTTTGTAAAATCCATTATCTTAGTTTGAGTCTTGCTTTTAGATAACTTATCATGATTATTAGCAGTTCCATACTTCATCCCCAAAACCATATATGCACCAGTCAAAGCACCACAAGTTAAACCCATCCTTGCAATACCCCCGCCAAATGATGTTGCTAACTTAAAAAAAAGCTCATTATCTATATTAAAATCTTTGGTAAAAGCAGATAAAATAGATTGAGTGCAGTTAAACCCCTTTTTAAAGTTATAAAGAGCAGTCTCACCCCTTGTCATAATAACCCCCTAAATAAAAATATAGCCATATATATAAAATAATTAAAATACAAACAATAAACTATATAATAATTCCAGCCATACAAGCAGTCATAAACCCTGCTAACAATCCGCCCAGAAGAGACTTTAAGCCTAACTTTGCAAGCTCGTGAGACCTCTTTGGCACCATTGAACTAATACCTCCAATCATAACCCCTACTGATGCAAAATTAGCAAATCCGCAAAGTGCATAAGATAAAATAATCCCAGAACGCTCTGAAAAAACCTTAGCCTCATTATTAATAAGCTTAGCCAAGTGATCATAAGCAACCCACTCGTTAATAATAGTCTTTTCAGCTAAAAGAATACCAGCCTTAACAGCCTCATCCCAAGGTATACCAAGTAAAAATGCCACAGGTGCAAAAATATAACCAGCTATCCCCTGAATAGTAATAGGATTAGTAATTCCAAACCACTTTTGAGGTGCAGTTACAAAATGATTAACAAAAAAAATCAATGCCACAAAAGCTAAAAGAATAGCCCCTATATTTAGGGCTAATTTAACACCATCCTTTGCCCCAGTAGCAGCCGCATCCAATATGTTAACAGTTTTAATAGGTATATTAACTTTTATATGCCCATAGGTCTCCGGTCTATCGGTTTCAGGAATTAGCATTTTAGCTAAAATAAATGCGGCCGGTGCACTCATAACACTAGCTGTTATTAAATGTCCTGCTATATTGGGTATGGCATCCTTAAGTAGAGCCACATACATAGCAAATACAGTACCTGCAACAGTAGCCATTCCGCTAACCATTATAGCAAATAACTCAGACCTTGTAAGCCTCTCTAAAAAAGGCCTTATGGCAAGTGCAGACTCCACCATCCCTACAAATATGTTTGATGCCACTGCTAAACTCTCAGCTCCACTGGTTTTCATAGCCTTGGACATAATAACAGCAAAAAAATTAATAATATACTGCATAATACCAAGGTGGTATAAAATAGCCGTAAGAGATGATAAAAAAATTAATATCGGAAGTGCTCTAAATATAAAATTGTTAAATAATGGCTCGTCTATAGGACTCCTAGCTAATAAAAAAGTCATTCCCTCATCAGTAAAGCCCAAAAGAACTATAATCATATCATTAATATTGCTAAATAACCATCCACCTGGACTCATTTTCAGTCCAGTAATATCCTTTAGCCAAATATTAAAAAAACTATTAGGAATTATAATTATTCCAATAAAAAACTGAAAAGCAAAACCCCAAAAAACTAACTTCCAATTTATATTCTTCCTAGAACTAGATAAAATGTATGCCACAACTACTATAGTAAGACAGCCCATAAAACTAATAAGCCTATACATCTATCCCCCAATTTAAGTTAATAAATAAAAATAACAAAAAATTAATGACCTTTATAGTTAATTTTGTTAATTTTAGCTTATAATATAAACCTAAGGAAAAAATAATGAACGAATCCGATATCCAAGCCTTGCTTAAAAAACTTGGTGATTATATAGAAGAAATAAAAACTATATTTAATAATAATCCTGAAGAAAAATTATGCCATAAAATAAACAATAATACATGGTCACCTAAAGAAATTTTAGGACATCTATTTGACGTTGAAATCGTTTATATATATCGCCTAAATAAAATTATAGAATCTGATAATAGCCCCTCATTCGATATGATAAAACCTAGTGTTTGGGTGAATAGCCATAACTATAACTCATGGGATAGTCCATTGCTAATAGATGGAATAATAGCTATGAGGCGTAACCTAATATATTGGCTTGGTAGAGTGGATAAGTCAGCATGGTCAAAAGAAAGCCTACACAATGTTAGAGGTACTGAGTCCTTTAGAACAATAGTAGAACATATTACTAAACATACCGAAAGCCACTTTAATCAAATAAAAGATAGGCTAAATATATAGATGGATTTTAGTAAAACTGCTTTTAGGTGTGTAGAAGAGACAAAAAGTATATTTATAAATGGTTATCATAGCTTAAAAACTATAGAGTATAAAGGAGATATTAACCCAGTTACCTCTGTTGATAAAGCTGTTGAAAATAAAATTATTAGCATTATACGTTCTGATCACCCCTATCATAATATTCTCACCGAAGAAAGTAAACCCTTAAATCAATCTAGTGAGTATAGGTGGATTATTGATCCATTAGATGGTACAGTGAACTTTGCACATAACATCCCCCACTTTGCCCTCTCTATTGCTTTAGAATACAGGAGTATAATGATCTTAGGCATTGTATACAACCCCATGACCAATGAACTATTCTTTTCTGAAAAAAATAATGGGGCTTATCTTAATAATAAAAAAATAGCTGTCTCTCATATTAAGAATATTAAACATAGTCTTATTGCAACTGGTTTTCCTTATGATAGCTGGATAAATGCTGATCTTTATTCTAACGAGTTAAATAAGTTTTTAAAAACTGTCCAGGGTATAAGACGTGCAGGAGTAGCCTCCTTAGACCTTTGCTATTTGGCTTGTGGACGCTATGATGGCTTTTGGGAAAGAAAATTAAGCCCCTGGGATGTTGCCGCATCAATATTATTAATTGAAGAGGCTGGAGGTAAGGTATCCAACTTCTTAGGGGATAAATATACCTTTTCTCAGGATAATATTATAGCCTCAAACAACCATATACACAACGATATGATTAAAATATTAAATTAGTTTCCAAGCTATAATTTAATATGGAAAGTTAAATGATATATAAATTAGGTAAATTTAATTTTAATAGTTGAAAAATTATAAAAAAAAGTTAACTAATATATATATATATATTTCTTTTTAAGAAAAAAAAAAGGCGATCATATTAACGTTACTGGGAGGGGATAGTTAATACGAATTCGCCTTCCATACTTATGATTATTAACCTCAATAAAATTATTCGGTAATTAATATGGTGCAACTTAATAACCTAATATTTTTTTTTTAGCTTTTTGATAATAAACTTTTTAAATGTTTTATGATATATTAGTGATTAAACTATTAAATTATATTATACAAGCTAGATAAACAATTATTATAAGATTTTTTTTTATAGTAATATGCTATTTTTTTATTGTTTATAGTAAAGTTGTTGTAAACTATGGAGCAGTAAGGCGTATAAAAATATTTAGATTTTGTTTAACCATGTCGAAAATTATGATAACAATGGTAATACTAAAAAAATTAAAGAATTATTTTATATATACCGTTAGTTTATGTTAATTATAGAGTATGACAGGTTAAATTTATACTTTTTTAATAAACTAGTATTAATAGTTAAATATATTGTTTATTAGCTCTAAAAAGACTTATAGTAAAATTATTTGGAGGTTTCCTTCATGGAAAATGAAGAGATAACTGACAACATTGATGATGAAATAGAAGATGATGAAGAGACTGATAACAAAAACTCTATTATAAATGATCTTTTTAGTGGAATAGACCTCCCTGGCGATAAAGAACGTATATCTACTAAAAACGATTATAAAAACGAACAAGCTTTAGAAAATATAGAAAGTACTGAAATAGATGAAGACGATAATAGATTTTATGACCCTGCTCCACTTGTTGAGTATAATAGACCAGAACTAAAAACTGATAAAAAAAGACATATTACCACTAATGACCTAAATAAACTATTCTCAGACTATGATAGAACTATAGCTGGAGGAAAACCTGATAATCAAGAACCAATTTTTGGTAAAGATATTGAACCTGAAAAAAAAATAGCTGACCTCCCAGAACTTCAAAACCAAAAACTATTTAATGAAAAGCCCTATGATTCACTGGTAGATGAGGAATTGTCACCTAATATGGGGCAAGAAGAACCTGAAAGTACACAGAATATTGAAGAGGATAATATAATAAGTGATTTTGATGAAAAATTTGATGAGACACCTATAGATATACCAAAAAAAGACTTTAGTGATATAGCCTCTGAGGAAGATGAACAAAAAACTAGTACCGATTTTGACGACATGGATGACCTCATAGAAGAAATAGACAAAGTTGAAGATAAAAATAACATTGAAGATGAAGATACAGAATCAGAATTTAGTGATTTAATTGCAATAAATAGTGATAAAGAAAATGATAAAAAAAGTACTACTACCCTTGATGAACTAGAAGGTGCTGTTAAACCACTAAAAAATGAATTTGATCTTATACCTAAAATAGAAGAGATAGAAGAACTTATTGAAAGTCAAGAAGAATCCCCTACAGTAGAGCCTACAACAGAAGAAGATATACAAAAAGAAGAACCTAGTTTAGTAGAAGAACTAATAGAAGAACCTAGTTTAGTAGAAGAACCAATAAAGGATATCCCCGAACTAGATGATAAATCTTTAGAAAGTAGTAGCTTTGATTTGAAAGATAACCTTAACCTCTCTGATATAAGTGCTGAAAAACAAACTATAGAAAAAGAACTTATAGAAGAGCCTCAAAAAGAAAAGGTTATAGACCTGCAAGATGAAATTACCAATGATAAAGAGCTTTATTTTACCGATAAAGAAATTGAAACCATACAAAAAAACTTGCAGAGCCTAGCAAGTCCTATTTCTGATATTGCAACTGATGTAATTGTTAATGAAAAACTAGAAGTACCAATGCTTAATAGTCTTACCGCTCTCCTATTGGAACCAAAACCCAATATCGATAAAATTAAGACATTTATCGAGGATAATGTAGGAATTAGTATTAAAGATAAGTATCCAACAAAAATACAAAAAGAGCCTAAGCCATCTACTAGTAATAAAGCTTTTATCACTATTGCAGCATTAGTTATTATTGCTGTTGGTACTCTTCTATACTATTTGCTGCTTGATCATAGGACAGCTAAAACAGAAAACTATGAAATTGGTCTTGGTCATATTCACACAGCTATTCCCAATTACTCATACGCTGAACAAAAGTTTAATCAGGCTAAAAAAGCTAGTAATAAAAAAGATATTAACTGGTATAATAAATATGCTGAAGAGTATATTATAAGAGGAGATGAAAAAGCAATAGAGCTTGCTGAAAAAAAACTAATTGAAGCAGAAAAGATTGATCCGAAAAATAAAGATACAAGAAGTTTGTTTGCAAAGCTATATACACAAAAAGCACAGATTTTAGCATATAATAATAAAAATGGTGTGAATAGATCTTTTGAGTTAGCTTTTAGTAAAGGTTTTAATCATATAGAAGAAAATGACAATACCCTAGATCAAAAAGCAAGGACATATATTACTTTCGGAGATATTTTACTAAAAAAAAATAAAGAAACTGATGCCAAAGAGCAATATAATAAAGCTGAGAATATATATAAAAAAATAAGCTCTTCTAATAAGGATAGCCTATTAGCGCTATATGGAAGTTTAAGACTTTCTTTACGTCCTAATAAATCAAACCCAGATGATATTTATAATAGTATTAAAAATCATGATATAAGTGATGCAGATGAGGTCGCCATTACTGAATATGCAACTGACTTACTTAATAGAAATCGACAAGATAAAGCCTTAGATGTTTTAAAAATAGTAATAAATAAGGATAAGCCGTATCCTGAGGCCTACTATGCACTTGGAAGGCTATATAAACAAAAACCTGTTGACATAAATAAAAGCTTAAAAAGCTATCAAAAAGGACTATTAGCCTATTACATTAACTATTTTTTTGATGCTAGCCATAAAAGCTTTGCCGACCTTAATAAAGGTAAAACACCTCAAGATCAGGCAGAATCCTTTAAAAATAATATGTCTAAGGCAATTACTCTAATCAAATATGATATGAACCCTATTAATAATGTAGTACAAGCTAAAATATTTAACGATATTGGTGAAAACTATTTGTACAAGTCTAATGATTTATCAAATCGCATACCCAGAGAAAAAGAATATAAAAAAGATCTAATATCAGTTGCAAAAAAGAACTTTTATTTTTCTATTAGTAAAGAAAATAAAAACTATAAGCCATTAGAGAATCTAGGTAATCTTTCGTACTCCGAAGCCATAAACAGCCCTAAACCACAACCAGATGCCGAAACTGTAGAAGAAGGCTTAAAAACAATATATCAAAAACCAAAGAAATACTACTTTTATGCCATTAATTTGATGACTAACAAAGGTAAGCCTAATAATGATAATATTAATGACTTATTAATAAAAGAAGCAGGAAGTAATAAAGTTAGCCCAACTCTATATTATAGAATGGGTTATATTTATTACAAAGAAGGGAAATATAAAAATGCTTCGGCTGTTTGGCAAGCCGTTAAATCAAGTGATGAAAAGTTTAATCCAAACCTAAACTTTGGTTTAGCCAATTCTTATTTAAAAGAACAGGAGTATGAGTTAGCTCAAATGTATTATCAAAATGTAATTGATAGCTTTAAGAGTCTCGCTAACAAATATGAGTCTAACCCTGATCCATCCAACCCTATACAAAAAAAGGTTTATGCAAGGCTTGCTAGTGCCCATAATAACATTGGAGTAAGCCATCATATGCGGGCAGAAAAATATAATAACTCCAAATTTAAAGATGATGCACTATATCACTATCAAATGGCTCACCAATACTATTCAAAGCTGGATCACAAAGCATATTTGCATGCAAAAGCATGGAACACAAAATTATTAAATTGGGTACAAAATAGAAGTATTACACTTAAACAACGAAATACTTCAATAGATAGAATGCTCTTAGGCAGAGTCGAACCCTATTTAAACTCTGATTAGCCCATGCAATTTGTTTTTTTTTATAAAATACTTAAGAAAAATAATAATTAGTTTCAACATTTAGCAAATAAAGCTTTTCATAAAAGCCATCATTATATTATATTAATAATAAATTAAACTAATTAAACCATTGATAACTTTTTTAAATAAATTAAGATTATGACTCAAAAAGATAATACAATCATGAATAAGTTTTTAGAGTTTTTTTATAGCCCGTATATAATTATATTCATTGGAGTTATATTAATCAACTTATCATTATTCTTTCCTTATCTTGCTATAATAGACGGAACTAATAAGATTTTAATTAGTGTTAATAAGTTGCTCGTTAACTTTCTTGAAAAGGATATTATTATAACAATCATATTAGTTTTACTTTTTTATCCATTTACTTACAGTATGTTAGTTATTTTATTTATACCCTTTAACATAAAGAAAAATAAACTAATCCATCTTAGAAAGCCAGCAATCTTAGTGAACTATCTTGGCATGATAATTAACTTCTTTATTTATTTCGGTTGGTATTTTAGTTATCCAAGAAAAGGTGTTATAGGATTATTATTCGGCATTATCATAATTGGAACAATGTTATTTCTATACTATTATTATGGGCGAACCATAAAGGCTCAAAAAGAAATGTGGGTTAAAATAGTTTATCTGGTTGCAAGAGGAAGCTGGTTAAATCTAATTTCTTTCATTCTTATCATATCAATTATAGTTTATTCGGATAAACTGAGCTTAATGCTAGGGTCTTATATATCCCTAATGGGAGCAATATTTATAATATCGGGACTAAACCTTTATATTTATTATAACAAATATAAAAATAAAAGTAGTTTTGTTGATCTCCCTGAATAGCCCTTAACTTTTATCTGTATAGTGCATATAGTTAATCTCAGGGAATATATTATTCTTCCCCTCAATATTACTTAACCAACCTTCATCTATTTGCCTATTCGTAATCATATCATAAAGGGTATGGAAATATTGAATATGTTCTTTTGTTCGTCTAATAGCATACTCCACCATAGTATCGGTGGTCATAATAAATGCCCAATCACTACTCTGGGCTAAGAGTAATTCCCTTGCCAACTGATTTAATGCTCTTTTTATTAAGTGATCTTTAGTATCTTTATATGTATTAGCGGCATTTATCATATTATCTGTACACTTGTGCAAGTGACGGTATATCCAATCATTATTGCCATTAAGCCAAACCTCAGAATAGCCTTTATTACCCCAACTAGAAAATGATGGAGTTGATACCTGATTCTCAGGATAAATATTTAAATACTCAGACGGAGTTATAGTAGAAACACTATTCTGATCGTGATATATCTTTCTTAACAAAAAGTCAATAAAGTTTGGCCCCTCATACCACCAATGACCAAATAACTCACAGTCATAGGGAGCTACAATTAAAGGAGACCTATCCATAAAAGAAGACAAATGTTTAACTTGCTCTTCTCTATTAAACATAAAATTACCAGCATGACTACTAGCAGTATCCATAGCCTTCTGATAGTTATACGGCCTTTTATCAGATGTCTTACCAGTAATACTATAATACTTTATACCAGTCATAATCCTAAGGCCGCTCTCATGAATATAAGGGCTAATATAGTCTTTATCAAGATCGAAACCAATATCCCTATAAAACTCTCGATAGTTATAATCCCCAGGATAACCAACCTTAGCACTCCATACGGCCTGACCACTCTCTAAATCACGACCAAAAGCAGATACACCATTATTACAGTATAAAGGTGCAAATACACCATACTTAGGTCTTTTATCTGCATATAATATACCATGGGTCTCTACAAAGAAATACCTAATATTATTATTTATTAAATGCTTTTCTAATTTAGGAAAATACCCGCATTCACCATTCCATATACCTTTTGGTGAACAGTTAAAAAAACGTTCATAAGAATCTTTAGCAATGCCTATCTGAGCGTTAACAGCATTGGGATACATCTCCATTAAAGGCATAAAACCATGAGTTGCACCACAAGTTATTATTTCTATTTTACCAAGGTCTTGTAAGTTTTTAAAAGAAGTTATCAAATTCTTTTTATACTTATCCACAAAAAACCAGCGACAATGCTCAAACTTAGACAAATACATCTTAGCAGTTTCATTAAACTCTGGCGTATTCTTGGTTCTGTCAATTTCTTTATGAGCAAGCTCAATAAGCTTATTTATATGAACTTCGTATCTATCCTGCAATAGCGGATCAGCAAACATATTAGTTAATGGAGGAGTTAAAGATAAAGTTACCCTAAAATCTATATTATCCCTTACAAGCCCCTCAAATACCGTCAAAAGAGGAATGTAAGTCTCTGTAATGGCCTCATAAAACCAGTCCTCTTCCAAAAAATCATCATACTCAGGATGCCGTACATAAGGTAAATGAGCATGCAACACTAACATTAAATATCCGGCAGACATTAAACTCCCCTTTTATATTAAGACTACTACATTACAAACAACCCACCCCAACCTAAATAAATACTTCACTCCCCATCAAGATTACCCATAAATACTATATAAGTCAAGTTAAAAAAAATCTTTTATGCTTTCATGAGGTGATGGAATTATTCTAAGATTTAATAGGCACTCTCTATCCGTTAATACGCTCTTAGCCTCTTCTATGGCCGACTGTATATTATAAAGCTCGCCTAATATTATAAAGTATGACTTACCCCCTAAACCATTTGCAAGACGTAACTCTCTTAAATGTATATCAGAGGTTTTACAAGCTTTATCCGCAGATACAATCGCCGAAGCAACTGTTTTACTCTCTACTATTGCCATTGCATTCAATTTATAAGGTTTATTTAGTCCCAAAATAGCTGGTATAATCTGCATATCCAAATTAGCTATAATAAAGTGGTCAAATATATAATCCTTTTCCACCTCCAAGCCCTTATATATAGACTCCTCCACTGAGGCTAAATCACCAGTAAACACTGTTATAAACCTACCAAGGGATATAGGTTTAGCCTCCAACACCTTTATAGGAGCTGTTTTAACCATAGTATCAAGGCTATTAATACCAGCAGAAATACTAGTATACTCAACCAAACCCAATACTATATTATCCTTAGGTAGACTTTTCATTATAGAGAGCCTATTTATCCTACTCATAACTATATATGATAACTTATCCCAAGTATTAACTGTTATTCATAAGTTTTATAAACTCATCAAACAGGTAGTTTGAATCATTAGGTCCAGGGGAACTCTCTGGGTGATATTGAACCGAAAAAATACCTAACTCATTATGACGTATGCCTTCTATTGTGTTGTCATTAAGGTTAATATGAGTTATCTCAATGTCTTTTGACATATTATTAACAGCAAATCCATGATTTTGTGATGTTATCTCAATCATTTTATTAGATAAATTCTTTACTGGGTGATTAGCACCATGATGACCAAACTTTAACTTATAAGTACTAGCTCCAAGAGCAATGGATAGTATTTGATGGCCTAAACATATACCAAAAATTGGTTTTTTACCAATTAACTCCCTAACAGTACTTATAGACTTAACCACAGCAGAAGGATCCCCTGGACCATTAGATAAAAATACTCCATCTGGATTTAACTTTATAATATCATCAAATGAACTATCCGCCGGTATAACCGTAATATTACACCCTCTATTAGATAACATTCTCAATATATTTGTTTTTATTCCAAAGTCTAGAGCAACAACGTGATACTTAAATTGGCCTTTAGCAGGAAAAGAATAAACCTTATTAGTAGATACCTTATTAACAAGATTAAGACCTTCCATCTTCGGAGAATTAATAACTTTATCAATTAATACTTTGTTATCCCACTCTCCAATGGCCAATAATCCCCTTAGTGCACCCTTTTCTCTAATATGTCTAGTTAGTTTACGAGTATCTATCCCCTCAACAGCTGGAATTTTATACTCCTTTAAATAACTATCCAAAGACCTATTAGCCCTAAAATTAGAGTAATACCTCTGATACTCCCTCACAACAAAACCAGATACCCAAACCTTGTTCGACTCTATATCATCATCATTAATACCATAATTTCCTATTAGGGGATAAGTCATAGTAACAATTTGTTGACAGTAAGACGGATCAGTTAATATCTCCTGATAACCTGTCATACTAGTATTAAAAACTATTTCGCCAGTTTTGATAAGCTCTTTATCTTCATATCCAAAAGACTTACCAGTAAATATTGTTCCATCCTCTAAAACAACTTTTCCAATCAAAATAACCACTCCAATAGGCTTATTATGGCTATATTTTACTAAATAAACCGTTAGCAAATATTCTAAATAAATATAATAAAAAGCGTTTTAAGGTAGGTAGTTAAAAAAAAGTGTTTGTTAATAATAGCTTTTATAACAAAATATATAACATAAAAAAATAGCTATGTTATATTAACTCTATTAATAAATAGTTAGCTTTTGCTTGCTAAATTAGGTCTTATATTACTAGTTTTACTTATAATCATTTTTAACGCTCTTACAGATAACGGAGGGGCTCCTACCTCTCTTACAAGCAATAAAACTCCTTTTAATTTATTATCTATATTTATTGGGAATAAATAAATCTGATTATACTTTCTATATTCTGATTCTAAGAACATACAATTAAATGTCTTAGATTTAGTAATCTTACCAGTTAAATATAAGTTCTTTTTTTTATCTATAAGCTTCTTAAATAAAGGATTCGGAATATTTAAGTTATTCTCTATTTGCTCTAACAAATCAATCGAGAATAAACTATATCTCTCTATAGTAAACTTCTCATTATATTTTTTAAGGAGTAACATTTTCTCTAAGCTAACCTTTGATTGTAGTTTTGGGATTTCATTATCCCAAAATCTTTTTATCAAATAAGAAAGTTCATTATTATTAGAGGTCTTCCCCTCTACTTCGTCTATTAGAGAATGTAGATGCTCATTCTGTACTCTATTATTTTTAGTATAGCCTTCTTTTCCGTTATCAACACTATCATAGCCCCTGCTATAAATACTATCATAAGTATATTGCGGTTTTTCTTGACTGTCCCCAGAGTCATAAGGCTCCACATACTCATACTTTTGCTCATGATCATAGCCTTTTTCATGTATTTCAGTTAGTCCAACAATATCCTCTTCGGGATTAACAGTACTATTACCCTTATAAGATGAACGCCTAACAGATCTTATCCATATAATAATAGGCAATATAAAAAGTAAAAAAACCATACTAACAATAAATGCTATAAAAGCATATTCATAAATAATATCTGAATTTTTAAAGGTATTTTGGATATCCATTTTTTAAAACTTACTCTTTTGTGGTTTATTAGTAATTCGACAACATTATCGTATAAATTAATGGCTTTTTATACTTTCTTTATTCCAAATAAAGCTTTATATAATTATTAATCAGCAATATAACTTAAACTCACTTAATCTAAAGTCAGATAATATTAAATTTATATTTTTGGTGATAGACTTTAACACAGTACTATTTTTCACTCTTTTTTCAAGTATAACTAATTTAATATAATTATTAAGTTCATTTAAAAAAAGTCCAATTTCTTTAAGGAATCTTTTTTCATCAAGTTCAACCTCACTAAAACTAATATATTTTTTTTCCAAAAAGAGAATATGGTCTTCTATTCTGGGTGAATAGCCTTTTCTTGCATTACCTACAAGCCATTCTATCCTATCTGTAAAGGGTTTTAATGAGTTATTCAATGAATAGTTTTTTTCTAGGAGTATAATATTCTCCAATTTTTGGTATTCATTAAAAAAAAAGCTATTAAGAGCACCCAAAGCTTTTTTTAGCTCAAAAGAGGCCTTAGGATGAATATCATAAATAGGATAATGCTCAATTTTCTTATAGTTCTCATTTATTATATTATTGATGAACTTTTTTAGAATAGGATTCTTTTTTTGTTCTATTTTATTTTTTATTTGTTTTATTGTATTAATTTCTTCAAAAATAAAAGATTCAATATTTAATTTATTATCCATGGTTATGTTAAGACGCTGTTCAAAAGCGGTTATATTAAAGATATTTTTTCCATAAGCCTTAGCACCATCATAATACTCTTGTCTTAGTTTGTTTAATATTTCATTTTTTTCATTTGGTTTTAATGAGTTATCCATTTAGTACTTTGTATTATTAATCAAGTTAAACATTTTTTTCTTTAGTTCTTCTACGCCTTCATTGTTAAGAGCCGAAATAGAAAAAACTTTTGTTTTACCTTTATATTGATTAATAAACTCTCCGACTTTATTTTTATCATTAAAAAGATCGATTTTATTTAGTACAATATAACATGGTTTTTTTAATAAATCGGGATGATAGCTATATAATTCTTTTTCCAACAGCTCAAATTGATGAAGTGGATTATCTAAAAACAGATCAATTAAAAATATTAATGCTTTAGTCCGCTCAATATGTTTTAGAAATCGTATACCTAACCCACTACCTTTATGAGCCCCTTCTATTAGTCCTGGTATATCTGCTATAGTGTATGAGTCAAACTCTCCAATTCTAACTACCCCTAAATTGGGATATAATGTTGTAAAGGGATAGTCTGCAATTTTTGGTTTTGCTTTTGATAGTTTTGCCAATAAAGTTGACTTTCCAGCATTAGGTAATCCAACTATTCCGATATCGGCAATGATTTTAAGTTCAAGGTATAGATATTTTTCTTTACCTGGTTCACCGTTCTGAGAAAACTTAGGCGAACGATATGTAGAGCTAGTAAAGTGTGCATTTCCTTTTCCGCCTCTACCCCCTCTGACAATTACTATTTCACTATTATTTTTATTGAGGTCGATTACTTTTTCACTATACTTATCCCTAATCACAGTACCTATAGGTAGTTCAATAATACATGGTTTACCCGCTTTACCAGTTTTATTTTGTCTTCCACCATTTCGTCCTGCTTGAGCTGTAAAAACAGATTTATTTTTTATATGGCTTAACGTAATTAGGTTTTTTTTTGATTTAATGATAACATCGCCCCCTTTACCTCCGTCACCACCATCTGGTCCGCCAAAGGGTATGTATTTTTCTCGTCTAAAGGATGTTATCCCGTTACCTCCTTTCCCAGAGCTAACTATTAATTCTGCTTCATCTGTAAACATATATATATACCAATATTAAAAAGTTAATAAACCTTTAGTTAGCCTATTAAAGTTAACCACAATATAATTTACTATACCTAATTAAAAATAATGAATTATCTAAAATAAAACACCTTTTTAATATTTAAGATAATGTTATATACAGTTTACATTTTAGTATATATTACTTTTTTGTGAACTTTAGAATATTACCTTCTTCCGACTGGATTGACTCAAAGTCAAATGAACGAGATAATATATTCTCAGCGGCTTTTTCAAAAATTGAATCATAATCAGTGGGTATGTAAAACTTTTCAACAAAATGCTTCCTAATTACCTTTTCTGCAGCTTGTATATGATTTAATACATCCTTTTTATGCCTTAACTTTCTACCCTCTATGGAGCCTAATATAGTATCCACAATAAACTCAAATACATAAATCTTATAATCAGACATAGCATTTTTTACAGCCTTGTCAGAAAAATCATAATTATTAAAACTATCCTCTAAAACCTTATTATTAAAATGAACCTTTTCTAAAACACTCCTATACTCTTTTAACTCCTCTTCTTCACTAGAACTAAGCTCTAACTTATTCTCCAAACTACTTTCTATCTTAACAATTGCCTTTTTATTTCTCTCATAAACCTTTGAAAAGCTCTGGTATAATTTAAAACTTTTTAAATAATGACTCAATCTTAAAAACTTATCCAGGTTTTTCATATATCCCCTCCCAATTGAAAATATATCGGTTGAATGCTAAATAATCTTAGAAAAAATTACAAAAGCATATTTTAACTCTAAAGTAAAATTAACTCAAAAAAGAAGTATAAAATTTTGTTTAATTATAAATTTTGTCGATAATCGCCTTATAATAAACTTTATATAAAAAAGAGGTTTATAGGTGAAGTTTTCCATTGAAAAAAACTACATTAAAGAACAAAAAAATATAATCAATAAACTTAATACCAAGTTAACTGAAAAAAATCAAGAAATTAATACTTTAAATCAAAAAATAATAGACAATAATAAACTCCCTAATAAAGAAATAGCCCATAAAAATAACTTACCTTATCAGCTATATATACCCAAAGTTATGGAGGATACCCTAAAAAATATTGATCCAAGTTTATACATAGAAGGAAAGTTAAAGTTTATCACAATCTTGCAAATAAAAATGGATAGCGTTAACCAATTACACGAACAACTTTCTGCTAAAACATATGTTACCCTATATAACAAAATATTTAAGCAAATATTTTCTATCATATATAAAAATTATGGCATTATTACTCAGGTTTACGGTGAAAGCCTTCAGGGGGTATTTGGTCTATTTTCAAATAATAATTCCAAAGAAGCAAAAAACGCTTTAATTACCGCTACTGAAATACAACTAAAGCTTAATGCCATTAATGATTATCTAAAAACCAAAAAGTTAAATACAATTAATATAGGTATTGGTATTCACTCTGGAGAAACTGTTATAGGTAAAATGGAACATAGTAAAAATGGTAATCTATTTATTATGGGAGATCAAGCAAAAATTGCTGAAATGGTTGAAAACCTATCAAAAAAGTATTACTTTTCTATTATTCTTTCCGAAAATACCAAAAATATAGTTAATAGTGATTTTAGTTTTAGTGATGTGGGATTCCTTAAAACTCCTGGTAGTAAAGATAAGCTTAAAGTGTATAAAGTAAATTAATATCCAATAATTAAACTTAATATGACAACTAACTACATAAAGCTATACCGCTATTTAATAGAGTAGCCCTGTGCATGTTGATATTGACAAATATGCTAAACTCAAATCTATTATTCATAACTGGGATGCACGATTTAAAATAGTATGTTTATCCATTCTAATACTTTCCTTTACTTTGATTCAAAAAAAATTACTTTTTCCTGTTATGATTATAATCCCCTTGGTTTTAGCTTTCATAGCTAAGTTACCTATATTTTTTATCTTAGTTAGACTAAGACTGGCGATTACTTTTTTTATAATAGTCCTTATCTTTCTCCCTCTTGGCTATGGGGATAGTGTTATGTGTTATATTATTGGCATTAACATTTATTATGACGGATTTTATTTAGCTCTTGCCATTATCTCAAGGGGAATAGCTATTATAATAACAGTTATTGTAATGTTTGGAACTGCTCCTTTTGATATATCCATGAGAGCCTTGTATAGCCTTAGAATGCCTGCTACTTTGATATCCCTAATTTTATTTACATATAGATATATATTTTTATATATGGATAACTTAAGAAAAATGAATAATGCCCTCATATTAAGAGGATTTAAAAAAAAGCTAAGGTTAAACTCTATTAAGATAATCTCTATATTAGCGTCTACACTGCTAATCAGAAGCTATGAACAAGCAGAAAGAATTTATAATGCTATGATATTAAGGGGCTATCAGGGTAGGCTATTATTAAAGCATCCTTTTAGAGTTAGTATATCGGATTTGGTTTTAGCGTTTATTATAGTCAATATTGCTGTTTTATTGGTTTATTTAGAGGTAGGTTATGTGTTATAACGCTGTTAAGATTAATAATTTAGACTTTTCTTATCCAGATAAAAAAAACGTTTTGGATAATATATATCTAAACGTTATCACTGGGAATAGTATAGGATTAGTTGGTGGTAATGGTTCTGGTAAAACAACCCTGTTCTATTTGATCAGTGGAATATTAAAGCCATTAAAAGGTAGTATTTTCGTCTTTGAGAAAAAGGTTAAACTAAAAACCTTTAATCCTGATGTCGGATTCGTATTTCAGAACCCCGATGATCAACTATTCTCTCCAACAGTATATGACGATATTGCTTTTGGACTCTTAAACATGGGACTATCTGAAAAAGATGTATACCAAAGAGTTATGCTCACTTTAGAAAAAGCCAACTATAAACATTTAGTTAACCGTCCTTCTCAGCATTTGTCTGGCGGAGAAAAGCGTAAAATTAGTATTTTAGCTACCGCTGTTATGGAGCCTAAGCTTATGATGCTGGATGAACCAACCTCCAATATGGATATTAAAGCAAGACGTGAATTAATAAACTTTCTCAATAGTCTTTCTAATACTAAGATAATCTCATCTCACGACTTGGAGTTTATCTTAGAAACATGTGAAAAAGTAATACTCCTTAATAAAGCTAGAGTAGAGGTATTTGGATATGCCAAAGAAATACTTGCCAATAAAGAGCTAATGGAGAAATGTAATCAAGAAGTTCCCCCCTCTATGAAAAATGGACTTTTATGACATCTCTGCCATACTAAGATCAGTCTTCTCAAGCTGAATTACTTCCTCAGTAGAAAATATGTGATCTATATTAAGCAATATGATAAAATGCTTGTCTATTTTAACAACTCCATCAATATACCTTTCAGAATTAGACTTTGACATACTCGACGGAGGAGGAAGAATATTAGACTCGGGTGTAGATATTACCTGTGATACATTATCTACAATCATACCAATCTTTTTTTCTTCTACCTCAATAATAATAACCCTGGTATTACTTTTATATTCTTTTGACATAAGTCCAAACTTTTCCCTTAGGTCAATAATAGGTATAACTGTTCCTCGTAAATCAATTATACCTTTAATAAAATGAGGAGCTCTAGGAAGTTTTGTTATATCAGGTAGTCTTACAACTTCTTGAACCTTTAATATTTCAATACCATATTCTTCAACATCCACAGAAAACGTAACCACTTGCTTAATATTTATACTAGCTTCATCATTTAGCATAATAACCCCTCTTAAAGGCTTATATAAATTAACTAACTAATATATAGCTAACTATAAAGTTAAACACCTTAATTCACTAAAAAATTAAATAATGATAGAACAACATAAGCAAGTTTATATTATCTTAGTTATTAAGATGTCTATGCAAATGTATTTATCCTTTTTTCTAAAGCAATACATTAAAATTAATAAGTCTTTCTTATAAACTACTATGTATTAGTCGAATTTTAGTGTATATAAAAATTATGCTAAATAATTCTAATAAATTTGATATATTTATATTAAATTTGAATCAGTTAACAAAGGTAGGATTAATATGAATGAAAACTCATACAGTTATAAAGCTGAATTATATAGACTAAATTGCATTGAAATAAGTTCAGAACTAATAAATCCCAAATATGAAGAATACCCCATCTTATTCGTAGATAATGCAATAAAATCAAAAAACGAACTAACAGAATATGAAAATTACGTTTTAGGTGCAAGAAATGGTATGCCCAGTTGGAAAGACTATTACGCCATTAAAAACCTAGTAGAAACCCTTGAAGAAGTTGCAGGACTAGAAAACGATAACGCTAAAATCCTACTAAAACAAGTTAAAAAAAGATTTATCAAAAACCTTTATAGCAAAATTAACATAAATAAAGATAATATATCACCTGCTATAGAGCCATATCTCTTTCCAATATTACAAAAACTTGAGCTATTCTTCCCCGAAGATAATAGCTTCATTAATCTGCTATTAAAAATAGACTACGGTAAACTAAGCAAAACTGACCTAATAAACGCTAAAAAGCAACTTAAAACCTTGTTCAAAGAAGATCATTACTTTCTTGATAACGAAAAAATATTCTTAACCCTAAACCTTGAGTATTTTGACTCGCAAAAACAAACTAGCTTTAATAAAAAACTAGCCAAATTAAAAAATACAACAATAAAAAAAAGCTTGTCAGAAGTTCTCTCAAAAGTAAAAGTATTTGAATAATTAATAAAACCTATTTTTTAACAATACTGCTTAACTGTTTTATGCCGTACTCTTCCCTAACAAGCCTTATAAGCCCACGAATTAATATATCCCTCCCCAATACAGAAACATCACAATAACTTTTTAAGGTCTCAACAAAACATATATTATAAGAAAAACCTCCAGATAAATACAAGTGAAAAGGCTTTTTAGCAAAAAAATAACTATTTTTAGCCATCCCTTTTAAAAACATAGATATTACCTCTTCTGGCATTAGCCCTTTATTAATCTCGTCAAAAATCTTCTCTATACCAAGAAGACCACAAGTAACAGGGATTATCTTATCAGAAGGCTTAATTGAGTTATAGTCTATATTATAATATTTTCCCAAAAGCTCAGTAGTAAAGCCTATATTCCCGCCACAAGAGCTATTCCAATCCATAGTCTTAACTTCTCGATTTCTTATTATTACAAACTTACTATCCCTTGCTCCTATGTCTAATAGCGTAAAGTCATCATCTGGTATTACCTCTAATCCACCTTCTACTAATGCTATTAGCTCATTAACATAGTTTGAGCATACAGACTTACTTGAGTGACCAGTAGCATAATCATAAAATCGAGTCTTATCCTTTACAAGCTCCTTAGTCGGAACAATAATAAGGCTATCTCTGTTAATATCATATACTTTGCTGTAACTAGAACCCCCATCACATAAAAGCATTTTTCCTCTTTTAACTAACTATCTTATAATTAATACGTTGCTTTCTTTTTAATCTTATAAAAGCTTCAAGCTTAGCAAGAATACTCCCAGTTACCCTTCCATGACCGTCTAAATATAGACCGTTATACCTATCTGCTAAGAACTTAGACATTATCTGCTTATTACAAAACGACTGAGCATAAAATACAGTGGGTATATTATAATAAATATCCCACTCCATATCATCTCTAGAAGGTATACCCATTTCTACAAGCCTTATCCACCCTTCTATGTGAGTATCATCAGGAAAGATGTTCAACAAATCTATATCATGTGGAGGTACCCCATGATAATTAAATTGAGGCTCACACCTATTATTTATGTAATAGTCTTTTTCTTGCTCAGACAGGGGGGCATAAACCATATTCATAATCCTAATCACCCTATCTTTTAAGCTATGCCTTGCCATAGATATTATAGGTTCACGAATTTTAGTCTTATTAAGATTAGATCCATCAATAACCTTAAAATCTAACCTCGAAAGTATATCCCTAACATTACGACCCTGATCACATTTATCACGGCCACTAGTACAAATTATATACTCTATACTATCCCTATAACAAATAGCATTATTTATTATATTCCTAATAATATGACAATAGTCGTCCTGGACTATCTTTACGTTACTAACTTTAAAGTCTATATCCAGGTCCAAAAAGCTATATCCCTCTTCTATA
This sequence comes from Spirochaetota bacterium, assembly GCA_965208615.1. Lineage (GTDB taxonomy): Bacteria > Spirochaetota > UBA6919 > UBA6919 > CBDBPB01 > CBDBPB01. Next base: position 104,567 of record CBDBPB010000009.1, read on the forward strand.
AAAAGATCCATAACCTTTTGATCAGGCTGACCATAAAAACCTATTTTTTTATTATGATTACCACTTTTTGCATAGTTCTTAATATCCCTATAAAAACTCTTTCGATTTAACATATAATCATGGTGTAGGTCATTAATATCAGCTATCAACATTATATAACTATCCAAAAACGTAATATGACTAAAAAGCTCTAATACCCACAAAATAGGAATACTACAACATAGACAACTTAAATATAATAAATTCTAAAATATTGTATGTTGACTTAATATGTAATTTTGAACACATTAATATTAGAACACTTAGGCTGACAGCTATAAAAAGTTATTTTAGAAGGTTTAACATAGTCTGATAGAACGAAGCAAAGTAAAAAAACTGCTATTGACTTTAGCTTACTATAATAGTATTATTTTCCTTATAGCAAACGGAGGAAATAGTGAAAAAAATATCTATTGTATTACTAATAATACTTTTTACAAGCTTTTGCGAAGAGAAAAAACCTAACTTTTTAGCCAGAGAAGATTATTCATACCTAAAAAAACAAAATAAAACTCTTTTAGTAATAAGAGTATTAGTTAATACTGATGATAGCCCAGTGGATCAAACACCTGAAAACATAATTAATAATGCTATATACGATAATATTACAAAGTTTGCAATAAATTATCGCACTATCTTTATTAAAGAACTAAATAAACACGACAAAAAAAAGAAAATTATTATATACGATAAAAAAAATGGGAATAACTATTTACAATACATTAATAAAAGTTATCCCAAAAACTTAGCCAATAACTTCGACTTAATATTAGAGGTTGATATATTTATACTACTATATTATGACTACTCCCACCATGTCCACGCCATTAAACGTGAAAAACTACGCCTTATAGATGTAAATGGAAAGGTATACTTGTCATCCTTTCTTAATGAGACATTAAAATCAATCGGAGAAAAGGTAATTTTAAGACAAAATAAAAACAATCTTTTAAAGGCATTACAAAATATCGTTAATAAAAATATAACACAAAAAATAAAATACATACTAAACACTGAACATAAGCCTAATAAAGATAATATAACACCATTACCCCCTTCTTTAGAAAAGGATAATCTAAGTAAAGACTAAACTTTAAAAAATTAAGATTAATTCTTTATTATATAAAAACATTTGTCTAACTTTTGCCTTTTCAGTTTGACTAAGAGGATTACCAGATAAGTTTAGTTTATTTAGTCTGCTAAGCTTTTTAAAAGTATATGGTATTTTTTTAATGTTGTTATAGCTTAAGTCCAGCTCTCTAAGATCATTAAGGCTCCCAAGGGATGGGGGTAGTGTATTTAGTTTATTATGGCTTAAATTAAGATATCTTAAATTACTAAGCCTTGAAAACGATAAAGGAACATCTTTTAATAGGTTATGAGAAAGGTTAATTTCTTTTAGATTTTCTAATTTACCAATATCGGCGGGTAATACGTATAAATTGTTATATTCTGCATAAAGTTTTCTCAAATTAACTAGTTTAGTAATTTTTGGAGTTAGCTTTTCTAAACTATTAGAAGAAATATTTAACTCCCTTAGGCTAGTTAGCTTTTCTATACCATGGGGTATATTATAAAGAGTGCTGTTATATAGATTTAACTTTTCCAGGCTAGTAAAATATCCTATCTCAGGGGAGAGCATCGGACTATAACTGAATGCCATATTAATAAGTTTAACTTTTTTAAGTTTATAGACCTCTTTTGGGAATTTAAAAAAATAAGATCCAACTAAATGTATTTCAACTAATTCTTTTAACTCTCCCACATTAGGATGGAGCCTTCTAAAGCGATTAAAACTAAGGTCTAGTATATGTAAACCCTTATACCCTTTTATCTCCGCTCCTATTTCTTTAATCCCTGTATTCCTTAGGTAGATTATTTTTAATTTTCTTAGATTGCCTAAAGGCAAAGATATTATAGGGTTATTCGATAAGTTAAGTAATTCTAAATTACTAAGCTTTGATATATGAGGAGTTAAACTGCTAATCTGGTGATAGAAAGGATCAACCTCTAAAATATAAACATCATCCGGATTAATAAAAGCAGATTCAATACTTGTATACGTTTTATAACTCTCTTTTAGTAGTTTTAAATATTGTTTTTTATTTTCAAATGTACTATATTTAAGTAGTTTTTTGCTTTTAGATTTGCTATAAGCAAATAAAAAAGTAGCTTTAGCTCCAATTAGTACTACTAATGCCATTAAACTAAAATTAATAATAACTCTTAACATAAATAAATTATCCTTAATTATTAAAAGATGATTTTAATAAAACGTCAATATTGATAATTTCATTTTCGATAATGGTTATAGAAAAATTAATATAACTTCAATTTTTATGTTGTTAGCTAATAATATTTAATGTTAAATTATTTTTGGTTTTTAATTATAATAAAATATTTTTATGGGTTTATATAACAAAGAGGTATACTAACTATGAATAAAACTAGAATTTTACTTGCCGACAATAATCTTAATGAAAATACTTCAATAAAGACTTTTGTAGATAAGCTAAATAATGATCCAGATATATTTATTGTATTTGCAAGTAGTTACAAAGAGGCAATTAGCTATGTTAATGATAATAAGCCCGACTTCATTGTACTATATGATAATAAGGCATCCAATATCCTTGAAAACCCTACTATCAACTCTCCTAAAGAAAGTGATAAAAGTAATAATATCCCATTAATATTCATATCTAGTGAAGACCAAATAAAAAATAAGCTAATAGAGTATGAAGAACTTAAAAAAAGAGTTAGCATTTTAGAAGAAATATCCATTACAGATGCTCTTACAGGACTATATAACCGACGTCATCTCGATCATAGACTACCCGAAGAAGTCGCTAGAGCTAATCGACATAACCTTGATATCTCTTGTTTGATCGTAGACATAGATGAATTTAAAAATATTAATGACAACTTTGGACATAAAAAAGGGGATATTGCATTAATAAAAACTGGTTCCATAATTCTGGACCTATGTAGAGAAACTGATATTGTTTGTAGGTACGGAGGAGATGAGTTTTTTATTATATTGCCAGAAACTGATAAAGATGGAGCAATCTTCCTAGCCAATAGAATATTGAAAAAAATAGAAAATAAAATATTTATACTCTCAAATATACAAAAACAACTAACTGTTAGTATAGGTCTATCATATAAACTGCCTAAAGAATCTAAATCACCACAACTTATGCTAGAACAAGCTGATACATCACTGTATAAAGCTAAGGTAAATGGAAAAAATAAATTGGTCATTTTTAAAGAATAAAAAAACTAATATCTTAAAACATACTCCTAAAAAGACTCATCATTAAAAATCTGACACTTATTCTTAGTTAATATATATCTTTTTCAATTGTTGTCTTTTATCTTCCGAAAGATTATTTAAAATAATAGAAATATTAAAATCTTTTAACTGTAATTAAATTAAAACTCTTAGTACAAGTTAACATTATAATTAAATATAAAATAGATCTATTCTCTATACCAAATTAAGGAAATATTATGAGTCAATTCGTTCACTTACATACCCATTCGCATTACTCCCTTTGTGATGCTGTAGGAACTATTCCAAAACTAATAAAAAAGGCATGTCAATTAAATATGCCTGCCTTAGCCCTAACCGATCATGGTAATATCTTTGGGATGATTGAGTTTTATAATAAAGCTAAAAAAGCTGGAATTAAGCCAATTATCGGTTGTGAGCTTTATATATCAAACAGTCCACATACAAAACGTTCTATAAGCCAAGGAAGTAAGAATTATCATCATTTAATTGTCCTTGCTAAAAATATAACCGGCTATTATAACTTAATTAAATTGGTATCCACTGGCTATACCCATGGTTTTTACTATAAACCTAGAGTGGATAAAGAAACTCTAAAAACACATTCCGAAGGTTTAATAGGATTAAGTGCCTGTTTAGCAGGTGAAATACCTTTTTCGCTTTTACAGGGTGATGACAAAAAAGCAAAAGCTGTTGCACTAGACTATAGTGAACTCTTCGGAAAAGATAGCTTTTATTTAGAGCTACAAAACCACGGTATTGATAAACAAATAATTGTTAATGAAAAGCTAATTAGTCTATCTAAAGAGACTAATATACCATTAGTGGCAACCAATGATGTTCACTACCTAAATGGAGACGACTATGAAGCTCATGATACACTCTTATGTATAGGACAAGGTAAAAAGCTATCCGACGATAATCGTATACGTTATTACGGCAGAGAGTTCTATTTCAAAAGCTTTGATGAGATGAATCAGATTTTTAATAAAGTTCCAGAAGCCCTTAGTAATACCCTTGTTATAGCGAGTTTATGTAATGTTGAGTTTGACTTTAAGGATAGCCTCCCTAACTTTGATGTACCAAAAGGATATACCCTTAATAACTACCTTAAAAAGCTTTGTGAAAAAGGTGTAAAACAAAGATATAAAAACATTAACTCTATAATCATAGATAGAATGAACTATGAGCTTAGTGTAATTTGTAATATGGGTTTTGCTGGATATTTTCTCATAGTACAAGATTTTATTCAATATGCTAAAAACTCTAATATTGGAGTTGGTCCAGGAAGAGGTAGTGCGGCTGGATCATTAGTTGCTTATGCCCTTGGAATTACTAATATTGATCCGCTAAAGTATAACCTTATATTTGAACGTTTTCTTAGTCCCGAGAGAATATCAATGCCAGATATAGATACCGACTTTCAGGATGAGAAACGTGATGAGGTAATAAATTATGTTCTAAATAAATATGGTAAAAATAAGGTTGCTGGTATTATTACCTTTGGTGCATTGAAGGCTAGAGCCGTTATCCGTGATGTAGGCAGGGTATTGGATATCCCCCTTAATGAGGTTGATAGGTTGGCTAAGCTAATACCAGCTGGGCCTGGAGCTAAGTTGGAGTCTGCTTATAATGAAATACCCGAACTTAAAACTCTTATAGATAGTAATCCCCTATATCAAAAGTTGTTTAGCCTTTCCAAAAAGCTTGAGGGGATTAATAGGCATGCTGGCACTCACGCCGCTGGAGTGGTTATAGGCCATGATGATTTATCAAAAATAGTGCCTTTGTATGCAGAGCCTAAATCTGGTAATCTATCAACCCAATATGAGGGTAAGTATTTGGAAGAGTGCGGTCTTTTAAAGATGGACTTCCTTGGGCTAAAAAACCTTTCTGTAGTACAAAAGTGTATAGATATTATTAAAACTACTAAAAATAAAGACTTAGATATAAATAATATACCTCTAAACGACCAAAAAGCGTATGAACTCCTAAAAAAAGGTAATTCATTAGGAGTATTCCAGTTAGAAAGCTCTGGCATCCAAGAACTAATGAAAAAACTTAAACCCAGCATCTTTGAGGATATAATTGCACTTATTGCCCTTTATAGACCAGGTCCCCTTAACTCTGGTATGGCTGATGAGTTTATTGAGCGTAAAGATAATCCAAATAAGATTAAGTTTGATCATCCCTTACTAAAGAGCATATTAAAAGAAACTTACGGCGTTATCGTTTATCAAGAACAGGTAATGGAGATAGCAAGAGAAATTGGCGGCTTTAGTATGGGTAAGGCTGACATATTAAGAAAGGCTATGGGGAAAAAGCTTATAGACAAAATGAATATACTTAAAAAAGACTTTGTTGATGGAGCCGTAAATAAAAAGATAGATAAATCCATTGCTGAAAAACTATACAACCTTATGGCAAGGTTTGGTGAATATGGATTTAATAAATCCCATAGTGCCGCTTATGCTATGATAACATATCAAACTGCCTACCTCAAGGCTAACTATACTATCGAATATATGGCCGCTCTTTTGTCATGCGATAAAGACAATACCGATAAAATAGTGGAGTATGTAGCTGATACAAAAAGTATGGATATAAAAATACTATCCCCTTCTATAAACTACAGTTATGCTGACTTCACCGTAAAGAATAAGGATATTAAATTCGGACTTTCTGCCATTAAGAATATTGGTATTAACTCTGTGGAGGCCATTATAGCAGAAAGAAATAAAAATGGTCATTTTAAATCACTATCCGACCTATGCCAACGAATTGATCTAAGAACAGTAAACAAAAAAGTATTGGAATGCCTTATAAAATCAGGGGCATGCGATGGCTTAAATGATAATAGAGCCACTCTATACTCAATAATAGACAACTCCATTGACTATGCACAAAAACTTAAAGAGGATAAAGATAAAGGACAGTTCTCTTTATTTGGAGAAAACAATAAAACTGAACCTCTTTATAAGCCGCTAATCAATAAAATTAATGAATGGGATAACTTAAAATTATTAAAGTATGAAAAAGAAGTTTTGGGATTTTACTTTTCCGGTCATCCTCTTGAGAAGTACTTGGATAAAATCAATAAGCTAAACATAAACCGCATTAGTAAACTAAAAGATTATAAAGAAGGTAGTGAGGTAGCTATTTGTGGTTTGGTAAGAGAGACTAGATTTTTAGTATCCAAAAAGCAGACTGAATATGCACTAATAACCTTAGAAGGCTTAAGTGGAAGCTGTGAAATAGCATTTTTTAAGAAAACCTATGCCGATGCTAAACCTCTTTTGGTGGTTGACAATATTTTATATATTAGGGGTAAGCTTGGTAGTTCAGAACCAAGTATTAAGATAATAGCAAACAAAACTAAGAATATTGATAACGTTAATGAAAATAGAATTACCCCGCCTATTATTAAGCCAATTAAGCCTTTACAAAATATAAACATAGAAATTAAGGATATGGTTATACGTCAGAATCGTTTTGATAAGATAGAAGGGCTTAAAATGTATTTTCTTAATCATAGGGGTAATGTACCGGTTTACATTCACTTCCCACCTGACGGACTTAAAACAAAACACGTTATGGTAAAAGCTGGTAATGAGTTCAACCTAAAGATTACAGAGAATCTTATTAATGAGATGGAGTGCATTGACTGCGTTGAAAGAGCATGGATCGGATAATCACTTATCTTTTAAACTCACAGCATAAAATTAAAACTAAACATATTATGGCTGACAATGAGTTTAAGTTAATTAAGCTTTTATTAAATCTACATGCTAATTGCCGGGAGCCGGACTTGAACCGGCACGGTATAAAATACCACAGGATTTTAAGTCCTGAGTGTCTACCAATTCCACCACCCCGGCATAGGCGTGGGCGGGATTCGAACCCGCGATAGCGATTTTGCAGACCGCCGCCTTAGCCTCTTGGCTACCACGCCATAACTAAACATAACAGCTTAAAATGGTGTGCATAAAATTAACACTTGCTAATAGTCTTTTAATATACTAAAAATTACTTTAACGGCAACTAATTTTTTATTTATCTTTATAATAAATACATACTAAACATTATCCCGCTATAACTAAACCATTATTTTAAAAACTACTAAGCCTTAATCTCTTAAAAAAACCTCTATTTCCCTTACCTTTAAGCCTCATACAAGGGTCCATAATATTATGTATTGAAGCTTGATATTTTTTCCTGTTCGTTTACCTTATACCTACTATTAACAAAATCAATAGCGTCAGCCTTAGTTTTAATACTATTTTCCAGCTGAGCGCTTTCAACATCTTTAAAAATCTTTTTAAATATTGGTCCCGGCTTAAACCCCATATCAACAAGAACTTTACCATCAATTAACTTTGGCGGATTAAGAATAATATTATCCTCAGAAGAATAATCCTTTAGCTTATTTATACAAAAATAATAGTGATCCAGCTTATTATGACTGGAAATACAATCTAACCTATGCAGTTCAAGATGATCACTGAAATTCTCCATTCTGAGGAATCTTTTTAATTTACTCTCTCTCATTTTCTGAACATTCATAAACTTCATGTGCTTCGCAACCATATCTACAACTCTATTAGCAGACTTATTACTAAGTTTAAGCCTCTTACAAACGCCTTTAGCAATATCAGCCCCAACCTTATCATGACTATTAAAACGAATCCTACCATCATAACTAATAGTACTTGGTTTTCCAACATCGTGTAATAATACAGCTAGAGCCAGCTCTCTTGAAGGATTATCCATATTTTTAAGCATCAAAAGTGTATGTATAAATACATCCCCCTCTGGATGAAAGTCTTTAGGCTGTTCCACACCTTTAAGTTTTGCCACCTCTGGTAGAATTATATTAAGTAATCCAGATTCATAAAGTAGCTCTATTCCCCTTTTAGGGTCATTATCAGTTAAAATCTTAACTAATTCATCATTAACCCTCTCATTGCTAACACTAACAATATCTTTATTAAGTAATTTAATAGCATTCCATGTGTCTTTCTCAATATCATAACCAAACCGTGACGCAAAACGTATTGCACGCATCATTCTAAGCTTATCCTCGTTAAACCTCTCAATAGGCTTTCCAATAGAACGTATTAGCCTATTATTAATATCTTTTCTACCATCAACATAGTCAATAATCTTATGGTTAATAGGGTCATAAAACATCCCATTAATAGTAAAATCCCGTCTTTTTGCATCCTCTAGCTCGTCAGAAAACTTAATAGACTCAGGATGCCTGCCATCTATATAACTATTATCCTTACGGAATGTGGCAACCTCAAACTCAACTCCATCAACAATTACGATTATAACTCCAAACTGAATGCCTACAGGAATAGTTCGTCTAAATAAGCCCATAACATCATTAGGCTTAGCCTCTGTAACAATATCAATATCCTTAAAAGGAAGCCCTAATATTTTATCCCTAACACAGCCACCTGCAAAATAAGCCTTATAACCGTTAACTACTAACTTATTAACTATTTTAAAAGCTAATCTTTTAAGCCTCATCACCTTAAAACCCTAATATACAAATAAATATATTTAAATTAATACTATAAAGTGAAAACAATTAATTATTATTGTTAAATCATAATGGGAATATAAACTATTCTAAATATCTAAACTCTTCTATCGCAACATTAACACAACTTTTATCAAATAAACTAACCCTTGCCATAAGATATCTACTAATATCTGTAAAACTTCTTACATAGTCAGTTAGTCCACCGCTTAAAAGGTGTTCAAATTCGTTACACAAAATAACTATCCTTGATTGTATGTCAAGTTGATTATTACTAAGTTTAGCAGGAAAGCCTGATCCATCAATACGCTCTTCGTGGCTTAGGACTATTTTTAATATTTCTACATCAAATTTATGTTTGGCACTATCCCTTTTTAGTATAATATAGCCATTAAATGGATGCTCTCTAAAAGTAATATCTTTTTCAAAGTTCTTATCTTTTCTTTTTACATTAGTTAACTCTTTTGTAGAAGATAAATATCCCAAGTCATGAAGGATGGCTCCAAAAAATATATGTTCTAGCCGTATGCTGTCAATCAAGCCGTTATTATGACGCTTTTGCCATGCCATATCAACAATAAGAGATAAAATAGCTACATTTATGGAGTGTAAAAACAACGAATTAGAAAACTTTTTTATATGCATAAGAGCAAAGCTAACATAATCACTATGGGGATATATATTATCAATAATTTTACTAGTTTGCTTACGCTTACTGGCATTCATATTTTTATAATATGAGTGTTCATAAAGTATTGTTTTTATCTCTTTTAATAAAGCTTTTTTAATCTCGGGTGATATAAACGAGTCTTCGGCATCCTGTACTTCTATGGTTGACCCTATAATCTTATTGGCAATACGCTTAAGGTCTTCTACGGATAATACTTTACCCTTTGTAATTAATATTACCCCTTCTCCGTATAAATCCTTTACAAGGCTTAGCCTTTTTCCTAGATGAACAAGCTCTCTTAACTGATCAAGGCTTACCCTCATAACCTCTCTCTTTTTTAGAATAAAATAAACAACTTTTTATTACTATTAAAATAAATATAAGTTAACTAACTTATCAAATATTTTTGATGATTTTAATATAATGTACTAATAAATAATTTACTATATTATAGTAACACTTTTAATTAGAATATAATACAATGTTATTAAACACTCTATAGCTTAATTTATAAACTATAACTAAAATTAAATATATGATATATCCAAAACATTATAACGCTATTATAGTAGGTGCAGGACATTCAGGGCTAGAAGCCGCACTCATTATGGCAAAACAAAAAATAGATACCCTAATTATAACTATGTCTGCTGATAGTATTGCAAAGATGTCTTGTAATCCAGCTATAGGAGGTCTGGCTAAAGGACATTTAGTTAGAGAAATTGATGCCCTTGGTGGTGAAATGGCTAAAACCATTGATAAAACCGGTATACAGTTTAGAATGCTAAATACTAAAAAAGGTCCTGCTGTATGGGCTCCAAGAGCCCAGGCCGATAAAAAGGCGTATCAAGATAGAATGAAGCTTGTTCTAGAACAACAAGATCACCTGGATATAGTCCAAGATACTGTTGCCGACATCATAGTAGAAAATAAAAAACTAAAAGGCCTTATAACTGAAAGAGGGGTTACATATAAAACTGATATTGCCATTATCACAACTGGTACATTCCTAAAAGCACTAATCCACATAGGAAACTATAAACAAAAAGCTGGCAGAATGGGGGATTTATCTTCTGAACACTTATCCAGCTCACTTAAAAACATCGGATTCGAACTAGGAAGACTAAAAACTGGTACACCAGCAAGAATAAACATTAACAGCATAGACTTCTCTAAAATAGAAAAACAAGCAAATATAGATTACGGCTTTTCCTTTTCCCACTTTACTAAAACACCACCAAAAAACCTAATACACTGCTTTATAACATATACCAATAAAAAAACTCATAAAATAATAATAGATAATATAGACAGATCACCATTATACTCAGGTCAGATTAGTGGTATTGGTCCAAGATATTGTCCCTCAATCGAGGATAAAGTAGTTAGATTTGCTGATAAAGATAGACATCAGCTATTCTTAGAGCCAGAAGGCCTTAATACCAATGAAGTATATATTAATGGTTTGTCATCATCTTTACCAGAGGATGTCCAATATAATTTAATACGCTCAATTGCAGGCCTTGAATCCGCTAAAATAATAAGAATGGGTTATGCCGTAGAATATGACTTTTCTAATCCCAATCAGCTAATGCCAACGTTAGAGACTAAACTAATAGAAAACTTATATTTCGCAGGACAAATAAACGGTACGAGCGGCTACGAAGAAGCCGCTGCACAAGGAATTATGGCTGGTATTAATGCATCACTAAAATTAAAAGCTAAAAATCCCTTTATAATAGACCGATCAGAAGGCTATATCGGCGTTCTAATAGACGACCTTATTACAAAAGGCGCATCCGAACCCTATAGAATGTTTACCTCTCGTGCCGAGTATAGGTTAAATCTTAGGTATGATAACGCTGATGAACGATTATTACATTATGGATATAGTTTAGGTTTAATAAATACAGAATATTATAGCCAGTTTAAAACTAAAATGACTAACATACAAAAAGGTGTATCCTTTATCAAGTCAAAGTTCATAAACAAAACTGACCTTGATAACTTTAAATACTACAAAGAAAAAAAACTAAGTTCAGGTATAGGTCTAAATACCATCATAAAAAGAAATGATATATTGCTAAAAGATATTGCCAGCCTATATAACGAACTAAGCTGTCTTAGTTCGGATGAGCTAAAGCAAGTTGAGATACAGTGTAAGTATGAAGGATATATAGTAAAGCAGATTGATCAGATAAATAAGTTTAAGAAGCTTGAAAATAAAACAATACCCAAAGATATAGACTACGATAAACTTAATGGATTACTGAATGAGGCAAGAGAAAAGCTTAAAAAAATACGCCCTCACTCTGTTGGACAGGCTATTAGAATATCGGGAGTAAATCCAACAGATATAGCTATTTTAATTGCATATCTTAAATAGCATAATATTTATGTATATGGTCAACTACTAAGCTAATCATCTCATCAGTTAGCTCAGGAAATATAGGTAGAGATAATACCTCACCCTGATATTTATAACATATAGGAAAATCATCCGTACTATGATTTAAATAATCATAAGCTTTACTAAATGGTATGGCACTTGGATAGTGTATAGCTGTAGAAATACCCTTTTTATTAAGGTAGTCCTTAAGGCCATCACGATCCCTAACCCTTATAACATAACAATTGAATACATGATCATCCCTAATTTTGGGTGTGACTAAACCTTTAAGCAATTTATTATATTTAAGAGCATTTTCATATCTCATTTTATTCCACTTAAGTATATAGTTTAATTTTACGGATAATATTGCCCCTTGTATCCCATCCATACGGCTGTTTATACCATGTTGATTCGTATTTAAAACTCCGTGATTAGCATATATCCTAATTTTCTTAGCTAAAATATCATCATTGGTTATTATTGCTCCAGCATCACCGTATGCACCAAGGTTTTTAGAGGGATAAAAACTAAAAGTACCAGCTATACCAAAAGTTCCTACTATTTGCTTGTTATACCTGGCAAAGTGTGCTTGAGCACAGTCCTCAATTAGATAAATATTATGGTTTTTACATATACTATTAATCTTATCTAAAGGTGCAGGCTGACCATATAAATGAACTACTAATACGGCTCTAGTTCTTTTAGTAATCTTATTTTCTATTTCGCTAACTTTAATATTATAGTAATCAGGATCAATATCAACAAATACAGGCCTTGCACCAGTATTACTAATAGCTTCAGCAGTAGATATCCAACTAAATGCAGTGGTTATTACCTCATCACCACTAGCAATTCCAAGAGCCTTTAGAGTTATGTATATAGCATCAGTACCATTAGCCACACTAATACAATGTTTTATTCCATATTTTTTAGCGTAGTCCTTTTCAAAACTGTTTATATAATCACCCTTAATAAAAGCTCCCTCGTTAATAACTTTCTGAATTATACTGTCTATCTGGGTTTTAATACTATTATATTGACTAGTCAGATCAACAAAGGTATTTTCATAATATTAACCCCTAGATAATACTTTTACCACTTCTAAAATATGATTAATACCTGTTATACACTCTTTGTTATTCGTAATGCAATCATAAAAATGCTCAAGCTCAACCCTAAGAGGCTCACTTAAATCAACCTCGGGATATAAAACCTCACAACCCCCCAATGAGTTAATACTTTTATTATATACAGCAATCTTATTTTCAGCTATATCATCAAATACAACCATCTTTTTAGAACCAACAACAGTAAGCTTAGATGTCTTCTGTAGATCAAGACTACTAACCTGGATATTTGCCATAATATCGTTAAATTCCATGTTAACAAAAGCAACATCATAAACATCCCCCTTTTATAT